>JAQTZF010000001.1 GCA_028687915.1 Candidatus Daviesbacteria bacterium | reverse complement strand
CCAAAGATCCAGAAGAGAGAGCAGTAGAAGTAGAAGTTAGATTAAATCCTTTACCTGAAGAAAGAGCATTTAACTCCATATTCATAAAATTACCAGTAGTTAAGGAAGTGGATTGTAGATCTATTACCCCTAAAGTATTTGTTCCAGCCCCAATAGTAGTAGCAGTATTATTGGTTAAAACCAAAGAAGCAGCAGTATTTGAAGTATCAACAATATCCAGCTTACCTGTAGGGGCAGTAGAACCAATACCAACATTTGCACTAATAAAATTAATTTCATTGGTGGCCTGGTTATCAAATTCAATATAACCTGAAGTGGTACCAAGTCCTACTTTTGAATCATCTCCTAATTTAATCCCCATATCCCAGCCAGTACCAATATTTAGGGCTGTTTCTGTACCAGCTCCCGCAGAAGAAATAGCTCCTATATTAATACCATTTAAGCTTCCTGCTCCTACTCCCGAAGCAGAAACATTAATTGCATTGGCTGTTCCTCCGGTAGTTATAGAAGAGGGGGTGGTAACTAACATTCCATTTGCAGTTAAAGTACCTGCGGTTTGAGTTAAAGCAGGCATAGTTAAATCAACTCCGGAATAAATTGTTGTTCCACCTGATCCATTTTGGTTTACACCAGAACCTGTACCAGTAGTTACTACTAAGCCACGGTTATATACAGTTCCTGTGGTATGGGTGTTGGTAACTGGTGGTAGGGTGATAGCTTCTCCAACTACAGAGTAATTGGTTGGAGTTAGGTTGGTTGCTAAATTAATACTTTGTCCTGTTAAATCTCCAGCTAAGCTTTGGGCAGCTCCATAGGATAAATCAAAAACAGTGCCCTGGTTATTATTAGCATTAAAGTAGGATAATTTTTGAGTTAAAACATTTGTACCAACTAAAGTCAGGGCTGTTGTATCTGTTGAAGGGGTTAGGGTTAAGGTTTCAGAGCTGGTTCCTGTTAAATTGACTACACCGCTATTGGAAACAGATAAGTATTTAACATCACCAGCAGCATTGGTAATAGAAAAAATATCTTGAGTTGGTAAGGCAGTTGAAGTTTGTCTAATAGTTAATCCAGTGGTGCCTTGTCCGGTTGGAGCTATAGTTTGAGTGCCTGTTGGATTATTAACTAAACAATTAGAACAAACTGATCCATCAATGGTTCCCCAGGTTGGTGAACCATCAGAAACGACTAAGACCTTGCCGTTATTTAGAATACCTGCGGCTAATTTATTTAAGGTTGTGGTATCTGTAGCATAAATTAAATCGCCAGCTGTGTAAGAAGCTATTCCTGTACCACCTCCTGCTACCTGAGTAACTCCCAAACCATTTACAACATTTACTCCATTTACAGTTAATGCGCTGTCCCAACCAGTACCAATATTTAAGGCTGTTTCAGTACCATCGCCAGCAGTGATAGTACCAATACTGACTCCATTTAATGCTCCTGCCCCAATACCGGCAGCTACAACTTTTAAACCATTGGCTGTGCCTCCAGTGGTAATAGAGGATGGGGTAGTGACCTGGACTCCGTTGGCAGTTAAGGTTCCATCAGTTTGAGTTAAAGCTGGGATGGTAATATCAGCGCCGCTAAAAGTAGTGGAAGAGCCAGCCCCATTTTGATTAATACCGGTTCCAGCTCCAAAACCTACTGATAAACCTTTCAGGGTAACATCACCAGAAGTATTAGTGACAGGATTAAGGGTAACTGAATTGGCTGTAACGGAGGTATTAACAGCTCCTAAGGTTAAACTTATACTGTCACTGGTATTTGCAGGAGAAAGGACAGTTCCGGTTCTGTCCCAATAACCAACTGTTCCGGAACTACCACTGACTAAATTGGTGATGTAAGCATTTGCAAAATATTTAGTAGGTGATCCAATATCTCTGGTGTTATTAGCGTCTGGTCCAATGGGTCCACCAACTTCTAAAGTAAAAGATGTTGGAGTGGTGGTTCCAATTCCAACATTACCATCATTGTAATAAATATCAGAACCAGCAGTAGTCCACTGTGAACCAATATAAGGAGTACCATTAACATAAAGGGCAGTTGCATTAACTATGCCGTTAACATCTAACTTAAATCCTGGACTGGTTGTTCCGATTCCCACATCACCAGCAAAATAGGAATCAGAGGTAGAGGCAGAGTAGAGGGCATATCTGGTAGTTCCCACATCAATTGAGTCATTCATATAGATACCATAAGAAGTATCCACTGTTCCCAGGTTTTCCCATGAATCAAGTCTTAAACCATAAAGAGTTCCGATAGTGCCGGATGCATTGCCATTGGAAGTAGTGCCATAAAATAGTGTGCCAGAATTAATTGTTCCAGCTCCATAATTTACTACCCGGCTCAATGTTCCTGCAGCAGAGGTGATTATTCCGGTACTGGTATTTTGGGCAAAGTCAAAAGCCCCAAAAGCCCGGGAGACTGTTCCTGTAGAAGAGTTATATGCTCGGGCATCTAATCCTCTGATTCCATATTGAGTATCTGTACCACTAAAGTTTGATTCAAGATAACCTCCATCAACAAAAGGGGAGTTGGTGGTTTCACCAGCTGTTACGCTGGCTTGGGCAAATAAGTTATAATTTTGAGCAGTACTTGAATCAGCAAAACTCGATCGGACATCTAAAATTGCACCAGGGACTTGGGTTCCAATACCTACATTAGTACCATTGTTAAAAAGATTAGAAGTAGCAGTAAGGGTAGTATCATTAAAGTAGAGTGTCTGGCCGGAAGTTCCCTCTGGGATTGCACCACCACCAGTAAGGTCTGTTCCGTTCCAATAAAGAGAGCCTGAAACATTATAAAGTTTGCCTGTTGTGGTTGTTGGTGCCGTAGTTTGAGATAGTGATAGATAGGATGATGCTGTTACTGTAGAGAGGGAGACATCATCTTTAAGTGATAATGTACCTGAACTACCTAAAGTAATATCACCACCACCAGATAAGTTAGTACCAGGATTAATAGTTATCTTAGTATTAGCTAGAGCAGAAGTGGGGATATTAGAGAAAGTATTAGATGATCCGGAAATGGTTTTGTTTGTTATAGTTTGAGTAGTTGAATCAAGTAATACTGTGCCGGTTGCCTCAGGTAAGGTGATGGTTTGATTGCCTATAGAAATTTGTTTAGCAGGTAGAGCTAAACCTAGGAATGTTGGAGAACCATTAGTTGAAACGTCTTGATCTAAGGTAACATCTCCGCCCACAACTGTCATCTTTCTGCTGGTGGTACCACCGGAAATAGAGAATCCATCCTCGTTGGGGGTTAGAAGCAGTCTGTTGATAGTTTTGCCAACTGCTAAATCACCCTCAATAATTAAGTCTGAATTTAAATCAAGGTAATAATTATTGGAGGTAGCAGCAAGAACATTGGAATCTGTAACTGACTGGCTAGCAGTGTCTTTTGCTTGTTTTTGACCAGTAGCAATGTTCCATAAATTGATAGGTTGATTAAAGTTAGAAGCTTTGGCTATAACTAAGAAGGCTAAGAAAATTACAACTACACTTCCAGAAAAAATAGTTATGGCTAAGGGTTTATATTTTAAACCAATTCCTGCTTTATTATTTACTATTTCATTCTCTATCTCTGTCTGAGAAATTACTGTTACTTCTTTAGGTTGGATAACTCTTGTGTCAACATATTCCTGCCATTTTTGATCCGTGCCAGGGGTTTGAGACTTAGGTGCTTCTTCATTTCGAACAATGCTCAACAAGTCTTCGATTGAGGTTGCTTTTGGCTTAATAGCATTTACTGTATCATTTCTTTGGTATTTTTTAGGGGTTTTAGTTATATCTGAGATAGTGGAAATGGAGTAAAACCTGGTGCCGCCTGGGGTTCTAATTGTTTCAATCTTGCCTGCTTTTTCCCATCTTCGAAGGGTATCAATGGAGACGCCTAATTTTGCTGCAGCTTCACCAATTTTAACGAATTTTTTTGATGTATTATTGGGCAAGCTTTTCATAAATCTAGAAATTTACTCTATATATAATATAAAGAAGGTCTATATCTATAGTGTCTAATTTGCATAGATTTGTCAAGATATAAGTAGATTTCAAACAGTATATTTAATCTATGAAAATCTATGCTTATTTATGCCTAAACATAATGGAAAATACATTAGTTTCATATCATAGGTTATGCACGAGAATAAAATGCTTAAATAAAAAAGACTATTAAGAAGATTTTTTTATCTGCCGCAAGTAGTATATTCGACTGCTAATATACAAAAAGTAATTTCCTAGGAATAATATTTAACTTAAACAGGAAGGCTTTCTAATTCGATATCAGTAAAAATAGAGACTGAGTTTTTTCTAATATAAAATACTGCTAGGGGAAAGGTAAATGTAAGGTTTTGCTTATTTGGCAAACGGATAATAATTGGGTCATTTTTGACTAGGGTAATAAAGTTTCCGTGTTCTGCAAGAATATCAAATGGTCCTGCTGAGTTAACAGAGGAAATAGAAACAGCGGGTCCGTGGTAGTATTCTCGTTTAGGTGAGAAGACTCTCACATTTAAGACTTCCTGCTTTGAATTAGCAGCAGGTTTTGGAGTTGGCTGGTTATTATTTGCAAAAGGAGTGGTGGCCATATTTAAAATTTAGCATCTTTTAGTGCTCCAATATAAGTAAACTTTTCTGCTGGAACAGCATCTAATTTACCAGTAAGTATCATTTTGACATCATTAATAGTAGTTTGCTTGGGTACATAAACACCTGGTCTACCTGTATGGCCCTCTGTTGTAAAGAATGGTTGAGTTAAATAATTAATAATTTTTTGAACCCTGTCATAAACCAGCTGATCAGGTCCGGATAATTCAGATTGACCTACTATAGCAACTATATGAGCTAGTTTGTTATAGCGATCTAATAATTCCTGAAAGGCTGTTAATAATTGAAAATGATCTTCTCCTAGAATGCTTTTTGATAAAATAGACGAAGAGGATAAGGATACATCAATTGGGGGATAGATACCCATTTGAGCAATTGAACGGGATAAAACAATGGCAGTATCCAAAAATGACATGATGGAGTTTACCCCGGCGTCTGTTAATTCATCTGACGGAACATAAACGGTTTGAATAGAAGTAATAGACCCATTTTCTGTGGCAACTAATCTTTCTTCCAAAGAGCTTAGTTCACTTTGCAAGGTTGCCTGGTAACCTTGCTCAGAAGGAATTGTACCAAGCAACATGGCAACCTCCATTCCAGCTTGTACAAACCTAAACATATTATCAATAAAGAACAGTACATCTTTTTTCTTTTGGTCTCTGAAATATTCAGCAATGGCAGCACCAGCCAAACCTACCCGGTACCTGATTGGAGCGTTCTCGTTCATTTGACCTAGTAACAGTACTGTACGATCTATTGTTTTGGATTCCACTAAGCGCTGATAAAGTTCCTGTCCTTCACGAATACGTTCCCCAACACCAGCAAACACTGATACACCCTGATGTAGTGTAGTGATATTATGGATTAGTTCAGTCAATAAAACCGTTTTACCAACACCAGCGCCTCCAATAAAGCCTATTTTTCCACCTTTGGGAAAGGGGGTTAAAAAGTCTATTGCCTTAATACCAGTTTCCAAAACCTCGTGACCACTTTTAATAGTATTTAATAGAGGAGCTTTGGCATAAATAGGAACTGTTTCAAGTTTTGGTAGGGGTTTGCCATCTTGAGGAGCACCAAAAAGATTGATTGCGCGACCTAGTATTTCATCACCAACAGTAATACGAAGTTCTGATCCGGTTCCAAAAACCTCTAAACCTCGATGCATTAAGATAGTCTGTGATAGTATAAGAGCATGTGCGATATCTTCTTCCTGGTAGTAGACTTCCAGTTTTAAATCAGGGTCTTCAGGGCAAGTTAGAATTTCAAATAGAAAAGGCAGGTCTTCTGATTCAATCTGAATTTCTGCTAACTGTCCCTGCAGACTTCTGATTTTTCCATATACTTTTGGTTTATTTTTATCCATATTTTTATTTATAAAAATTCAAGCTTTGCTTTAGACGTTAGTCGCAAGCTTTGCTTTAGACGTTAGTCGCAAGCTTTGCTTTAGACGTTAGTCGCAAGCTTTGCTTATAAATTAATTATGCCCTATCATGAAAAGCTTTCATAGTTGCTATATTTTCCAGTAAATTAACATTTTCAATTGATTTCTTTGCTCTGGCTAATTCTTGTTTAATTTTAAGGATTATGTCATCTGCTGCAAATTGGGCCTGATCCATAGAAGTAAGTCTGGCAGCTGCTCTGGCCAGTTCTGATTCCAGGAATGTTTGTTCAATTAATAACATAGTAATCTGGTCTTCAAAAAATGATAACATCTCTACTAATTCTGGTTCAAAGATATAACTAATCGTAGAAGCTTGGGATTTTAAAAAGAAGGTTGGCGGTTTTTGTACAACATCTACTACATGTGGTTCCTGAGTTAAGATAGAGTGCATTCTGGAATAGTAAATTAAGATTTGTTCATAACCACTTACCTTATCAACAATAGATTTCATTTCTTCTGATGTTGGAATGTCTGTTTTTAAAATAACCTGTTGATAAGGATGGAAATAATTAAATGATTGTAAAAACTCTTTGGCAGTTGATCCAATAACAACTCTGTCTGTTGCAAACTTAGTGGTATTTAAAACAAAGAATTTAACCAGTTCTTTTTCTAATGCTCCATAAAAATGTTGGTTAGAGGTGATTAATACACTTACTGTGCCTTTTTTAGGACGTAATTGTAACTTCAGCTTTGAGGCTTCTGTATTTACAACATGATAAACCTCTGTAATCTCTTGAAAGAAGTCTCTGTTTTTTTCTATTCCAGACCTAATTTTTTCCAACTTTAAAGCTGAAATTTCTGTATAAGCTTGTGCCACTAATTTTAATGACTCACTGGCATCAAGTTGTTCTCGTATTTGTTTAACTGTACTCATACTTTTTTGGTTATTGGTTTACCAGCCATAATTTGATCCAACTTTTTCATTACAGGGTTAATATTCAATTGGTTTATTAATTCATCATCAGTTGCAAGGTTTAAAATACTTGTAGCAAAAGCTGATAATTCAACATCTTCAGTAAAAGCTTTGACAATTAAATCTTTGTATCTTCTAATATACAGTTTATCTTTATCCTGCATCATATTGGTGAAGGGGAGAGCCATCAAAATTAATTGGACTTGGGTAGAAATTAATGTTAGGGGAGCCTGATTTTTTAATTCTGTGAACATGTCTTTTTGTTTTAGGATTAACTGGGTGGCAAAAGGTAGCTCAAAAGCAAAACGGCTGACAGATTCAAGCTGGGCAGACCTGGCTAGTACCTGCTTAACCCTTGTTGCCATCAGATTGGCTAAATTACTCTTGGTTTGTTGTCCCACACGGGAGACAGATAATGATAAATCAATTGCCGGCCTTTGACCCTGACGATAATATTCAGATTTAAAAAGTAAATGTCCGTCTGTCATAGACATGACGTTAGTAGGGATAAAGGTTGTAAAATCATTAAGATTAAATTCAATAGCAGGCAAGGCTGTAATCGAACCTCCACCAGCTTCTGGTTTAAAGTTTCCTGCTCTTTCTAATAAATGAGAATGTTGGTAAAAGATATCTCCAGGATAAGATTCTTTTCCAGGGGAGCGTGAACCTAGTAATGCTATTTCTCGATAAATTTTGGCATGATTAGCTAAATCATCCAAGATAATCAACACATCTTTACCTTGTTTTTGAAAATACTCAGCAATTGTAAAAGCTGTTTGTGGTGTAATAAAAATTAAAGGAGCAGGGTCTGAAGAAGCTGTGGCAACAATCACGGTATACTCTAAGGCTTTGTTAAATTTGAGGGTATCAATGATGTTTCTAACTTCTGCCAAGGGCTTACCAATCGCAGCAAAGATACAAATAACATCTTTCTCTCTTTGGTTGATGATAATATCAATCAAGAAATCCTGTTTACCGGAACGGGCATCTCCCAAAACTAATTCCCTCTGGCCCTTGCCTATGGGGATAAGAGAGTCAACAATGGTTATCCCTGTTTCCAGCTGTCTGTCAATAAATCTTCGGGCATTAATGCCTGGTGCAGGTCCATCCAGTTCTGCAATTTGAGTTTGTTCTGTTTTGGCAAACGGTGGGCGACCATCAATAGCTACACCCAAAGGATTAACAGCTCTGCCTAATAAAAAGTTTCCCAAAGGAACAGTTAAACGGGTATTAGTACTTTTAAAGCTTTGACCTGGTTGAACATTTCCTTCATCAAGCAGCCAGATTTCAACACTATTTTTGGATAAAGCGCTGACTAACCCTCTGACTCCTTGTTCATTTTCCACTAAATCGTTAATTCTTGCGCTTGGTAAGCCATCCACCGAAGCAATAAATTCCCTGGTTTGTTTAACGAAGCCGATTTCCTGAGGTTTAGTGTTTAACATATTGTCTAAATGCTGCTAGAATCTCTTGTTTATTATCAGTAATCTTTTGTTTAACAGAGTAGTCTTTATAAATTCCACGAAAGGATAAGGCACAACCGGCAATTAAACTGGGGTCAATGGTAATCTCCATTAGAAATTTTTTACCATAGTCAGCTCGTAATTTTGTACCAATCTGGGCAACTTCTTCATCTGGTAATTCATAGGGGAGATATAATATTAAAGGTTCAATTGCTTTAATCTCTTTTTCTAAAACTTCAAAAGTTGAATAGATATTTTGAGGAGTAATTTTAGAAAGCACCTTTTTATCTATTGAGTTAATCCATAAATCTAATTTAGGATTATCGGTAGCTGCTTCTTTAAGTTTTTTTTCTTTACTATCAATAAAAATCCCCCCCAGTATATAATTTTTTAAGGCTAAAATCCTTTTTTCAGCCTGATTTTTAATATAACTGTCAGATAAAATTAGTTCAAATAAATTGGTATCCATAGCTGAGTATTATGCAATAAATTTTTCCACCTTGGCTTTACTTAAAGCTTCATAGACTAGGTCAACCTGATCTTTTAAGGGGATTTTTTTAGCTAAAACCAAAGCAAGTGTTCTCTCTAAAATTGAGATAATATTTTCATCAATGATGGCTATCTGCTCTGTTTTATAAGTTTCAATCAACTGTCTGGCAGATCTAAGTTCCAATTCAATAGAAGCCACACTTTTTTGTTCAGTTGAAGTTAAAAAAGTGCCTAAATTTTGTTCAAATTTATCAAAAATAGAATTTGCTCTTTGTTTTATTGCCTCCTGATTAATGGCCTGAATCTGATTATTTTGTTCTTTTAATGTTTCCAGAAATTTTATATACTCAGAATAGGTTTTATTCATCTGGGAAGACATTTCTTTTTCCAGATCAGTTCTGGCAACATTGAGTTGTGACTCAAAAGTTCCTTCAAGCTTTTTTTCTGCTAAACGATTTTCTGCACCTATTTTAATTCCTGCCAGCTCAGCATTTCCTATAATTGCCTGGGCTTTTTTAATAGCTCTGTATAGAACATTGAGGCTTTTTGCTTCTGTTGCATCAATTGTTTGAAAGCCTGATTTTGCATTTTTTTCCTTAGTTCTTTTGTAGTATTCTCCTAAATAAAGTGCAAGTGAGATTATGGCAACTGCGAGGCTGGCTATTAAAGCAATAATTTCAAAAAGTAGAGTTTTGGGCATTAACTAAAGAATAGTAGAATTTTCCTAAAAATTCAATTCCCAAATACATTTTTATTTTGCGTCTTTGGTGGCAAAAGTGTCGCAAAAGCCAATTCGAGAGAAGATTTTTTCTTAAAATGACGGGTCCTGTCGCTGCGGTATCTCAGGTGCGTCCTCGTTCGTTTCACTCACTTGCGGTCGACTCCCGAGACCTCTCCTCCGCGCCACCCGTCATTTATAGTTGTTGTTTATTTTGTGCCTGACTTGAAACAAAGACCGTTAAGAAGCGAGGAGGCTGATATCAGGGGAAGCCTGCTGAAGCGAAGCGAAAGGCAGAAGGGGTGCCATTCCCCGATTAGCAGACGACGAGCTTTAGGTCGACTTTCCGTCAGGCGAGTTTGCGCAACTTTGCGGTCAAAGTTGCTTTAAAAAAAATTATTGTGGGCATTTCAGTAGGCTCTATTTATTAGAATTTAAGGATCATGATGGCGGCAGCTATGCCTGCTACGGCTGTTATAACAGTAAATGCTATATTTAGGACTATGGAGAAGATAATGGTTTTTTGTGCTAAGGGATTTCTACCAATAGCCTCAATTCCTTTTGGTATGGCTCTGGAAAAAGTAAAAAAGCCAATAGCAAATGAAATAAGCACTATGATTATGGCTGTAATATAGCGGAATATTTTTACAAATTGATCAGGATTTTGCACATTGGTAAATAATGCTGCATTAAATGAATCTAATAACCTTAATGCAGTTCTGGCTGAGGTGATTTCTGCATATTCCATTCTTAAAGCAACAGTTACTTTACCAGTTCTGAATTTTTGTGATGGGTTTTGTTGATTAGTGGTAGATTTTCTCTGATAATCAAATTCTGTTCCATCAGCTAATCCTAAACCAGTTAAAGCTACTCCAATCACATTTCCGGAAACCACGGCTTTTTGACCTTTACCAGCAATCTCTGAAGTAGTAACAAAATCACCAGGGATAATTGGGCCATTTAAGGTGGTTACATTGACTGTAGCTGTGCCTGTTCTGGCAATAGGTGTGCCGGTACTATCAACACCTTTATAGACTATTAAAGGTGATAATTGGACTACTCCAAAAGCATGAGAATCATAGGCAAAATCAGATCTGAAAAAGCCTTTTTCAGCAGAAGAAGAAATAATGTCTCCATCAGTAATTTCTTTATCAGGAACATTATATGTGTAGGTAAAATCAACAGAACCTAGTTGAGCAAAGCACAAAGGAATATTAGCTGTTACAACAACAAGTAATGATAGAAAAATAAGAACAGATTTTATTAATAATTTAGGCATTATCTTTACATTAATTTATCAAACCATTAAAGTCAAAGATTTGAATTAATAATTGAGTGGAGCTGAAACCAACTCCTACCTGTATATTTTTTACAGAGCTGGAAGGTAGGGTTGTGGTTAACTGCCCGTTTTGACCAAGATAATATTTACTGCCTGCTTTAAGATTAGTTAATCCGTTTATTTTGCCATTAATAGCAACTATAACTGGTTGGTTTTTATTAACTCCTGATAGAACTAAGCCAACTACACCAGTTTTACCTGCAATTATGGAATCAGCCTTGCTTACAGTTTTATCTGCAGAAATATAGACAGCATCTCCGGTTTTTAAGTTTTCTCCGGCAAATGCGCTAATGGTTATGGCTCCTTCTATTTCCAGGTTGCCTCCAACTTTAATGTTGCCTTGATTATCAATAATAACTTGTCCATTAAAGAAATCTATATCTCCTGCCAAAGGTCCGTTTTGGATATATAAGGCATCTAAGGTGCTTATGGAATTTCTACTGATATTCATTGTTCCATCTATATTAAAGTCTCCTGCAATACTGGTATTCCCCAAATATGTATTACCAAGTGATTTAAAAGTATCAGAGATAGTAGCAGAGTAGGCTGCTAATTGTCCTGAAAAAGTAGCATCAGAGGTAACAGATAAATCAACTAATTTTGCACTGTTTGTTGCCAAAAGCTGCTCTGGTGGGGTTAAATTTAACTCACTTATGTTTGATTGGGTTGATACAGAAGCTAAATCAGCTGAATTTGATGATTGAATTTGAGCAGAGATTGAAGCTAACTTATCTTCCAGATCTTTAATTCGTAGAAAAGCTCCGCTTATTTTTAAATCATTATTCTTAAATCTTAAGTCTATATTAGTATTTAATTCTTTTAAGGCTTCTATTATTATTGGGGTAATAGCAGAATAATTAATTGATTTATATCCATCTATTCCTGTTGATACTACCTCAGGTAATATTCCTTCTACTTCTTGAGCTACAAATCCTAAGCTCTTTTGTCCATTTGATATCCAATCAAAACTTACTCCATTTAAAGCCAGTACTTTATCCAAAGCTCCAGAGATACTAGCTACATTTTCCTTTAGCCTTGAATCAGACAAAGAATTCCAGGCATTAGCTCTTGCCTCACTACCATCTCCAGCATTACCTACCTGTAGCAAGTACCCAGGAGCAGTAGTTCCAATACCAACTTTACCTGTACCATTAGGAGAAATTATCAAATCCTGATTACTTACTGTAGTTATATCAGTAGTTACTCCAGAGAAAGTTAATCCTCCTGTAGCAGTAATAGCTCCAGTTGATCCTACAGAAAAGATTGCTGTATTAGATCCATCATATACAACCAGCCCACCTGAACCTGCTAGGTTAGGGAAGTTGGTAGGATCAGCAGGATCAGAGTAATTAACCCTTACTAAACCAGTACCCTGAGCATTTAAGGTTAAATTAGCAGCTCCTAAGGCTGAGGTTAAGGCAGAGGTAGTATCGTTTCCTGTTGCCTCTGTTTGAACCTGGATATTATCAATATATGTGGTAAATTCTGTAGTCCTGGCAGTATTTACTTTAAACCTAATCCATTTCACTGAGTTTTTATCAGCAGCAGCTATACCAGGACTGGAAATATCCCAATCAATACTTCTCCAACCATCAGCAGGATTACCCCTAAAGGTGTAGGTGTGTGAGTAGGTGGGGGAAGTATCATCTTCTGAAAAAGCTACTTCCATGAGATCTGCCACATTATCTGTAGAATAAAAGGAGAAAGTAATATCATTTTTATTACTTAAATCAATTCCTGTATCAGAAATCTTCTTTTCTATATAGAAGTTAGTCATATCAGAGGTGGTAGTAGATCTATATACAGTAGATACAGCAGAGGCAGAAGTTCCTCCTATGGTGTAGAAATAGGTGGTACCTGAAGAGGTATTAGTTACAGTTTGATGTCCTGACAAAATGGCATTAAGTTGAGTATGTCCAGTAGTACTAAATGCTCCTATATTTCCTGAACCATCAATAGTTGCTCTGTAAACTGTTGAAACATTAGCTGATCCATTATTACCACCAAACACATAAATATAATTAACAGATCCAACTGTAGCTGTGGTAGCTGATAGATCATACAAAGCTACAGGTAATTGTCCTTGGGAAGTTGTGGTAAAAGCCTGGATATCTCCACTAGTAGGATCAATATTAGATTTATATACAGTACTCATGTAAGTAGAATCACCGCTCTTACCACCTACTACATAGAGGTAAGTTGTACTTCCTATGGTAACTGTAGCTTGGGCATGATTAGAAAGTAGTAAAGGAAGTTGGCCTTGGGAAGTAGTGGCAAAGGCAACAATATCACCAGTACCATTAATAGTAGATTTGTAGACACTGGATACATAAGCAGAACCTGTATACCCTCCTAATACATAAATAAAGTTGGACCCATTTACTGTTTGGGTAAGGGTGGTATGCCCTGTTAATGGTGCATCAAGTTGATCTTGTGAAGTTGTAGCAAGTTCAGTTGAAGTATCTCCAGTGGTGCTATTTAAAGTTGCTTTATATACTGTTGACCGGTAGTTTAATCCATTTTTACCACCCAAGACATAAAGGTAATAATCTGTGCTCAGGATAGAAGGAGAGACGGTAAAGGTGCTCCCAGCCGCGCTAGCAGAAATACTAGTATCTTCAGTCGAAACATGGTATTCATAGCCTGCACTGCCATTACCACCAGTAGCCGTGATAGTGCCAGCAATTGAACCGTCAGCATCCTGTAGCGTAATTAATCCGCCACCACCGCCACCACCGCCACCTGTAGCATCATTATAAGTTGCAGAATTGTCGCTACCATGACCGCCATTAGCTCGGATAGTGCCACTGTTGCCAATGGATCCATAGGATTGAAGCACAATACTTCCACCACTTCCACCTCCACCCCCAGTTCCAGCTGCATTGGCTCCATTAGCACTGATGACACTACTGGCCTCAATGGTGATATTACCAGCACTAATTATTTTAATAGCTCCACCACCTGCGCCTCCAGCTCCGGCACTATTTCCGCCGCCACTACCCAAGGCTAGTTGATTAGCATTTGCTTCTCCTCTTGGACCAGCACCACCCGCTCCGCTACAACCATCCTCAGTGTTCGTGCTAACTGATGCACCCGCACCTCCTGCAGCTCCATGACCACCGCCTCCACCCCCTCCACGAGCACATCCTGTGCCACCACCATTTGATCCTGGATTATCTCCTGCTCCTGCAGCACTGCCCTTACCATCTAAATTAATAGATCCTGTGCCAGTAATGGAAACGCTGGTAGTAGCTTTAAGAGTAGGAATGATTCCTTGATTGGCTGTTAAAATTTTCCCCGGAGGGATTGTGATAGTTGTATAGTTGTATACTCTAGTGGTTTTAATTGTGCAAGTGGTGCCGTTCCAATCAAAGTCTGCTCCAGTAGGGCAGCCAGTCCCATCTGTTAGATTCAAAGGTCCCAGAGCTCCAGTGCCTATATCGGCAGAAGAAGAAATAACACCGCTTGCTCCAGATAATTCTTGAGGTAAAGGATAGGCAGTGGTGGCAAAAGCAGAAAGATTATTTGAGCTAATTGTTGATTTGTAAATAGTAGCTACATCAGCAGCTCCTGTATTTCCTCCAACTACATAAACATAGGTAGAAGAACCAATGGTGGTAGTTATAGCAGCAAGGTCATTTAAAGTAGCACCTAATTGACCTTGGTTAGTAATAGCAAAAGTTCCCATCCTATCTACAGTAGCTATTTCCTTTAATGAATAAGTACCTGCTTGGGAAGTAGGGGAAGTGGTTGTAGATAACTGGTAAGCAGAATCAGCACTAGTCCAACCAGTAGTTGATTCTGTATGTGAGTCCCAGTTTAGATCTCCTGTGTAGGTAGGAGGGGTAGACATACCTGCATAAGCAGAGTTTGAGTAAAAAAGGTAGTAATTAGTACTTGATGTTTGGGCATCATCAATTTGGGCTTGTAATTGGAAGGTAAAAGTTACCCGGGAGTTAGTAAAGGCACTCACATTTTTTGGTACTTCTGTATAACTTGATCCTCCGTTTGTTGTGTAAAACAATCTAAAGTCTCTATATGGATCTGCCTGGTTGTAGGTATTGGAATAAATTTGGGAAGCTGTAGCAGGGGTACTAATATCCATAGTCACCTCATAATTAGCAGCTAAATTACCTGTAGCTGTAACAGAAACAGCTCTTCTGTAGGTAAAATCATTCTCAGGAACTGTAGCTATATTTTCCCAGGCCCCTGGAATGGCAGTCCCAATAATAGCTTTGGCAGAATCAGTTAATTTAAAAGCAGAGGCAGACATTTGTCCCGAGGAATCAATACTAAAGTATGAGGTAGTCCCATCATTGGATAACACATCAAAAATATTATTAGCTCCAGTTGGAGCAGCCCGGAGTGTTAAAGCAGTAGTAGAACCAGTGGCAGGAGTAATTAAAGCACTTCCTACTACATCCAAAGCTACAGTTGGAGAGGTTGTCCCAATACCAACAAACCCGGAAGAATCAAAAACAATCTCATCATTTCCTGAACCATTAACATTAAAACCTAATCTGTTATTGGTTGTATCATAGGAGATTTTATACTCATCAGTAGTAGAAGTACCAAGATGGATAGAAGCTGGGCCAAGGTATATATCCTGCCATCTGGCAGTATTAGAACCTAAATTATATGTATTGTTAGTTGAAGGCAGGATATCTCCTGTAGTAGTAATACCTAATACTCCTGACATAGCTCCGGTGGCTGTAATTGCTCCAGAGCTACCTACAGAGAAGAGAGAAGTGGTACCACCGTTGTAAACATTTAACCCTCCTGTTCCTGCTAGAGAGTTGGCATCATAGTTAATAGCTACCAACCCTGTTCCCTGAGCATTGAGGGCTAGATTGGAAGATCCAAGTACTTTACTAGCAGCAGATACTATAGGAGCAGTACCAGCATAAGCTGATGGTACTGCAGTAATATTATCCATGTACATGGTAAAGCCAGTTGTAGAATCAGTAATATTGAATCTTAAACTGGTTACAGCATCTTTGACAGAACTACTCAAACCTGAAATATCCCAACTTTTTCCCTCCCAGGTATTAGCCTGAGAGATAGTGTAGGCAGTTGTTTGCCAGGTATTTCCATCCTCAGAGAATTCTAAGTTAGAATAGCTGCCAGTACGGGATGAATATACATAAAAAGATATAGATCCTTTACCAGATAAATCAGTAGAGGATAGAGTTTTGGTAGCTGTATAAGTAGGGGGATTAGAGATAGTTGATTTATAGACAGTAGAAATATTACCAAAACCATCTAGAACTCCGCCTAAGAAATATAGATATGAAGTTCCTCCAATAGTGGCTGTGGCAGCCTGCCCATTTGATATAAGTTGTGGCAACTGGGATTGATTGGTAGTAGAAAAGGCTCCCACATTCCCAGATGAATCTAAAGCAGCCCGGTAAACAGTAGATTGCCTGACGCTGCCTCCATTTTGTCCGCCAATCAAATAAATATAGTTAACTCCTCCAGCTGTGGCTATTTGGGGGTAAATATTATTGAGTTGGGGCATTGTTTGGGACTGTCCCGTAGCAGAAAAAGCTCCCATATTACCCAACTCATCAATTTCAGCCCGGTATACTCCATTACCAAAAAATCTCAAAGCATAAACATAAGTTGTGCCTCCAAAAGTGGCTTTGGTGTAATAAAAGGCATCATTAATGGGTTCCTGACCCTGTCCTGTGGTATCAAAAGCTCCAACATTACCAGAAGTATCAATTTGAGCTCTGTATAAAGTGCTGTTGGCAGCAAAAGGAACATAAACATAAGTTGTGCCTCCAGTTGTATGGGTAATACCGGTGATGATTTGGTTGGCTGATGATAACTGAGTCTGACCAGTAGTAGAAAAAGCACTAACATTGCCTGAAGAATCAATAGTAGCTCTATATACAGTTGATTGATCCACATATGCTTGAGAAACTCCTCCAATAATATACATATAGGTGGTGCTACCTATTGTTGCAGTCGTTGCATAAAAACTACCCATATCCAGTGGTAATGGTCCCTGACCAGAGTTTGTAAAAGCACCAACATCACCAGAGGAATTGAGTTGAGATTTGCTGACATTAGTGTTCCAACCTCCGCCTAGGGAATAAAGATAAGTTGTGCCACCGACAGTAGCAGTTGTGGCATATCCGCCATTTGTCGTATCAAGTAATTGTCCTTGGCCAGTGGTAGAAAATGTTCCAGCATTTCCCCAGGTTGGGGTAGCTGCAACTGCTTTAACAGAACCAGTTCCATTATTTCTGATGGTAGTTTCCTGAGAAAGGGTAAAATTAGTGCCATCATTACTGGTCCAGTTTCCTACAGTATCCCCATCATCTAAAGTCACAGTATCATAGGTGTAAGTTGAAGGGGTGGTGGCTATGCTTGAGTTACCATAGTAGAGGTAATAGTTAGTATTTGAGGTAGATGGAGCTATGGTTCCCTGGAGTTGGAAGGAAACATCAACTGTGGGAGTACCACAAGTCCTGGTAATATTTCTGGCTATCTCAGTAAAGGTAGATCCATTGGTAGAGTAGGCTACTCGTATATCATTAGCATTAGATAAAGAATTAGAACAAACATCTGTGGCTGTTGCTCCAGTTAAGGATAGGGTCACCTGGTGATTAATTGGTAGAGTATTTGAGCCGTCATTATTAGTAACAGTTAATATTCTTCTGTAAGTATATGCTCCTGCTCCCAAAGTCCATCCATTTGGTACAGCTGTTCCTACCACAGCATTGTTAATATCAGTTAACTGAAAAGCAGAAGAGGACATCTTACCTGAGGAATCAACAGAAAAATATGAAGTTAGTCCATCATTGCTTTTAACATCAAAGATATTGGCAGTCCCTGATGGGGCAGCCTGAAGAGTTAATGTGGTGATATCTGCTACAGTTGGGGTAATAGACTGGGCTGTGGAAGGATCAGTCACAATACAATCAGCACAAGCAGCAGCAGCTCCCCAGGTAGGTAAACCACTACTAATTGTTAATACCTGTCCATTGGTTCCTACAGCTAAATTAGCTAAGGTATTTGATGCACTGCTATATAGTAAATCACCTGTTGTATATGTTGTGATACCTGTACCTCCATAAGTAGCTCCTATCTTAGTTCCATTCCAGGTACCTGTTCCTATTGTGCCCAATCCTGTAATACCTGTAAAACTTCCTGTTAAAGTATTATCTCCTGCAGTAATTGTTTTATTAGTTAAAGTATCAGTGCTGGTTTTAGAAACCAAAGTATCTGTGATATTAGGTAAGGTTAAAGTAACAGCAGAAGTAGGGGTCCAGCTTAATGTACTCTTAACACCAGATACATTAAAAGTAATCTGATCCTTTGTACCTGTTAAGTTTAAAGTTGAGGTAGAAGCAGAGGGAGCATTTATTGGAGAAAGTACTGTTAATCCCTGAAAGGTAGGGGAAGAAGTAGTAGATAAATCCTGATCTAAAGTAACTGCAGGAACTGAAACTGTTAAGTTTTTAACAGAAGAATCTCCTCCAGGAATAATATTTATTCTATTAATTGATCCTCCTACTGCTAAATCTTTTTCTAATATTAAATCTGAATTCAAATCAATGTAATAATTACTGGTAGTAGCAGCTAAAACATTTTGGTCTATAGCAGAAGGCACTTGGTTTCTGACTATTTCTTTTTGTTGCCATGGTAATTGAAAGTTTGAAACTCTGGCTAATATCAAAATAGCTAAGAAAAGTGAAGCTAATGTTCCAGAAAGAAGACTAAGAGTTAGTTTATTATTGTGAACTTCTAAAATAGCTGTGGTAATCTTATGGCTGGATTGCTTTGCTCCACTTGTAATGACAGAGGCAACACTCGCATATTCTTGTAATTTACCTTCTGTTAAAGGAGCAGTATATTGTTTTTCAGCTTCTTTTCTGCTCATATCCAGTAATTCTTCCACAGTGGTTAACTTAGGCTTGATCTGGGGAATAGATAAATATTCATCTGAAATGTGTTTTAGCCTTAGCTTAGGGATAGTAATTTGTTCATTAATATTTTTTAAAGATTCCGCGCTAAAGATTCTGGCGCCATTTGTATTTCTATTGGCCTTAATAAGGCCTTTTTTGTCTAGTCTTCTTAGCGTAGTGGGACAAACACCTAAGTGTTTTGCAGCTTCAGAGGTGGAAAGCGTTTTAGTAGCTTGAAATTCTTTTAAATCATCTACAGAAAAATAACGGTCTTTGCCATTTGGCCTAGTGGATTGAAGCAGGCCTTTTTTTTCCCAACGGCGAATAGTATCTACAGACACGCCTAAAAGTTTAGAAGCGGCACTAATGGGGATTAATTGTTGATTTTGACTTTTGGGCAGAGACATATTGATAAGGTTTATGTAGGCAAAGTATATACTTGCATAGGTGTATACATTAACATTACGGCTTATTATAATAGTAGTCAATATAGCAACTGATAGTGTATGATATTGTCAACTTATGGCTAAGCAACAAACCTCTTTTGTCTGTCAACAATGTGGTTATCATTCTCCTTCTTTTCTGGGAAGATGCCCAGAATGTGGTACCTGGAATTCATTGGTGGAGACTATTTCAGAGAGTCGGCAAGTTGGAAAATCAGCAAGCCGGCAAATTTTAGCAGCAAAAGTTGTTAATTTAAAAGATGTTGAAAAACAAAAATACGCACGAATTTCCACTGGACTGATAGAATTTGATAGGGTATTAGGGGATGGAATTGTTCAGGGATCTGTAATTTTAGTCTCTGGTGACCCCGGAATTGGCAAAAGTACGCTTTTAACACAGCTAGCCTTAAATATCTGGCAAATAAATCCGTCTTCTGCTAATAATGTGCTTTATATTGCCGGAGAAGAATCAGCTCACCAGATCAAATTACGCACAGATCGCATCAAACCCAATGCTAATTTAGCAATTTTAAATGAAACTGATGTGGATTCAATTATTGATGCCATAAAAGAGCATAAGCCCAGTTTGGCTATTATTGATTCTATTCAAACTTTGGAGACTTTAGATTTAACTTCTGCTGCAGGATCAGTTGGACAAGTGCGTGAGTGTGCTCACAGATTACAAAAGATAGCCAAAGAGCTGCATATCCCCATAATTTTAGTTGGTCATGTGACCAAAGAGGGTAATATTGCAGGTCCAAAAACCTTGGAACATTTAGTTGATGTAGTTTTATCTCTTGAAGGTGATCCTACTTCCAGTTTTAGAATAATCAGAGCCTCTAAGAATAGATTTGGTTCTGTTGATGAAGTAGGAATTTTTGAAATGAGTGAGCAGGGAATGATTGAAGTAACAAATCCTTCTAAAATCTTTTTAGAACAACGTATTTTAGCTCCAGGATCTGCAGTTGTGGCTACCATGGGAGGATTACGCCCCTTATTGGTAGAAATTCAGGCTCTTGTTACCAAAAGTTTCTTGCCTTCACCCAGAAGAACTGGTTCAGGAATTGATAATAACAGGTTACAACTTTTAGTAGCAGTCTTATCAAAAAGGTTAGGTTTACCTCTTTATGATCAGGATATTTTTGTGAATGTAACCGGTGGATTGAAAGTGATTGAGCCAGCGGCAGACTTAGCTATTTGTATGAGCATCATTTCTTCCTATAAAGATCAGTTAATTGATCCTAAAGTTGCTTTAGTTGGGGAAGTAGGTTTATTGGGAGAGCTAAGGTCTGTGAGGCTGGTGGAGAAAAGGAAGACTGAAAGTAAAAAATTAGGTTTTACTACTGTTATTTCACCTGAAAATGTTAAATCTTTATCAGAAGCAGTTAAAGCAGCTCTTGTTACAAAGGTTGAAAAGTAGGCTCATTTTTGGTAGACTATAAACATAATGATAGGTCATCTTCCAGACGTTAACTCTCAAGCTAAACAAAATTCATTTTTCAGAAAAGTTTTAGATACAGGTGAATATACCCAAGTAGTAATTATGAGCATTAATCCAGGGGAAGATATTGGTTCAGAGGTTCATGCAGACACAGATCAAGTTTTGTATTTAGTTTCCGGAGAAGGTAAAGTTGTGCTTAATGGAGAAGAAGCCCCTTTTAAAGCAGGAGATATAGTTTTAGTTCATGCAGGTACAGAACACAACTTTATTACAGTAGGGGAAGACCACTGAAGATTATTACTATGTATTCACCTCCACATCATCCAGCAGACACCATTCATGAAACCAAAGCTGCAGCTCAAGAAGCCTCCTACTAAATTTCTAATTACTCTAATTTCTAAATAAAATCCAATTATCCAATTTAGGTCAATTAAAAATTAGGTTAATTAGATTAATTTTTCTGTGGATAACTCGTGTATAACTACCTAAATTGCGCGATTGTGCTAAACATTCGGGTTTTACTTCGGGATTAATAATAAGATTATTGATGTGGTAAAAATTATTGAAAAAACAAAAAACACTATGGTATAGTAATGGTATGAGTAATAATCTGCCCGATGATTCAGAGGACACCAAAGATGATGGCCCTGTAAAAGTTTCCTATCATGTTGCCCCTGGTCAGGATAGATCAGATGATGAAGAGGATGAAAAAAAGATTCATAAAGTAGAGGAATCAAAAGAGGATGAGGAAGATCCCTTAGATGATGAGGATTTATTAGATGAAGAGGAATCTGATGAAGAATCTGAGGAAGAGGAGGAAGAAATATTAGTAGAGCCACAACCTCCGGAAGAAGATATCATAGAAGAACCCAAAGAAGAATTGCCAAAAAATGAACAAGAGCGTACAAGCACAGATTATGCTGAAGATAAGGCTGAAGATACTGACAGTCAGGAAAAACCAATAGGAACTCTTTATAGAAATATCAGAACCACAGAACATATAAATTCTTCTGATATTGAACCTAAAACATATTATCTCCAAACAGTTAAGGCAGGAGAACAGCCTGAATGGCAGGTTGATAAAGAAGAATTAGATGTTTTTAGCCAGCCCATTGGGGGAGGATTAATGCAATATTTTGCCTATCCTAAGGAATTAAGAAAAACTGCCGATGATATTCCAAATGCTGAACTTGTTGCATCTAAAAATAAGTCAAGCAACCCGGTGATTATTATTGATCAAATTCAGGATCACTTAAATCCAGGTTGTTGCCTTGAATTAATATTATCTCAACACGGGCATGCCTTAGCTAAAATAGAATCAAACTTAGATAATCTGGAAGCAAATATTACCTCCTTAATAGATTCAGCAAAGATGAATTTTGGATTAAGCGTGGAACATTTTATTAGCACAAGTAATGTATCAACTGAAGTAGAAAAAAGGCTGGATGAGTTGGAAGACGCCGGAGGTGAAAGAGAAAATCCTGATACACTTTTGGCAGAGGAACCAGTTCGAAATGCTTCTTCCTATAATCAACCGCTTATGTCTCCTGATTCACAGCCAGCTTCAACTCAAAAAGGTGGCTCGAAAATGGCTGTAGCTATACCTGTTCTAATTTTAATTATTATGATTGGTTTGATATTCTTTTACAGAGAAAATATATTATCAATTATAAATCCACCACAAAAACAAGAAGTTGCCATAACACCAACAGAAACTCCCACTCCAACCCCAACTGTGGCAATAGACAGATCAAAATATACAGTCAGAGTTCTAAATGGAACTCCTAAAAGTGGGGCAGCAGGTTTATTGGCTGATCAATTAAAAGAAAAAGGCTGGCTTATTGATCGAACAGGTAATGCTACCTCATCTGCTGTTGCTCAAAGCTATGTTAGGGGTAAAGTAGGAATAGATGAAATAATTCAGACTTTGATAAAAGATGTTAGTGGATATGAAACTACTCCTTCTGCTGTTATACTAAGCTCTACTGATAAAGCAGATCTGGAATTTGTAATTGGTAAAAAATAATGGCAAAGATACTTATAATTGAAGACGAGAAGGCGATGTCTGATCTTGTTGCCATAAGATTTAAAGTGGAAGGTTTTGAAGTTGATCAGGCTTTTACCCTAACTGAAGCTAAACAAAAATTAATGTCAGGATCAAATTTTGATATTGTTTTGACTGATTATCTGCTTCCTGATGGTGATTTAGTAGACTTTTTAACTCAAATGAGGACTGACCCAACCTTAAAAGATTTACCAGTAGTGTTGATGACTAATTATGTTGAAGATTTGAACAATGACAAGCTGAAATCCTTAGGTGTTTTGGATATTTTAATTAAATACCAAGTAGTTCCAGCTCAAATGGTAGCCAGGATTAAACAAATACTTGGTACTCCTTAATCTGTAGTGTACACTAATAATATGGATCCAATTGCCCTAGGATTATTTCTTTTTGGAAATTCTATTTTTATTTCCCTTTTTTTTGTTTATCTTGCTAGATTCAAAAAACACACCAAATTGCATGAGTTTGAGATGGAGGATAGAGAGAAGCGATTAAAACATCAGGTCTTTGAGCTGGCGGTACTGCGATCTTTATCAGAACGTGCTGGTTATTCTTTGGATTTGAGACAAATTTTAGAGATAATAACTGATTCTTTATCTGGACTGGTTAGCTATGCCACAGTTAGCTATATTATGATGGGTTCAGAAGGCAGGACTCTTTTAAAAATTCATGCTGTAGAAGGTGTTTCCCAAAAATTTATAGATAACGTGAAACAAGATCTTACTACATCATTTTCCACTATGTCAGGCAAGAAAATAACTGCTGGTTTAATTGATGAAACAATTTCCGGAGGTTTAGATCTAAATGGGGCAGATAAGATTGGATCATCTTTTAATTTACCAATGACGATTGGAAATGAGCTTTCTGCTTTAATAAATATTTCTGCTGTGGCTCCGGATTTATATAAAGATGAAGATACAAAGATCTTATATACCATTTTAAGTCAGGTATCTGCTTCAGCCAGTAAGCTTTCTTCAGTAGTAGAAAATGAAAAGCGAAGGTTATCAGCCATGATTATGTCTTTAACTGATGGTATTGCCATGATTGATCCATCATTCAGGATGACTGTGGCTAATCCTGCTTTAGGGGGTATTTTGGGGGTTAAAAAAGTGGATAGCTTAATGGAGATCATTGCCGGAGTAGGGTTGAAAGTAGACCTGGAATATTCAATCAAGCAAGCATTGCTTCATAAAAATGTTGTAGTTTTGCCGGAGGTGCAATTTAATCAAAAATATATTCAGATTACTGTGGAGCCTGTAATAGATCAGTATAGCTATTTATTAGGTGCTGCGGTTGTATTTAGAGATGTCACAGAAGCCAGAAAGTTAACAAAAATGAGGGATGATTTTACTGCCATGATGGTGCATGAACTGCGAACACCTTTAACCACAATTTCTTATGGTGTGTCAGAAATTATGACGGATATTAAAACCTTACCTATTAAAGATATTGTAGCCACAATTGGTGTAATTAAAAGCACAGCAGGCAATATGTTGGATTTGGTAAATGACTTACTTGATGTGGCTAAAATAGAAGCAGGTAAATTTGAAATAGTTAAAAAAGAGGATGATTTAGCTTCTCTAATTACAGAAAAAATGACTATGTTTAAAAATTTAACTGATCAAAAAGGTATACAGCTTATTTCTGAAATATCCCCCAGCTTACCTAAATTTGATTTTGACAGAAAGAGGATTGGGCAGGCTTTAGATAATCTGTTATCCAATGCTATTAAATATACAGATAAGGGAAAAGTTACTATAAAGGTTGAGTTAACAGATGATAAATTGCAGATTTCTGTGACTGATACTGGCGATGGGATGCAAACTGAGGATATTTCTAAACTCTTTTCTAAGTTTGAACAATTTGGTAAAGGAAAGAGTGGAGCACGTACTGGCACAGGACTTGGTTTGGTGGTTGCTAAGGGGATTATAGAGGCCCACAATGGCAAAATTTGGGGTAGTTCTAAAGGTCTTGGTCTTGGATCAACTTTTGCTTTTACACTGCCATTAAAGTAGTTTCTAGTCTGCAACTCTGCCAAATAAGATTCTTCCGGCAGAGCCCTGAATTACTTTATTTATTTTTACTTCAATTTCACTATCCGGCTTTTTGACCATTCCTTTTGCTATTACCATGGTGCCATCTGCCAAATAACCTACCATTTGATCTTTTTCCTTGCCTGGATGAGCTACTTTGACTTGTAATGTTTCTCCTGGAATAGGCAGTACCTTAAGAGCATTTATGAGGTCATTAATATTTAAAACTGTGACACCACGCAATTTAGCTACCTGATTTAAATTGTAATCACAAGTTAATAACTTACTATTAAGAGTTTTTGCCAGGTTAACCAGGCGATCGTCAACAGCGATATCTTGCTTAGTTTTGCTAAATTTATCTAAAGGCTTCTTGTCCCATACCTCGAGCTTAATGTGCTTAATCTTTTTTAGATCATTGATAATCTCAAACCCTCTTCTTCCTCTGGCTCTTTTTATACTGTCTCCGGAATCAGCCACCTGTTGTAGTTCTCGTAATACAAAATCAGGAATTAAGAGTAAACCAGATAAAAACCCGCTTTTGGCAACATCAACCAATCTTCCGTCGATTAGACTTGAAGTATCTAATATAGTCCCACCTGAAAGCTGCTGTTTTAATTTAGCTAATCCTTCTGGTGATATTGATTCACTATTCATATCTGAAGAGGTAAATGGGTTATGGGTAGTAAACTGTTTGCTTATTTCTAAAGCCAGAGTCTCTACAGCTAACATGGCAAGTCTGGCAGTAGTTTTTACTACCCAGGAAGTGAATCTAGAGAAGAATAAAATTGAGAGTAGAACCCCTAATACAGCATAAACTAAACGAGTTGTGTTTAAGGTGAAAGGATAGGGAAGGTCAAATATTCCAGCCAGATAGATACCTATGATGGCAAAAATTGTTGCAAAAACTGCAGCAGCCCAAAGATGTGATTTTTTCATTTGATCTATTTAATTGTAACCCCAGGCTAGCATTTTGTCATTTATTGTCATTTTAAGGAAAGAATCTTTTTTATTATGTACTTTTGGCCGCAAAAGTACCAAAACTCTGCCCGCGGAAGTCGGACTACTCGTCAGTTTTTGCTTTGCGGGGGAAAGTTTACCCCCTCCGAAAGCGTTCGGACCTCCCCCTGCAGTCAAAAACTTCCTCGTTTGACGCCCTTATTCCAAGCGGGCAAAAAAAATAAAAATGACGGGTGGCGCGGAGGAGAGGTCTCGGGAGTCGACCGCAAGTGAGCGAAGCGAACGAGGACGCACCTGAGATACCGTAGCGACAGGACCCGTCATTTCAGAAGTAACACTTCCCGTCAAAGTGGCTTTGGGCGTCTTTGCCACCAAAGACGCATATAAGGACTTATCCACACCCTGAAATTTCGGTGGAAATCAAAAAAGTATCCTCCAGATTAGATTGTTGTATTAACCTAATCGTATCATCGTATCCTCTTAATATTACTACAAGCCTATCATTATTTTAACTAAATAAAGCTATAGGATTCAGTTATCTTGACAAATAATTTTTGCTGTACTATGATAGCCCCAATGATAACTTTTAAATCAAAAAAATTAGGTTTGAGAAAAATAAATCGCATGAAGATTAATCCTTTAACGGATCAGGTAAAGCAATTAATGGGTAATCAGGGTCTTATATTAATGGTTAGAGGTTAAGAACTTTAATAACTGAAAATGTAGAGAGGTAGGGTTGAAAAGAGATTTTTAACCAATAAGCAAAGCTTGATGTTTTGCAACAATAAAAAGAGCATTACTACCGCAGACGGACTCGAATAGCAATGCCCTTTATTAATTTCGAGAACATAATTTCTAAGCAGTAGAAATTATATTTCATCTACTACATTTTCATAAAAGTCCGGTCTTGTCAAGAGGCCATTTTGTGGCACAGATAAGGGTTTTGGGTACTTATTGTGTTCTGTCTTGGGAGGATTCTTGATTGTATTGGGAACTTGTCTTGGGCAGGGACAAGTTTCCAATATAGTTTGGAATTCTGGGCAAAATAAGATCAATTTATATTTTGGAACTTGACAAATTCATTATCTTATAGTATTATTCACTTGCAACTTATGAAAAACACCTCTTTTGCCGTTATCGGAACATCTTTAACCTTGATTAGCTTCTTGGCTGTTTCACCTGTTTTCGCTCAATATTTACCACCAACTCCAACACCAACCTTTAATATTTCTATTAATAAAACAATATTTAATCCTCAAACTCAACAATTTGTTGATAATTTAACTCAGAACCAATTTTCATTTATTCCTGATCAAACAGTTGATTTTAGAATAGAAGTTAAAAATACAGGGGACGTAGATTTAAATTCAATTGATGTTACAGATCAATTACCATCTCAGCTTGATTTTGTTAGCGGGGGAACCTTAGATAAAGGCGGACAACCTCATTTTTCAATTGATAAATTAGCACCAAGCCAGACCCAAAGTTTTTTGTTAAAGACCAAGATTAGGGTGGATGCAAGTGCAAGTAGTGTAATATGTCCAGTTAACTTAGCAAAAGCCCAAACAGGTGCCCTGATGGACCAGGATACTAGTACTTTTTGTATAAATCGAAACATTAATAAAAAAGTTGCTCCAGTAGAAGAATTACCAAAAACAGGTTTGCCTTTGGCAGCCTGGTCTTTAGTAGGTTTTCTTCCTGCAGGATTTGGTTTAAAAAGATTTTCTAAAACTAATAAAGAAAATGAAGGTAAACCTTTACATATTTGGCAAAGACGTGAATTTGAGAAAGAATCTTAAATATAATTTAAGGAGGTGAATTTATGAATAATAAAGAAAAAGCTTTATATGGTTGTTCAGCAGCAGCAGTAATTGGTGGATGCGGAATAATTGGAACTTCAGCAGCAGTCTATATGGTTGGTAAAGAATATCTTGAAAGAAACGAAAGAAATGTTGCTGTGAACGTTGTTAGAATGGAAGCAACTCCTACGAAAGAATCAAAACCAGGAGCAGCAGCTATTACTGAAACATTCAAAACACCTACACCTACATTTACAGCAGTTATAGGTAAGGAGAGATTTACTGTTACACCAAGACCTGTTGAAGCTACACCTACTCCTAAAAAAGTAGATGTAACACCAGTTCCTGCTAAAACTGAAGCACCTAAAACATCTGATGCTGCAAGTGAAGCAGACATGTTGCGCATGATACCAAGATTTCCTGAATTAGTTAAAGATGATCCTGAAACTAAATTTGTACCTAATAGAGTACCAATGTGGTTTGCTGCAGGAGATACAGATAATCCTTTGAATGAAATGAGGAATAAAGTAAACGCTTATTCTAATTCTAAAGGTTGGGGTGATATTACAGCTAAACCAGGTGAATGGCATTATCCACTTCCAATTAATGGTAAGGGAGAAACAACCTCAGATACTTGGGCATATGCTGAAAATATTATTAAGACAGATAAGCTTAGTGTTTATATGAAACCTAACGTAACCGGACAAGTTTGGTTCCGTTTGCCACAAGGAGAAACACAAGGACACATGACGGTAGCTTATGGTGTTAACCAAAATTTCGAGGCAGACAAAACAGAAGGAGATCCTAATAAGGCTCCTAATGTAACTGTGAAATGCACAAATAATCCTGGGCAATCAGTTACTGTCCGAGTTTGGGATATTTATAAGGATGGCAGAGTATTTGCTAGAAATGATGGTTATATTGGACTTCCAAAAACAGATACCGATAATATTATGGTTCGTTTGAACCGTGATGCTATCACAATGATTGATTTCGCAGTAGTTGATCAAACTGGTAATCAAAGAGAAGGTATGCTTGAACTTGGATCTGATACTTGGAATGGAAAATTTTTCAACCCTAATTTGAATAGAAGTAGAGTTGAAGATGTCGCTAAGCAGGTAAGATAAGATTTGGGATAGAGAAATTCTATCAGTTTAAGAATCCCGCGAAAGCGGGATTCTTTTTGGTTTAAAATAGCCTGAATATTAAATAACTGCTACAATAAAATTGGATGAAAAAGTTATCTACCAGTTTGTTTTTTTGTTTTTTGCTAGTACTTTTAGGTGTGTCTTTTTTATATGGTGTATTGGTTCCTCGAGATAACCAGGCTAAATCTGTGGGGAGTATGCAGATAGCTGCTTATAAGAATGGTTTAGCCCTTTATCAGCAAAATAAGCCATATTTTTATACAATTTCTCCTTTTAATGATTACTTTTTTTCTAAAGAGGGAATTAGGTCTAGTTTAATTACGAAACAGGATATAGATCAAAATAATTTTAAATCCAGCTTTAAACTATCTCATCTTGAAGCAGTCAAAGATAATTTAAAAGGGTTTTTTGGTTTGGTTCAGCCTAATATTATGTATGAGACAAAAGATTTTCAGGTTCGATATGATTCAAAGTTTATTAACAATTCTGTTAGTATAAACCGCCACATAACCCTGAAAAATGGTGGTATTTTACCAATTCTAGGCACAACATTAACATTTTCCGGAGCAGATTTTATCTATGATAAATCAGGAAATTTATATAGTTACCAAACAGAGCAGGATATTGCTTCTTTTGAAAAGTTTTATGGAATTCATTTGCAATATAAATCAGGTGACCCACGGGTTTTGATAGAAGATAAAACCATTTTTATTATGAATCCTTTTTTAGCATCTGTTTTAGAAGTTAAAGCAGATGCAACTCAATCTCTCTATATTGATCTAAGTAATCAGATGGTAGAAATCCAGGATACTGCCAGCTGGCAGGGAAGTGAAAATAATAGCTCAATTACAGTAAGTGTATATGATAATCCAAAGGAGGTATTGTGATTTCAGCTTTGTTGTTTTATCTAATTCCATATTTGTTAGGCAGAAGCATAATAAGGATAATACATAAAAGACACAGATTATTTTGTCCGGCAGTCTCTTATTTTGTAGCAGGATCTTTATTTATCTTTTTAATTGCCCTCATAGAACGATATTTTTTATTATCAGTTGTGCCTGGTATGTCCTTTTTAGAGTTATTTAAGCCTACTTTAACAATTTTATTAGCTTTGGCAGTTGTTATTAACATTCTTCTTTTTTGGAAAGCCCCGGATCTTAATATTTCAAAACATTTTTGGCCTTTACTTCTTTGTATTCTTTTATCAGGTATTACTTTTATAATTTGGGTTCAACACAGTCCTTATCCTTTAAATTGGGATTTCCTGGAGCATCAAACATTAGTAAATAATATTTTAGCTGGAAGATTTAGCTATTTTACTTCACAAATCACAGATACCTTTATTTTTGATGGTTATTCATCACTATTCCATACTCTTTTAGCTTCATCTCAAATGTTTATTTCAGCTGATATTATTGGGTTTTGGCAAAGTATTTCATTTCTTCACCTCATAATGGTGGTTTTTGCCTCATATATCTTGGCTTTTACTATTTCTGATAATAAAGGCATTGCAGCCTTATCTGCCATAATCAGTGCTTCTATTTTTGAAACAGTAGCTTTTACTGCTGTCTTTTTTATTCCTCAAACATTTGTTGCAGTGATCTTTATAATTTTATTTTCTCAACTGTTAATGGAAATTAAGCATGATAAGGTATTACCTTTCTGGCTGGTTTTAATTAGCCTTATTTTCTTAATTTTAAGTCATTACATAGTGGGATTTGTGGCTGCTGTTATTTATTTTGGTATGTATATGTTTATTCGGTATGGTGAGTGGTTAAAGTCAAAGGTTGATTTTACAGCCTTAATTGAAATTAGTATTTTAGGATCAATATTCTTAATATTATTTTCATCACTTATTTCTTCTGGATTCTTAAATCAGGGTGAGGGACAGTATTTTAACTTTACCCTAACAGACAAATTATCTTTTATTCAGGAGGCTTATGGTTATAGCCTATATATTTTGCTGCCTTTGGGTACTTTTTATACTCTAAAAAGAAAGAAGTTACCAGAGATTATAATGCTAATTATTTGTCTAATGTTGGTAGTAATTATCTTCTTACAGGTTTCTTATGTCCTAAAGTTTTTAGTTTTAGGCCGATATTTCATTAATTTTATTATGGCGCTTGGTCTGTACTTTCTGATAAGTAAAGTCTCTAATCGTTTTTTAAACAGAATGACATATATTTATATAGCTGCTGTTTTTATAGGTATTTTTATAATTAATTCTATTTATTGGAAAGGTAATCTTTATTACCATAATTTACAAACTCAAATTGCTCCAAATGAGCTTGTAGCAGCTAACTTTTTACAGAAAAACTATCAAAATACTAATATTTTAATGATTTCTGATCCAGCAACTCAAAACATTCTTGAGACTTTTTCTAAGATAAATAGTCAGGGTGGGGCATATATGATTTTAAATACCAGGCAAAAATTAATTGAAGTAGCAGAATCTTCTAACACCACGGAGATCAAAGATAAGATCTTTCAAATAAAAGATAGTATAGCCTCAGATTCAGGCAAAAGGCTATGGATCTTGAGTGGAAGGTATTTTAACTGGCAAAAAGCTAGTAAGGATAACCGTGAAGCTTTATATTTTAATGTGTGGGCACCATCAGATTTGGATTTTAATAGTCAGAAATATATTCAGTTTTTACTCTCAGATTCCCAGCATTTTAAACTGGTTTATCAAAACAATACGCTTGCAATCGTAGAAGTTTTACCTTGATTTGATCTAAAACCGAAGGCTTCAAGCCTTTTCCTTAAGGTTTGAAATGGATTATAGCCGAAGGCTTCAAGTCTTTTCCTTAAGGTTTGAAATGGATTATAGCCGAAGGCTTCAAGCCTTTTCCTTAAGGTTTGAAAAGGCTTATAGTTTGTGATATAATACTAATATGTTATTCCACAAGAAAGTCTCTATCGTCATTCCTTGTCGAAACGAAGAAGTGGCTTTAGCTTCACTTTTACAGAAAATACCTTCCTATATTGATGAAGTGATTGTTGTTGACAATAAATCTACTGATCAGACTTATAAAGTGGCTAAATCACACGGTGCCCGTGTTTTTATTGAAAATCGTACGAATGGCGGAATTGGTTATGGTTTTGCTCATCAAACAGGTTTAAAAAAGGCTACAGGTGACTATATTGTGGCTATGGATGGGGATGATACTTATCCGGTCCACTCAATCAAGAAAGTAATTAGCGTCATGGAAAAGAAAAATCTTGATTTTGTTTCCTGTAGCAGGCAACCTTTAAAAGATCAATCAGCCATAACTCCTACCCGAAGAATGGGGATTAAAATCCTTAACTTAATGATATTTTTGCTCTATGGATTTTATTTTAAGGATATTTTAACCGGAATGTGGGTAATGAATAAGAAATCTGCTTCACAACTTAATCTTGTAAGCGGGGATTGGGATTTATCACCAGAGATTAAGTTAGCTGCTTTAACTAATAAAAATCTTAAATTTAGTGAAATGCATGTACCTTATTTTATGCGTAAAGGTGAGAGTAAATTGAATATCTGGAGAACTGGCTTTAAACATGTGCTATTTATTTTTAGATACCGTTTTAATCTGGTTTCAAAAGAATCAATTGTAGTAGTTGGAGAGGCAGTTACTGCCTAATGAGAGTTTTACTGCTTAGTAGCTTTTTTTATCCTCATTATGGTGGGTCAGAACGCTATATGGAGGAATTATATGTGAGCCTAATTAAGGCTAATTCTACAATAGCTACTGATGTAGTTTGTTATAATACTGATCAAGCTGTTGATAAAGAAAAATATAGAGGTTTAAATATATATCGCGTGCCTTGTTGGGTAATCTTACCTGGACAATTTGCTTTACCAAATCCTGTTGCTCTGATACTTTTAATAAAACGTTTATCATCTCAATATAAATATGATATTGTTCACTCAAATACCCGTTTTTTCGATCATTCATGGTACGCACCATTGGTAGCAAAGGCTTTAGGAGCAAAAAGTGTTTTAACTGACCATTGTGCTAATCATCCTCTTGCTAAATTAAAGCTGGTTACCGCTATTTCAGGCGTGTTCGATCGTTTTAGCTTAGCAATTTGTTCTCAAAGTTATGACATGGTGATAGCTACAAATAAAGCCACTCAGAAGTTTTTAAGAAAATATAGCTTTAAATCTCCTCAGCTTATATATGGTGGAGTAGACAGCAACTACTTTAAACCAGGTATTAAAAAACCCCTTACCATCACATTTGTGGGTAGAATGATTAAATCCAAGGGCCCACAGGTATTACTGGAAGTAGCTAAAAAGATAACTACTAAATATCCTCAGGCACACTTTGTATTTGCTGGTGGAGGAGAATTATTTAATAAGCTAAGTGCTGATGCTGATAAGCATATTCAGTTCACAGGTCCTTTAAGTTCAAAAGAAGTAGCTAAGCTTTTATCTCAAACTGATATTTTTGTGCATCCTTCAATTCATCCTGAAGGTTTTCCAAATGTGATTTTAGAAGCTGGAAGTTGTGGTTGTGCTGTTATTGCTACAGATCAAGGTGGAACAAAAGAAATAATTATAAACAATAAAACAGGCTTATTAGTTGAACCTACAGTAGATAGCTTATTAATAGCAATTGAGAAACTAATTTTAGATCAAACTTTAAAATCAAAGCTAGCTAAAGCTCTGCAAGTTAAAATTAGACAAGACTTTGATTGGAAAAAAATTGCTCAACAATTTCAGCAGTTAATAAAGACCGAGTTAAATAGTTAAAGCAAATTAGGTTTGACAAGAGCAAGGCAGAAAGCTATACTATCGGTCTTATGTCCCTAGAATTAAAAAATGAATTAGCAGTATTTCAAGCACATCTTGATACTGCAAATGCCATATTTGACTCCCGTGGTGATTTATATAAGCGTATTGGAACCAATCAAATTAGCCCAAAAGGTATAGAACCCAGAATTAAAGAAGAAGATAACCCGCTTAAGGTAGGTTTAGCCAGGGAGGCTGTATATAAATCACAATTACGGATAGTAGGATATATTCTTGAGTTGAGAGAAAAAGTTGGAGAAGCGAAATTACTTGTTGATGCAGAAGACTATTTAAAAATTCGAGATAGAAAAAAAGATGAGCTAGATAAATTAAGAGGTTTAAGTCGGCACTTATCTCCGGAAATTGTGAAAAAACAGGAAGATGCATATCGTCTTTTTGAAAATCGGCAAAATACAGATGAAGGCTTAAAAAGAGGATTACAATTGCTGGAAGAGAGAAGAAAGCAAGAGGAAGAAGCGCTTTTAGCTAAAGCACAACAAGCGAGGGTTCCAAACATTACTGTAAAGAGATCATCAGGTGAGGTTTTGGTTGATGTTCTAGAAATGCCTAGCAAGCGCTGCAGAATCACTAGTGAACAGGTTGCAGCATTAGGTTTATTTGCTTCAGAACCTAACCAGACCATATCTGCTCTAACTTTTACAAAAAAAATCCGCGAATTTGGTTTATTAGGCGCCAGTCTTGGCTATAATACTATTCAACGTCTTAGAAGCGCTTTAGAAATTGATCCTAGAAATCCGTCAATAATTATCAGTACTGGTAGCAAGGCAAAAATGCAATATCATTTACAAGGCTCAATTAGCTTTATTGATGATCAAGAGATTCAAAGTCCAGCTTTGGGGGTAAAAAAGGATCAGATAAACAAATCTGTGCCTGAATCACGCTTAAAGGCTTTAACGGCACTAATCAATAATCCAAGAATAAGCTTCACCCAACTGATTGAGTTACTGGGTCCAGATAAAAATCATAGAAAACTTCACTCAGGGAATGCTAAGTATGCACTCATCCGTGCTGTTGATACGCTTCGGGTGAACATCTCCACCAGAAAAGCAACCCCTGAAGAAGCAAAATTATGGCAGGATTTTAATATTGAAACACAAGAGACAATGTATTCAAAAGTGGGGGAAAAAATTAAAGCTAAAATAAATAAATGGTTTGAAGAAAATAAGCCACCATCTGCTGCTCCAAAAGTTGGGTCAGTTGAGATAGAGCCAGAAAAATTGACAGCCATCAAACTTATTATTGAACATCCAGAAATAACAATTGATGGTTTGATTGATGCATTGCCATTAACAAAATCAGGGAGAAGATTAACTGGTCATCAAGCACAGGTATCAATATATAATATTATTCGAAGATTGTGTGGTAGGGGGCGTACAGGTGCAGGAACTCCAGAAGAACAACAAATTTGGTCTTTGATTAAAGAGTTTGCTGGAGAAAACTATCATGATCAAAAAGCAAGAGTAGTGGCTTGTGAGAAAATTAATCAATGGTTTGTTTGTAAAAATGGCAAACAAAGTAATAATTGACAGCCATAAATGTATATGGGATAATATACAAAGCTAGGCTCCTAGCTGGTGATTCCCAAAAAGAATTTTAATTTCTATTAGATATGGCAAATACCCGTTCTTTTAAACCAAAAGATTTAAACGACAGGCCTGTTACAGAGGCAAATGTTGACGTGGATCAAATGGTGGGAGAGCCGAAATTGGAAGACCAGAGTATCGGAGTATCGGAAGATCGGAAACCAGAAGAGCAGAATAATAGTGGACAAGGATATCAATCAAACGGATACAGACCAAGATATAATAACGGATACTCAGAACGTGATAACCGTGATGTTCCTACAGAAGATGTTTCCGGAATTTTGGATATCATGTCAGAAGGTCATGGTTTTCTTAGACCAAAATATACTCCCTCAGACAGGGATGTTTATATTTCTGCTTCACAAATCAGAAGATTTAATCTTAGAATGGGAGATTTAGTAACCGGAGCAGCCAGACAGCCAAAAGAAAATGAACGTTATTTTGGATTATTACAAGTTACTACTATTAATGGGGTAGATGCAGAAAAGTTTGTTAATGTAGATGGTGGAAGAAATGCCCCAAAAAGAACAAAATTTGAAGATTTAACTGCTATTTATCCAAATAAATTATTAAAATTAGAAACAGGTAAATTTCCTTTATCTCAAAGAGTAATTGATGTAGTAGCTCCAATTGGATTTGGTCAAAGAGGATTAATTGTTTCACCTCCTAAAGCTGGAAAAACCACTATTCTAAAAGATATTGCTGCCGGAATTACCAAAAATCATCCTGAAGTTATTTTGATGGCGGTATTAGTAGGAGAGAGACCTGAAGAGGTTACTGATCTTTCAAGATCTATTAAAGGTGATGTTATTTCATCTAACTTTGATGAAGCAGCTGAAAATCAAACTACTGCTGCAGAGATTGCCTTAGAACGGGCTAAAAGGCTGGTAGAAGAGGGTAAAGATGTTGTTATCCTCCTTGATTCAATAACCAGATTAGGACGGGCATACAATCTGTCTGTACCTCCTTCCGGACGTACTCTAACAGGTGGTTTTGATCCAGCTGCTTTATATCCTCCAAAGAGATTTTTTGGTGCTGCCAGAAATTGTGAAGAAGGCGGTTCTTTAACCATTATTGGTACAGCTTTAGTTGATACAGGATCCAGAATGGATGATTTGATTTATGAAGAATTCAAAGGTACCGGTAACATGGAGTTACATTTGGATCGTAACTTAGCTGAAAGACGAATCTTCCCTTCTATTAATATTAAAAGCTCTGGAACCAGACAAGAACAATTATTATTTAATGAAGATGATTATAAGAAAATCGTGGTTACCAGAAGAATGTTGGGTTTGCTCCCTGATGATCAAGTAACAGAAGCATTCCTGGAAAGATTATCCAAAACAGACAGTAACAAAGAATTCTTAGATTCCCTCAAAGACGTTAGGTAAGGGGAGTTACAACAACTTTCTTTTCGATTTTGTCCACTCTTTTTGTTAATCCATCAAATTCTTCTCTGGTTGGGGCATCATCCTCAAGAAATGCCACTTGTTTGCCAATTTTGTCTAACCTTTTATCTAATTTGTCTATTTTAGCATTTAATTCAGTACCAAGTTTATCAATTTTTCCTTCAAATTTAGCATCAAGTTTATCAATTTTAGTTGACAACTCTTGTTTGAGAGAACTTTGCCCATTGATAATAATTTGAAGCATTTTTTGAGTATCATCCATTGTTTATAGAGTATATACTGATCGGTTTGTTCTTTTCAATAATTGAATAAATATCAAACTGATCCATAATTCTTCGTTTAAAGTAAAGATGAGTTTGGTATACTTTCTTTATGAAGCCGATTCTTAACTCTGCTTATATTTGTGTCAAAGATATGAATCGTGCTATTAAATTCTATGAGCAATTTTTAGAACAACAAGTGAATGTTAAGGATGACCTTTTTAGTATATTCAATCTAGATGGTTTCAACTTCTGCTTATTTAATCCCGAAAAAGTTAAAGAGAAGGTGACCTATGGAGATAATTGTTTATTAAGCTTTAAAGTTGATAATATTGATGATTTGCAGAAAAAGTTAGACGATTTAAAAGTAGAAATTGTATATTCGCTCACAAAAATTGGTGCAAATTTAGTTATAGAATTTAAAGATCCAGAAGGAAATGATATTGAAGTGTATAGCCCATGTTAACTTTGTGCTTTTAAGCTTTTATTATTTGATCTGATCTGCTAGAATAACTCTCACAGGTGAATTCTCTCTTTAAAGACCTACGTCTTTTTATCAGTTTTTTACTCGTTTATTTAAACCAAAAAGTGGTTTATCTTGCCTCACTCTTTGAAGCCTTTAAAAATCTTAGTGTAGATATGCTGATGTTCAAAAGGGGAATATTACAGAAAAAAATCTGGCATGGTAGCATGGTAGGCTTGTCAGCTTTTGGTATTATTACTTCTGGTGCATTTGGCGGACAAACAATTTTATCTGCTTCTTTTCCTGGTGTTAGTCCTGAAGATCCTCGTTTTGTAAATATTTATGATCAAAGTTCAATTGATGATCCAGTTTTAAACTCTTTATATGATACCCGCACTACAATTTCACAAAAACCACGTTCAGAGGTGATTGAATATGAAGTAAAGTCTGGTGATACCTTATCAACAATAGCTGAACATTTTGGGATTTCCAATGACACTATTAAATGGGAGAATAATTTAGATAGTGTTACTATTAAACCTGGTCAAAAAATTCGGATATTACCTGTTACAGGGGTAGCACATACAGTTAAATCTGGTGATACCTTAGAATCTGTAGCTAAAAAGTACTCCGCTGAAGCACAGGCTATTTTAGATTTTCCTTTTAATGATGTTCCTGATGATTTTAAATTAAAAACAGGTCAGGTATTAATAGTGCCTGGTGGAGTGGAACCAGCTGCAGCACCTGTTATTCAAAAATCTCAACCATCATCTACCAAGTCTTTTTATACTGGAGTTGCTTCATCAACCTTCCAGGCTCCTGGAGGAGGAAGTTTTAGCTGGCCAACTAAAGGTATTATTACTCAATACTTTGCCTGGTATCATCCTGCTTTGGATATTGCTGATAGATCGGGTCCACCGGTAAATGCTTCAGACGGAGGAACAGTTATTGTAGCCGGATGGCCTGATAATTCAGGTTATGGTAATAGAGTTGTAATTGATCATGGCAATGGGTATACAACCCTTTATGCACATTTTTCGAATGTATATGTTTCTGCAGGGGAGAAAGTATCACGAGGACAAACAATAGGAAGAATGGGTACAACTGGTAGGTCTACCGGTACTCATTTACATTTTGAAATCAGATATAAGGGTATAGCTCTTAATCCATCATCGATTTTAAAGTAAAACTAAATCTCTTCTTCTATTAAAGTCTTCCTCACCTTGCCTGTTGACTGTGTCAAAGGTAAGGATAGCTCTTAATATATTTGTCTAATTAGCCTAATTAAGTTAAAATATTACAGTTATAAGGGCCCGTGGTCCACCGGTACGACGTCTCTATGGCATAGAGAAGATAAGGGGTTCAATTCCCCTCGGGTCCACAAACATTATTGCAGTGGACGAAAAGAGGGGATCAAGATCTCTGAGCAGAGCGAAGAGTGTCTTATTCCCCTCGGGTCCACAATTTCAGCATATCAGATAAGTCAGAGTATCAGTATTTCAGCATATCGGAAGATCAGAGAATTGGCGTTTGGGCTCATAGGTAAGTGGTATACCAGTACATTCGCATTGTACAATCCTGGGTTCGATTCTCAGTGAGTCCACACAATCAGCGGTTCAATAATCTGAACGAAGTGAAGATTACAGGATCTTCGACGGAGTCGAAGTAGCCCTAAGACGCGAAGCGTCGCAAGCTCTGCTTACTCGAAGAGAAGCTCTGCTTATTCCCGGCAAGTCCACATAAATTATGGTTCTGGGTTTGGAGTTGGGGTAGGGATAGTTTTCTTAATAGCAGATGGGGTAGTAATCTTCTCAGGTTTTGGTAGGTTTAATACTTTTGGTAAATTTTGATCTTGCAATGCAGATGAAGATGATTCTGTTTGAACCTTTGGAGTATTAGAAACCTGTTTTGTTTTTAATTGCTCAAGTAAGTCTGTAGCTGTTTTATAATCCGGACTTTTAGCATCTAATTTTGAGATTGCTTGTTCTGCAAATAAGGTTGCATTAGCTAGATCACCTTTATCTTTGTAAGCAATTGCTAAATTGTAATAGGCATTGGCGTAATCAGGTTTTAAGTTTGCAGCATCAGAGAAGAAACGAATAGCCATATCATAGTTTTTAATTTGATAATATACACCACCAACAGTTAATCTAAGCACTGGATTAAAAGGATCTTTTTGAATAGCCCTACCATAAGAATCTAAGGCAAATTGTAAGGCATCTTTTGCAACACCAGATATTTGCTGATAAATTGAGGCTAAGACTACCCAGTTAGCTGAGTTATTTGGATTAAGAATTGTGGCTGCTCTGCCTTCATTTATGGCTTGTGATAAAAGTACCTGAATATTTTGTTTATCCTGGTCTGAAAGAGATCCGGAAGGATTTGTTTCTGTAGGACCTTTAGCAGAAGCAATGGCATTTGCCAAAGCAAAGTTAGTTTGTGCCAGATCGCTTCTATATAAATCAATATTTGGGTTAAACTTTTCAGCAAGGATAAGTTCATTGTATGCAACTAAGCCTTGTCCTACTGACACAGCTTTCAAAGCTTGGCGATGGTGGTAATCAGCAATTAGAGCAGGTACTGTTTCTTTATAAACTAAAAAGCCCAATCCAACTATTACCAGAGCAGCAATAATAGGTAGGGGATTAATATTATGTTTTGATCCGTTAGTGCTATTGGATTGATAATCCCCCAGTACGATTTCATTACTAGATTGTCGGGTAATCGCTAAGAAACAAACTATTAAGATAATACCGACAATCCATAAAGTTAGGGTTGAAGCATGAAGAGCTAATACAATAAAAAATGTAATAGTTGAAATTGCTAAAGGGATTCTTATACTTCCGGTTTTTGGAGTACTTAAACTTTTAAAAGCAATTGCCAGGGCAGTTACTGTTAGGAGTACAAGTGCAATTAAACCAATGGTTCCCAATGTTGCCAGGATTTGTAAGTATTCATTAAATGCCTGATCAAATTTAGCTGACCAAAATGCAGTGTTATTAAATTCAGCAGGTTTATACAATGTAAAATCATTCAAGTAAGATGCAGGTCCTGATCCATAGAATGGAGAATCCCTAAAAGCAGAAATAGAGATTTTCCAGGATGTTGAAAAAGGTAATTGTAATTCACGGGGGAAACTTTGAGCCTTGTTATATAGAATATTTTTTGATCCGCCAATTGGCATGAAAGATATAAAAGCAATCAAAAGAGAAACTAATATAGGAATAAAAAGGTAGGCTGAATTTCTACTGATTAAATTTGGAGGAGTCACAAACAAAACCAAGACAAGAACAATAACTGCTGCTATATATAAAGGAATATTACCAATCAACACAATGGTTGTGGTAAAAAGTCCCAGAATAACTGACCAGATGACTTTGATTGAAATCTGATTTAAAGAATTATTGCTTCCTATAAGTGAATTAAGAGGTAACCCTAATTCCTCATTTTGTGAATCACTGTCAAAATCAGTTAATTTTGAACCATATAAAATGGCAGATATTGGAAAAGGTAGAATTAACAATAGTATTGCAACGGTGGAAAAGCTGGAACCAGTTGGAGTAAAGGCTTGTCCTGCTGTCCAAGGAAGAGAAAAGAGGTTTATTCCTGCATAAGAGAGTAAACTTAAAATTGACAAAATGATTGATGAAGCAAGAAGAGCATAAACAACTTCTTTTATAGTTGAAATCTTCTTTAAGTTTGCTGCCAGGACAAAATAAAATACTGCATAAAGGGTAAAACTTACCAGCCCTCCGTGTAATCTGGGTAATGCTCCAAAAATAGCAATTGGCTTAGAGGCAGCAAAAAATGTTGAAATAATAAAAGCTATTAGTAATAAGAAAAAGGACAGGTCAAGTTTTGAGATGGTTAAAGTTATCTTTCCACTGGTTATCCATTTGGTTATCCAAAGTAATAAAAATAAAGTAGTTGCGATTAATACTAAAATAAACTTAGGTGTTTCGTAAAATTCTGTGGTGTAGCTCCAAAAGAAGAGAGGAGTTAAAAAAGCCATAGCCAGTATTATTATTTTAAATACGAGGCCTAACCAGTAATTTATTTTTTGAACCATGTAATTAGACTAATCTTTTAAACTCTACTTTGGCAACTAGGATTTTATATGACATTTTATATCTAATAATATCATTTATGCTTAATTTTTGAGAAAAAAATATCCCGGTAGGAGTAACCGTCTGCTTTTACTCCTACCGGGATATTAAACTAAAATTATTATAATAAAGGAATGTTTATATGTCAATATGACTATATATATCAATTTTGTTTCAGAATAGCTTACGAAAGGGAAGTTGCTTAAAATACACCCTATCTAAATATATCAAATAATATACATTATTCTTGTATGACGTATGTGAAAAGTAGAGTGAAAAGTATCTTATATCTGCAACTTTGACGGAAAGTTAGGGAATATCTTTAAAATGATGGGTCCTGTTGCTCGTCAGCCCCATCCGACATCCTCGCTTCGCTGCGGGTGCAAGGTGGGGCGCCCCGACTCGCACCACCCATCATTTCTTTGTTGAAATAGATTGAGTTGACTTGGGGTTTGTGATAATATGAGGCTCAGATGAAAAAATATATCCCCGCTGAAATTGAGGCTAAAATACAAGGAAAATGGGTTAAAGAAGAACTCTATAAAACTGATCTAACAAAGCCAAAGAAATTTTATGTTCTGGCTGAATATGCCTATCCTTCAGGTAATCTGCATATGGGTCATTGGTTTACCTTTGCTGGAGCAGATATTTATGCCAGGTTCAAAAGACTGCAAGGTTTTAACGTATTTTTTCCCAACGGCTTTGATGCTTTTGGCTTGCCGGCAGAAAATGCAGCCATAAAAAATAAGATTCACCCAGAAGATTGGACTTTGGCTAATGTAGAAAAAATGAAGGAGCAATTTGGGACGATGGGAGCGAGCTTTACCTTTGATCATGAAGTAATTACTTGTTTGCCAGAATATTACAAATGGAATCAATGGATATTTCTTCAAATGTTAAAAAAAGATCTAGCTTATCAAAAAAAATCACTATCAAACTGGTGTGAACAGTGTCAAACTGTTTTAGCTAATGAGGGAGTGGAAGCAGGTGCTTGCTGGAGATGTGGTACAGAAGTAGTTCAAAAAGAGGTAGAACAATGGTTTTTTAAGATCACAGATTATGCTGAAAAATTGCTTTGGAAGGAAACTCCTTCTGTTGATTGGCCACAATCACTGCGTGACGCCCAGAATAATTGGATAGGTAAGAGTGAGGGTGCTTTAATAAAGTTTAATGATCTGGAAGTATTTACCACAAGGCCAGACACTATTTTTGGAGCTACTTTTTTAGTGCTTAGCCCTGAGCATCCCAAGCTTAAAGATCTAATCTCTAAGCAACAAGAAGATGAAGTATTAAAGTACATTCAGATTGCTGGTACTAAATCTGAGCTGGAAAGAAAAGAAAATAAAGAGAAAACAGGAGTCTTTACAGGAAGTTATGTTAAAAATCCATTGAGTGAAAAAGATATTCCTGTGTGGGTGGCTGATTATGTATTAACCGGCTATGGAACAGGCGCAATAATGGCTGTGCCAGCTCATGATGAACGTGATTTTGAGTTTGCTAAAAAGTTTGGACTTGAGATTGTAAGGGTGGTTAAAACAGATGAAGATGAGAGTGAAAAGGAAGAAAAAGCGACAACAGGAGAGGGAATAATGGTTAATAGCGGACAGTATAATGGTCTAAGTTCTTCTGAAGCACGAGAGAAGATAACAAATTATCTCGTAGAACATCATTTAGGTTCAATTAAAGTTCAATATCATCTGCATGATTGGTCTATTTCCAGACAAAGATACTGGGGAACTCCAATCCCAATAATTTATTGTCCTGATTGTGGTGTTGTACCTGTTCCAGAAGAAGATTTGCCAGTAAAATTACCTCGAGATGTGGATTATACACCCAAGGGAAAATCACCTTTAGCCTCAAACGAAGAATGGATAAATGTTAAATGTCCAAAATGTAAGGGGGAAGCTAAGCGTGATGCTGATACCATGGATACTTTTGTTGATTCTTCCTGGTATTTTTTCAGATACCTTAGCCCTGATCTAGAAAACAAGGTATTTGATATAGATTTAGCTAAGAAAATAATGCCAGTTAATACTTATTTTGGCGGTGCTGAACATAATCTCGGACATACTCTTTACTCCAGATTCTTTACCAAATTCTTTAAAGACTTAGGTTTAACTGATCTGGATGAATACGCACAAAGACGAGTAAATCACGGAATTGTGTTAGGCCCTGATGGAAATAAGATGAGTAAATCAAAAGGGAATGTGGTTAATCCAGATGAAGAAGTTAAAAAATACGGAGCAGATGCAGTTCGTATTCATGTAGCCTTCTTTATGCCTTATGAAGGTTCTTCTGGTCCATGGATTTCAGAGAGAATTTGGGGTCCATTCAGATTTTTAGAGAGAGTGTGGAATTTGTTTGATAAGGTATCTGATATTGAACCTACCAAACAAGATCTAATCATGCTGAATAAGATAGTCAAAAAAACAGGGGAGGATATAGATGGAATAAGATTTAATACAGCTGTCGCAGCCTTAATGGAATGGTTAAATTATTTAAGCCATAAAGAGAAAGTAAGTCAGTATGAATATAAAACACTTTTAATTCTTCTTGCTCCTTTTGCGCCACATATTACAGAAGAATTGTGGGAACTATTAGGTCAAGAAGGTTCTATTCACAATCAACCCTGGCCACAAATTGAAGAAAAATACTTACAGGATGAGAAAATTACGATTGTAGTACAAGTTGATGGTAAGGTTAGAGATAACTTGTTGATAGAAAGTGACCTGGTAAATAGCCAGCCAGATATAGAAAAACTTGCTCTAAATAGTCCTAGAGTACAAAAGTGCATAGATTCTGTGACTGTAGTGAAAGTGATTTATGTTCCAGGTAAAATTATTAACCTTGTAACAACTAAAAATTAGCAGTATTTTTAACTAATTGCTAACAATTTTTTAAGGGTGTTTAGATTGATAGAACAATCAAATCAAAAATGCATTTTATCACTTTTTTAAACCATAAAAAGTATGTTTATTTGTTCAGCTAAGATGACTTGACTCAACATAAAAAGGAGGCTAGCATAAAATTATGAGAGATGATAAATGGTTACTTTCCAGGCTGGATTACCTATGGTCAGAATATTTTGCTGATGTTCCTCAAATTAATCCTGTTTTTATCCAGTTTGGCAGATATTCCAGGTTAAGATTAGGTTCAATTAAAATGGATCCAGCCTCCAAAAAGACATATATTACAATTACAGGTATGTTTAAGGATTTAATTGTGCCTCAAGTAGTGGTTGATCATACAATTGCTCATGAACTTTGTCATTATGTGCATGGTTTTTCATCTCCTCATCGAAGATTGCACCGATTTCCTCATGAGGGTGGAATAATTAAGAAAGAAATGGAAGGTAGAGGACTAATTTATTTGTTTAATGCCTATAAAGATTGGATAAAAACCTATCGAGTTGAACTCAGGGCTCATTATGAAAAGAAAAGGAAACTAAAAAAGTTTGTTTGGAAGTTTGGATGATAATCAAAAATGGAATCTGATAACAGTCTTGATGATTTGTTAAATAGGTATAAATCTTGATTGTTGTAGGTATTGTAGGCATAGTTTTATTTGTAGGAGGTATTATTTCTTCAGGTATAATTCCAAAAACTTTTAAGAGCGATGGCTCGCAAACTTCGTTTATCAAATCTTCCAAACAATATCCTGCTGCCTCAATGGTGAGTGGTGTTTCAAAATCTATAGAAGTAAAAGTTGATGTTGGGGGAGCAGTAAATTCTCCTGGTGTTTATTCATTAGCTTCGGATTCAAGAGTAGAAGATGCTTTAAAATTAGCTGGTGGGGTAACTGAAAAAGCAGATCCTGTATATGTTGCAAAAAGTATCAATCTAGCTCAAAAAGTAGCAGATGGGATGAAAATTTATGTGCCTTCGGTGTCAGAAACACCCTCATTAAACAGCTCTGTTGCCCAGGGTGATTCTTCCACGACTCAATCTCTAATAAACATTAATGAAGCTAGTTTAGCTGATTTAGATAAATTATCAGGAGTGGGAGCTGTAACTGCACAGAAAATTATTGATAACAGACCATATTCAGGGATAGAGGAATTAGTCACAAAAAAAGCAGTTTCAAGATCAGTTTATGAAAAGATTAAGGCTCAAATATCTACATGGTAGCTTCCTTAAAGTTACGGGTCCTGTCGCTCGTCAGCCCCATCCGACATCCTCACTTCGTTGCGGGTGCAAGGTGGGGCGCCCCGACTCGCACCACCCGTGCCTCTTTTCTTGCTTACCATTTTTCTACAAGCTATGATTAATTTATGGTGAGGCTAGCTTTCTTTTTAGTTTCCTTTTGGATTTTATTATTTAGCTTCAGGGTTATGCAAATTGAAGGTATAGATCCTACCTATAAAGAAGAGGGGGTTCAATTATTTCAGCCTCTTCGAACATCTCTTTCACAAACCATTGATAATATTATGCCTTACCCTCAATCAGCCTTACTTTCAGGTATAATCCTAGGAAACCAGTCTAGCTTACCACAATACTTTAGGCAGCAATTACAGATAACCTCTACCATACATATCGTAGTAGTTTCTGGTCAAAACTTAACTATTTTAGCAGGGTTTGTGATGAGCCTGGTAGGTTTGATTGGCAGGAGAAAAACAATTATTTTGACGCTTTTTGTTATAGTGTTCTATAGTTTGATAACAGGTTTTGGAGTACCTGTTGTAAGAGCAGCTATTATGGCAGGGCTAACTTACACAGGTAAATTAATGGGTAAAGAAGGAACTGGTTGGTGGATTTTGTTTTTGACTGGCGGATTGATGCTGCTTTATCAACCCAACTGGTTATTAAATATTTCTTTTCAGTTAAGTTTTCTGGCAACATTTGGAGTGGTGGTGGTTGCTCCGGTTTTTTCTAAAGCCCTGGAAAAGATTCCAAAGTTAATTCGTGAGGATTTTGCAGTAACTTTAGCTGCTCAGCTAATGGTTTTACCAGTGATTGCTTATAACTTTAATCAAATTTCAGTAGCAGGCTTAATTGCCAACAGTTTGGTTTTATGGAGTATTCCGTTGGTAATGATTTCTGGTTTTGTGGCAATGGTTTTTGGTTTTTTTAATATTATGTTGGGGACAGTGATTGGATTAATACCAGGGATATTGCTGACTTACTTTATTTATATTGTCCAATTTTTTTCCAAAATTCCTGGAGCCAGTTTTAATATTAACCAAACAGGGGTAATTACATGGGTTGGATATTATTTAATTTTAGCGGTGACCATTTACCATTTATCGAAACAGAAACAAGCAAATATGGTATGATTATTCAATGATAAAGCAACAACTTGAGAGTGATTTAAAAAAGGCAGTTTTAGACCTGGGTTTTAAAGTAGATGATATAGTTTGTGATATTCCACAAAATTCTTCCTTTGGAGATTATACCTCGAATATAGCGTTACAACTGTCTAAACAAAAATCTGAAAACACTAAGCAGAGTCCAGTAGAGATTGCTAAGGAAATTTTAGAAAAATTGGGAAAAGTGGACTATTTGGACAAGTCAGAAATCAAAGGGCCTGGTTTTCTCAACTTCTTTATTAAGGATGAAATATTGATAAAAAATCTGGCAGAAGTTTTAAATCCAGAGAAAGTTAATTCTCAAAAAATCCTTGTAGAGTATGGACATGCCAATATCTTAAAAGAAGTACACATTGGACATCTTCGAACTTTTATTTTAGGAGAAAGCTTAGCCCGGATTTTTGAGTTTTTAGGTCATAATGTTTTTCGCGCGAATTATCAGGGAGATATTGGTTTACATGTTGCCAAGGCAGTTTGGGGAATGAAGAAACTTGGTTTGCCCTCAGAAAGCTTAAATGGTGAAGAAAAAGCTGAATATTTAGGTAAAGCATATGCTTTAGGCAGCTCTGATTATGATTCTGATCCTTCTTTCAAACAACAAATTGATCATATTAATGTGGATCTTTATAAAAAAGATTCTGAATATTGGGGTTTATATAAGATGGGTAGGCAATGGAGCATTGATTATTTTGAGGGTGTTTATAAGCTTTTAGGCATCAAATATGACAGATGTTATTTTGAAAGTGAAGTATATGAAAGAGGTAAAGAGCTGGTGGAAGAAAATTTAGGTAAGATTTTTGAAAAAAGTGATGGTGCTGTAATTTTTCAGGCAGAAAAGTATGGTTTGCATAACCGTGTTTTTCTTAACTCAGCTGGAAACCCAACCTATGAGGCCAAAGATATGGGTTTGGCAGAGCTTGAATATAAAAATTTTTCCTATGATAAATCTATTCATATAGTTGGAAGTGAACAAGCTGGCTATTTTCAGGTAATTATTAAAGCAATTGAGCTTTTATTTCCCAACCTTAAGGGTAAAAAATATCATTTATCTTATGGAATGGTGGGAATTAAAGGAGGAAAAATGTCTTCAAGAACAGGTGAGGTGGTAACAGTGGATGAGTTATTTCATATAGTAGTAGAAAAAGTGCGTGAAGTCATGAAAGAAAGTAGATTGGAAATAAATCAGGAGATAGCAAAACAAGTGTCAATTGGAGCAATTAAATTTGCCTATTTAAAGTTTTCTCCCACTTCTAATATGATCTTTGATTTGGATCAGTCTGTATCTTTGCAGGGTGATAGTGGTCCTTACTTGCAATATACATATGCCAGAATCCAATCCCTTCTTAAGAAAGCAGATTTTTCCAATGAAAAATCAATTCCTGTTAATCTTCAGAAAGAATTGCTTGAGTTGGAAGAGAGGAATTTATTGAGGAGGTTAGAATATTTTAGCCAGATTGTATCTTTAACTGGTTTGGAATACCGACCTAATTTAATTTGTGAATATTTATTAGATCTAGCAAAAGATTTTAATCTTTTCTATCAAAAACACCGTATTATTGAATCAGAGAAGAAAGAGCTAAGATTGGTTTTGGCATCTAAAGTTGGAGATGCGTTAAAAACTGGATTAAATTTACTTGGTATTGATTCACCTGAGAGAATGTAAGGTAGTGTAGAATATATAAAGATGTTTAAACACTCTGAAAAGCGAAAAAGTGCTGCCAAGCTTCCATTTACTATTTTTAGGCTGTTTTTATCTTTAGTATTATTTTTATTATTAGGAATAGCTTTGATTCAGGCTTTTAAGTATTTTAATGGAACTAGTTCTGAAAATGATCCTTTTACTCAGGCTATTAATGAATTTCCTTCTGATCCTAAACAGGCAGTTGTGGGACTTTTAACTTCAGAAGATACAATCAAAGTTATTACCGGTATTTTAAGTTTTAGTCCTAATAAAGATTTTAAGCTACCATTGCAAAACCAATCTTCTGTCAGTAAAACCACTTCTCAGCAATCTCAAAAAAGCGGTAAGGTTGTTTTAAAGTTTGCTCTTGTTTCAGACTCACATAAAGATGTTGATATGTTAAAAGCTGCGTTGGCAGAAGCAAAATCTAAAGGTGCAAAGTTCGTAATTGGACTGGGAGATTATACTGATGTAGGGACTATAACTGAATTACAAACAGTAAAGAATGTGTTCGAAACTGCAGGGTTACCATATTATGTAGTTCCGGGTGATCATGATTTATGGGATGCCAGGGATAAAGATAAACTAGCAGTTGCCAACTTTAGTCAGGTATTTGGTTCCCCATATCAGGCTTTTACAGATTCAGGAATTAGATTTATTCTGCTTTATAATTCTGATAATTATGATGGAGTTGATAACATCCAGCAATTCTGGTTAGAAGAAGAGTTAGGGAAAAAGAAAGATCCTCAAATTAAATCAGTTTATGTATTTTTGCATGAACCATTAGTTCATCCATCATCAGAGCAGGTGATGGGCTCTGCTAGAAAGTCTGATACCTCTCTTGCTGCAAATAGTAAAATTCAAAGCCAAGCTAAAGAATTATTAAATTTAATGGATAAGGCAAAAGTTGGAGGAGTGTTTGCAGGAGATATTCATGCCTTTACTACTTATACTGATATGGAAACTAATATTAATATGGTGACTGTTGGAGCCTTAACCAAAGAGAGAAATACTCAATCACCCCGATTTGCCATAGTTGACGTTTATGATTCAGGCAGTTACAATATTTCGGATATAGAAATTAATCCATGAATCTTAAGAACCAAAAGACATTATTAATTATTAAGCCGGATGGCATGCAAAGGGGTCTTGCAGGGGAAATCTTATCCAGGCTTGAAAGAGTCGGCTTAAAAATTGTTGATGCTAAAATGGTGCAGGCTGATCATGATTTAGCCTCTGCCCATTACCCCGTAACTGATGAATGGTTGGAAACTGTTGGTGGTAAAAGTTTAGGTGATTACGAAAAATTTGGGCTTGACCCAATGGAGCATATCGGTACCAAGGATGCTAAAGAAATTGGTGAAATGATTCACAAGTTTAATATTGAATATTTAATGTCAGGACCGGTTTTGGCTTTTGTTTTAGAAGGTGATCATGCAGTAGAAGTAGTCAGGAAACTGGTTGGTTCAACAGTAGCTCTTTTAGCCCCTGCAGGTACTATTAGAGGGGACTTTGCTGCAGATTCTGCAGTATTAGCCAATTCTGAAAAAAGGTCAATTAGAAATCTAGTTCATGCCTCTGGTACGCCAGAAGAAGCAGAGGCTGAAATAAAACTCTGGTTTAATAAATAAATAGCATTTCCTTAACCTGCTATATATAGGGTTTAGGTCTGTTTTTGTCTGTGAGCCTCACGGACAGTATTATGTCGACTTAGATAGTTGCGTCTTTAGTTTCTTGGTGCTATAATTCGTTTGTCTACCACCCTAAAAAACAAGTTTGGACTTATAGTGCAATGATTTAGATATGAGTGATTTAAAAACAAAAAAAGAAAAAATAATAAAAGAAATTGAGAAGCTGGATAGCTTTATTAAATTTATGGATAAAAGAAAAGAAGAAAGAGAAGTAAAAAAACAATGAGCAGAGAACTTTGTACAAGTATAACAACGCCAGACGTATTTAGTATGCGTAGTTTAGGGGAGCAAACATCAGCTGCTCTCCGCGCAGAAAGAATGACTTTGAGTGATTTAGAATTACAAAAACTTCATCAGGTTAATATAGCACTTAAACATCCTGAGCTTATTGAGATGACTAAAGAAGGATTAATTACCTTAGCAATGATTAAACCTCAAGCAAATGAGAGTAAGGATTTATCTCCTAATGATCAAAAAGCTGCAGATTTACTTATGGATGAGATCGGTAGGGACAAAATTATTTTTTCTCTATCTTTGAAATTATCACCAGATAATGTAATGACATTTTACCAAGGAAATCCTCATCTAGATTCTATCTTAAGTCATTTTGAACAAGGATCAGCCACATTGCTGCTGCTTCACTATAAGCAAGGTGATGCTGTTTGCCAATGGAGAAAAGATATAGGACCAACTGATCCTGAGAAGGCCTCTGTTGAAAGCCCTGACTCTATTCGTGGGAAACATGCTTTATCTATTTCTAATAACCTGGTTCATGGAAGTGATTCCATAGAATCAGTCATAAGGGAAATTGGGGTTTGGAGAGGCATTGTTGCAGAGTTAGAAGATAAAGCAAAAAGCACAAAAGAATCTTTCCCATCAGAAAAATGTGTAAGTCGCTTATTGAGGAATCCTAGAGAGGAACTTGTAGCAATGGAAAGGGTTTATGTTAAAAGCAATAGAAATTTGCCATATTATGTTGCTGTTATACGCAATCCCGAAGGTATTCAAAGTAGAATTTTAAATTCTGATAGGCTTGCTAAGGCTGAACAGTTAGTTAAGGCATCTTAAAATTTAGTCGGAGCGGAGAGAATTGAACTCTCTGCCTCTCGGTTCCGAACCGAGCGTTCTGCCGATGAACTACGCTCCGTATTCCATATTTTAACTTATTTCTGGTAAAATAAATTAGTTCCGCCCCTGTAGCTCAGTAGATAGAGCAATCCCGTCCTAAGGGAAAGGTCGGGGGTGCAAATCCCTCCAGGGGTACTTAGTATGAAATTAAATTTTAGTCTGCCGCATTATCATAAAGTATTTTTGGTTCGTTTTTTGAGCTACCTTTTTATTTTAATTGGTATTTTGACTGTAATTTTGATTGTAGAACCAGTCAGTATTGAAGAGATTAAATTTGATGTTGGTGAATTATCAGGGAGAAAAGCAGTTTTGCCAAAAGTTATTACCTCACAAGGAATTGAAACACCTCAACCTACTCCTGTAGCAGATAAACAATCTGGTTTTGGTGATATTTTTGGCGAAGCACAAAAAACCATCATTCCTAAATCAACAGACTTTGGGATTGTTATAGAAAAAATAGATGCTAATGCCAAAATAATAAAAGATGTTAATCCTAATAATGAAACAGAATATCTAAAGGCTTTATCAGAAGGAATAGCTCATGCTAAAGGTACTTCTTTGCCTGGAGAGGTAGGGAATATGTATTTATTTTCTCATTCAGTAAATGCCCCCTGGGATGTAGTTAGGTTTAATGCAGTCTTTTATTTGTTAAACAAGCTGAGTGTAGGTGACAGAGTGGTAATTTTTTATCAAGGTAAACGTTTTGACTATATTATTTTTGATAAAACTGTGGCTAAAGCAACTGACACTAACTTTTTAGTACAAAATTATGAAACACCTGTTTTAACTATGCAGACTTGTGATCCTCCTGGAACAACCATAAATAGACTTATTGTTCGTGCGAGGTTAGAAGGTGATAAGCCTTTTAGCAATTAATTTTTTATTTTGCTATACTGTATAAATATGGTTTCAAAAAGATTCTTGGTTACTGTTGCAACTGTGATAATTATTGGCATTGTAGCAATCGCTGCAATCTTCTTAAGTAAAGGTTATGTATTTTCTACTTCAGAAAAAAGATTATTAGGAACTGGGATTATTACTGTTACATCCACTCCAGATGGAGCCTCTGTTTATATTGACGGACATTTAACTACAGCCACCAATGCTACACTTTCTCAATTAAGCCCCAAAACTTATGAAATTAAATTAGTTAAAGAGGGTTTTATTACCTGGGAGAAAAAGATTGAAGTCAAAGAAGGATTGGTTTCAGAAGTAAAAGCAACTCTTTTTCCAGCCTTACCAACAATTTATCCATTAACTTTTAATGGGGCAATTAATCCTATTCTTTCTCCTGATAGCCAAAAACTAGCTTTTGCTGTTCCTATGGTTTCTGATGCGCGTACCAGACAAAAAGGCGGAATTTGGGTTTGGACAATGAATTCTCAACCACTATCCTTAAACAGAAGTGCTGAGCCACATCAAATAGTAGTATCCTCAACTGAATTGGACTTTTCTAAGGCTAGTTTTAAATGGTCTCCTGATTCAAAGCAATTATTGATTACTTTACAGCAAAATGGAGCATCTGGAGATGCTAATTCAAGAAACTTTTTAGTTAACTTTGATGCTCAAACATCACTGGGTGATTTAAAAGATATTACTCCTTTAGTTGCGAACACTGTCAAAACCTGGGAAGAAGATAAAGCAGTAAAAGATACTGCCAGATTAGCTTTGATTTCTAATCTCAAAATTCGTCAGATTGCTTCAGATTCCGCTAGTTTAATTTGGTCTCCTGATGAATCCAAGATTATTACAGGAGGTATTAAGCAGCAGGTTACACCAACTAAGTTAGCTATTACACAAGCTCCTGTAGCCCTCCTAAAAGGGTATAAAGTTTATGATTTGTTAACTAATAAGGATTATGATTTACCAGAAGCTAAAGCATACTTCTGGCTTCCTGATTCACGACATGTTATTTTAGTTTTGGAAGATAAAATTAGTATTTGTGAATATGATGGTTCAAATACATCAGTAATTTTTGCAGGTAAGTTTACAAATTCTGATGTTTTCCCCTGGTCTGATTCAAGCAGGTTAGTAGTATTAACATCTTTTAATACCCCCACAGCCTCAATCCCAAATCTGTTTGGGATAAATCTAAAATAACTAATTTCTTTATTTTCACACTTTTTAAAAAAGTGTAGCAAAAATCCTTTGACGGGAAGTAAAAACCTGCCTTCGGCAGAACCTTGCCTTTTGCTATCGCAAAAGGTGTACCCTAAATTTTAAAACGGTCTTTAAGAGCGAAGCTCGCAAGCTTCGCTTATTCCAAGTCAAAGAAGGATAAAAAATACTTTGCCCGCTTGGAATCAAGGGCGTTAAACGAGGAAATTTTTGACAGCTGGGGGAGGTCCGAACACTTTCGGAGGGGGAAAACTTTCCCCCGCTAAGCAAAAATTGACGAGTAGCCCGACTTCTGCGGGCAGAGTTTTACCACGCTTTTGCGGTCAAAAGCGTGAAAGCAAAAATGAATTTATTTACTGTCTACAACGAACCAATCGAAGTGAATATCAGAGGTGTGTGGTTTTTCCAGGGAAACTACAAAGCCTGTATTAGAAACAATTCCAGACATAATCAAAGTCTGTTCTCCTGTTTTGGTGGTAGGAGTGAGGAATATTTTTGAGCTATCTGTTACAGCATTAGTAAACACTGGAATTTCTATGCTTCCTGTAGGAATTATTGCTGATCCAATTGTATTATTTTCCTCAGTTAATGTCCCCAAAACTATCTTTTCTGTAGAAATTATTTTAGCCTCAATTTGTGTGGCAGTTATTTTACCCAGGTGATCTAGTCTGATACCACCATTAAAAATGTCTATATCTTTTGCCAAAGGAGCATTTTGTAAATACAAAGTACCGATGGAATTAATGCTGTCACCATTAATTGACATGGTTCCATCAATACTAAAATCTCCTGCAACAGTAGTATTACCTAAGAAAGTATTGCCTAAAGATTTAAAAGTATCAGAAATAGTAGCCTCATAAGCTGTTAGTCTACCTAAGAAAGTAGCTTCAGAAGTAACTGATAAATCTACCAACTGAGCAGAAGTTGTAGCAAGTAAGATTGATGGTGGGGTTAAGTTCAGGGTATTAGCTATGTTAGCTGAACTGCTGGCACTCTGACTTGCTGATTCACTGGCATTTAATACTGCTGATCCACTGGCTATTTTATCTTCCAGATCTTTAATTCTTGCATCCTGATTGTTAAATCTTAAATCTATACTAGAACTTAGTTCTTTAATAGCTTCTACTAATACCGGGGTTATAGCTGAATAATTAATTGATTTATAACCATCTTTTCCTGTTGAAACAACTTCAGGTAATATTGATTCTACTGCCTGAGCTACAAACCCCAAACTCTTTTGTCCATTGGAAATCCAGTCAAAGGATATCCCATTTAGATTTACTACTTTATCCAAAGCTCCGGAGATACTAGCTACATTCTCCTTTAGCCTTGAATCAGATAAAGAGTTCCAGGCATTAGCCCTTGCCTCAGATCCATCACCAGCATTACCTACCTGGAGTAAGTATCCAGGATTGGTTGTGCCTATTCCCACATTACCACCATCAAAATAACTTAATCCACTTGAGTTAAGTGTAACTTTAGTTGTTCCTGATGAAGTTAATGCCAGCTGGCCACTATCATTTCCAGCAGCTTGCCCGGCTATCCAGCCAATATTATTTGTGCCGTTACTAATAACTAATCCATCAAATTGCGTGTTTGTTTGGACTACAAGTTTATTAGCAGGAGCTGTTGTGCCTATACCCACATTGCCAGAATCAATAATTCTCATAGCCTCTGTAGCCCCATTATTACCAACTTTAAAATTAATATAATCAGTTGTTCCTATACCTGTGGTAGATTGCAAGCTAAGTGATGATCCAACAGCAGTACCACCAAGTACTAGTGGGGAAGTAACAGAGGAAGAAAATACCCCTGTTAAACCAGTAAAAGCTGTTGTAGCAGCTGTACCCATGGTGCCAGAAGTGGTTATGGTATTAGAGGTAGAGATATTACCAAATCCAGAAGCAATAGATCCTGAAGCTAAAGCTCCTGTGGTAGTGATGGATGATGCTCCTGTCCAGGTGCCTCCAGCAATAGCAGCCAGGGATGCATTATATGCCTGGACATTAGTACCAATAGCTAACCCTAAATTAGTCCTGGCATCAGCTGCAGTAGAAGCACCTGTTCCTCCAGCAGCAACAGCCACATCAGTCCCATTCCAGATACCAGTGGTAACTGTACCAGTTCCATCAACTACAAAAAGGGGATTAGTTGTTCCATCATAAACAGCAAAACCACCAGATCCAGCTGCAGCATTAGGAGAGGCAGCATAATTTAGCTGAACTATACCAGTTCCCTGAGCATTAACAGCCAGGTTATATGAACCAAGTATGGCTCTGGCATAAGCAGTGGTGTTGTTTAAAGAAGCTGCATTAGGAACACCTTCTATGTAATCAAAATAGGTGGTAAAAGGAGAGGTGATATTAGTAGCTACATCTGTAGATAGTCTAATTTGAGTTACCTGGTCTTTACTTGTTGAAGTAATACCAGAAATATCACAAGTTTTTTGTTCCCAGGTAGAAATCTGTGAAATGGTAAAGTTAGAACAATTACTCCAAGTAGCAGCACCACTATCATAAATATCAATATGCATATATGATCCGGCAACATCAGAATTAACCCAAAGGCTTAAGCCATTTTTATTTGATAAATTAGTGCTGGTGATAGTTTTGGTGGCTGTATAAGAAGACATATCATTAACTTTAGCTTTATATACAGTAGAAACAGAAGAAGAAATACCAGCTCCACCCAACACATAAACATATTGTGAAGTTCCCACTGTAGCTGTGACAGAAGCAAGAGAACCCAAAGCATCAGGGAGTTGATTTTGTCCTGTGGTAGAAAAATTACCTATATCTCCAGTAGCTCCAATTTGTGCCTTATATACTGTTGAAACTTTATTTCCTGCATTATCTATACCTCCCAAAACATAGATATAACTTGTTCCTCCAATGGTGTTAATAGAGGAGGTAGCTGAATAAAGGGCAACAGGTAATTGTCCCTGTGAAGCAGTGATAAAGGCAGATAAGTTTCCAGATCCATCCACAGTTGTTTTATATACAGTACTTTGAGCAGTTGATCCATTAATACCTCCTATGACATAGATGTAATTAGTGCTACCAATACTTACAGTAGAGGAAGTATGTTTGGATAAATTCTGCAGTAATTGTCCTTGTCCTGAGGTATCAAAAGGGCCCACATCACCACCAGCAATAGTACTTTTATAAACAGTAGAGACATCAGAACCATTATTCCCACCTAGGACATATAGATAATTATTAGTTGAGATAAGTACAGCAACAGAAGATGAGTTAGTAAGGGTTGCAGGAAGTTGGGCTTGGCTCGTTGTAGAAAAAGGTCCCAAGTTTGAACCTGTTAGTGAAGATCTATAAACAGTAGATTGTCTGGTTGATCCATTTATTCCTCCTAAAAGATAAGCAGAAGGGGGAGTATTAGTAGAGGTGGTTGATCCAACAGAGCCTACATATCCGTCTCTTTGGGCATCCCCAAAAGCTCCGCCTGCCAGACAAGTAGTATTACCATTACAGCTGTTAGTACCGTTATTTGTAAAACTACTTGTATATTCAATAGTAATTACTCCACCTCCACCTCCACCTCCACCATTTCCTCCAGCCCCCGTGGAAGCATCAGCACCTTTTCCACCAATAACTGTTACCACTGCTCCAGCTTGGATATCTAATATAGCGGCCTGAAACCAGATCTTACCACCAGATCCTCCTCCACCAACTCCGATGTCAGTTTCTGGAGGGGTATTAGCGGCAGCACCATTAGCAGTGATGGAGCCAGAAACAGTAATAGAGCCAGAGCTACTAAGTTTGATACCACCGCCGCCTGCTCCGCCAGCATTATTACGGTTCGCACAATGATAGTTAGCAGGGCTATTTAATCCACTGCCTCCGCCACTGCCAGGTTCACTAGTTACATATGTAGTCCCCCCCGCTGCTTCACCAGAAGCACCAGCTCCTGCTCCTTTGCCTCCTCCTCCACCATAACCTCCACCTCCACCACCACCACGGTTGTTTGTGTAGAACCGACCTCCTTCTCCACTACCTGGTCCAATACCATTATTACTGACTCCTGCCACACAACTGGATCCTCCTCCGCGATATCCTTTACCATCTAAGTTAATTGTTCCGGTTATTGTGACATTTCCTGTGGCTTTAATTATTGGAATATAGTAGGTGGTTGCAGCATATGGTCCATTAAAAGTTAAGATCTTACCTGCATCAATATTTATGGTAGTAAAATTTAGAGTTGTTTGAACATTTTGAGTTAAATTAATAGTACAAGTAGTACCATCCCAGGAAGAACAATCATCAGTAACTGGATTGGTGTCTGATAGATTTAAGGATAGATTTGATCCATCGCCACCGTCAATAGTGGGAACAATGGAAACAGAAGTAGCTCCAGATAGTGCTTGTGGTACTTGTCCTTGAGAGGCAGTGGTAAAAGCTGATATATTTCCAGTTGTAGTATCTAAGGAAGCTTTATAAACTGTTGAAACATCAGCAGAACCTGTATTTCCACCCAATACATAAACATAATTAGTTGATCCCACCGAGGCAGTAAAAGCAGCAGTAGAATTCAAAGTGGCTGGGAGTTGTCCCTGGGAAGCAGTAGAAAATGCTCCCATGGTGCCAATAGTGGCAACTGTTTTTAAGGATCCTGTTCCTTCATGAGTAATGGTGGTTTCCTGAGAAAGGGCAAATTCACTGGAGCCTGATGTCCAATCAGAAACTGTATCAGCATTATCTAAAACAATTGCACTGACATAAGTTGGGGGAGTGGTAGCTAAATCAGGGTTAGAGTAGTAAATATAGTAAGTAGCTGAATTACCATTATCAATGGCAGCCTGAAGCTGGAAAGTGGCAGTGATATTTGAAGAAGTAAAAGAAGTAATATTTCTGGCTATTCCTGTGGGAGCAGAAGTAGCTATTCTAAAATCCCTATATGGAGCTGATTGTTGGGAGTTAGTATATACCTGGTTAGAATCACCAGAAGATAAAGGTAGGGTGATCTCATAATTTACAGGCATAGTAGAGCCTGAAGAATTAGTGATAGTAACAGTTCTTCTGTAGGTAAAAGCTTCTCCATCTAGAGTCCAGCCTCCTGGGATAGCTGTTCCTACTACAGCATTAGAAGCATCAGTTAATTGAAAAGCAGAGGAGGACATTTTGCCTGTAGCATCAACAGAGAAATATGAGGTAGCCCCATCATTGCTTTTGATATCAAAGATATTATTATTTCCTGAGGGAGCAGCTTGAAGAGTTAAAGCAGTAGTTGAACCAGTGGAGGGAGCAATAGTAGTAGCCCCTGTTAAAGAAACTAAATCACCAGCAGTAGCTGTAGAAAGGGTATTAGTACCATCATCTCTTGACCAATAACCTGAAGTACCACCTGCAGCCCCAATAATATTTCCATTAACTGTTAAGGTCCCTCCAAAGTATCCATCATTCCATTGGTAAGTAGCAGAACCTAAATCATAGGTATTATCAGTAGAGGGAAGGAGTGTGGCAGATATTCCAGCAATATTTTGAGTAGCCATGGTTCCCAGTCCTAAGTTAGTTCTAGCTTCAGTTATGGTAGAGGCTCCTGTACCACCATTTAAGATTGGGAGTATTCCTGTAAATGTAGAAGCATCAGCAGAAGAAGCTGACCAGGTAGGTAATCCACCAGTAACAGTCAATACCTGTCCCGTAGTCCCAGCAGTAAGTTTGGATAAAGTATCTGATGCAGAAGCATATAGTAAATCACCTGTTGTATATGTTGTGATACCTGTACCACCATAACCAGTTCCTATCTTTGTTCCGTTCCAGGTTTTATTGGTTAAAGTATCAGTACTGGTTTTAGAAACCAAAGTATCTGTTAAATTAGGTAAGGTTAAAGTAACAGCAGAAGTAGGTGTCCAGCTTAAAGTGCTTTTAACACCTGATACATCAAAAGTAATTTGGTCTTTTGTACCAGTTAAGTTTAAAGTTGAGGTAGAAGCAGAAGGAGCATTTATTGGAGAAAGAACTGTTAATCCTGCAAAGGTAGGGGAAGAGGTAGTAGATAGATTCTGATCTAAAGTAACTACAGGAGCTGAAACTACTAGACTTTTAACAGAAGAATCTCCTCCAGGAGTAATATTTATTCTATTAATTGATCCTCCTACTGCTAAATCTTTTTCAATTATTAAGTCTGAATTAAAGTCTAAGTAATAGTCTGATGTAGTTGCAGCAAGGACGCTGGAATTTAGGGCTGAGGCTTCTGTATTTGTAGTTTGCTGCATATTACTCTTAATCAGGAAAGGCAATTGTAAATTAGAAGTTTTGGCAATTACTAAAAAAGCCAGTAAGAATGAGGCTAAGGCTCCTGAAAAACCGGTAATAATCATTAATTTTTTGTTCACGATTGATCTTTTTATTACTGGTTTGATATATTTATCTTTAATAATATCAATCTCTTCTTCTATGCTTAATTTATTAAGATCAAGCGGAGCTGATTTAGGGCTGTCACTTAAGCCCTGGATGTAGTCTTCTGCTACAAATGGCTCAGCATCTTTATTAATTAAATAGATATTCGTGTGCTTTAATATATCCAAAGCAGAAACAAGATATTTTCTTTGGCCACCTGTGGTTCTGGAAGCTGAAATCTTACCCTGAGATTCCCAGTTTCTTAAGGTATCAATGGATATTCCTAAATATCTGGCAGCATCACCGATAAGTAAAAATTCATTAGATGATGTTGTGCTTAATGGGGTGCTGTCAGCAATACCTCTTTCTTGTTTAATATTTTCCAGGGTTGAAAGAAGATATTTTCTGGTGCCTTTGGCAGTTTTTTGAGGAACTAATTTACCCTGCTTGTCCCAATTTCTTAAAGTGTCGATGGAAACTCTCAAAAAATGTGCTGCTTCTCCGATTGATAATAATTGTTCTTTTGGGACAGGCATGAAATAAAATTCCCCTATATAAATATAATAGTGTGATATTTAAAACCTTTTGTCAATGCTTTTTTAGCCTTATTCCTAGGATGAAATCTAGGAATAAAAATGCTATATAGTTTAGCCTCAAATAGTTTAGAAATATTTAAACTATTTGGGTTCTTTTTAGATCTTATAAGGCTAGAGAAGTGACGATATGTTTATGCCTGAATAATAAAATCTAGGAAAAAATCTATGAAAAATTATTTGGAAGTTGAGGTGAGGCTAAGTAAGGTTTCCTGGGCACATTTTTCCCAGGAGAACTTTTTGCTTTGCGCGATTCCCATTGTCTCCAGCTTATTGCTTAAATTTTTATCATTAAATAGCTTTGAAATTCCTTGCGCGATTTCTTCTTCTAAATAAGGATTTACTAAGATTGCAGCCTCACCAGCAATCTCTGGCATAGAAGAAATATTGGATGTTAAAACTGGACAAGCACAAGCCATTGCCTCTAAAATTGGTAAACCAAATCCTTCAAAAAGAGAGGGGAATAATAAACCTTTTGCGCCATTATAAAGAGCAGGTAAGTTTTCATCTGGCACATAACCTAAAAATTTAACTTGATCTTCAATTCCAAGCTTTTTAGGCAGCTCATAAATTTCATCAGATAACCAGCCTTTTCCTCCAGCTAATATTAATTTTGGTAACGTTAGCTCAGGGTCCTGTCTGGCTTTACCCCCGTCCGATGTCCTCGCTTCGCTTGCGGGCACTCGACGGGGGGCCCCCGCGCCAGCCACCCCTCGCAAAAATTGAGCGTATGCTGAAATTAGCTTGGCTAAATTCTTCCTTGGCTGGATAGTTCCTACAAAAAGAAAATAATTATTGCTTTCTATATCATAATATTTCAGAACATCACTAAATTCATCATTTTTTAAGGGTTTAAATGCCTTATTATCATATCCTTCATAAATTACTGAGATTTTATTTGGGTTAATTTTAACTTTTTTTATTAAGTCATCTTTTGTAGCTTTTGAGACTGCAATTATGTGAGTTGCAGATTTTAATTGGTAGTCAGTCATTAATTTTAAGTATGCTCTTTGTTTTAGCTGATGAGTTTTTGGTAAGTATTCTGCACCAAGATCATGAACTGTAACTATTGTTTTCAGTCCGGGTCTTTTAACTAAAGGTAAAGTATGAGAAGGCACAAATAGAACATCTAAATCAGTATCTTTAAAAGTTTGTTTAGCTAGTCCTACTTGAGTCCAAAGTCTGGGATAGGGAATAGTAATAAATTTAAAATTAGAAGGCCAGTCCTTTAGAGTAGTGTCAGCATTTGGCCTGATATAGATATAGTAGTTGTTAGTGTGATCCAGTTTAGAAAGGTTATAGAGAAGTTGGTAAGAATAATTTTCTGTGCCAGTTCTGTTTTTATTAAAAGCACGAGATGCATCAAAACCAATGTTCATATTAATAATTTTTAATTTTAAAAGCTAAATTTTAAAATAAATCTAAATGTTTAAAAATTAAATATTTGTTATTTATTTAAAATTTAAAATTGGTAATTTAAAATTTATTTCTTACTAACTGATCTTTTATACAAATCAAGGTTTTCTAAAGCCATGCCTGTACCATAAACCACACACATAAGTGGATTTTCTGCTACATGACAAGGGACTCCTGTTTGTTCTGTCATCAATTTGTCTAAATTACATAGCATAGAAGTTCCTCCTGATAAAACGATTCCTTTATCTATTATATCTGATGCCAACTCAGGTGGTGTTTGTTCTAAAACTCCTTTAACAGCTGAAATAATCTTTAAAACAGCTGTTTCAATCATTTCATAAACTTCAGATGTAGTAAGAGTGATGGTTTTTGGTAATCCTGAGACAGAATCCCTGCCTCTTACTTCTAAAGTTTTTTCTTCATTACTTCTTTTAACTCTGGTAGCAGAAGCAACTTTAATTTTAACCTCTTCTGCTTGATTTTCTCCAATAATTAAGCCATACTTTTTTCTTACTGCAGCCTGGATTGCTTCATCAATTTTATTACCTCCAACACGAACAGAAGAGTGTACTACAACACCTCCCAAACAGATCACAGCAGCCTCTGCTGTACCTCCACCAATATCTACAATCATATTACCGGAAGGGTTGGCAATGGGGATTTTAGCACCAATGGCGGCTGCTAGAGGTTCATCAATTAAGTAGGCAGTTTTAGCTCCTGCAGAGAGGGTAGCATCAAGCACAGCTCTTCTTTCTACAGAGGTAACACCAGCAGGCACACAAATCATCACTTCAGGTTTAAAAAGCCTGGAATTGCCACAAACTTTATCAATGAAATATCTAAGCATTGCTTCAGTAATCACATAATCAGCAATAACACCATCTCTTAAGGGTCTTGAAGCAGTAATATTCCCCGGGGTTCTGCCAAGCATCTCTTTAGCCTCATTACCTACAGCTAATACCTTATTATCATCAGTGCTGACTGCCACAACCGTTGGTTCATTTAAAAGAATTCCCTGTCCGGCAACATAGACCAAACTATTAGCTGTCCCTAAATCTATAGCGATTCTTTTTCCAAAGTTCAACATGCGACCTCATTCTAACAACCGATTAACCTGATCACAAGACATACGAAGTAGATCAGAATGGGGCTTATAATCAATTTACTTAATTAACCTAATTGATCTAATTAACCTAAATAATATTCAATGACCAATTTCTAGCTTAGATATTGGTGTTTGATTAGGTCAATTAGTAATTAGAATAATTAGAAATTTTTTAGCTCAATCTGTTAAACTAAACATATGGAACCAGTAAATATTCTTGGAGTTAAGGTAAACAATATTTCTCTGGCTGAATCAGTTGAAATTGTACTATCTTGGCTAAAACAAGGAGGGAAGCATTATATTGTTACGCCTAATCCTGAATTTATAATGGCTTCTCAAAAAGATGATGAATTTAAAAAGGTATTAAATAATTCTGATTTAGCAATTCCTGATGGTTCAAGACTGGGATGGGCCAGTAAAGTACTTCAGGAAAAGAATTTTTTGAAAAAAGTATTATTATTTCCACTTTTTTTGTTTCCGGCAAACGCACTGATACAGTTTAATACTGTTGCTGGAGTAGACCTAATGGAAGCTCTTTGTAAAGAGGCAGCAGATAAGGGCTTTACAACAGGCTTTTTAGGTGGACAAAATGGGGTAGCAAAGAAAGCTGCTGAGTGCTTACAAAAAAAGTATCCAAAATTGAAAGTGATTTTTGCAGATGATGGACCCAAGGTAAATATAGATGGAGTAGTCGACTTGCCGATACTCCGACTTGCCGATACTCCGATAGATATTTTGTTTGTTGCTTTTGGTCAGGTTAAACAGGAAAAATGGATTGCAAAAAACCTGGATAAACTACCTGTTAAAGTTGCTATGGGAGTAGGAGGAGCTTTTGATTATATATCTGGTGATATTAAAAGAGCACCTGTATGGATGAGAGTAATAGGTTTGGAATGGTTATTTAGGCTTGTTTTACAGCCATGGAGAATCAAAAGACAGCTTCAGTTAGTTAAATTTGTACTACTGGTTATTACCAATTTGAAATAACCTATTGCTTTTTAAATCACACAATGGCTACACTGGAGATATGTTAACAGCAGTTTCAAGGCAAGAACTGAAAGAAGTTTTAATGGATGGGAAATCACCGGGTGTAAAGGAGCCTTACTTTGTAATTTCTGGTGAAGGTGGACAAAATATTACTGTTATTACCCCAGGCACCAATGGTACAGAATTTAATAAAACTCATGGTCATTTTCATACCTTCCAGGAGGTTGAGGTATATCATGTTGTGTATGGTCAGGGAGTTTTGCTTATGCAAAGGAATGATGAAAATGGGGAAGCCAAAGAAGTAAGGATTGTAGGACTTAGGCCAGGTTCAACAGTTGAGGTTCCCAGCGGTTATTGTCATACCATTGCAAATGTGGGTAAGAATTATTTAGTAGTAATAGATAATTCTCCTTCAAGTGCAAAAAGTCATAATTCAGATTCAATTAATGAAAAACAAGGTTTGGTATACTATATAGTAGATAAAAAAGGGGAAGTGGGATTTGATCCTAACCCAAATTACCGTTTACATCCTCAAATTTCTACATATTAACCTTTTTGGCTCTGCAGAAACCTAATAAAAGCCTTGTAGCAGAATATCTTTGCGATTGCTAATTATAGTATTTAGCATTGATGTTATTTGATCATCTTGAAATTTCTCATATTTTTGGTAAGGTGGATATATTATGTTAACTGTTGAAGATATCAAAAAGTTGGTTGAAGTTTTTTCTACACGATCTGAGATCAATCAAGAACTAGAAAAAATACGCGAAGAAATGGCTACAAAAGAGGACCTTAGAGAAGTGATGACTAAAGTAGATGCTGTTTTTGGGGAGGTTAAAGCTATGAGAGAAGAACAAGTAAGCCATTATTTACAACATGAAGATAATGATAAAGAACATATAATATTTAGAAAAAGATTAGATAAACTTGAAATTGCTCCAGTAATCACCCACCAGATTAAAGCTAAATAATAACCTATAGTTTGTTTTTGGGATTAAATTTTGGTATAATATTGGGATGTTTGCTGAAACTTTACCTTTAGGTTATATAGAAACTACTTTTCAAAGAGCTTTACGTACTCGTGAAGCTACTGTGGGTATTCTTCCTTCTTCTGAATTAGCCACCCAAGAAGATCGTTTAAGCCAATATAAAAAATTAAGAAGCTTGGTTTATTCGGTTGTACCTTTAATTAGTAGAATTGAAGCTAATGGTTCAGCTATATTATCAAATTATCAATCATTCCGACCCTCTGGTAGTCATTATGATCCTGTTTATTTTGAGACTTTCGACACTTTAGAAAATAAATATGGTTTAATACGCCCTGGTGATGATGTTTATGAGGTAACTTCTGGAAGCGCTGGTATTTCCTGTGCCTGGTTGGCTAATCGTTTAGGTTGTAACGCCCATATATACGTTCCAGCCAGCCTTCCAACCGGAAGAAAACAGGAAATGATTAATTTTGGAGCTATACTGGAAGAGGTAGGTGGCGAAAATTCATATGTCCCAGAAGCTAGTCGTGCGGAAACAAGGGCTTTTGTAAAAGATGCGAAAAATACGGGACACCTGGAAAGTGGTTCATTACAAAATGAAGATTTTAACCTTTATTATGCTCGTCGTGAAGATGGGCACACGATGTGTTTAATAAACCATTCTGAAAATGGAATTACCCCTCGTTCTATGGAAGATATCTTGGCTCAAGTTTACTCCGCCATTCCAGACGGTGTAACAATAGATAATATTCTTTCTATTATAGGAAATGGTTCTAGCTCAACTGGACTTTATAGAGCTAGAGAAAAGTATTTCCCACAAGCTCGATTAGTAGGTATAGAAAATTACGATAGCGCAGTATTGTTTAGGGAAAAATATCCTGAGCGGGCAAAGAAATTAGGTTTAGTATATAAGCCACAGAAAATGTTTGGTTCGATTATCCCTGGTATGAAATTACCATTTGTGGATCAAACTATGTTTGATGAAATTCGCTTGGTTGACACAAAGCAAATGGAGTCTAGGATGCGGTCACATAACTCTAATAGAGCGGTAATTGAATGGATTGGTATGAGTTCTGCGTCATCAATGATTGTTGCGGAAGGATTAGCTAAAGAAAATCCCGGTTCAGTAACTTTATCTATCGTTTATGATGGTGGTTATCGTTATGGCGAGCCAGTTGTTGCAACTAAAGAGTACGACCAAACTGCCGAGACTGTTAATTATAGAAGAATGCCTCGTCATGCTCCGTGGATTCAATATCCTTCTAAAGATTTAGCTTCAATGCCACACAATATTGCTCAAGTTTACAACAGGGTGAGTTGGGGAAAAAGTTAAAAACTAACTGAAACTTTTTGGGTAATACCAGAAATTAAACGTTAACTGAAACTTTTTGTGTAATACCTAGCAACCAGAGGACTGCCTCTTTCTTATAACGTCTGTCACCGCGAGAATTAATTCTTATTGCTGGAAGTTTTCCTCTTTTGCCCCATCTTTTTATAGTTAGGGGAGAGACACGGAGAACTTCTGCTACTTCTTTTACTGTTAATAAATCCGGGAGGTCTTCTAATGAAATCTTGTTAGCCATTCTATATATTTTTATATCATACATCTTCAGATGGTGTCAAGACTAATCCCAAAGATTAGATAGTAAAGTTATATTTAAAGTAGTTATATGATTATAAATGATCTGCTTATAGTAAATTTTTAAAAATTAGTTGCTAAAGATACTCCTGCCTCCTATACTTAATATATGGATAGTAATCTGCCTGAAACTACAATTGTTAATCCTGCTTTAAAGCAAAATCCTCCTGCAAATAATAATAAAGTTAAGATATTTTTAATTATTGGTGGAGTAATCTTATTATTAGTTTTAACTGGGATGGGAGCATATTTTTTTGTTAAAACAAAACAACAACCTCAACCTCAGCCTGTTCCTACTCCTACCCCAACTCCACAAATACAGCAGGGTGCTAAGTTCTTTTTACAGGCAGATCCTGTAGAGGTATCAGTGGGTGGACAAATAAGATTAACAGCTTTTGTAAAATCAGATTTGGATGCAGCAAACTTATTTATTGCTAAATTAAAATTTGCTAATACTCTATTACAAGCAAAAAATATTAGCTTAAGATCAGAAAGCACTTCCAGCGGTTTTATCAAGGATTGGTTTATTAGTAATTGGGTGGAGAATACTATAGATAATAACTCTGGTTCTGTTAGTCTTGTTGGCGGTGTTCCTAACCCCGGATTTCAAAGCCCTGTAGAATCAAGTGGATCTGCTATGGCTGATGTAATTTTTGAAGCTAAAGCGCCAGGAGATGCAATAATCTCTTTTGATGATACTTCTGCTGTTTATAGAAATTCAGATAATGCAAATATCTTAACAGGAAAACAGGGTATTGCTATTAAGATAATTGCTGAGGCAAGCCCTTCTGCTGCTATAACCCCAACTGTAACATTGGCTCCAACTATAACCCCCACAGCTTCTCCAACCCCTTCAGGCCCTCTTGAGGGTGATGTTAATCAGGATAGTAAAGTTGATTTACAGGATTTAAGTGCTTTGCTTTCTTTATGGGGTAAAAAAGGTTCAGAGGGAGCAAAAGCTGATTTAAATTCTGATGGAGTGGTTAATGTTTTTGATTATTCAAAACTGGTGTCACTTTTAAAACAGGTGCAAATGGTTAAATAAACGCTAACCGAGGAAAACATCTTTTGGTTCAGAACATCGTGGGTGATTTGGGCCTCCATATATCATTCCATTTTCATCCCCAATAGATACATTAAGGATCGAGTTGACTGAAAGACGGTCTGAATCGACTCTTCGGTTTAGCGAAAACTCTCTCATTAAATATTCTTGGGCAGAGCTTGTAATTACTATATTTTGTGACTTATCAGCAGCCTCATAACCTCTAATAAAAATTGTTACTTCCTCAGGACGTTTGGTGCTAGTATAAATTTTCTTGAACTCATCAAAAGCATCATCAATGCTTTCTGCCAGGACTTCACTGGCTATTTTAGGAGTTATAATCTCTGATGCGCTAGCTGGTGTTTCTCCATAAAATGCAGAAACTACATCCCAGCCTTTTTTTAATTCGTCTGAAAGCAAAATTTTTCTAGAAAAATCAGCAACTGCTTCAAAAACATGAAGATCTTTATTAGAAACAGCAATGCCGATTTTAGGATCAAAGACTATACAGACAAAGCTCATATTTGGAATAGCTAAAAGCGGTTTTTGTTCTCCAAAATCCTCTAAAGCTTTGTGCATTTTTGTTCCTATTTCAATAAGTTCGTAACCTTCATCATTCGCTGCTTCTCTATGGTTATTTTGATGTATACCTATGTAGCGTCTTTGAACTTTTTGTATTGAAGATGCAATCTCATCAACAGACTGTTCTAAAGGGATTTGATGCTGAAGATAAAGGCTTTCAGTCATCAGCACACCTCCTAAAATCTCAAGAGCTTCAGGAAAATGAGTTTTGAAGGAATTATACATTTGGGGACATATAGGTAATTCGTGCATAGGCATGAATTTTAACCAATAAAAATCTACTTGTAAATAGATAAAAAGCCACAAAAAAGCTCCTGCTATGGATTTTAGATCTAAAAACCCATATACAAGAGCTTAATTGATTAGCTTACTGCAACTCTACAGTTGCACCTGCTTCTGTTAATTTAGCTTTAGCTTCTTCAGCTGTTGCTTTGTTAACAGATTCTAAAACTGGTTTTGGAGCAGCTTCGACTAAGTCTTTAGCTTCTTTTAAACCAAGAGTTGGAACAATTTCTCTAACTGCTTTAATTGCAGCTATTTTATTAGCCCCACCTGAAGTGAGTACTACATTGAAAGATGTTTTCTCTTCTGCAGGTTCGCCTGCTTCAGCGCTTACTGCACCGGCTCCGGCTACTGCCATAGGAGCTGCAGCAGTTACGCCAAATTTATCTTCTAAAGCGTGAACTAAGTCTGCGAGTTCAATCACTGTTAATTTTTCAATTGATTCAATGATTTTATCCAGATTTGCTGAAACTTGTTTAGAAGCTTTAGGAGCCTCTGCTTTGACTTCCTCTTTTACTTCTGCAACAACTTCTTTAGCTTCTTCTGCTGCTTCAACTGCTTGTTCAGCTGCTTCGGTTGCTTGTTCCACTGCTTCTTCTATTTTTTCTTCTTGTACTGTGTCTTGTGTATCATCTGCCATATATTTATAGTTCACCACCCTTCGAGATTCTTATTTGATCTAATGCGTATACTAAGTTTCTTAAATTGCCTTGTAGAACATTTACCATTCCATAAAGTGGGGAAGATAGTGATCCAACAATTTTGGCTTGTAATTCTAATTTGCTTGGTAAATTAGAGAGTCTGGTGATATTAGTAGCTTCCATAAAGCCACCATTTAAGAATCCACCTTTAATAACTCCTACCTGGTTATCTTTTATAGCTTTAGTTAGTGTTTTGATAGGTAGGATTTCATCACCAAAACCAAACAGGGTAGCAGTTGGACCTTGAGCAATATTATCTGTTTCACCTGTTAAACCTGCTTCATCCAAAGCAATATGAACTAAAGTATTTTTGGTAATTTCCAGTTCTGCATCAGATTCAGCTAATTTATTTCTCAAATCTGAAAGTTGGTTCATGGTCATACCACGATAATCGGTAAAAACCACAGTCTTAGCTGCTTTAAATTTTTCTGTTAAATTTTTAACTGATTCTTCTTTTTGTGCTCGTGTTTTCATATTTTTGGCTCAAAAAAAACCTCTTTCGAGGCGTCTGATTCACAGATATTCCGATCTATCTGATTTATCCGGTCCGCCTCGGTGAGACTTATAATTCGAGCGGAGCGAGAATTTCAAGCTCTGCTTACTGTATGCTCACTTTCTTAAGCTTTGTTATTGTAGCTGATTATGGGTATTTTTGTCAATGAGGTTCAGGAATTTGCATTTTTATATACTATAAGGTAATATTCCACTAAATATGAGTGAAATACCTTTGGGTAATAATTTTGAAGAAACAAAATTGAGGCTTTTAGCAGCTGTTCAGCAGGATAGGTGGAGGCCTATTGTTAACCCACCTTATAACTTTAATGAGGTTGATCCCAGAAAAGCAGGTGCTATTAGTAAGGTAACAAATATTTTAAGCCGTTTAGCTGTTGCTACCCATGTTGTTTATGAAAAATGTTACGACGGTAACTTAGGACCGTTGCTTAAACAGGATAAAGGAAGAGGTCGTTTCCAGTATTTGGTGCAAACAGATAATCCTAACTTTTATCATTTGGTTTTCTTACAAGGAAGCACAGAAAATCGTTCAGATCGTAATGTATTTTGCCAATCTGCCAATTTCATCCAAATTCCTGAAACATCTGCCAAAAGAGCGAAAGATTTTTTTGTTGAAAGACCAGGAGCGACACGTTTACATATACGTGACAACACTGACTATACTTGGTATAGCCATCTTCCTAAATTCCTGATAAATCCTGGAAGCATACTTGCTGCAAATAGAGACTATCAGAATGAATTTATTTCAGAAGCTACTGCAGCCACCACTTTAACATTCAATCAGTCAAATGAGATAGGATACATTGGTTGTTATTCCAGAAATAAGAAGGGTTTATTTGTAAGGGAATATGAATTTAACTGTCAATCAGGGGATATCAAATTATTAGATTTTTCCAATTCAAAACCACAATTATGGAATAATCAATCTACATGGGAATTAAATTCTGAGTACTCTCTTAATCAGGATGGAATCTTGCGTTCTCCTCAGGGTCAACCATATCACGAGTCTTTGGAAGAGTCATTAATTTCTGTTGTTGCCCAATTACCACTAACTAACTATATTAAAGAAAATAATTCTTAATACCTAGTTTCTGCTTTGAGGTTATTTTGTCAATGAAGTCTCTAATCTCCAAGATTAGCATTTTTAAAAGGGATATATTTTAATCTGCCAGATCCTCTTTCAATTTCTCTGGCTGCTGCTGCTACTCTAGTTTTGGGGTCTAATGTTTCCCAGAGTCTGTTTAGGTTATCTTCTAAAGAACCCGCTAAAGAAATTGGAGTGGGTTCCAGGCGGGATGGCTCTAATCCTCCTGCGCCATCATATGTTGTTAGAAAATAACCATAGCCAGGAATAGCATCCAGTTTAAAGCTACTATAAATTGAAAGATCTGTATTTAAAGGATTATGTGAAATCCTTCCCATTAAAAAATGCTTACTATTGGAATATATGACTCCAGTAATTCTAGATGTATATCCACCAGATAGACCTTCATTTTCCCATCTCTTTTGGGCGTCATCAAAGCTTGACCCGTGTACTAAATCTTCTGCTATAGTATCAGTTTGTCTGCCATTAGACACAACATGACAAAAATCATTGCTTAGCATGGTATTGTAAATTACTTTTTCAGGATCACCTTGATCTTTTGTGGGATCAAAATAATCAGTTTGAACAGCTTGACTTAATGAAATACCAGAATCATTACTAAACCTGTAGATTCTGTTCTTTGAACCTTCACTGCGTCCACCAATAAAGCTAAGCTGCCTCCAACAAGCTCCTGATTCATCAAGCCCAACTATAATTCCTCTTCCAGGATAAGGTAGAGCTAGTTTTTGATAGTTATTTTCTAATGCTTCTTTTATATTTGCCATAATAATTTAACCAAATAATCTACTGTAAGCTTCAAGGTATTTTTCCTGTGTTTGTTGGGCAATTACTTCAGGAATTACTGGAGCAGGGGGTTTTTTATTCCAACCACTTCTTGTTGCCCAATCACGAACATATTGCTTGTCAAAACTGGGTTGAGATTTACCTAATTCGAATTTCTCTGCAGGCCAGAATCTGGAAGAATCAGGAGTTAATACTTCATCAGCTAAAATTATATAACCTTCTTTATCGCGACCAAATTCAAATTTTGTATCGGCAATCATTACACCTTGATGAAGACCATATTTGTAGGCATCAATGTAAGCAGATGCTGATTTAATTTTCAGTTTTCTGGCTATCCATTTTCCTGCTTCTGCTCCATATTTTTCACTTAAAATAGCTGTCATTTGTTCGTAATTAATATTTTCATCATGTCCGGTTTCAGCTTTAGTTGATGGAGTAAAAAGTACACGGTCAAAAGATTGTGATTCAACAAGGGGATTACTAAATGTTTGACCCAAAACAGTTTCTGATTCTTTATATTCTGTCCACGCAGAACCGGTGATGTGTCCTCTGACAATACATTCAACAGGCAGCATATCTAATTCCTGTACCAGCATAGATCTGTGAGCGAGTTTTGATATTGATCTAAATGGTTCTGGAAAATCGTTTTGATCCGCAGAAATTAAATGATTAGGAATATCTTTAAGTCTTTCCAGCCAGTTCAGAGTCATTTGAGTTAAAATTACGCCTTTTCCTGAGATTCCGTTTGGGTGAACACAATCATAAGTAGAAATTCTGTCTGTGGCTACAATTAACAGTCTACCATCACCAGCTTCATAAGTATCCCTGACTTTGCCTCTAAATTTAGGCTCAGGTAAGCCAAGTGTTCTGGAATTCACCAAAGCAGTTTCTTGATTTTTTACTACATCTGTTAATTGTTCAAAATCTAAAGCCATATTTGTATTAACCGTGTTCTTTTAGGGCTCTTTGAGCTGGTGAAAAATTATGTCTGACTTTAGCATCAGCCATTATTACTTCATTTCTAAGTCTTTGTTGGTACTGGTCTACTATTTCACCTAAATCCGGGTTACTCATTGCCAGCATTTTTGCGCTTAAAATTGCTGCAGTCTCTGGTTTGATTGCCACAGCAGGTCCGGCACCCGAAGGACAAACAGCGGCAGCTAAAAGCATCTCAGCTGTATGTTCTTTCTCTAAAACCAAAGAGATTATAGGGAAGCGGGTAGCAAAATCAACCTGTCCGCCTAATGCTGGGCTTCCTCCAACAGCAGCAATAAAAACAGTTGGTTCTGTGCGTGGATTATATTCGCGTACAATTTCAAGAACATGTTCAGGAGTTTTGTGGGCTGATCCAACTCTCACTTCAACAGGAATACCCCATGACTCATGTATTCCAATTCCAGGTTCAATTTTTTCTATATCTCTTTCAGAGCCTACTATCCAAACTGCAAGCCCTTGTGATGTTTCAGCACTCATAGATGAGTTACAGGATATATTTCTGGTTTTAAAAAGTCAATATATTATTTTTGGTAACCTAATTTACAGCCTTATTTTTTGGTTTTTGAAATAATTAATAAGTCTAAGTTTAAAAACTATGGACAAAGCTAAATTACTACAAGAGTTAAAGGAAAAAGCAGAAAATGATTCTAATTTACCTTTAAAAGAAACTGCTCATAATTTAGTTTTTGGAGAAGGGAATCCTGAAGCTAAAATTTATTTTTTGGGTGAAGCTCCAGGCAGAATAGAGGATTTAACAGGCAGACCTTTTGTCGGACCTGCTGGGAAGTTGTTGGATAAACTTTTAGAAAGTATTAACTTAAAAAGAGAAGATGTTTTTATTACCAGTGTTCTATATTTTAGACCACCTGATAACAGAAACCCCACTCCATCAGAGATAGCTGCTTTTGCTCCTTATACAGACCAGCAGATAGAAATTATTAATCCTAAGATAATTGTAACTTTAGGAAAGTTTTCCTTAAATAAGTTTTTACCCAAGGCTAAAATATCTGAAGTTCATGGACAGATTTTAAAGATAAACTGGCAGGGAAAAGAAAGGATTCTAATTCCTCAATATCATCCAGCAGCAGGGCTAAGGAGTAGTGAGGTGTTGGAAAAATTAAAAAGTGATTTGAAGGCTATTTGATTAACCTGTGAGTGTGGCGTTCTTTTGCAAGAGTTAGTATTACTTCAGCTACACGTTTTGTTGCATGTCCGTCTACTTTCCATCTATTCATCCTCATTCTTAATTGATTTTGATATGTAGAGTCATGAAGCAGCTGATCTAATATTGTACTCAATTCTGCTGGAGTTGTGGCTAAAGGACTGGCTTTATCTTCTACTACAGGTAAGGGATAACCCTCTAAAATTTCTTCCTGGCTTTTTGGTGGATCATAAATAAAAGTATTTATTGTAGGAATACCGCGATAGACAGCATCCACCCCAGTAGTGGAGCCATGGTTTATTAATACTGTTGCGGTCATGGCTAAGGCATCAGATATTTGTCCCTGACTCATTTCCAAAATTGGCACCATCCTATCATTGGTTCCAAGTAGGGCTCTTTCTTTAAGTGGTTCATATAGCGCCTTATATTCAGGTAAGCCATCAATATCTCTTGGATGGGGTCTAAAGATTAGAGTAGCATCTTCAAAACCTGGCTTTTGTAGTATTTCTACTAAAGGTCTAAGTGTGTTAACAGTGTCTGAAGATGGGAGTGTGCCCATATGAACAATAATTGGTCCTGAACCTAGTTGAAGCTTTTGTTTTACTGTTGTTTTTGTTCCTTCAATATTTTCAAAAGCCAGGCGGTCATTGTTTGGCTGTCCTGTAACTATAATATTATTTGGGTTAAAGTTACTTGGTAAAGATTCAAGCTCTTTTTTCTTGCCCCATTCACTGGTTGCACAAATAAAATCAGGTTGTATCCAGCGGGGAATATTTAAATAGTCATAATGCCATCTGGCAATACAGCCTGGATAATCTTCAAGTTCTACTATTTGTGGTCTTAAAACTGAACTTTGAGGCTCGTTTTGCAGAGCATTTGCCATTATTGTGAGCTCTACACCAGAATGGTCTGATTTACTGGTAAAAATAGCATCTGTGTCACCTGCAAGTTCAGAGACACAAAGCAGTATATTACCTGTATCCCGAAGTTGATGAAATCCTAAGTTTGCAGCCCGAAAATTTTCTTCTCCTCGGCTATCACAAACCACACAAATATTGGCATCTTCTTTTAATTTGGAAAGAACTGGAATTTGGGCATTTGAAGGTCCAGGATCCCTAAATCCTGCCAATATAGTTGGGTATTTTGTACCCTTTAATGATAAAAAAACTTTTGTTTGTTCTAAAGAAAGACTACCCAAAGGAAAGGCGTGAGGTGGTAAATGTGATGGTGATCCTTCTTTAAGCATATATTTGTAGATTTATTTTGAAGGATTTACTAATTCAGATAAAGGTCTGGGATCTTTTAAAGGTTTTACAAGCGTAAATTCATTAAAATAATAGTTTAGCATTGTATCATCCCATTCTTCTATTCGTTCAGAACCACCGTCACTGCCTCCACCTAATCTATAATCAAAATGGATAGTTTCGTGAATAACTGCGATCATATTAAATCCAGGACCAATCCTTCTGAGGATTTCTGCTCTTGTATCAAAATGTGAGGCTGTATCAGGTCTTATTGCATGGTAATTTTGACTGGTAACATATCCTTCAGCAAGTTTTTCTTCTCTGATTTTAGTAATATCTAAACGGGTGTTTGCTTCTGTGCTCATAGGTTGGAATTATAGGTTAATGTTTTATTTAAGTCAAGGAACATAGAGCCAGTAAGGAGAATGGGTAGGTTCTTCTGGAATAGCAGAATTGGTGGAAGCAGATAGGATTGAACCAAAATCTGCTGGTGGTCCACCAACATTTGGTTTATTAATTAATTCTGCAGAAGGAGAGGATGGAGTGGATGATTGTGGAGTAGAAACCCAGGGACCAGATGCACCAACTTTCCCCATATTTTTGGTAATAATGATTAAATCATAGTTATTTACTATATTATCTTTATTAAAATCAGCTCTTGAGTTCCAATTGCTGGATTTTGGTGTAGTTCCATAAAGTCCCTTACAAATAGAATAATCAGCAGCATTAATAGTATTATCTTCATTTAAATCTCCTGAAATTAAGGTTAATGCCTTACCATCATTTAAGTTTGTTTCTGTGGGGCTCATGGTGAAATTAGATGCATTATCAATTTGGGAAGCACCTTTAATATAAGCAGTATAATTTGAACCAGGATTAAGACCTGCTAAAGAAATCCCTTTAAAAATACCTGAATCAGGCACATCAATGGTAAAAGTTAAGATATAAGTAGGGTTTGTTTTAATTCCTCCAGCAGATAAGCCCACAAAAACTTTACCAGCTTGTAATGCTTTAGGTCTGCCCTCAATAGATAATGTTAGGTTTAAGGTTGGACCAAAGGCTAAATTAAGTTCTCCTGTTGGGGTAGCAGATGAGCTTGAAGTTTCAGATCCCTGCATTGCTTTTAGTAAATCTGCAGTATTTGAAGCTTGAGCAGGGAGAGGTTTTGTGACTGGAGTAGGAGTTGGGATATTTTCTGAGGCTTTAGAACGAAAAGTTTGAGTTTGTTTAACTAGGTAAAATGAAACTGGAATACTAATCAGGATAATAACAAAGCCTACTAAGGCAATAATTTGGTTTCTAGCTAATTGCATGCTACTTTAAACATTAGCATACTTACAATCCAGAGTGAAGTTTGTATAATTTATAAATGCGTAGTATTTTGACCAAAGTTTCTGTAAATATTGGTATTGGCTTGATTTTGATTTTAGTTTGGAGCAGGTTTGTTGATTTAAACGAAATTATTCTGAAACTAAAATCTGCTAATTTAATTTATGTTTTATTAGTTTTTTTAAGCATAGCTGTCTCAGGTGCAATCAGAGCAGCAAGATTTAAAAAAATCTTAAATATCCCAACTATCTCTTTAAAAGAGTTAGTTTTTTTAAATTATTTGAGCCAATTACTATCCTTTTTAATCCCAATTAGGGCAGGGGAGATTACAAAAGGTGTTTATTTAGCCACTCAACACAACATTGCTTTTACCAAAAGCATTATCTGGGTACTTATAGATAGGTTTTTGGATTTTTGGATGTTTATTGTGGTGGTAGCTGTGTTTTTACCTCTTGTTTCCTCTAATATATCTGAAAGTTTAGTAAGGTTAATAATCATAGCTTTTGTAGTTTTAACTGTTTTACTGATTGTTTCTATTAAAAGTGCAGTTTATTTGGAAAAAATGATTGCATTTTTTCTGCCTGTTTTAGTTTTTCCAAAATTAAAAAAGATATTTATTAGTTTATCTAATAAAATTATCGAAGGTTTTAAGATATTGGACCGTTCACCAAAAGAATGGGGAAGTTTTATTATTTTAAGCACACTTGCAGTAATATCTGATGGGTTCACCTGGTATTTATCTTTTCATGCTTTAAACATTAATATAACTTTTTTCCAGGCTATGTTAGGTAATGCTTTAGCAGCTTTTACTTTCTTAGTACCTGCTGCTCCTGGGTATGTAGGGTCTGCAGAAGCAGTGGGGTTAGCTATTTTTGGTGGTATTTTAGGGTTAGATGCTAATCTTTCTTCAGCAGCCACAGTTTTATTTCACCTTATTACCATAGTTACCTTATTAACATTAGGTATAAGTGGGTTATTTTTCTTAAAATTTGATCTTAATTTTGTTTGGAAGAAGTTAAAAGGGAATTAATTTTTTCTTTCACGCTTTTGACCGCAAAAGCGTGGTAAAACTCTGCCCGCGGAAGTCACGCTAAATTCTGCGACTCACTAGCCGGGGGAAAGCCTCCCCCTCACAATTTCTTTGTGGCATCCCCCTGGCAGTTTCGCCTTGAATTTTTTACGCGCTTGTTCCAAGCGGGCAAAATATATTAAATTACTTTCTTCTTTGACTTGGAACAAAGGGCGTTAAAATCTTGACGAATCAATATCAGGGGGAGGTCCGGTTATACCGGAGGGGGCAAACTTTCCCCCGATTAATTGATTCGGTGAGATTAGCCCGACTTCCCGTCAAAGAGTTTTTCTCACACTTTTTTAAAAAAGTGTGAGAATGAAAATTATTGTGGCCAAAAGTACACATATAAAGCATGATAATAAGAATTATATTAAAAGAAAAATTAAATTAAAGGGATTGAAGGTCTACTTTGGCAGATGGTCCCATGGTAGGGGAAAGAGAAATCTTTTTTACCTTGGATCTACCTACTGTGTTATAGATAACTTTTAAGTTAGCTACTATTTCTTCTGGTGCCTGAGTTGTTTTTCCAACTGAAAGATGAATAACCTTACCATCTTTCTCAGTTTTATACTCAGTCTTACCACCTTGGAGCTCTGTAACAGCTTTTTCTAAGTTCTCTGTGATAGTACCATTTTTAGGATTTGGCATTAAACTTCTTGGACCTAAAATTCTTGCAAGTTTAGCTAGTTTTGGCATCCATTCAGGTGTAGTAACCACAACATCAAAATCAATTTTACCTTTATCTATACCTGCAATTACTTCTTCTGTACCTATTATATCAGCTCCGGATTTATCAGCATTTTCTCCAAAAGCTAATATTCTTAATTTTTTGCCTTGAGCAAAAGGCATATTTACCAATCCTCTTAAGTTTTTAGCAGAAGTATTGATATGTGCCTGGATTGTACCTTCAAATTTAGTAATAGAGTTAGCTTGTACTTGTTTTACTGCTTCAAGTACTGGTAGTTTTTGATTTTTCTCAATTTTTTCCAAAGCTTCCTGATATTTTTTAGATCTGATTTTTTTAACTTTTTTAGCAGCTTTAGATTTCTTTTCTTTTTTCTCTGGAGCTTCTTTTGCAGTTTCTGATGTTATTTTGACATCTTCAACTACAGGTGTTTCAACCTTTTCTTCTGCTACTTCTTCAACTGGTTTTATTTTTTCTGACGTTTCGGCAGAAAAATCAAGCTTGCTTATTTTTGTTTTTCCCATACTATTTAGCCACCTTTATGCCCATTGATCTGGCTACACCTTCAACCATTTTCATGGCTTGTTCAACATTTTTAGTATTAAAATCTGGTAATTTTGCTTCAGCAATCTTTCTGATTTGATCCTGAGATAGAGTACCTGCAGTTTCTTTACCAGGTTTAGCAGAACCTTTTTCCAAACTTAAAGCTTTTTTAATCATCTCTGGTACTGGTGGTTCTTTGGTGATAAAGCTAAAAGTTCTATCTTCATAAACACTAATAACTACAGGTAAAATATTTCCCTGTTTATCAGCTGTTTTTTCATTAAAAGCTTTAACAAATTCCATGATAGGTAAACCATGTTGACCTAAAGCAGGGCCCACTGGAGGTGCAGCAGTAGCTGCTCCAGCTGGAATATTTAATTTAATAAAAGTCTTAATCTTTTTAGCCATATTTTTATAGTTTTGCTACCTGTAAGAAATCAAGTTCAACTGGTGTTTCTCTGCCAAAGATAGAAACAAGTACTTTAATCTTGCCTCGTTCTTTATCAACAGATTCAACTTTACCAATAAATTCTGCAAATGGTCCGTCAATAATCTTAACTGTGTCATTTTCAGAGAAAGTTGTTTTGTAGGTTGGTTGGGCACCCTGAGTCATGTAAGAAACAATTGATTTAACTTCGCGGTCAGGAATAGCAGTTGGTTTATTACTCATGCCTACGAAAGAGGTTACACCTTGAGTGGTTCTAACAGCTAACCAGGAAAGGTCATCAAGTACCATTCTGACTAAAATATAACCTGGGAAGATTTTTTCTTTAACATTTTCTTTTTTACCTGATCTGATTTCAATTTTTTCCTGAGTAGGAACTAACACATCTAAAATCTTTCCTTCTAAGTGTTCTGATTCAACTCTTTGTTTTAAAGCTGCAGCAACTCTGTTTTCATGTCCAGAATATGTATGAACAACATACCAGTGAGCACCTGGAACATCAACTTGTGGAGTTTCAGCAACATCAGTAGGTTGTTCGGATTCAGATAAATCGGATGAAATCGGTTCGTCGGTAGATTCAGCAGATTCAGTTGTTTCTTCTTTCTGGTCAACTGGTTCACTGGTTAACTGGTTTTCTGATTTATCTGAGATTTCTTCTGTAACAGCGGGTTCAATTATTTCTTCAGCAGGATTTTCTGATGGGGTTTCTGTAGGATTTTCTTCCACAATAGGTTCAGCCGGTGTGACGGTTGTCTCTTCTGGTGTATCTGATTTTATTTGATTATCATCCATATTATTTATTCAATAAGACTTCTAAAATTTTTGTTAGAAGTAAATCTACTCCTCCAACAAAAAAGCCTACAGTAAGAGTTACTAAAATAACTATTACGGTAAGCCTAATAGTTTGATTTGGTGTAGGCCAAACAACTTTCGTTAATTCTACCTTAACTTCCTTAATAAAATCAAGTGGTTTGTTCACAAACATCAGTAAAGTTTAACATAAGTTATCTTGAACTTCCAGGTATTTGAGAGTATATTCAAAAAGAAGTTATGAAAAAACATCTTGCCATCATGAATAAGGCCACTGTAGAGGCTATTTTAAATGGAGTTAAAACTATAGAGACTAGATTTTCTCAACATAAAATTTCACCTTTTGGATTAGTTTCAGTAGGAGATTTAGTTTATATAAAGCCACCTGGAGAAGAGATCATTGGTCAATTTAGAGTAAAGAAAGTATTCTTTTTCGAAGGCTTGACAGAACCTGATTTTGAGAAGATTTTTCAGGATTATGGAGCAAAAATTTCCACAGGTAAAAAGCAGGAAGATGAAAAATATTTTTCTGACAAAAAAAAGAGCATATATGGAACTTTGATTTTCATAGGGGATTCTGAAAGATTTATTACCTCTCCTTTAAAAATCAAAAAATCAGACCAGCGTGGCTGGGTAGTATTAGAATAGCATTTCTTATATTTTCGTTCTATCTTTGACTTGGAACAAGACCGTATAAAATTTGGCGAGGTTTTAGTCAGGGGGATGCCACAAAGAAATTGTGAGGGGGAGGCTTTCCCCCGATATCTACGAAGAAAATTTAGGGTACACCTTTCGCAAAGCGAAAGGCAAGCTATGCTTACTTCCCGTCAAAGTGGCTTTGGGCGTCTTTGCCACCAAAGACGCATATACAAAGTTAAAAAAATATATCTTTTCATTCACGCTTTTGACCGCAAAAGCGTGGTAAAACTCTGCTCATGGAAAGTCGTCCGAAAAACACTTCGCTTGTGAGCGGGGGAAAGTTTGCCCCCTCCGAAAGGATTCGGACCTCCCCCTGCTACTACGCTCGTGTTTTTTAACGGACTTGTTTCAAATGAGCATGAATATAAAAAGGAGTGTACTTGTATGAAGCTATTGGACTACTTTATTTGGATCTATAGGGAATGAAGAAGATTGATCTGAATTGGTAATAATTTCTTTATTATTAGTTAAATCTTCCTTTTTTGTAGTCTTATTTAAGGCAATAGCTGATTTTGGCGTAACTCCTATAATTCCAATATCATGTCTTCCACCAACAACTGTATCTATGATTCCTGGAGGCCTAGAAAAGGCTAAATTCGGCCTATTTATTAATAATTGTGCCATTATGTCATGCCAAATTGGAGTGGCTCCTGTAATGCCTGATGTGAGAATGGGATTCATAGGTGAATTATCATTATTACCAACCCAGGTTCCTACTACATACTCTGGTGTATAACCAAAAACCCAGTTATCTTTTTTATCATCTGATGTGCCTGTTTTAACTGCAACAGTATGTCCTTGTATTTCCAGTAAGGAGTGTGGTCCAAAAGCAGGTGTGCGAGCAACAGGATCAGATAAGATGTTACTTATAAGATAAGCAACATCTTGCGATAAAACTTGTTTACCGTCCTGATGTCGATTATCCTCTAAAGTATTTCCATTTGAATCATAAACAGTCAAAATAGCCTGGGAATTGTGTTTTGTCCCGTTGCTGGCGAATGTTCCATAAACTGTCATCATGTCAATTAGTCTGACTCCACCACCACCAAGAGTTAAAGATAAACCATAATTTTCAGGGTTGGTGAATGTAGTAATACCCATGTCTGTGGCTGTTTTAATCATGTTTGGTAATCCAACTACTGCTAACATCTTAACTGCAGGGATGTTGTAAGATGAGCCAAGTGCAGTTCGAATTGTTGTTGGTCCATGAAATCTTCCATCATAATTAACTGGTGTATATGGTTTACCACTAACTTGGGGAAATGAAATAGGGGTATCTAATAAAATTGTGGCTGGGGAGTAGCCTTGCATAAAACCGGTAGCATAAGTAACTGGTTTAATAGAAGAGCCTGGCTGGCGGATGGCTAAAGCAATATTATAATTTCCACTTCCTTGTTCGAAATAATCTTTTGAACCTACCATAGCAAGAATCTGACCATTTTTACTATCACTAATCATGGCTGCTCCGTTTCCCACATTGAGTGCGCTCAATTCTGCAACATCCTTAGTTACTATATTTTGAGCCATTTCCTGTAGGTTTAAATCAAGGGTGGTAATAACTTTTAATCCTCCCTGGGAAACTACCCGTTCTCCATATTTACTTGATAAAAGGGAGCGGACATACATTACAAAGTGTGGGGCTTTAATATCAATTGATTGTGATTTAAATTGTAGCTTTTCAGCTAAAGCTGATTTTGCCTGATCTATTGTAAGGTAGTCATCCTCAATCATTCTGCGGAGTACTTCTTTTTGTCTTTCTTTTCCCTTTTCAGGATGAATACCAAAAGGGGAGTATTCTGTGGGAGCAACAGGAAGTCCTGCTAAAAAAGTAGCTTCACCTAAACTCAAATCCTTAGCAGATTTACCAAAATAGGTTTGTGATGCAGCTTCTATACCCCAGGAGGGACCACCATATGGGGCTTCATTTAAATACATTTGTAAAATCTCATCTTTGGAATAAATCCTTTCTGCCCAGAAAGCTAAAATAAGTTCTTTAATTTTTCTTTTAAATGTTTTATCAGGAGTAAGAAGAGTGTTTTTAATTAGCTGTTGGGTGATTGTTGAGCCTCCTTCAATCCTATCTCCGCTAAAATCTACTTTGATTGCTCTAATAATACCCTCTATATCAAATCCCAGGTGTGAATAAAAATTTTTATCTTCTATGGCAATAGTGGCATTAATTAAATATTTAGGTAAGGTATGCATATCAACCGGCTGACGGTTTTGTCCTTCATAAAATTGAAATAATAATTTGCCATTTCTATCTAAAATTTGAGTTGTTAGAGGCCTTGGAGCTACAGATAAAAGTTCAGGAGAAGGTAATTGTACAGCTAATCTTAATAAAAAATAAGAATAAAGTGCAGCAAATAATAGGCAAATAATTAAGACACTTTGTACTTTAATAATAGTTGTTAGCCTCTGTTTTTTGAACTTTGATATTGCTATTCTGTATTTTCTTATTTTTTGTAAATAGACTTTTAATAACTTAAATTTGGGTCGTTTAAGTTTTGGAAGCTTAAATTTTGATAACTTTTTAATTAAAAGAAGGGGGAGAGAAAGTAAAAATAATGATATTTGGCCGATTTTAATGAGCGCAAGAGGCACAAGAAATAATGGGTTTAAATTTATTTGATTTTTAGTCTTTTTTCTTTGCCTTTTCATAAATCTTTAAGGCAGACACGCAGGGATTAACTTATTTTAGTCGCTATGATGTAATCATTAAAAGTACTATTTAAGTGGTCAATCTGGATCAAAATATAGTAATTATTGATTTAGATTAATTTAGGATAGTTCTGGCATATTCTAAGTATTCAGGGTGTCCTAGTTTTGCTATCCAGTACCACCATTCTACGCCCCATAGATATATTTCTGGTGTGCCTACTTTTTTGGCAAATATGACATTTTCTTTAAAATTTTGAACAGTAAAATGTTCGAGTTGTGTGGATATAGGTGTATCACCTATAAAGTCTTGAGACCAAGGTTCTCCCTGCAATTCTATTGTGATAGTTTTTTTGTTATTTGGTGCTATAAAAGTTCGGAGGAGACTGGATTTAATTCGGTAAAACCAAGGCTGTAAAACATAAGGGAGTGTTCCAAAAACAGGGTTCTCAACTGTTCGATACATGGTGTTACCAAAAATATCTGATAATTTCATGGGAGTAATCCAGGAGCTTAGTTCTCCTGAATCAGTCAAAACAATTGGTTTGTTGGTAAGGGTGCGTACAAAATTTACCTCTCTTATTAAGTAAGGTTCGTCTACGGCGTCACAGGTTCCAAATTCCAAAAGTGGTTCATTTTCAATCTGCCATGCTTCAATTGTAGGATTATTGTTATAACGCTCGATTACTTTTTGAATATAGAGTAATTGTCTTTCCTGACGGTATGTTTTACTGCTACCATATAGCCATAAAGGAGTGCGGCATTCCGGCCAGCGGGGTAATTTATATCCAACACTCAACATAACCTGAACATTATTTTTAGCAGCTTCATTTATATAAAAATCTAAATCCGTAAAACTAAAATTATCTATTTGAGGTTCAATTTCATCCCAATAAGCTGAGAGTCTGATTTTCTTAATCTTTAAATCTTTAAACATTTGTAAATATGTAGTCTTAGGGTTTAATCCTAATGAGGCAGCATAGATTGGGGAATAAGAAACACCAAAGCTAATTTTAGAATCTGAGTAAATTTGATCCCAAATTTTTGTTCCAACATAGAAAAGAAATATGGAAAGAATTAATCCAATTAATAAATATATCTTTATGTGCTCAGTTTCCTGGTATTTTTTTGCAATATGCCTAAATTTCATAAGTGTAAGTTTAAAAAGCCAAAAGATATAAGCCAATTGCCAGTAATATTATTCCTAAAGCCTTGCTGCTAATTACTAAAGTTGTATATTTTTCTGCAAAAATGGCAGGGTATTTTTTGCCTAAAATTAGGCTAAACAGAAGCAAAAAGACATATGAAGAACCAGCAAGTGAATTTACCAAAGCAGGGTTGGCAAGTGATACAGAAAAAGTAAGTAGTATTTCACTTAAACCTCCAGCAGCCTGTCCACCTAAAAATAATAAGCCAGCTTTAGAAAGCAGGCTAAATGCAGGTTTATCACTGTTTGATTCCAAAACTTGTTCTTTAAGCCTTGGGATTAAGAGTATTAAAATACTTACAGGCACAATTACTAATCTGCTCCACACCAAGACTGTAAAAAATTCTTCTCTTATGTATGCTTGTCTTAAAACTAAGTAGGAAACAGCAAAAAAGGTGGCTGATAAAACTTCAAAAATAACCTCTTTTTTAGTAATTTTTCCTTTCCAGTCTGTAAAAGTTAAAGCAATTATTCCCAGGATTAATATAACTACTGCTATGATTTGATTTTGGGAAATAGTTTTATTTATTACAGATTCAATAAGCAGAAAAAGAGGGATAAGAGTACCTATTATAGGAATTACCCTGGAAACCATGCCTATCTGGAGTCCTTTGAACATAAAATAAGCACCTGTTGTCCAAAGAATAGTTGAAAGAGAGGCAATTAATAAAACATCTAATTTAGGAATGTGGGTAAAAGGTAAGCCAAGCAGAGCAACTGCAGAAAATGCTGAAAAATAAAAAACATAAATTAATGGGTTTGGAACATGCTTGGTGAGCATGAATTTATCAATAGTTACAGCAGAAGCATTTAAAAAGTATGCTAGAAGTGTAAAAGGAAGATGGCTCATTACATTTAACCATACTACAAATTTAAACTTATAAGCAACTTACACCTAGAATTTAAGCTTTTCTCAAGATATAATCCCAAAAATGGGTTATTGTTATCATGAATTAGTTCCACCTGCCATTCTCCTGGATAATCCGGGGCTAACCAAGGAAGAATTTATTGAACAGTTAGACCAAACACATGTTTCTCAGTTTCAGGAATTTAAAATCAAAGATCCTTGGGATAGCCATGATGAGGAAGAGACAATATATCATCAAGGTCTTTCTGGCTTAGTTGACATTCTTGGTTTAGAAGAAGGTGGGCGGTTTCTTCAAACGCAGACTCCGACTATAGATGCAAACGGTTTAAAGATTAGGCCTCCTTTTTTAAGCCATGATCTGGTAAGAGATCCTGAAACTCGTAAGCTAGCTCTCGTTAAGGAGGTAGTTATTCATCTGGGAAATAAAGTTGGTAAACCAACAAAGCTTCAAATAAGCAGTGCCAAAGAACTGCATGAAGGAAATATACTAACAGCAGGAAATGAACTATTTCTGCCTAAGTATGCAGATCAAGCAAAGATACTTTCAATAACGAGGGAAAAATGGGTAACAGAAACATATGAAGATGGATGGGGTGATCCAGAAGAGTTTAAGGTATGCAATTATGTTTTAAAGGTTTTACCTATTCATATAGAGGAAGAAACTAAACGATATAGAACTGATGAAGAGATGTATCAAGATTATCCCCAATTTCATCCAGCTTTTAGGTATGATTTTGATCAACCAAAAGGTAAATTTAGTATTAGTTTAAGTAAGGGAAGATTTCGTTGGTATCAACAAGAAGGAAGGTTTTACTTAGATCCGGAAACTTTTGATAGGCTTTTGGCTAATACCACTTCTGTCTTGGATCGTTTCGGGTATGTAGATTTGATTTTAACTGCAGAGGCTATCAAAAATCAGGCTTGGAAAATGTTATCCAGGAGAGGTTTAATACATATGAGGAAATTTTTAAAAGATTTTCCTGAGGCTAATCAAAGATATGAAAAAGCAATTTTTAATTCTTTTTTATCCCTAGCTGCCAAAAGAAGACAACAAACAAATATTGATTTATTAAGAATGAGACTCCAGCCTGGAATTAAACCATTAGATTCTTCTATATAAATAACATTCACCTGAAATATCAATCTGTAGTATGATTTATTTATGGTTAAGTTACTGCCTGTAGGTGTGCTTATTCTTTTGGTTTTAGGTTCATCCTGGTTTCTAATTACCAGACAAAGAACTACTTCAACTTTGAACTCTTCACCTGTAATAGAGCAATCAACTGCAGGAAGTAAACCTGTTCCTTTAACTGTATCTGCTACATCAGATAATAGTGAGATAAAAACTCTTCAGGATGCAATAATTGCTTTATCTAAAAAATTAAATGGAGATACTTCAACTAGTATTGCAACGCTAGAAAGCAAGGTTAGTAGTTTGGAAGATAAAGTAACTTCTTTACAAAGACAAGTTAGTCAGCTTCAAACAGGCACAACCCCTGCCCCAGTTCAAGAAAGTACATCTACCAAGAAATCTCCGGTTTATATTCCATTAGGCTGGGTTGCTTCATCATCTGTATTAGACTGGACTACTATTTCTACTGAATCAATAAGTATTGATACAAATGATTATCCAGGTATGACTAGTGCTCAGTTTGAAGGAAGAATTGTTAATTATCAGGGAAATGGGACCTGTTTTAGCAGGATTATTAATACTACAGATGGTTCACCTCTTTTGGGTTCTCAAATTAGTGCCAGTGCATCAGATTATAGTTGGGTAATATCTCCTGCTTTCTCCCTTTCAGGGGGTAAAAAAACTTATGCTGTCCAATTAAAAACAAATACTGGTTATGCTGCTCAAATATCTGATGCCCGCTTGAAAATTAATTTTTAAAAAAAGGATAAAGTTGTAAATTTTTCTGAATATTTCCATGTAAGAGTTGGAGCCCAAATTTATGACAATTGTCTTCTAACACAGATAAGTAACCCTGATCTTCTAATTTTATAGCATCTAATAATTCCTGGTTTTGAAAATAAGAATGTCTTTTTTGTCTATCAAAATAATAATGTGATTCTGGTGGTTTAGCTAATACTGAAACCATGTTTTTTGAGATAATGCACCCTAAAACTTCATTTAGTTGTCCAAAAACAAAGCTACGTAAGTCTGCAAGGCTGGGCAAATGGTTTATTTTATTTCTGTATGGATGTGTATGTGCAAAGCCTAAAAATTCTTCTTCAGTTATAAGTAAATCTCCTTCGTTAGTAGCTACTTGGCTGATAGCATCACACATATATTTTTGTGGTAATAGAAACAAAGTCTTCCCTTGGTAACAGAATCCTGAATCATCAGAGGTTTGTTTCAAATCTTGGCTGGCAATCTTGATTTCTTCCATGACAAACTTCTTGTCAAAAGATCCTCTGTTAATTTGTGAACGGTGGTAAAGATCTACGGCTGGTGTAGTAACTGTGCTTTCTGATTGTTGTCCTAAAGGGATAATACTTAAATCAGTCTGGTTGGTAGTTGATACTATCACTCCAATCCACTCTGTTTTTGTTATACACGAGTTTGACCATAGGACTTTTAATTCGTTACTAGATCCTTCTGATAGGTGAGACAGGGAAGTAGCGTTGTTTTTTTCAATTATTGTAGACACAATCGTGGAATTATATCAGAAAAACAGGCTAAATACAAACCTATAGTGATAAAAATAAGATGTTTAAACTTGGGGTGATTCTATTGCGGGAGGTGGGGTTATGGTTGGGTAATTTGCTGGTGGTTTAGGGATAAAGTTAGTGGCTAAGTTTGCCAGAAAGATAATAATTCCCAAAACAATTAAAACAATCTTCATGGTTTTATGATTCCAGGAGATATTAAAGTTAGGATATTTATCTGATATACCATATACATAAGCATTGGAAGCTTGGGATAACCTAACAGCATCTATATTAATTTCATGGGTTGTTTCAGGATAATAACCTTTAAATAAGACAGGGGCAAAAGTAAAAAATGTAGCTATTCCTGAAGCATAGCTAATTACCTGAGCTACAATAGAAAAAGGAATTAGCAGTACTATTCTTATTATAAAGCCTAAAATAGGGATGGCAAATAATCTATTTGAACTTTCTGGATAAGCTAAATTATAAGTATATGGTGTGGTAGTTATATCAAATCCAGGATATTTATCTGTAATTCCGTAAAAATAAAAGCTAACTTTTGAACCTAGCCTCATAACTCCCAAAGCTAAATCATAGGCTGTTTTCCAGTATTTACCAGTTACAAGTACCACAAAAGGATTAAGTAACATTACAATAACAAATAATGCTAATCCTAAAAACATTAATTCAACAAAAACAGGAATTAGAATAATAATTTTAAACAAAAAACCAAATAAGGGAAAAGCATATAAACGGTTTGGTTTGATATTTCTTTCTATTACTATTTCAGGATAATAATTAGATATTGGCTGCTTTGTTGGTTGAGGTTGCACTGCTGTAGGTGTAGGTTCCATTCCTAATTACTTGTAATAACTTCTGATTTGAAAAAGTATATACAAGGAAAGGCCTGTACCAATAACTAATCCCCATAAATTTAATGATAAAATATTGCTGATTCCACCAATTAAAGCTACATAATAAAGTAACATCCAGCTTCTTTTTTGTCTTTTAAATAATCCTGGTAAAGCCATAATTTCTAAGACTACTGTAATTACAGTTACTATCATAGAAGCTACATAAGAAAAACCTGTTCCTACACCAGCTACAAAAGCAAAAGGAAGGGTAAAAGCACTGATACCAATTAATCCTAAAATTAAAGGTAAGGCCATAATTAAAAAGATTACAGTTAAATAAGGAATAACAGTTACAATAAAATCTTTTACATTTACAGGAAGGGAAGGAGCTTTTTTAACTAAATATTCATCTAAGATACTATCTAGTTTGGTCAAATATGTTTTGTAATCAGAACCAGCAGTTGCCATTACTTTTAGTATTAACTGTTAGAAAACTTTTGTCAACTATTAAAATAAATTTAGCACGGGTGCAGGGAGTCGAACCCCGAAAAGCAGTTTTGGAGACTGCTGTGATACCATTTCACCACACCCGTAGGTAGGGGAATTATATCAAAAAAAAGATGGGTTTGTTTAAGAAGATTTTTCCGAGTCCTAGCTTTGTTACCTTACAGTTTTAGTATATTCGGGGTAAAATCAACAGGTTTATTTGTGTTTGATGGATAAAACAAAAGTTTATCCCATACCATGCTCATTCTTCCAAATTCAGTTAATTTTATTGGATCATAATCAATTACTTCTCTAAAAGGGAGGTAACTTATTTTTCCATCAACTGCATGGAATAAATGATACCCCTGGTTGACAATCATTTCACCGTCTTCACTGATACTTTCAATATCTTTAACTAATCCTGATATATCAGAAGGAAGCATTCCAGGAAATACTCTAGATAAGAAAGTAGTCCTGTTTAACCGTGGAGGTCCACTAAAATAATAACTTTCACCAAAACATTGAAATACACTGGCATTCTTATACTGGTCTTTTTGTGCTCTTGGAACTTCTGATACTGCTGGACCCATCACTTGTTCTCCAAACTGTTGAAAATCTTCTCTTATTTCTCTGTCAGAAGGTGTTCTGAAATGAGCATCTACTCTGGCTAAAACCCCGGCAGGTTTACCTGTTATTAATGAATATTGCCCAATACCTGCAGGACCGGCATAAGAAGACCACCAATTAGGATGTCTCTTCATTGCTGCAAAGAAATCAGGTAGTGTCTGGATTATATATGGTCCTTCTCTTTCTTCTATTACAACAGGGGAAATTAAGTCTGCATCTGATGTAAATATCGCTGCCTGAAAAGCTTGTATATCAACTTCTTTTGTGGTTAATGTAGCCATTTATAAAATTGAGCAGATGTAAGGTATTATAAACAATTAAATATATTTGTAAAGATTTAAGACAAAAGAAAAATTATAATTCGAACGTAGTGAGAATTACAGGATCGTTCGCCGAAGGCGAAGGTAGCCCTACTTAAGCTTGGTTTCGTTGTGATCTGTGGCTTTTCTGCATTTTTTGCAGAACTTTTTAAAAGCTAGTTTTTCTTTGGTTTTAGTTACATTTTTTTCTGTAACATAATTTTTGCTCTTACAAACAGAACATTCTAAATTAAATGATTGTCGGTTGCCTTTTTTAGCCATGCTGGAATTATAATCGAAGTTAGAATTCTTTGCAATCACAAAACTTCGATTTCAAGGTTCTGCCGAAGGCAGGTTCTTATACTCAGGTTTAGAGAAATAGGCAAGAGGTAGGGAAAATCTTATTCAGGCAGAATTTCAAAATCATTAGAGGTATAGAAAGGTTTTTCCTGAGGATTTAAAATATTTCCATAAGGGTCAATTGAGTTGCCTTCTTTATCAGTTAATTTAAGCCATAACCCACCTGAACTGAATTTTGACCCTTCTTCTAATTTTCCTAAAAGATATAAATTCCCATTGCTGTTTTTGGTTCTTTGATAGCCAGGATGATATCCAGCGCCAAAAACTAGGGCACCATATTTAATATTTACTTCTTCACGAGGTAATCTTTGTAAAGGAACCTGTAATGTAGGATATCTTCTGAGCAAAATATCTCCTTCTTTATTCATTGATTCAACTGGAAGTAATGTAATTCTTGTGACTTGTGGTGTTTCTGAGAGTAGGTAATCTCTACCTTGGGATTGTAAATATTCACCATAATGCCGGGAGGTCATTACATCGAGCTGATGATCAGCATAAATGTACCCTCCCATAGCTACACATAATGTAGCTCCAAGAACCAAAGCAGTTTTGGGATGTTCTGCTAAATAAGGAACTATTCCACTTTCTATATAAGACATAGGGGGAGTATATTTAAAAGTTTTTCAACTGTCAATTCGTGAGCCGGCAGCTGTAAAGGCGAGAATAACAACCTGGCCTTCGGCCAGAACGTTGCTCCGCTAAAGCGGAGTCGAACTTGCTTTTCCACTGTGTGGAGCGCATGTACAATTCTGTACCCGTAGACTTTAAAACAAAAAAGCCACACAAGGTGACTCTTTTGTTTTCAGAGCCGGCAGCGAGAATCGAACTCGCGTCGCGTCATTACCAATGACGTGCTTTACCACTAAGCTATGTCGGCATACTTACTAGCTTGGCGGCAAGCTACGCTTACCACTAAGCTATGTCGGCTTAAACTTATTGATTTTACCAAATCTTTACTTATCAAGCCAGCGTCTTGATTGAAAAAAGTCTTTTCCTGCAGTAAACTTCCAGCATGAATTTAGAAAATGTTGATTTCAATTATCCAAAAGAATTAGTAACTGAATATGGCGCTAAGGCCGGGTTATTGATGCATATTGCAAACCATTTACCCCATATTCCCCAGATGCCTATGGTTGTAAAAAAGTTGGATGAGCCTGCTAAAGATTTTTTAGCTAGAGCTGATGAAGCAAAAATCCCCTGGCCAAGAATATTTAGGTCAAGTGCCATCGCTGAACTGGCAGGATTTGAGGGTGCTTTTCCTACACATAAGGTGGATACTTATAAGGGCGAGGATGGAATTTCAACATATTTTATAGTAGACGGGGAATATTCATTATTAGAAAATGAGGCAGAATTTAATGCTAACCTCGAAGATTTAGTTGAAGAAATAGCTGATTCTTCCCAAGAAATAGAGCGTGATGATTCTCTTTCTTCGGAAATTAATGTTATTGCAGCTCAGTATGTTCGCTGTAAGTATAAAGGAGCTTTAATTAAGCATCCTAACAGGCCAGACTTTTATTTGACTACACTTATTAGGAAAGAAGGTTTTGATGATAAACTGACATTGTCATATCGTCCAGGTGGCGGATTTTCTAGATTTGGGGAAGATTGGCGGAATTCAATAAACTTAACTAAAGATTCAAAGAAGCAATTGGAAACAGTTATCGGTTGGCACGATGAGATAGCAAAAATATTAGATCCAAATTGGGTTTATGTACTGGAATTTGGTTTGATGCCTTCTGTGTTGTTCCAGGCGCATTTCTTTAAACAAATACAAGAAGCTGATTTCCGTTTTGATTTCAAAAGAGGGGGTCCTTGGGAACCAGTTGTAATAGGAATAACAGATAAGGAGGGAGAGGACTATGAATTATTATTTGACTATATTAAAAAAAAGCGAACTAATCTTCCATCTTTATTGTATAGTAATCTTCACGATAAATCGGAAGATGTAGAGTCACCAGGCTATCTTTTTCGGGATTGCGCAGGAATACTGGCGCACCAAGATGTAAAAGCCATAAGACAATCAAAAGTTGCTTTACTTTATCCAAGAACTTCCCCTAACGGATTACAAGATGGATTGATTATTAATGTGGTTAGTGATGGATTTAATGTCAGGCTAACTAATAAGTTGACAGGACAAGAATTATCTTAAGGATTTTGGAGCCGACTACGGGATTCGAACCCATGACCTACTGTTTACAAAACAGTTGCTCTACCACTGAGCTAAGTCGGCCTTTCAGGCCTTGTTGGCGCAAGTAAGAACTTGCACTAAGTCGGCACAGGCTATATTTTAGCAAAAAAAAGTCTGAATGGGAATTAGAAGGTGTGGATATAAAAAACCAGTCGCCTGAGGCGACTGGGCAGTTCTGTTAAGCAGAATTTTCAAAAAATATTAAAAATAATAAGGTCAGCCCTCCTTGGCCGAGGTTTAAGGTTTTTTCCCTAAAATATCCAGGTGGGAATCTTGATCAGACGGTTATGTCGGATACTTCAAATCCCCTTAGTATTTTAACGATAGAGGAAAATAATCCTCAAACTTTTAACGTACCTCGTAGGGCTTAGTTTTTCACCCTTTGGTTGCAAAACCATCTACTTCTTTTGTCCCTATGGACCTCTTGATAGTAGCAAACATATTGAATAGTTGTCAAGTTAAAAAAAGGTAAATTCGTGCCTAAAATTAGCAATAATGGATGTGATTATGGCTTTGCAAACATCTATTTGAGTAGTTCTAAAAGTGCTTTTTAAAGGGTAGATGGAATGCCTAAAACTGTTAAAAATAATCTGATAAAAAGACTAATTATTACCCCAAAAATATTAATTGGTGAGATGAGCAATAACAGCAAAATTAAGAAACCATATTGTTCTAATCTCATGTATGAAAGAGCTAATTTAGTAGGTAAAAAAGAAGCAAGAACTTTTGATCCATCAAGCGGGGGAATAGGAATTAAATTAAATAAAGCCAAAGCTAGGTTAATCTGTATAGCTACAATAAGCAGGGCTTTAATGGTAAAAATATTAAAGTAGTTAAAGATATGAAAAAGCAATGCTGCCAGAACGGCTAAAGCAAAATTAGCTGCAATCCCAGCTGCAGACACATAGAGTTCTCCCTTTCTTATATTCCTAAAGTTAAGAGGGTTAACAGGTACAGGCTTTGCCCAACCAAATAATAGAGGAGATTGTAGGAAAATTAAGGTCAAAGGAACAAGAACACTCCCAATTAAATCAATATGGGGAATAGGATTTAAAGTTAATCTACCAGCATTTTCTGCTGTGTGGTCCCCAAACTTTAAGGCTGCATAACCATGCATTACTTCATGGACTATTACAGAAAAAAGTAAAATTACTATTGCTCCTGCAAATAAAGTCGGATCCATATTTAAATTATACACTAAAAATATGTTGGATATTTGATTACAAGTGCCTGAGGAATCGATCATATAAAAAAAATACAAGTTGAATTAACTGAAACTTTAGTCAAATTTATTGACAATGCCCTAAATGGAGTTATAAGATCCGATATATGGTTGAAGGCGCTGTGTTTGATAAGCTCGGTTTGGTAGAAGGGGGTTTTAAATTAGCGATTCATGATGTAAACCGTGCTGAGTTATTGACTCCAACAGGTAATGCGGTTCTGCTTATAGGTAAAGTAAAAATTCCTTTTGTTCGAGTTTTGGTAGATAGAACTAACGATAATAATCCTGTAAGCATAAATGAGATTAAGCAATTAATTGATCCTGAAAAGACAAAAACAAATAATAGCTGTTTAGCTTATTTGCATATTATTCGTGATGAATTTCGAAAGTATGATTTACTTATTGAACATCTTCCAAAATGTAAATCAGAACCCAGAAGATATTTTCTGTGCGAAGTACCTGTTGAGAAACGTGTTCCCAAGATCAGTATAAGTTCCATTTTAGCAGCTTATAATTCTCCTGATCATAAAGGGCTAGTGGTGCAATTTAGATACCGTCACACAAGGACAACCTGGTAACCATTGCATCAGCCTCCCAAAAGTGATAAACTACCAAAGTTATGATGATGTGTAATTTGTGTTCAAAAGGAATTCATAAAGTTGCTGTATCAAAGCACAAAAAAGGTTCATCTGGTGCATCCCAGTGGCCTCTTCGTGCTCAAATCCACAAAAGAACCCAACACCCAAACCTACATACTTATAAAGGCTTAAAGTTTTGCAGTAAATGTTTAAGAATTGTTAAAACTTCAGTTGAAGCTAATAGAGCCATCCCAACAGCCCCTCAAACTCCTATAAAATCAGCTCCAGCTGCTTAATTTTTTCTTTCCTCATGATTAAAATCTTAAAAACAAAACACGGAAATGTTACTTTACCCAGCTTTTTTCCTGATGGAACAAAAGGAGTGGTAAAGGGGATTGACTCAAAAGATTTGGAAAACGCTAAAGTAGAAGGATTGGTGATTAACACCTATCATTTATTAGTTAGTGGTTTAGAAGAAAAAATTGAAGCCATTGGAGGTATTCATAGACTAATGGGTTGGAAAAAACCCGTTATAACCGATTCTGGAGGCTTTCAAGTAATGTCACTCATTCACAAAGATGAATCACTGGGGAAAATGAATGATACTGGCGCAACTTTTAAACTTCCCGGCGCACCCCGTATAAAATTAACTCCTGAAAGTTCTATCAGACTGCAAATTAAACTTGATGCAGATATTTTAATTTGCCTTGATGATTGTACAAAACCTGACCAAGATATAGGGGAGCAGGAAAAGTCTGTTGAGCGGACAATTGCCTGGGCTAAAAGATGCAAGCTAGAGTTTGAAAAACTAACAAGTTTGAGTAAAAAAAGACCACTGCTTTTTGCTGTTATTCAGGGAGGAAATAATAGAGAATTACGCAAAAAATGTGCCAAAAGTTTGGTAGATATCGGCTTTGATGGATACTGTTTTGGTGGTTTTCCGGTAGATAATCAGGGTAAATTCCTTAAATCAATCATGAAATATACAGCCTCACTCCTGCCTGAGGAAAAGGTTAAATATGCTATGGGAATTGGTACACCAGCCAATATTATTGATTGTGTGAAGATGGGGTACAATCTTTTTGATTGTGTAATACCAACAAGAGAGGCCCGTCATCAAAAACTTTATATCTTTAACAAAAAAGTTACAAAAAAGAATGTTTTTGATAACAATATTTACTCAACAATTAACATTGGGGCTGGTAGATATAACCAAACACTAGATTCTGTCAGTAAATTCTGTGATTGTCATACCTGTGAGAGGTTTTCCAGGGCATATTTACATCATTTATTCAAAATTAAAGATACTTCTGCCTTCCGTTTAGCCACAATTCACAATTTAAGGTTTTACTCTATGTTGATGGAAGCCTTAAAACAAGGCTAAAATTTCACTACAGGCTACTACTTTCTATAATTCCCGCAATTACTATAAGATTTATAAGCAATTTTAGCTAAATTTGATTTAATTACTTGATATTTTGTTGTTTTTTCTTTATGGTTATTAATATGAGGAAAGAAAATGGTTCTGTATTGGTTTTTGTGGTGATTGGTGTAGTTTTGGTTATAGCTTCTGTAGCAGGTACTGCTTTTTATTTGGGAAAAGGCCAGGATGCTTTATTTGGATTTTTTAATGGAAAACAAAATGTTGAAATCAATGATGCTGATACTGGTAAAACTAAAGAGGAACTTGCTCAGATAAACCAAAGACTTTTAAATGCAATTACCCCAACATCCACACCAGAAGCCACGATTATTCCAATTAAAACAGCCACACCTACACCTGCAGCAGTTATTTCTACTATAAATATTACCGGTCTTTCGGCAAAAGAAAATGGCGCGGCGGTTGAATGGTCAGGTGAATCCTCAAATGGTTTTAAAGTTTGTTACAGTGAGAGCGCAAATCCTACCTATCCCGGCAGTAATTGTACCTATAAAGGAGCAAATGAGAAAAGATTTGAAACCGGAGGCTTAACAGCTGGTAAAACATATCATTTTAGGGTTGGGGCTTATGGCCTAGATGGTAAAGTAAGTGTCTATTCAAATGATGCAACGGTTATACCAATTGGCACAACAGCCAGCACAACATTAAATAATTCAGGAGCACTTAATTTATCAGCCAGTTCTAATGAATCAGGAAAGGTCAGTATGAGCTGGACATTAAATGGTGATCCAATTAACGGATTTAAAGAAGTCTGGTCAGAACATTCAAACCCAACCTATCCTGAAGATCATTGGAATTATGATTCTGATACTAATCTAAGAAGTTATACTTTCTCAGGTTTGCCATCAGGCCAAACATTACATTTTAGAGTTGGTATCTATAAAAGCGGTCAGGGTGTTACCACTTACTCCAATGATGTGACAGTGACTGTTAAGTAAATTCTTTCATAAATGTTATAATTCCTGCTATTGTTCATAACTAATATGGAAATAGTAAGGTCTTATAAATCGTTATTTGATGAAATTGATTTTTCTACTTGCGCGAGAAATACCTCTTGTTTGAATTTATGTAAAGGAGTTTGCACTAAGTATCAAAAATATGATGGTAGTCTGGGAAATGTTCTGCAGGATTTAGACAAGACATTATCATCAGTTACCAAAGGAAATTTTCATCTGTCAAAGCCTAAACATTTTCCGCTTGTTATGAGGCTGGTAATGGAGCCTCCTAGGATTATTCGGTCTATACTGGACTATAAAATCGAGGATCCAGACGACCAATCTACAGATATTCTTTTGAAGGAAGCCTTGTCTTTGGGATTGAATATTTACAAAAGGAAACAAGAGTCTCTATGTGAACTTCGTAACTTAAAGCAAAAAATTGTTGACTTAAAAGGTAGGGAATTTTTATTCAGAAGAGTTACTCAGAGTTTGGATCAGTGGACATGGAAGGCAAGTAATCCTGCGTGTTCTCAGTCTACAGTGGAGCACTTAGACAGCATTTTAGATAAAGGAGATGTTTTATTTATTGCTTTGGGTCATGGGGGAATTTCCCCTGGAATGGATGTATTTTTGCGCTATTGTGATATGACTGGTAGCCAGGATTCTATATTTTATGCCTGCAGATTTTCTCGGGCAAAATGGCAAGATCAACTTCCAAGGCTAAGTTCTCGGGACATAAGTAATCTGCATGAACAAGGTTTAGGTAGGCAAGTAGTAATTTTTGATGAAGATGTAGCTACCCCCGGAGATGGGACTTTAGCTAGGGCAAAAGAATTTTTTATTGATCGGATTTTTCCTGGACAATATGTTTTTTCTCAAGCCAACCGTTATCTAAATTAAATTTAATTTAATTTAATTAGTACTTCCTTCATTTGACTCTGGGCTTATATTAGAGTATTATAGGCTGATTATGGCTCGTGAATTTAACTTAATTGCAGAAAATCCGGTTGAAAAGTTGTGGGTTGCAGGTTTAAGTAGAATAGGTGAATACTACCCTGATAGAAATGTATACGCACAACAATTACAGGCTATTATTTTGGAAATGCGGGATGCTAGAAGGTTACGTTTAGCTTCATTAGATAATGTTAGTTCTAAATTAGTTGTAGCTGCAGAAGATAGAATCGCCCAAAAGTTACAAATGTTAGAAGCAGTTCCAGAACCTCCAATTAAAGCATTAAAGGAAATCGAAGAACTTGGAATCAATAATCTAAAATTATGCTATTTGCCTGAAGTTGATTTATCTAAACCACAAACATTACCTCCTCGTTTTGCCCTTCCGATTTCAGGCGATGTAAATAATATTGAAGGTTTAGATGAAGAAGACTCTGACAATATGCATGGAGTTTTAATTATGGCAATGAAAAAAAGATTAATTAAATACAAAGTTCAGGCTGGATGGAGGTTGGTTGATAGTAGAATAGGAGAATTTAATCAAGAAAAATTTATACGTTTCCCAGGGGATGAAAAATTTCTTGGACCTGTTATTAATGAATTAAGACAAGCAGAAAAAGTTTCTTTGGCAAATATACGTTTTGGGACAACTGAAGAAGATCGTTTTATGGAAAGAAGAGACTTAACTTTAGATGAAATAAAAAGATATGTTATACCTGCAGCTAATAAACGTTTTTATGGTGTTACTAAAAAAAGAAATTTTTTTAATCTTCCTTCAATAGCTGAATTAACTGTTTTACAGAATTTATATCCAGAATTGGTAGGCTTCGTTTCTCCATTTGCAGGTGAATGGTGTGCTGACAAACCACAAAATGGTTTAGGCTTTATTAGTAGGTATAATCCCAATAACAGTAGTAATCCATTGCTGTTTAGCCAATATGATATTACAAAAACTAATAGCCTTGGTTTTAGATTAATAGGAAATTTTGGATAATGGAAAAAGTAGTTACCTTAAGATGGCCGGATGAAGTAAGCAGGTCTTTAGTTGATACTGGTGATCAAGTTGAAATAACCCGCCAAAAATTTTTTTTTGGGAAAACGGTTAGTGTTTCTATTAAGACCTCTATAAATGATCAGTTTGAATTTGCAGATTTATCTATTGAAGGTAGCGACCACTATGAACTTGGATATACTTTTAATGGGAGTTTTGCTGGAATTAGTGGGAGAAACTTTGCTACTGATTTAGGGATCATTGAATATAATTGCGAAGGGTATATTAATTTAATATCACTTGAACCAGTAGAAAGATTTTCTGATAAATTTTGGAGGCTGCATGTTCCGCCAGAGGATAAAAAGATTATGGCTGCAGAAGAAATAGCTTATCTAAAGCGTATAAATGATATTACAAAAGCATTTGGAATGGATAGTTTGACAGCTGAAGCAGTGATAAAAGCGCGTAGTTTGTGTGTTATAGCAGAAAAATATATAAGAAAGTTAGAAATGTTTAGTGATAGAGAAACAAGAAAGCTTCCAATACTTAAGTGTGATGGTGAACAATGGTTAATTGGTCTGAGTGACGAAGATTTTGATCGTAAGTATGAATCAATTCAGCCAGGACAATGGTTATTAAATAACGGTGAAGGGGTCTTAATAGATACATCAAAACAGAAAGATTTATCTATATTTAGTTTTCAACAGATATCTCTTGGCGAAAATGGACAGGTTTTAAGTAAGACTGTGACAGTGCCAGCTAGAATAGATTATTCTGTTGCCAGAAGATTAGTTTTAGCAAGAGATTTTTGGGAAGATTTTTTTACCACATATCCTGTTAGCTTAGAAACTAGCCAAAAATATCCAACTATCTCTGCCTGATAAAAGGCTTTACTATCAAAAATCTTTTAAGGGAAAATCTGGATAGCCGCGTAAAAATTCATCCAATTTAACAGGCTTTTTGCCTTCTATTTGTAATAAATATTTGTCATTCTGAGTGATAAGCGAAGAATCTGGAATAGATCCTTCACTTTGTTCAGGATGACAGAAAGGTAAGAACTTTACAATTTTTCCTTCCCAGCGGGTCCAGGCAGTTGGCCAGGGATAATAAGCGCGGATGTCTCGGTCTAATTTTTCTAAAAAATTAGGGGAATCAGAAAAATTTTTTAAATCAAAATACCCGTCTTCTTTTTTTATAATTTTACAGTAAGTTGCATCCATCTCATTTTGTTCAGTTAATTTGATTTTTCCCGCGACATATGCGGGAATTATTTTAGGTAAAAACAGGGTAGACCTTTCAAACATTTTTGTACTCAAAGTTTGGAAATTATCTAGACTGGTTATGCTAAACTCTTCCATATAAACAATGGGTCCATGGTCCATTTTCTCATCCATTTTGATAATAGAAATTCCAGTTGTCTTATCACCATTTAAAATAGCAGATTGTATTGGTGATGGTCCCCTATACTTTGGTAACAGTGATGGATGGATATTTAAAGACCCTTCTTTTGGAATATCCAAAATATTTTGAGGAATTATTTTTCCGTATGCTGCAACTATAAATAAATCAGAATTAAGATTTATAAGATATGATTTTAGATCTTCACTTTTTAGATTATCAGGAGTTATTACAGGAATATTTTTTTCCAAAGCATATTGCTTAACTGGACTGGGTGTTAAAATCTGTTTTCTACCAACTTTTTGATCAGGGGTTGTCACAATACCTACAACATCAAAATTTTCAGATAATGTTTTTATTACTGGGAGCACAAAATGAGGGGTTCCAAAAAAGATTATTTTTATCATATAATATATATGGATATTCTACTACAATTAGTGGAAATAGATAGGAATTTAGGATGGTAAAAGTGTTATCAGGTTTAGTTATACTTTTGTTAATTAGTATTGCTGCCGCCAGACTTGTACAACTTCAGGAAGCTAGTCAACCCAGTTTAGATGGATTGTTAGTTTCAGCTACAATATCTCCTACTCCTGAGTCTAAGAATACTCCAATTACTACCCGTCCCCTTTCTCGAGCTCCAACTCCCTCATCTTCAGTCACGACAACAATACCTTACAAGTCAAAAGTACTGATTTCAGGAGTTCCTTTTACTGTGCAGGCACCAACTGGTGACTGGAAAGATGCCAGATTTCAGGAAGGCTGTGAAGAAGCATCATCCCTAATGGCTGTTTATTGGGCTAAAAATTTATCTTTAAACAGAGATAAAGCCTTGGCAGAAATAATCGCCATGGCTGCTTATCAACAGGAAAAATGGGGTGAAGCCAGAGATACTTCAACCCATGATACTGCCTTAAGAATTATTTCAGGTTATTTTAACTTTGGAAGTTATGAGATTAAGGAAGATATGAGCTTAAATGATATGAAAAATGAACTTTTAAATGGGCATTTACTAATTATTCCGGCAAATGGCAGAGCTTTAAAAAATCCTCATTTTACTGCCCCTGGACCTGATAGACATATGATAGTTGTGCGTGGTTATGATGATAATACAGGCACATTTATTACCAATGATCCTGGTATTAGAGAGGGTGAATTATATACTTATCCTCAACAACTTTTTTATGATGCAATTAGGGATTATCCAAGTGGATTTAATTTACCAATTGAGGGTGATAAAAAGATAATGATAGTAATTAAAAAATCTTAAATTTTTATTTCTTCAAACATATCAGCACCTGTTTTATCTTTACCCACAAATTTAAAAACTTTACCTTTGTTTTCAAGTACTCTATCCATAAATACAATTCCATTCATATGATCTAATTCATGCTGAAAAATCCACGAAGCAATGCCTCTTAAACTTTTGGTAATTTTTTCACCCTCTTTGTTTAAATAAGAAACTTTTACAGAAATAGGCCTTTTTGTTTCTCCGTAATAATCTGGAATAGATAAACATCCTTCAAAAAATATTTTTTCTTTTGGAGAAAATGTATGAATTTCCGGATTAAAAAAAGGCACAAATTCGTCACCTATTTTTGCCACAAAAAACCTTTCAGTTCTGCCAATTTGGTTTGTTGAAAGTCCGACTCCTTCTGGATCTTTAAAGCTTTTGGCAAATTTAATCATCTCTGAAGAGAGCTTCAACAGCTCTGGAGTAATTTTCTTAACGTGTTTAGTTTTTGTTCTGAGCCTGGGATCAGGTGCTTTAATAATTTGCATTAGAGTATTTTATCAAATTTAGGTTCAATTTTCCAATTTCTGGGGTTTTATAGTTTGACAAACCTGAGAAAAAAACTATAATCCTTTTTACTATGTCAGAAATCTATTCATATATTAATGGATTTCATCCAGGAGAGGCCTTGGCTGTACAAGCTTCATTAACAGATGAAATAGAAGTCTATGGAGATAAAGCTTGTCTTAATCCAAATGGGATCTTTCATATTGAGGGTGGAAAACAAAGATTTTGGACTCCTCACCTATTAAATATTCGTGATAAACAGGCAAATTTAAGTTTAATTAGTGAAGAAAGAATTGATATTCATCAGATTTCTCGTTACCGTCGTGGTTTTAAAGCATTTCAACACCGCTTGATTAGATCTTTTCAGCCTGAAGCTGTTCGATTGTGTGATAAAAAACGTTCCCATGAAGCTATTGTGGTAAAAGGTGGTTTGGTTTTACCTCGTCAGTATGGACTTTCATTAAGAGGTATTCCCTTAACACCTGAACAACTGCAAAAACAAATTGATTTAGGATTGCGTAGTAATTTTGCAGGTAGTAAAGCGATTTTTACTAAGGTTGATCCAGATTTTGAAAATGAAAGAATGTTTGTTGTACATTTTCAGCCTGTAGATTCAGAATCAGTTGCACATTCACCTGTTGTAGTTCATATTGATAAACAAAATCACCAACATAGTTTAGTTAATGCTGGCTCTATCAGGCCTTTTGTGCCCACATCTATTCAGCGCTATAGGGCTTCTAAACGAGGTACTCTAATCAGAAATTTTAGTTCTAAGTAAAAGCTCAGTTTTAAGCTGTTTGAGCTTCCACATAAAAACCTTGCCTTTATTTTTAGCATTCAGATAACCTTTTGTATAAGTTAAAGCTTCATCAAGTAAAGCCCTGGGAGTAACTTTTGCTAATTTAATATACAAGGAATAATGTTTGGTATCATTTAATTCTTCCGCCAAATAAACTCCATAAACCTGAAATTCAGTTGATAGATTTTTAGGTCTGTCCGGATGTTTTTGATTGTCTATAATCTGGCCAATCTTTTTCATTGACCCCATTCTTTTAGCTTTTCTAATGCTTCTGGATCATTTGGGATTAGTTGTAAAACTTTTTTCATTTGTTCGATAGCTTTTTGTTTTTGATTATTCTCAAAATAAAACAATCCTAATGTGTAATACGCATCTCTGTAATTTGGTTTTAACTCAATTGCTTTTTCTAAGCTTGCGATTGCTTCTTTGCTCTTACCTGGCTCTTGTCCTAAAATAATTGCTTTGTTATAAACTAGTTTGGCATCAGTTGGAGCTAACTTAATAGTAGTATCTAAAACATCTAAAGTTTTTTGGGTGTAGTTTGGATCCAATGTAGAAATTAAGTAATATGTTCTAATAGCTGTTCTATAAAAAGAAGTATTCTTTGGGTTATTTTTTAGAACATTCTGAGTTTCTTCTATTGCTTCTTCTTTTAATGTAGCACTGATTGTGGCATCCTCTTCTGCTAAAGCTACTGCAGAAGCAGCTGCTGAATAAGCAAGTTCTGAGTGGTAATAAGGTTCATTTGTGTTTCCAAAGGGGATTAAGCCAAATATAATTTTACGATAAGTTGCTTGATATATTTGATTATATGCTCTTCCTGGATTACCTGAGTCATTTGCACTGTTACCAGTAGCAAAATAAGTATCAGCCCAATAATACCTAATTAAAGTAAAGATAAATAAAAGGGAGATAGTAATTACAACAGTTTTTGCAAGCTTAGTATATAAGGATTTTTTATATAGAATTAAGAATTGTTTAGGCAATACAAATGGTTTTACTGAGTTTGTGGTAATAAATGCTATTGCTGGGAAAAGATAGAAAAAGACTGCGATTATTACCACAGAAAAACCAAAGAAATTTTGAATATGATAACTGATGATTGAGGCTAAAATAATAATTAGAATCAAGTTATCAGATTTGGAAAAAATGATTTTCTTAACTGACCAATAAATGAAAGTTAAAATTAAGGCCATATAGCTTAAAAATCCTACTAAACCGGTGTTTGCCAGATAATTTAAAAATTCGTTATGTGCTTTGTTATAAAGAAAATCCCATTCTGAAACTAAATTATGTTCCTGTGGGCGGAATTGATAATAAGAATAAGCAAAAGTTTCAACACCTGTTCCCAATATTGGATAATGTAAAAATATTTCCCATGCTCCCTTCCAAACTATTAACCTAATCACTCCAGATTCTGTCCCGCCATTTTCCAGCTGAGTTCCGCTTGTTGGGACTTGTGTAATTATCCCCCCTCTTGGAGGTGGAGCAAACTTTGATAATAATTTAAAGCTGGTTAAAGCAGATCCAAAAAATAAATTAATGATTACAAAAGATATAAGAATAAGCAGCACTGATTTTATTGTTCGAGTGCTAGCGAGAACATGAAAACTTGATTTTATTGTTCGAACAAAGTGAGAACTTGTATTTACTTCTCGTCCACCTTTGATGGCCTCGAAGAATAATAGACCAACAAATATTATCATTCCACCTAGTAATCCTAAAGTTGCACCTCTGGAATAGGTGAAAGTGAAAGCCATATAAAACAGAATTAAGAATAAAGAGTTAAGATTAAAGAATGATTTTTTGGTATTGGTAAGTAAGAAATAAAAGGCTGGGAAAATTAACATTGCCAAATATGCTGCCAGCCAGTTAGGCTGGCCTAATGTGGCAAAGACCCGTGTCTGAACATCCTGTACCCAGCAACTGTCACTGAGCTGGTTGGTTAAAACTACACAGGAAGGGGAGACTCCAAAATGTTCTGGAATAGCATATAAGGCAACAATTACACCTCCAAATACAGCTGCTTTTAAGAATTTAATTGCATATTCAGATGTAAAGTTTGAAACAAAGGCAAAATATAAAATAGTGTAAGAAATAATGGAAATGAGTCCCCCATTAGATCTTGAATAATATCCCCATACTGATACATGCTGATCAATAGAAAAAATAGTTGATAAAATATTTGCCCCTAAAAAAAGTAAGATTGGAATATCTAAAGGTGTAGATTTTAAAATTAAAGTTTTTTTTGAAATCATTTCCCAAATCCAGGCAGTTGTAATAATTACAGTTAGCAAATACACCAACATCATTTTGTTGTATTCAAAAAGTTCAAAATTATAAGGTGACCAAAAAAGCGGGGTAAAAAAGAAAAGAATATAGAATGAAATTGTAAGGATTCTTGTAGTCATCAGTCGTCAGTCATCAGTCGTCAGACAGTCTGAAAGCTGACAGTGAAACGATACTGAAGACTGATAGCTTATGCTACCAAATATCATTGTGATTTGGAAGCGTCTCTGGTACACTCAACCTTGAAATGTTTGACAAATTTTGGCAGCTTGTTTCCCACGATATTGGTATAGATTTGGGTACAGTTAATACTTTGGTGTTGGTTAAAGGAAAAGGTATTTTAATTCGTGAACCATCTGTTGTTGCAATCCATAAAAAAAGTAAACAAGTTTTAGCAATAGGAAGTGAAGCTAAAAGAATGTTGGGTAGAACACCTTTAGCAATAGAAGCAGTTAGACCTCTTCGTGATGGAGTTATTTCAGATTTTGATACCACAGAAGCTATGTTGCGTCATTTTATTCAGCTGGTTCATAAACAACATGGAGATGGGTTTAAATTTCCTAAAATTCCTAAACCTCGTGTGGTGGTTGGTATTCCTTCTGGGGTTACAGAAGTAGAAAGAAGGGCTGTGCAGGATGCAGCTTTATCTGCTGGTGCCAGGCAATGTTATCTAATTGAAGAACCTATGGCAGCTGCTATTGGAGCTGGTTTACCTATTGAAGAACCAGAAGGGAATTTGATTATGGATATTGGTGGGGGAACCACAGAAATTGCTGTGATTTCACTTGGCGGTATGGTTTTAAACAGATCTCTTCGGGTTGCTGGTGATGAACTGGATGCAGACATCATTAACTATATGAAGATGAGATATGGAATGTTAATTGGTGACAGAACTGCAGAAAATATAAAGATAGAAGTTGGTTCAGCTATCCCCCAAAAAGAAGAAAAAGAAACTGTTGTTCGCGGAAGAGATTTATCAACAGGTTTACCAAAATCAATTAAAATTTCATCAGTTGAAATTAGAGAAGCATTATCAGGTACTGTTAATCAGATAGTAACAGCTCTTTCAGAAGTTTTGGAAGAAACACCACCAGAGTTGGTTTCTGATATTTTAGAAAGAGGGGTTGCTATTACTGGTGGAGGTTCGCTCTTAAAGGGTTTAGATAAAAAAATAGCTGAAGAAACAAAGATGCCTGTTTATGTAGCAGAAGATCCTTTAACTACAGTAGTCAGAGGTTGTGGAAGAGTTTTAGATGATTTAGATCTCCTGTCCAGAGTCAAGGTGACAGGAGGATTAAGGTAAACCAACATCTTAAAATAATTTACTCCCAGTAGGAGTTGATGGTAAAAGTAAATATTTTCCGATTTGTCCTCTTAATTTTAAAACATACTCATTTGGCATAAGATTTAAGACTGCTTGTTGAATATTAGTATCTAAAAAAAGTGAAAGGTTAGGATCTCCATCATTGCCAGTACCAGGGCAAGGGATGTTTAAGAATTGTTTATATCTAAGAAAAGCTCCTTGTTCTGCACAGGTTCCGCCATATTTATTAATAAGCCACTCTGATCCTTGTGGAGTTCCGTTATTAAATCCAAAAGCAGTTAAAAGTGTTTCATGATTCACTTTTCTATTACCTGCTGCAGTTTCACCATAAAAATGTAGGACTGCCCATTGAATATTCCATGGTAAATTAAGAGAATCTTCGTTTCTGGAAATAATTAATCTTGTAGTTGAACTACCTAATGTTACTTGTTCAAGATTTGTCTCTGCTCGGTTCAGATGTAATTTCATACCATGACTATGCCACCAATCAGGGTATGTAAAATTCATTTTTGGCGTCTTTTCTATATATTTTCTTTCGTCAAACATAACATAAAAATAAGCTATCGGCTTAAAAAAGTCAATTTTTAAAATACAAAAAAGGGTTACTCTGGCTAAATATAAATATCACTGGAATTTACTGTCCATCTGAAAAGTGTACAGCACAGGTGGATTAAGTAAAACTATTGACAATAATTCTCAACTAGAATATAAACTTTTATACATCTAACATGTAAATATTTATGAGTTTAAGAGAAGCAATTAAAGAAGTAAAAAATAGAGGTAATAGCAGAGTTGAGCAACCTCAACGCCCATTTAGTGCTGAAGGATTAATGTTGGCTAATGAGTGTTTAAAGAAGACAATCCGACAAGGCAAAACACTAGCACAGTGCAAGGCAATGTTAGATGAAAGTACTATAGATAATCTTTTTGCAGAAGTTAATAGAGATCACCTTGATGGTTTAGGGAAATTTTCAGAAGATAGCGATATTTGTGATGTTATAAATGATGATCGTTTTATTGATGTGATTGAATATAGCTATGCAAAAAGGTTACGTGCTTTTGGTAAAAATTATACAGTTAGATTAATTTCAAAAGCTTTTATTTCAGATTCTGTAGGACGAGAACTGACAAATATGGAGCGACCTCGTTTATGGATAGCTTGTTTAGCAATTAAGGAAAGAGGAGTAATGAATAGAATTATAGATAAAATTACAGGAAGAAAAGTCCCCTCAAAGGCACCTTCAGAACGTTTTTTATATGAAACAAAATCTGAATCAGGGGAATTGATTAGAGAATGGCAGGATGTTGGTATGGTAAAAAATTGTTTAGCAGAAGTGTTAGTTGAACAAGGTGTTGTATAAATTTAGAGATCGCTTAAAAAACAACTAATCCTGATAATCTTGATTTAATCAACTCGCAAGGCTGATATAACCATGCTAAATATGGTATATTAGCCTTGATGAAAATTATTTTATTAGACTTCAAACTTTTTATAATTTTAATTATTTGCTCTGTCTTTCTTTTTGTTTTTGATCGCTTGGGAGCCTTAAATTTCCCCAAAAGTATTTTGCAAACCTTAACTACTCCTGTCCAATATGGTCTTTATAAAAACAGCACTAATTTTAAAAAACAATTTAATTTTATTGTTAATGCCAGAAAAGCATCTTTAGAAAATAATGCTTTAAAGCAACAACTAGCTCTGATTGCTGCTGAAAATGCAGCTTTACAAAAAAAAGTTAAAGATAATGAGGATTTAGTTGATCAATATAACAAATTAAATCCACAAACCTTTGACTTAATGCCAGCCAGAGTTTTAGGAGTTGAACGTTATGTGATTTTAGACAAGGGCTTAAATGATGGGGTTATCGAACAACAGGCAGTAGTTTATAAAGATAATTATTTGGGACAAACAAAAAATGTTACACCAAAAACTGCTCAAGTGATAATGGCTACAGATCCGGAATCTAAAATAGCTGCCTTTTCACAGGGTTCTTTAGGCAGAGCTAAAGGGATTTTACAAGGACAATTTGGATCAGAAATGTTAATGGATAAAATCTTACATGAAGAAATAGTTAATGTTGGTGATTTAGTTTATTCAGAGGGTACTGAAGGAAAATTACCAAAGGGATTAGTTTTAGGAAAAGTAACAGCAGTATTAGAAAGACAAAATGAAATTTTTAAGCAGGCTAAAGTAGAACCTATTTTTAAGTTAGTAGATTTAGATACTGTTTTTTTAATTAGATGATACCTTTAATTTTTATTTTAATACTATTTAGCTTTTTACAGGAAGCTTTTTTGCCTTTTAATTTGGTGTTGTTAATACTGGTTTCCAGATCTTTTGTTGTTACAGAAAAAGAAAATTATTATTTAGCTTTTATTTTTGGTTTAGTGTTATCTTTTTTAGCAGGATATCCTTTAGGTAGTTTAAGTATTATCTATTTAATAATTGTATTAGTAATTCATATATTTAGAAGATTTCAGTTTGTAACACATCCATTAATTTTGATACCTGTTGCTGCTGTTTCACTTCTTGCAGACCAGTTAGCACGAGCTTTAATGTTAGGGTCAAATATTAATTTAGGTCAAATTCCAGTTCAAATAATTTTAATAATTCCAATATATTTTATGGTTTTATTATGGGAAGAAAGATTTATTGTTCATAAAGATATAAAGTTAAAAGTTAATAGCAAATAATTTTTAGAATGAGAATAAAGCAAAAAAAGTTAGGTTATGCTTTTAAAGATGAAGTATTTAAAGTTACTCACCCTTTTGGTCATTTTAAGCGTCATAAAATAAACAATGATGATGAATGGGCTGATACTTTTATACCAAATTATAATTTAGAAGATGATGATGTCAGGACCCATTCTCCCTGGAGACTAGCTATTTTAGCCAGCATAATGATGATAATTTTTGCCGGCATCTTTTTTAGATTGTTTCACCTACAAGTGGTAATGGGAGCAGAAAATAAGCAAAGGGCAGACTCTAATAGAATTCAACTGAAGGTTATCCATGCCCACCGTGGTGTTATATATGATAGAAATAATAAAGTTTTGGCAGAAAATACTCCCGGATTTAGAATTGGTAAAAATATTATAACGAGGGATGAATCCTTAATGTTTGAGGCAAAACAAGATCCCAGCTTAAATAAACTGGAAATTGATTCGATTAGGCGTTATCCACAAGGTGAAGCTATTTCTCATGTGTTGGGGTATGTGGGCCAAATCTCTGAGGATGAACTAAAAGACACCCAAAATAAAAATTATAAATTAGGAGACCGCATTGGAAGGTCTGGAGTAGAACAAGTTTATGAATCTGTACTTAAAGGAATTGATGGAGCAGAAATTATTGAAATAGATGCATCCGGTAATAAGCTTCGAACTTTGGGTAGAGTTGAGCCAATTCCTGGTCAGAATGTCCATTTAAGTATTGATTTAGACTTACAAAAGGCAACATATCAGTATTTAAGTACTGCAATAAATAAGGAAAAAATTTGTTGTGGTGCAGCTATTGTGCAAAACCCAAATAACGGCCAAATTTTGGCAATGGTTTCTATTCCCTCTTATGATAATAATGCTTTTACTGATCCAGGAAAAAATAATTTGATTAGTAATTATTTTAATGATCCAAATTCACCCCTTCTAAATAGAGCAATTTCTGGTACTTATGCCCCCGGGTCTACATTTAAAATTGCCTCAGCTTTAGCAGGATTATCATCAGGTAAAATTACTGGTAGTACACAAATAGAAGATACAGGGGTAATGAAAATTGATACCTGGAGTTTTGCTAATTGGTATTTTATTTCTTCTGGAAAAACAGATGGAATGGTTGATGTGGTAAAAGCTTTGGAAAGGTCAAATGATATTTTCTTTTATCAATTAGGAGCGCTGGTTGGTGAAAAAACTTTAGGAGATACAGCCAAAAAATTAGGGATGGGTAAAAAGTTAGGGATAGATTTACCAGGTGAAGCAGATGGTTTAATTCCGGATGGTGCTTGGAAGCAAAAAAATATTGGTGATGTTTGGTATCCAGGTGATAGTTTGCATATGGCAATTGGTCAGGGGTTTGTACTGGTGACTCCTTTACAAATATTATCTGAAACTTCTTTTATTGCAAACAGCGGTACACTCCTTCGTCCAAGTGTTGTAGATTTTATTAGTAAAGCTGATAACCAAATTATTAAACAATTCAAATATGATCCACTTGTGAATAATATCTTTAAAAAAGCAGATATTGATTTGGTTAAGTCAGGTTTATCAAGGGTTCCGCAATCACAAGGTACAGCCTGGCCATTTTTTGGTTTTACTATTCCTACAGCAGGTAAAACAGGAACTGCAGAAACAGGGGAGGTTGGTAAAACACAGGCTTGGTATACTTCATATGCTCCAATAGATAATCCCCAATTAACTGCTACAGTTTTACTGGAAAAAGGAGGGGAAGGATCAAATGTTTCAGCTCCGGTTGTAAAAGATATTTTCACCTGGTACTTTAGTCCGGATAAAAATCATTTGAGTGATTTTGGTGGGGTTCACTTTGCATCTGCCTCAGCAAAAATATTAGGAGAATAAAAATGAAAAATAATCTGCCCTATCTACTTGCTTTACATTCTGTTCATGGATTAGGACCAATTAGATTAAAAAATTTATTAGATTATTTTGAAGACCCAAAAGTTATTTGGGAATTGAATGAAAAAGAAATTTTAACAAGAGGAATTCCTCAATCAGTTGTCTCTAATTTGGTAAATGCAAGAAAAACTTTAGATCCGGAAAAATATGTTGAAGGGATCTTAAAATCTGGTATTAAATATTTAACTATATTTGATGATAAATACCCAAAACTTTTAAAAGAAATTTATGATCCACCAATTGTTTTATATTATCTTGGGGATTTATTACCAGCAGATAAAAATTGTTTAGCTATTGTAGGAACCAGAAAAATAAGTGGTTATGGCACAGTTATTACAGAAAAATTTGCTACAGAATTATCTAATGCTGGCTTAACTATTGTTTCAGGCTTAGCCCATGGAGTTGATACTTGTGCACATAAAGCTGTGATTAAGGCTAAAGGTAGGACTTTAGCAATATTAGGCGGGGGATTAAAAAATATTTTTCCTTCAGAGAATATTTCACTCGCAAAAAATATTGCTGATGGATTTGGTGCAGTTATGTCTGAATTTGCTCCCTCTGAACAATCTCTTCCTGGAAATTTTCCTGCCCGCAATAGAATTATTTCAGGTCTATCACAAGCAACGCTTGTTACAGAGGCTGCAGAGAATTCAGGTTCATTAATTACTGCTAAATTAGCTTTGGATCAGGGAAGAGAAGTTTTTGCTATTCCAGGACCAATTACCTCAGAATTATCAAAAGGCCCTTCTGCTTTAATTAAACAAGGGGCAAGGCTGGTAACAGAACCATCAGAAATACTGGAAGAGTTGGGTATAAAAGGACTTAAGAATTTAGATTTAGGAACTAGGAGTGATATTAAATTATCAGAGATAGAGCAGAAAATTTATGATGCTTTGGAAAATGAAAACCAGCATGTAGATGAATTATGCAGAAATTTAAAGCTCTCTGCAGCTATTATTTCTTCTAGTTTAGTAAAGTTAGAGATTCAGGGTGTAGTAAAAAATTTGGGTGGAGGAAACTATACAAAAATTTGATAAGATAAGGTAATGTTATCAAATAAAAAGGTACTATTTTGGATAGTGTTATTAGTGATTATTATTACATCTTTTGGTGTAATGCTTTTTTTAAGAGATAATACTTTTATTTATAAACAAGGAAATTCACCAGAAGTTGATAAAGCTGTTTCTGCTGCTATTAGCTTGTATAAAGAGCAGTCAAAAGGGATAGATCTGGAAAATGGTTCGTGTTTAACAAATGATTTAATTCCTGGTTGGGTGGCTGATATTGTACATAACCCAAGGATTACAGCTGATGATTTGCCTAAGAACCAATGTCAGGCATATATTGAGGGTCGAGCTAAACATTTTGTCGAGCTTGATCAAAAAGGAAATTTGATTAGAGTAAAATAATGAAACTTGCCTATCTGCCCATACGTTTAATAAGTTTTTGGTATCCTGAAAGTTTAGTGTTTTTCTTGCGTACTTTAAAGAATCTCTTCTTATTATTAGAAGAAGATTTTGCCATAAAGTTAATGTTTAAATTATTATTTGTTCCCCTGTTCCATGATGCCAGTATTACCGGAAGAATGCTTAGTATTTTATTTCGACTTTCCAGAATATTATTAGGTTTATTTGCATTTGTTTGTGTAGTTATTTTAGTTTTTGTTATTGCAATCATTTGGTTTACCTTGCCTGTAGTTTGTTTTTTAATTAATAATGAACTTGGTCTTTTGTTAAAACTTTTTTTCTTCTCTGGTTTAATTTTATTTGGTTTTCATATATTAGCTCATCCTTTAAAAAAGGTTTGGCAGATAAAGCGTGTTGAAGATATTTGGCAAAGTAGTAAAGTTTCCAAAAAGAATGTTGAGTTAATGTTTCTTTTAAAAAGTGAAAACGTAAGACAATTTTTAGTAAGTTTGGAAAAAACACCAAAAGATTTTATTAATTTCCCAAAAGATTATTCAGAAGTATCAATTAATCAAAAGGCTTGGGATATAGCTAAGCAAATCAAAGCGCCATATCTAACTGAAGATATATTTTTTGTCAGTATTATTTTATCAATACCAGAAATTGAAAATGAACTTATGAAAATGAATCTTTCTACAAAGGACTTCATAGATACTTTGGATTACTTACAAAAGAAAGCTGATAGATGGAGAATGATTCCATTTTGGGATGAAGATTTTGCTGTACATCATTTAAGAGGTGTAAATCGAGGTTGGTTAGGAACACCAACGCCTACTTTGGATTCTGTATGTGATGATTTTACAAAACAAGCCACTACAGAAAATATTGCTGATTTTGTAGGCAGAAAAGAAGTAGTATCTCAAGTAATAAATACATTGTCTTTGTCTGAAGGGAGAAATGTAATTTTAGTGGCTGAGCCTGGAAGTGGTAAAGCAGCTCTTGTGAAATTCTTGGCTAAGATTATTGTGGCTGGGGATGCTCCACCTGCTTTAACCACCAAAAGAATAGTTTCATTGGACTTTACCAGGCTGTTATCTGGAATTAAGGAACAAGGGGAATTGGCTGAAAAATTAAAAACTATTTTTGATGAAGCAAATTATTCTGGAAATATTATTATCTATGTTGATGAAATTCAAAATTTTGGTTTGGGTGAAGCTGGTGCTAGTTTAAACTTGTTGTCCCTGTTATTACCTTTTATTGAATCTTCTAAAATACAATTTATTACTACAACAGAACCTGTAAATTATTCAAGGGTTTTAGAAAGAAATAGTGCTTTTTTAAGAAATTTCACCAGAGTTGATTTGCCTCCTGCTTCACTTGAGGATACTATAAAAATTTTACAAGACAGAAGTATTGATTATTCACGCAAAGCAAAAATTCAAACCACAATGCTGGCTATTCGTGAGATGGCTGATCTTTCACAAAGGTATATTCATGACCGGGTATTGCCAGACTCAGCCATCCATCTATTTAAACAAAGTCAGGTAAATCAGACTAATGGATGGATAACAAAAAATGTGGTGGAAAAAACTATCCAATCGTCTGTTAAAATTCCAGTTGGAGATTCGTCTGTAGAAGCAAAAAAGCAGGTACTAAACCTTGAGGAAACAATTCATCAGAGATTTATAGATCAGGAAGAAGCTGTGACTACTATTGCAAGTACATTGCGCCGTGCAACTGCAGGATTAAGAGAACAACAAAAACCAATTGGGTCATTCCTTTTTGTAGGTCCTACTGGTGTTGGTAAGACAGAACTAGCTAAAATTTTATCTGAAACTTATTTTCTGGAAAAAGGAAATTTTTTAAGGTTGGATATGTCGGAGTTTCAAAATACTGATGCTATAAAAAGATTAATTGGTGATGAGTTTAATGAAGGATTAATTACTGATGTTATAAGAACAAAGCCTTTTTCTTTAATTTTGCTTGATGAGTTTGAAAAAGCAGATAAAAATATCCTGAATTTATTTTTGCAGGTTTTTGATGATGGAAGATTAACTGATGGTAAAGGAAGAGTTATTGATTTTAGTAATACTATTATTATTGCCACTTCAAACGCTGCCAGCCTAACTATTGCTCAAAATTTACAGCAAGGGAAAACAGTTGAACAAATACAACCTTTGGTTAAAGAAGAACTTATGAAAGTATATACTCCGGAACTTTTAAACAGATTTGATGCCACTGTTATTTTTAAGCCTTTATCAAAAGCGGATTTACAAAAAATTGTTATTTTAAAACTTGCCTCTTTAAAAGAACAACTAAAACTTCAGGGATATATTGTTGATTTTTCAGAAGACCTAATTGCAAAGTTAGCTGAGAAAGGTTTTGACCAGGTTATGGGAGCCAGACCCTTAAGACGCTTAATTCAGGATACTTTAGAAGCTAGACTTTCTGTCATGATTTTAGAAGGCAAAGTTCCAAAGGGAGAAAAAATTATTTTAGACCAACAAGTGTTGATTTAACTATTCTATCGAACTGGAGTACTTTCTTTTAAGGCTCGTATGGAATTTATATTTCGGGCAATTTTTTCGATTAAAGCCCTTTTTCTAGCTTTTCGTGAAGCTAGTAGTTCTGTATATTTCCCGGTTCCTAAGTATGTATGCTGAAAAATAGGGGTATCTATTTGAAAAAGTCGTTGATCTCTTGGAGAGTACATGGTTACATCTCTTTCTTCCATTAAATTAAAGGTAGCTCTGAAGGATTCATCACTATCTGATGGCGGAAGACAAAAAGGAGCATTTCTATTAAAAGACATAAGAAGTACTAAATCAAATGGTGTTTCTCCTCTTTTAATGACAATTAAATCTGTTATTTTTGAAGTATCTGTAACTGGTTGAAGACTTTGTTCGATAAAAGTAACTTTTGAGACAGCTCGTTGTTCTATAATTGCCATAATCTTAAATACTTTACAGGGTTTCTTAAACCAGTGTCAATCCCCAAAAAGCTTGACAAGACTGGTAAACTACCAGTAGCCTTAATAAAGTAGTTATGAAAAATTTAGTTATTGTTGAGTCACCAACCAAAGCCAGAACTCTTTCCAAATATCTTGGAAGCGATTATCGCGTGGAAGCTTCAATGGGTCATATCAGAGATTTACCAAAATCAGAATTAGGAATTGACACCGAAAATAATTTTGAACCAAAATATGTTGTTCCAAGAGATAAAGTTAAAAAAGTTAATGAGTTAAAAAAAATTGCTAAAACAGCAGAAAATTTATGGTTAGCAACAGACCCTGACCGTGAAGGAGAAGCAATTGCCTGGCATTTGCAGTATCTTTTAACAGAAAGCAAGGGAATGGCAAAGATTCCTACATCCCGGGTAGCTTTTCATGAAATTACAGAAAGTGCTATTAAGGAGGCTTTTGAGGATCCCAGAGAAGTTGACTTAAGGTTGGTAGATGCCCAACAAGCCAGAAGAGTTTTAGATAGAATAGTAGGTTATAAATTATCCCCTCTCTTATGGAGAAAAGTTAAATCCGGATTATCTGCGGGAAGAGTTCAGTCTGTTGCATTACGTTTAATTGTAGAGCGTGAAGCAGAAGTAAATGCATTTAAAGCTGTTGAATATTGGTCCATTGAAGCAGACCTTAAGTCCGGTGCAGGACATTTTATTGCAAACCTCATTGAAAAAGATGGTAAAAAATTAGTAATAAATAATCAAATCGAAGCAAATAATCATGTTAAAGCCTTAGAAGCAGCAGAATATAAAATTTCAAGAATTGCCAAAAAAGAAGTTAGAAAATTTCCCGCTCCTCCATTTACCACCTCAACTTTACAGCAAACATCATCTAATCGTTTAGGCATGAGTGCTAAAAAAACAATGATGATTGCTCAAACATTATATGAGCATGGGTTAATTACCTATATGAGAACAGATTCAGTTAATTTATCTACTCAAGCTATATCTCAAGCCAGAAGTTATATTGAAACAAATTTTGGAAAAAATTATGTGCCACAATCTGCCAGAGTTTATAAAACAAAATCAAAAGTAGCTCAGGAAGCTCATGAGGCAATCAGACCTACTAATATAAATGTGACTGGTGAAACTTTAAAAACATCAGAGGGGATGACACGCGATTATATAAGGGTATATGAACTTATTTGGAAAAGAATGATGGCTTCTCAAATGAGCGAAGCTGTGATGGATCAAACTTCGGTGGATGTAACTGCTGCAAGCTCATATTTGTTTAGAGCAACTGGAAGTACTATTAAATTTGATGGGTGGTTAAAAGTTTTTGGAAAAGTTATAGAAGAGGAAGAAGAAGGAGAAAAAGATTCACAATCATTACCAGAATTAAAAGAGAATGAAAGCTTAAGTTTGCTTACACTTTTACCAAACCAGCATTTTACAGAACCACCTCCCAGATTTAATGAGGCTTCTTTAATTAAAAAGTTGGAAGAGTTGGGTATTGGCAGACCTTCAACTTATGCACCTATTTTATCTACTATTCAGGATAGATATTATGTTGAAAAAAGAGAAAAGAAATTTTTTCCAACTGAGCTTGGGATAACTGTAAATAATTTTTTAATGAAATATTTCCCAGATATTTTTGATTATACTTTTACTGCAGAGATGGAAGATAATCTCGATTCTATTGCTACTGGTGAGAAACAATGGAAACCAATTATTTCCAGTTTTTATAAGCCCTTTGCTGAAAAGTTAGAAAAAGTAGAAGGAGAAGCTGAGAGAGTAAAAGTTATTGCTGAAGAAACAGATAAAGATTGTCCTGAATGTGGTAAGAAGTTAGTGATTAAGTTTGGTAAATTTGGTAAGTTTTTAGCGTGTTCTGGTTTTCCGGATTGTAAACATACAGAAAGTTATGAACAGGCTGTTGATGCTATTTGTCCTGATTGTGGTGGTGAGATAGTAATGAGAAAAACTAAAAAAGGCAGGCCTTTTTATGGATGTAGAAATTGGCCAAATTGTAAGTTTGCTTCATGGACGAAACCCAAAAAAGCAGATAGTTGACAAGATACTACGGGATATACTATCAATTAATTAATGATAGAAAATTCATTAGGTTATGAAGCAAGCGGCGATTCTTCAGGTTCTGCCAATGAAACAGGGTTTGATGATATCTTTGGTAAAGAGAGAAAGATGATAACAGATGATGCAAACAGCCCTACAACTTTGCACTCTAGAGTAAATGATTTTTGTCCGCGACTACCACAAATAGAAAGTGTAGATCCTGTAGAAGCAGCTAAGATTAAAGCACAGATGCAACGTGAGGCTGCTGAAAATCAGATTAAGGGAATGCACCCTAGTCGGTTAAGCCTTTTTTCATAATTTTTAATTATCCCCATTGACATCAAACCCCAAAAACAGTAATTATAGTTAGGGCCTAAAAAACTACCCATTTTAGGATTCTCCAAATTGTTTATATAAGCAGAGCTTGAAATTTCAATTTTAAGTTTTGTAATTGAAATTATGAAATATATTTTTGTTAGTGGTGGTGTGATATCTGGAATAGGAAAAGGAATTGCAACTGCTTCCATAGCCCTTCTTTTAAAAGCAGCTGGTTATAAAGTAGTCCCTTTAAAAATGGATCCTTATTTAAATGTTGATGCAGGAACTATGAATCCGCTTGCTCATGGTGAAACATTTGTTCTTGATGATGGTAAAGAAGCTGACCAAGACTTAGGGCATTATGAAAGATACTTAGGTGAAAGTTTAAATTCCACAAATATTGCTACCCAAGGAAGTATTTATTTAACAGTTATCCAAAAAGAACGAAACCTGGAATATGAGGGAGACTATGTTGATATTCATAATGTAACTCAGGAAATTATTGAACGCATTCAATTGGCTGGGAAAGCTAATAATGCAGACATAGTTGTTGTAGAAATTGGTGGAACTACTGGTGAATATCAAAATGTATTATTTCTTGAAGCAAATAGGCTATTAAAACTTAAAAAACAAAATGAAGTTGTACATATTCATGTAACATATTTGCCAGTACCATCATTTTTAGGTGAGATGAAGAGCAAGCCAGCTCAAATGTCTGTTCGTGATTTACATTCCGTTGGTATTCAGCCTGATATTTTACTTGCAAGATCAACAGAATCTATAGATGCTCCCCGTGCTAAAAGATTATCTTTTAATACTGGAATAGAACCAGAGGATATTATTCCAGCGCCTGATGTAAAAAATGTTTATGAAGTACCATTAAATTTTGAAGCTTGTAAATTGACAGATAGGATTTTAGAAAAATTAAATTTGAAAAGGAAAAAGACGGATTTGGCAAAATGGCGGGAATTTGTCCATAGTGTTGAAATTGCAAAAGTACCTATAAAAATTGGAATTGTTGGAAAGTATTTTTCCAGTGGTAATGGTGTTTTGTCTGATGCATATATTTCAGTAATTGAAGCACTTAAACATGCTGCCTACACAGTAGGATATAAACCTGAAATAGAATGGATTGATGCAGGGAAAGTTGAAAAAGATATAAGTCTATTAAAAAATTTTCAAGGGATTATTGTTCCAGGTGGATTTGGTTCAAGGGATATTGAAGGAAAAATAGAAACAATTAAATATTGTAGAGAAAACAAAATTCCCTACCTTGGATTATGTTATGGAATGCAATTGGCAGTAGTAGAATTTGCCAGAAATGTCTTAGATTTTACAAATGCAAATACCACAGAAATAAATTCTAAGACCAAATATCCAGTTATCCATATCATGCCAGACCAAGAAAAAAAGTTGTTGGAAAAAAATTATGGTGGGACTATGAGACTTGGGGCGTGGGATTGTGTTTTGCAAAATAAAACAATATCAAAAAGCCTTTATGGAAAACAAAGAATTAGTGAACGTCACCGTCACCGATATGAGTTTAATAATAAATATAAGCAGGAACTGGAAAATAATGGCTTGGTTATTGCAGGGACTTCACCTGATGGTAAATTAGTTGAAATTATAGAATTAAAAGACCATCCATTTTTTATTGGAACTCAATTTCATCCAGAATTAAAATCCCGTCCTTTGCAACCGCATCCTTTATTTACAGGATTTGTTAAAGCTGCCAGTAAAATTAAGAAATGAGTAATTCTAAAATAGTCATCGGGTTTGTAGGACAGATTTGTTCAGGTAAAGGAGAAGCTGCTAAATATTTAGTAGAAAAGCATGGATTTGTTTCTTTTTCGCTTTCTGACCAAATCAGGGAAGAAATTAAAAAAAGAGGTTTAGATATAACCCGCGAACGATTAGCAGAAACCGGAGGAGAATTAAGAGAAAAATTTGGGTCGTCAATTTTAGCTAGCAGGGCTTGGGAAATTATAAAAGAACAGCATACAGAAAAAGCCATAATTGATGGGGTACGCAGTTTAGGTGAAATAGAATACTTACAAAAATTACCAAATTTTCACCTTGTTGCAATAGAGGCTGATCAAAAAATAAGATTTGAAAGAATAAAGCAAAGAGCTTTAGATGGAAGATCTGATCCAATTACCTGGGAAAGCTTTTTAGAAGCAGAGAAGAATGATTCAGAAAATTTCGGAATGAATGTTGAAAAATGTATGGAAAGAGCAGAGTTCCATATTATTAATGAAGGCACACCAGAAGAGTTCCAACAAAAGCTGAATGATATTTTAACTAAATTGACTACTTGAAAAAATATCTCAGACTGTCTAAATTAGTTTAATAAATTGAGTATGAATAATAAAAATTTAACTTTTCTACAACAAGGCGGAGCTGTATTATCTGATAGAGATATTAAGTTAGCAATAAAAGAAGGGTATTTAGAAGTTAAGCCTAATAAAGATTTGAATATTCAACCATCTTCAATTGATCTTCACTTAGCAAAGACAATAATGGTTTTTGCGAGACGCAGAAATAAAGATGCAGTGATAGATTTAAAAAAACCTGTTGATCAGTATTTGGAATATGAGGTTTTGGATTTAAATAAAGGAGGTATGTTACATCCACATGAATTTATTTTAGGAGTAACTTCAGAATGGCTTCATTTACCATCACAACTTTTAGCAAATGTAGAAGGAAAAAGTAGCTTAGGTAGATTGGGACTTGTTATTCATGCAACAGCAGGTTTTATTGATCCGGGATTTTCTGGTCATGTTACTTTAGAAATTACTAATCTTACTGACCAGCCACTTTTAATTTATCCAGACATGCCAATTGGTCAAGTTAGATTTTCTGCACTTACTTGTGAAGCAGAAAATTGTTATGGTAGTGCAGCTTTAAAAAGTAAATATATTAATGAATTTTCAAAAAACCCAAAACCAATGGCAAGCCAGTATTGGAAAAACTTTAAAAAATAGTTTGAAATAAGCAAAGCTTGCGACCTCCGGTCTTAAGCAAAGCTTGAAATTTTGAGGACAAAATTATGAAAGTTAAAATTACGCGGATTGATAAAGAACTGCCCTTACCAAAATATCAAACAGATGGTTCAGTGGGTTGTGATTTGTATGCCAGAATTACAACTGTAGTTCCTCCTAAAACTTTGGTGAAAATTCCAACAAATATAATTATTGGAACTCCAAAAGGTTATATGTTTTTAATTACACTAAGAAGCTCAGCTCCTTTTAAGAAAGGATTAATTAAGGCAAATGGGGTGGGGATTGGTGATCAGGATTTTTGTGGTCCAACTGATGAATATAACTTAGCTGTTTACAATATTACTGATGAAGAAACTGTAGTAGAAAGAGGAGAAAGAATTGGTCAGGGTATTTTTGTACCAGTTGAAATCGCAGAATGGGAAGAAGTTGATGAGATAAAAAAAACTGATAGGGGAGGTTTTGGTAGTACAGGTCACAAATGAAAAAAGGTAAATTTATTGTTTTATACGGAGCAAATAATTTAGGTAAATCAAAACAAGTTGAATTACTTGAAAAATCCTTACAGGAAAAAGGTATTAAGACTATCCGCTTAAAATATCCAATTTATGATTTAAAACCAACCGGACCAAAAATAAATGCAGTTTTGCGAGAGGGTTTAAAAATGCCAGATTTAGATTTGCAAAAACTTTATGCTCAAAATAGAGCAGATTTTGAACCAAAACTTAAGTCATATTTAAATGCAGGTAAGTGGGTATTAGCAGAAGATTATACTGGTACAGGAGTAGCATGGGGTATGACCTGGGGTGTACCCCTTGAGGCTTTGGAGAAAATAAATAAAAAATTATTAAAAGAAGATTTAGCAATTTTATTACATGGAGAAAGATTTGTAAGCGGTATAGAAAAAAATCATCGCAATGAAGCAGATGATGAGATTTGGGAAAAGGGTCAGCGAATACATCTAGAACTAGGAGCCAGATATGGTTGGAAAAAAGTTTATGCCACAAGAACTCCGGAAGAAGTACATTTAGATATTATAAATTTAGTTACTGATAGTTTTTTAAAGAATCCACAACCTGAGAAAGAGCTGGAAAAAGATGACTTTAAATGGTTTGTTTATTCGGAAAAAGACACAGGGTTGAGGCTTGTTTGTTTAGAGGATAAAATCACAGGGGTGGTAATTACAACCACCATTGCCAATTCAAAGAATAGAACTGCAGCTCATAGAGCTTGGGCCGGAGCCAGGCATTCCAGAGCTCCTGGAGCTCCCTGGGAAATAATGTATGAAATGGGGGAAAAGGGTGTAGATCCAGATCAAAAACTTGATGAAATGTTTAGAAATTATGGACATAAATCTGTAGGGGATATGGCTCACCTGGAAATTAGTACACATAATACCCCGATGCATTTATGTTTAGCATTATTTAACAATGCTGCAGTAAATGCGGGTCAGGAGAAATCAAGCAGATACCAATCAAAATTTAAAGATGCTGCTTTGCATCCAATTAGAAATTATTTACCAGATGATTTTCCATCAGAAGAATTAGCAAATTTGGAAGATACATATCAGTCTTTTGGTAAACTCGCTCTGGATCTTTATGCTTCCCATAAAGATCAGATTTTGGCGGCTTTTGAAAAATTCTATAAACCGGGAGATAATGACAAAGGAGCTTTAAATTCAAGGGTTATGGATTGTGTAAGATTCTTTTTGCCACTGGGAGCATGTAGTGGCTTATCTCTTGATACTTCTGCAAGAGATTGGTCCAGAATAATTTCACAATTAAAGAGCTCTCCTATTCCTTTTTATCATCGTGTTGGTTTTCAAATAGAGCAATTATTTACTCCATTAAAAGAAATTGAAAAAAGTTTAGAATTTAAAGCAGAGGCTCCAAGTTTAATCAGACACAGTGAGGCTTCATTAATAACAAACAATAGTATTGTAAGTTTACGAAATTTTATAACAAATGAAACAAACTTCTTAGAAGAAGTTCCTATTAATAGAAAGCTTAAAGGAAAAGTAAAACAAGGTGTTAACTTGTTATCAGAAAAATACTCCGAAGGAGATAAAATGGTTGCTCAATACCTTTTGACTATTTGGCCAGGTTTAAATAGGAAGAAATTATTGGACTGGGTTAATAACCAAACACCAAACATAAAAAAGAAAATTAGTGAAATTTTATTTGAAGGACACAATCATAATCAGGAATTACCACTTTGGGCAGGAACTTCTGGAATGACATTAGAACTTAATTGTTTTATGGGAGAAGTCCGTGATTGGAATAGACACAGAGCCAATAAAAGATTTATTCCTATTCCTTTAATTTATGGAGAACGTTGGACTATAGATACAGCTTTGCAAGTAATGAGTTGTGGTTTTGGTTTACCATTGTATCTTACAGAAGTACCTAAATTTGAAAAAATAGCTAAAAAGTTTGAACAGGATTTGGATGATTATTATGAAAAACTTTATAAGTTTGTGGATGATGTAAATAATAAGTATGGAGATTCTATTGATTACTCTTTTGTTTTAAACTTATTACCATTAGCTCATCAAACAGATATATGGATGCATGGAGATCCAAAGCAATCACTTTATTTAACTCACTTAAGAGCTAGGAATGGTGGTCATATTAATTATCGGGATTTATCTTATAAAGCAAACCAACTAATTGCAAAATCAGATCCTTATCTTTCAGGTCTAAAATTGGATAAAGAACCAAATCCTTTAAGCCGTACTGAATTATTTGATAGGAGTTAAGATTTCATTTCTAAAAACAATATCACTCCATCCTTCTGGTATTAATTTATGGGATTCAACTAATTGCTGATATTTTTTTGGGGTTAGGTACCGGTAGCTAACACTTTCTCTACCTGTTTTTACTCTGATATCTGCTTGTTTAAGTTTTGTAGTTAATCTACAGGCAATTCCTAAATGAACTTTTCCAACCGAATCTCTTTCATCTTTAATCAAACCTACAGGAGTAATATCAATGTAGTTTTTCATAGACCAAATTTTAGGTCCCAATTCAGGATCTGAATGTCTAAAATTAATTGGCTCATTATTAATCCATATTTCAGCCTCTTCATCAATTTCTCTATATAGCGAGTCTTCTAAAGTTAAATCACTGCGTTCAATATGACCTCCTAATCCTAGTGAAATCTTACCTTCTAATCTACTCTCATCATAATTTCCTTCTTTGTGACTTCCTCTTTGATAAGCTAAAAAACTTCTATCTCTAAGTACAAAAGCATACATAATTAATTGCTGAAAATTAGGATCTTTTTCAACTGGTTGTTCACCTTCTCTATCTCTGTATTCTCCATATTGTGCTGTTAAATTATAAATAGTTTCAACACCACCAATAGTGGATAAGGGAATATATAAAGCTTTATTTTTCCGCTTTGCCGGAAGGATATTTTCCTGAACTAATATTTCGGTTGGAATTGCTAAACATTCTTTTGCCATATTTAAAATTTAAGCCTATAGATTATAGATAATTGATAACTGTTAGTCAAACCGCTGTTCCATACTTCACTATTGTCATATTAAAGAAATATTGCTAAAATACCCACATCAAGCATCTACTATTTAGGTTTTCCTGAATTCGTTGATAGTAGAGAAGTTGAAGGAAAACATGTCAAAAGTACCAACCTTACAAGAATTGTTAGAAGCAGGTGTCCATTTCGGGCATCAAGTTCGACGTGGTCACCCAAAAATGCAGCAATATATTTATGGTGTCAGAGATGGTGTTCATATTATAGATTTGGGAAAATCTGAAAAGAAGCTGAAAGAAGCAATTGATTATGTTGAAAAATTAGGTAAAGAAGGAAAAGTTTTACTTTTTCTTGGTACTAAAAAGCAGGCTCAGCCAATAGTTAAGGAACTTGCTGAAAGAGCAGGAGCTCCATATGTAACTTATCGTTGGGTAGGTGGATTTTTAACTAATTTTGATGAAGTCAGAAAAAATATCAAAAAACTTTTAGATCTTAAAGATAAACAAGAAAAAGGTGAATTAACTCATTACACAAAAAAAGAACAACTTTTAATTAGTAAAAAGTTAGTTAAGTTTGAGAATGAATTAGGTGGTATTGCTAAATTTGATAGATTACCAGATGCTATTTTTATTATTGATACAGTAGCTGAAAGTACAGCAGTTGCAGAAGCTATCAGAATTGATTTACCAATTGTAGGAATTTGTGACACAAACTCAAACCCGTTATTAATTAATCATCCAATTCCAGCTAATGATGATGCTTCTAAATCAATCCAAATTATTACAGAAGCAATTGCTGATGCTTATGCAGAAGGATTAAAATCTGCTGGTAAAATTGCTTTGAAAAAACAAGAAGAATCTGAGAAGCAAGAAGAGGTTGTAGCTCCAAACATTGCTGAAGAAGTAGCAGCAGCAGAAGAAGAAGTTGAGAAAAAGGCAGTGTTAGATTCTGAAAGAATAGTTTAAAATACTCATATGAATATTGAGGATTTAAAAAAGTTAAGAGAAGAAACAGGAGCTGGAATTGCTGACTGTAAAGAAGCCCTCACAGAGTCAAAAGGTGACTACAAAAAAGCCCTCGAAATCATCAAACAAAAAGGTTTTGATAAAGCAGCCAAAAAAGCAGACAGAGAAGTTAAAGCTGGATTAGTCGAAGTTTATTCACATGCAGGTAAAGTTGGAGTTGTTGTAGATCTTCTTTGTGAGACAGACTTTGTAGCCAAAACAGAAGCTTTTAAGAATTTAGCTCATGAAATAGCCTTGCAAATTGCATCCATGAATCCTGAAAATACAGAAAAATTATTAAAACAAGATTATGTCCGGGATCCTTCACAAACAATTGATGCTTTAGTTAAATCAGTGATTGGTAAAGTTGGGGAGAACATTCAGATTGGAAAATTTGCTAGAATTGAACTAGGCGAATAATGGATCCAGTATTAAACGAAGCAAACACATCAATTCAATCAGCGATTGAACATTTAAAGCACGAACTATCCTCTATTAGAGTTGGTCGGGCAAATCCAGCATTTATTGAAAACATTCCAGTAGAAGCTTATGACACAAGATTAAAATTATTGGAAGTGGCAAATATTTCTGCACCACAACCAAATCTTTTAACTGTACAAGTTTGGGATGCTTCTATTGTGCATAATGTTGTTAAAGCCATTCAGGAAGCAAACTTAGGTTTAAATCCTTCATTTGAAGGAGCAATTATCAGATTACCAATTCCTCCTTTAACAGCAGAAAGACGTGAGGAACTAATTAAAGTTGTACATCTTAAAAAAGAAGAAACAAAAATTAATTTTAGACAAATTAGACAAGATATCAGAGCTAAATGGGAGCAAGAAAAAGAAGCAGATGTTTTTGGGGAAGATGAGTGGCAAAGACGAGAGAAAATTTTACAAGAATTAATTGAAAAATCAACGGTATTTATTGAAGAATTAGGAAAAGATAAAGTAAAAGAGCTCACAGAACTCTAGTTTCTATATGATTATAACAGCGATAGTTTTTATCCTAACTTTGTTAAGTTTGGTTCTTATTCATGAATTTGGACATTTTATTGTGGCCAAAAAATTTGGGGTTAAGGTGGAAGAATTTGGTTTTGGTATTCCTCCAAAATTATTTAGTAAAAAAGTTGGTGAAACAATAGTTTCTTTAAACCTTTTGCCTATCGGTGGCTTTGTAAGGCTGTTTGGTGAAGATGAAACTGACAGCAATATCTTAAAAGATTCCCGCTCATTTGGCTCCAAACCTGTACTACAAAGAATGATGATTGTTGTGGCTGGAGTGGTAATGAACTTTTTACTGGCAGTATTATTATTTTGGATTGTCTTAGCTGGTAAGGGTTTTCAGGAAGAGATTCCACTCTTTTTTCCGTTTAAATTTATCGGTGCTAACCAAATTAATGAAACAGTTGTATTAGTTGGAGATGTGTCTAAAAAATCGCCTGCTGACATGGTTGGCATTAAGCAAGGGGATAGAATTATAAAATTAAATGATGCGCCAATTGATAATGCAGAAAATTTTATTGGCCAGGTGCAAAAGAATTCTGGAGAAGCGATTACTTTAACAGTAGTTGATACAGAAGATTCAGCAAGGCAGATTGAAGTAGTTCCAAGAACAAATCCTCCAAAAGGTGAAGGTCCGTTGGGTGTTTCTTTAGGAACTGTGACTATTGCTAATTTAACTTATACAACACCATTACAAAAGTTAGCTTCCGGTTTGACTCACAGCTATAATTTTACTCTTTATTCTTTTCAAATATTTGGAAACTTAATTGGTTCTTCAATTAACACAAAAAGTATAACTCCAATTTCCCAGACAGTTTCAGGACCAGTTGGTATTACACAACTCGCAGGATCAGTATTAGAAACAAAAAATCCATTTTTACCTTATCTAAACTTAATTGCTTTATTATCCCTAAATCTTGCAGTGATAAATATTTTACCTTGGCCAGCGCTTGATGGAGGTAGATTATTCTTTTTAGCAATAGAATTTATTACACGAAAAAAAGTAAATGCAAATTTCGAAAAATCTGTTCATACAATAGGTATGATTATTTTGTTGATTTTTATTGTATTAGTTACATTCTCTGATATCCGCAAACTTATTCCTTAAACTAATTTTTCTTGTTTTTTGAATTATTTAGTCTATGATTAATATAGTATGTGGGGAATATTAAGTAAGATTTTTTTAGTTGTGATTATTGTTCTGGCTTTTCCAACTACTTTAATTTTAGCTTCTCAAAATGCAAACCCAGGGGACACTGCTTATCCGGTTAAGCGAGGTATGGAAGGAGTTTTGCAAAGCATTCTTTCGTTTAATCCCATCACAGCAGCATATTTTAAAACGGATCTGTCTAATAGACGCTTTAAAGAAGCAATTACAGTTTTGGAAAGAAATAACACAGACCAAACGCAGGCTAATGCATCACTCGTAGAAATGCTTAGTGCAACAGCAAACGCCAGTGCAGATATAAATAGTGTTTCAGACCCGGCTTTGAAAAAGAAGTTGGCAAATGATTTATCAAAACAAATAACAACTTATAGACAAAATTTACAACAAGTATCAAAAACCTCTAAGACTAAACAAAGTGTTTCTACTACTACAACTGTATCTGTGACTCCTATACCATCTATTTCACAAGCTCCCACTATATCACCAACCCCAATCCCAACTTCTACTCCTGCACAATGTACAGTTACTTCCAGAGACTACTCACAATGTGGTGGAACAACAGGTTTTACAAATTATCAAAATACTCATCTTCTTTTAATCACTGAATATACAAATTCTTGTGATGGAATAGAGAAAGTAGTTGTATCTGCAGACTGGAATCTAAACTTGCAATGTGACCCTAATCTTATTGGACAATGTTCTGCCAGTAATTTATCTGCTTGTGATACAGTACTTGCAGAGTTGCAAAGAAGGCTTGCAAATTTAGCTGCACAAAACAATGGGGCAGGAAACTTTTCAGTAAATTCTAATCCTCCTGCTTCACCCACCAATCCAGTACAGTCAGGGCAAACCACATCTGCATCAGTTCCCACCCAAACTTTAACACCCTCACCTACAAGCAGTCATAAGGTTAAGAGCCAGTCTGCTTTTGAGATATTAGTAGAAAGGGAAGCAACCAGTAGCTCTGGAACTCCTTCTGCAACATCAATACCATAATTATAGGGAAATGAGGTAGAATACTAATATGAAATATTCAAAACTTTTTTCTAAGACATTAAGACAGCCTCCAAAAGAAGCTGAAACTATAAATCATAAACTACTAACTCAGGCTGGATTTGTTGATCAGCTTATGGCTGGAGTTTACAGCTATTTGCCTTTAGGTTTAAGAGTTCTTAACAAGATTGAACAAATTGTCAGAGAAGAAATGGATGCAGTGGAAGGCCAGGAAGTTTTAATGCCTATTTTACATCCTAAATCAATTTGGGAAACAACAGGTGGCTGGGGAAAAATTGATGTATTATTTAAAATTAACAGCAGAACAGAAAAAGAATATGCTTTGGGCCAAAGTGAGGAAGAAGTTGTTACTCCTTTGGTAATGAGCAGGGTTAATACATATAAAGATTTACCGCTTTCTGTTTATCAAATTCACTGGAAATTTAGAGATGAACTTAGGGCAAAGTCAGGAATATTAAGAGGGAGAGAATTTTATATGAAAGACATGTATAGCTTTCATGAAACACAGGAAGATTTTTTGAAATATTATGAAACTGTTAAAAAATCATATTTAAAAATTTATGAAAAACTTGGTTTAACAGCAAAAGTAACAGAAGCTTCTGGTGGTAGCTTTTCCGAAAAAATTTCCTATGAGTTTATGGTTTTAACTGATGCAGGAGAGGATGATATTTTATATTGTTCAGATTGTGATTTTTGTGTAAATGTCGAAATTGCCAAAATGAAGGTCGGTGATCCATGCCCAAGGTGTGGGGGTAAATTGGACCAAGCAAAAGCATCAGAAGTAGGTAATGTTTTTGATCTGGGTCAAAAATATGGAAAAGACTTTAATCTTTCTTTCTTAGATAGAGAAGGAAAAAAATCCTTTCCTATCATGGGTTGTTATGGCTTGGGAATCTCCAGGGTGATGGGAGTAATTGTAGAAAAATTTAATGATGAGAAAGGAATTATTTGGCCAGAGAGTGTGGCCCCTTTTAAGATTCATCTGATAGGTTTAGATCAAAGTGAAGAAAATATCAAATCAGAAGCAGAAAAAGTTTATAAACAATTACAAACAGAAGGAATAGAGGTTCTATTTGATGATAGAGTAGATGTTTCAGCTGGAGAAAAATTTGCTACAGCTGATTTAGTAGGTATCCCTTATAGAATAGTTATCTCTAAAAAGACTGAAGGTAAATTAGAAGTTAAGAAAAGGAATGAAAAAACCACAGAATTTATGAGTTTAGAAGATCTACTTAAATTACTGGCTAAAAGCTAATCTATAGAAGGGTGTTGGTCAAGGTTTTGTAAAAGACTGGTTTTAATTTTATTTGTTAAAGCAACTTCAATACTGTAAAGTATATTCTCGTGTCTTAGATAATATCCATAACTAAGAATCCCTGCCCCAATACTTACTCCAATTTCTGTTCCTGCTCCTATGAATGTCAACCAGTCAGGAGTAGTTAAAGCAGTTCCAAATCTAACCACACCATCAATAAGAGTCAAAGCTGAGGCACCGCAGAGAGGAAGGGTTTTGACAGCATTGATTTTACTTAAAGCCTTTATATTTTGAAGAGAACTTTCTGGTTTACCAAGGTAAATTCTCTGTTCAGTAGGAGGCAATATGGCCACTAATTTATTTGCTGCTTCACCTTCTCCCTCATCATTTAAACATATTTTAATAGTTTCTGTGCGGTTGCTCATGGTTGAAAATATATTATCATGTTTTACTTTTATGTCAATTAATTGGTTTTCTGATTGATTTTATTATTAATTTCTGTTAAATTACACAAGATATGGTTACTAAAAATATTGTAAATCAACCAAAATCTGTTGTTGAAATTTCTGTGACAGTTCCATGGGCAGATTTAGAACCAAAATGGAACGAAGCCTTGCAACATCTAACAGCAGAACTTGAACTGCCTGGTTTTAGAAAAGGTCAGGTCCCCCCTGCTATGGCAGAACAAAATCTTGGTACAAAATTAAATGATGAATTTTTTAAGATTGTGATGCCACAAGCTTTGGTTGAAGCATTACAAGGAAGCAACGTAGTTCCTATTGATTATCCTAAATATCAACTTGTTTCTTTTGCAAAAGGACAACCACTTGTCTTTAAAGCTCTTGTTACTCAAAAACCACAAATAACTGTGGGAAATTACAAAGGTATTAAGGTTTCAAAACCTGCTCCAAAAGTTATTACTGATGAAGATGTAAATAAAATGATTGAAGAAATGTTTAAGAGGTGGAAAACCAGACAGCCTTCAGTTGGTACACCAGTTACCCCGGTTTCAGAAACGCCTGATGATAATTTTGCCAAAGCAGTAGGTGCTTTAAGCTTAGCTGATTTAAAAACAAAATTAAAAGCAGACTTGGAAAATGAAGCAAAATATAATAATGAATTAGATTATGAAGAATTAATTTTGCAACAAGTTGAAGCAATTACTACTGTTGATGTTCCAGAAATATTAGTTACAGATGAATTAAACAGGATGTTAGTGCAACTTCAAAAAAGAGTGGCAGATATGGGATTGTTACTTGAAGATTATTTAAAAGGCCAAAACAAAACGATTGAAAGTTTAAAAGAAGAATGGAAAGTACAAGCAGAAAAGAATGTAAAAATGGAGCTTGGTTTATCAGAAGTTGCCAGATTAGAAGGTGTTGAAGTTACAGACCCGGAATTACAAGCAGAAGTTGATAAAATTCAGGATGCCAGGATGAAAGCGCAATTTGAACAAGAAGAACCAAGATTGCATTTAAAGCATAGTTTAAGACAAATTAAAACACTCGATAAGCTTAAAACATTGGTTTCAAATTTAGCGGCCTAGATTCTCTTACAAAAAAGTAGTACAATTATCCAACAAAGTAAAAGGAGGTGTCATTTATAGCGTTTTATTAAAAAACGCAACAAAAATGTCAATAATAGTTCGTAAAGGACCAAAAGATACTACCGATGCTGTAATTCGTAAATTTCAAAAAAAAGTAGCACTAGAAAACGTCATTCAGGAATATCGAGATCGTGAATATCATAAAAGTGATTCTGAAAAAAGACAAGAAAGAAGAGCTACCCGCCTTAGAAAAATTATGAGGGCCAGGAGTTTTAACAGCTAATGTTATTTGAAGATCTACAACAAGATTTAAGGCAATCGCAACTTGATAAAAACGAAGCCAAGGTTAATACCTTAAGGCTTCTCTTATCAGAAATTCGTTATGTTCAAATTAAGAAAAATGAGGGTGAAGATAAACCACTTTCTGATGAAGAAATAATCACAGTTATCCAAAAAGAAGTGAAAAAGAGAAAAGAAGCTGCAGATGGTTTTAGACAGGGCGGCAGAGAAGAGAGTGCATTAAAAGAAGAAAATGAGGCAGAAATATTGTCGCAATATTTACCCAAACAATTATCAGATGAGGAATTAAAAATAATGATTGATGAAGCAATTTCCCAAACAGGTGCCACTGGAATAAGTGATATGGGTAAGGTAATTGGTATTGTTATGAGTAAAGTAAAAGGTTCTGCAGATGGTTCAAGAATTTCTATGTTAGTTAAAGAAAAGTTAGGTCAAGGTTAAATGGTTAACGTAATTATTACATCAGATCCCAGATATGAAGTTAATCGCGCTGCAGTTCAGGATGCTGTTATTGATGTACTAGCTCAACATAAAGTCACCAGTCATGTAGAAGTTGAAGTATCTGTAGTGGGGGACAGAAAAATGCATGAATTAAATAAAAAATACCGCGGGATTGATAAAACGACAGATGTTTTATCATTTTGTTTAGAAGAAGGAAATGGTACAGGATTTATTGCTTTTCCTGATAATATTTTACGTTTAGGATCTATTGTTATTTCATATCCTCAGGCTATAGAAGACGCGTCCTTAGATGGAAAATCAATTGAAGATGAAGTTAATTTTTTGGTGACTCACGGAACTACCCATTTATTGGGCATCCATCACGACTAACCCTTCGACTACGCTCAGGATTGTAATCCAATTTACTATCTTTCATCTCTTCTTTGAAAAATGTAGACTAATAGCTGCTTATGGTTCTCTACAGGAAATATCGCTCACAAACCCTTGATGAATTAATTGGTCAACAGACTGCAAAAAATTCATTACTATCTGCTTTTAAGGCCCAAAAATTAGCTCATGCTTATCTTTTTTGTGGACCCCGTGGAACTGGTAAAACTTCTACTGCCAGAATCTTAGCCAAGATGGTTAATTGTGAGGCAAAGGAGGGTGTGATTCCTTGTAATAGATGTGATGCTTGTTTATCAATCACCCAAGGCACCAACATGGATGTGATTGAAATGGATGCAGCATCCAATCGTGGTATAGAAGATATTAGAAATTTAAAAGATACTATTAAACTTGCAGCATCTTCTTTAAAGAAAAAGGTCTACATAATTGATGAGGTGCACATGCTTTCGGGGGATGCATTTAATGCCCTTTTAAAAACCCTAGAAGAGCCCCCTAGTCATGTTATTTTTATTTTAGCGACTACGGAAGTCCAAAAGATTCCTGCAACTATTTTATCCCGGGTAACGCGGATTGATTTTAAACAAGCAACAGTCACAGAAGCTGCAGAGTTAATAAAAAAAGCAGCTGCATTAGAAGAGATTGAAATTGATGAAGAGGCAGTATTAACACTTGCTAAAAAAGCTGGAGGGAGTTTTCGTGATGCAATTAAATTTTTAGACCAATTGTCTTCTTTTAAAAAAATTGATAGTAAGATAGTACTTGAAGGATTGGGTTCTGGAGATTTTAGCCAAACATTAAATCTATTAAAAAGTATTTCTCTAAAAAAATCATCTGATGTTTTAGATAAGTTGAATGAGCAGATTCAAACTGGAATAAATATTAAAGAATTAACATTATCTCTTTTAGATAGTCTCAGGCAAATTTTATATATAAAAAATGGATTAGGAGAAAGATTTGTTAAAGCAGAAAATAGTGAAGAAAAATATCAACAACTTTGTGATATCGCAGCAAGTTTTGAAACTGATCAGGTGGTTTTTATCATCAATAACATTCAAACTAGTTTAGAACAGGCCAGGTATACTTCAATTCCAATTTTACCTTTGGAAATTGCTTTAGTTGAAAGCTGTGGAGTAGAGAAGCAGGTGAGATCAGATAAGCAGAGCTTGCGATCTGACGATCTTCAGCAAGAGACAGAAAGTCAGAAAGTCAGAGAGCTGGTGGAGCAGCAGGTTGGTGAACCTGAAATTGCCGATACTCAGACACTCCAAGACTCTGATAATCCAGATTCTTCTGACCTCCAAAAAATTGCAGAACGATGGAATTATATTTTGGAAACTGTTAAAGCATATAACTTTTCACTTGAAGCTTTGATGCGTTCATCAAAGATTTTGGAATGTGGAGAAAGCAGCGTGGTAGTGGAAGTGCCTTATGCTTTTCATCAGAGAATTTTAGAGTCTGCAAAATCAAGAGATTTATTGGAGTCTGTTTTTTCAGATATTTTAGGCAGACAAATTAAGGTTGCTACTGCTTTAGGAAAAAGACCTGTTCAAAGAGAAGAGGTATCTAATATAGAAGTAGCAGCTGATGATGAGATTGTCAGAATCGCTGCAGAAATCTTTAATTCAGAAACTATAAACTAGTTGTTTACGATTTAAGATTAATGAATTAAGATAGTAAAAATTATGGCAAGCAAGGTGTTTCCTTTAATTGAAAAAGAAAAGATAAGACAAGTTACAGGCTTGGAGATGATTCCGTCTGAAAACTATGTGTCCTCAGATGTTTTAAAAGCACTTGGTTCAATACTCACAAATAAATATTCTGAAGGTTTTCCTGGCAGAAGGTATTATGGTGGGAATGAAGTGATTGATGAAATAGAAAATTATGCAGTTGATTTGGCTAAAAAGTTATTTAATGTGCCGGTTGCTTTAGTCCAATCTTATTCCGGTTCCCCTGCCAATATGGCTGTAACCATGGCTGTATGTAGTCCAGGGGATACCGTAATGGGGTTAGCTCTTTCTTCAGGAGGGCATTTAACCCATGGAGCTAATTTAAGTTTTTCCAGTATTTTTTATAAAGCAGTTAATTATAATGTTGGTAAAGACTGGAAAATAGATTTTGAAGAGCTAGAAGCTTTAGCACTAAAACATAAACCAAAATTAATTTGGGCAGGAACAACAGCTTATCCCTATAAACTAGATTATAAAAAATTTAGAAAAATTGCAGATAAAGTTGGGGCAACATTGGTTGCAGATATTGCTCATATTGCAGGTTTAATTGTAGGAGGAGTACATGAATCTCCTGCCCCCTTTGCTGATATTATTACAACCACAACTCATAAAACTTTAAGGGGTCCAAGAGGAGCTATGGTAATGGTGACTGAAAGAGGCTTAAAAAAAGATCCGGAAATTAAATCTAAAATTGAAAGAGCAATTATTCCAGGTTTACAGGGTGGACCTCATAATCATCAAACTGCTGCTATTGCAGTATCTCTAGAAGAAGCTTTACAGCCTTCTTTTAAAAAATATGCTGCTCAAGTTGCAAAAAATGCTGCTGTTTTGGCAAAAGAATTAGATACAACCTCAGAAGTTCATCTGGTACTAATGCCTTTGACCAGTTATGGTTATGGAATGGGTTATCAGGCTCAATATGCTTTGGAAGAAGCAGGTATTACTGTAAATAAAAATACTATTCCTGGTGAACCTGCCTCTCCTTTTTATCCTTCTGGGATAAGACTAGGTACTCCTGCTTTAACCACCAGAGGAATGAAGGAAAAAGATATGATTAAAATTGCTGGTTGGATAAAAAGGGCTTTGGAAGAAATAAGAGGATTAGATTTACCACAGGAACAGGATTTAAGAAAAGATTTCTTAAAAGAAACTAAGAAAAAGTTACACACAAATAAAAACTTAAAAATTATTAGAGCAGAAATAAAAACATTTGCAGAAAAGTTCCCTGTTCCAGGGATAAATTAACTAATCCTATATTTGTTTTTTAGCCTCAAATAGCATAAGATATAGCCATGGAAGATAACATAATCGATGGCAGAAAGCTTGCCCTCTTAAGACAGCAAAAATTAGAAGAAGTTATAAAAACTTTAAATAAAACCCCAAAAGTGGTTTCTTTTTTGATAGGAGAAGACGCTCCTTCTGTTTTATATACTAACATCAAGCAAAAAAAAGCTATTGAGATTGGAATCAACTTCCAACCAATTCATTTAGCTTCCCCACTTGTCGAGTGGGAAGTTGTTTGTTCTAAAATAGAAGAGCTAAATCAGGATGAAAGTGTGGATGGAATTATGGTTCAATTGCCTTTACCTGAAGAATTTTTAAAAGGCAAAAATGATAGTGAATTATTGGAGCTTATTGATGGAGAAAAAGATGTTGATGGTCTAACCACTAAAGGAAAATTTTTATCAGCTACAGCCAGATCTGTTATTTCTATTTTGGAAGATGAAAATATTTCTGTTGAAGGCAAAAAAGTGGTAGTAGTAGGAGCTAGTAATTTAGTAGGAAAACCAGTAGCAGAAAGCTTAAGAAAAATGAACGCTAATGTGGAAGTGTGTGATACTAAAACTACTAATTTAAAAGAATGTACTTTACAAGCTGATATATTAATTTCAGCTACAGGTGTTCCAGGGTTAATTACTGGAGATATGGTAAAAGACAATGTAATCGTAATAGATGTAGGAGCTGAAAAAGTAGATGGAAAAGTAGTAGGGGATGTGGATTTTGAATCTGTTGCTCATAAAGCTTCCAGAATTACCCCGGTTCCAGGTGGTGTTGGTCCAATGACTGTTATTTCTTTGATGGAAAATGTAGTAGAAGCAGTAAATATTAAAAGTTGAGTTGTAGTATGATAGTGCTATAATTTTAAATTATGAGTCTTGATTTGGAAAAAACAGAATCCAAAATTATTGTTATTAAAAGAGCTGACTGTAATGTGACCGAGGTACGAGAAACACCCCAATCAAAACTTGAAGCATTTTTGGTAGAAAAAAGTCTAGGTTTAAGAACTGTTGCACACAAACTTCATTTAGCAGATATACCAGTTGAACTAAAAGATCCAAGCCGTCATATTGTACTTTTTTCAGATTTTAAAGCATCACCAGAACCGGAAGCGCCTGCACCCAAGTGTTTTACATGTCATAGATCTTTGCGTTGGGAACCCGGTTCTTATAGTTTTGGCAGTAAAGGTAATATTTATCTTGTGCCTGAAATAGGAATGTGGGAATGTTCAAAAAAAGATCACCTGGGAGCAGTTCATATGCCTGATTTTGATAGGTATAGAGGTATGGTTAAGAAATATAATGACTTGATGTTAGGCCATCAAACTTAAAAATACTCCTCCTAACATATATTGACTTAACGACTGGTATTGTTAAACTAATAGTATGTACCAAAAAGGTTTTATTCCTCCAATTGTTATAATTTTGTTGGCAGTAATTGGTATCTCCTCTTTTTTAGTTATAAAAAATATTCCTTTTAATCAACCACAAACCACTACTAATACTCCATTTCAGGCAAGCAGCAGTGCTCAAACAAAAAATTCTCCTACATCAACAATATCTCCTACAAAATCTAAATCTCAAACTTCAACACCAACTCCCACTTCAACTAAAGCTCCAACTTTTTCTGTCCAGAAAAATACCTGTGGTGTTGAAGTAGTTTATGGAAAAATGGGTGGAATTAGTAGCGATCCATTATTAGTAACCTTAGTAGCTAGTTTCACTTCACATAACAATGCTTATTTAACAGGAGCTAAATGGGATTTTGAAGGAAATGGAAGTTGGGATACTGATCTTAAACAATCAAATGGGCAGATGGAACATACCTACCCTCAAGCCGGAACGTATACTGCTAAATTGCAAGTACAAGGTTCTGACGGGACTTACACAGATATTTGTAGTAAAAGTTTAACAGTGCCTTCCGGGACTACTGTTAGGTTAACCGGAAAAGTCTATGAAGATATAAATTGTAATGGTGTTCCTGAACCAAGTGAAAAAGGAGTTGCTAATGCAACTGTAACCATTGATAACACTCAAACATCTGCTTCAACCACTGTTAATACTGATAGTAACGGTAATTATAGTTTTTCTCAAAATGTGCAATCTAACAGTTACGTGTCACTTTCTCCTGGTTTTTCACCAGTTCCACCTGGATATAAATCAAATCCTTATTTTACAGAACCAACTCTTGCTTTAAATAGTAATCAATCTTCAGTTAATGTTGACTTGCCTTTGATACCTAATGAGAATGTAGGAGCTTGTCAAAGGTAACTTTAGCATCCTAACTCTTGCCTTACTGTTAACTTCCAAATATAATATCAACATATGGGATTAATGGATAACTTCAAACAACTTGGTGATCTTAAAAAGATGAGAGATCAGGCCATGGAAATACAAAAAAAGCTTGCTCAAATTAAAATCACTGTGGAACACAAAGGTGTGATTGTAGTTATGACAGCTGATCAAAAAGTAGTTTCTATTGCAGGAGATTCAAATTTTGAAAAAATTACAGAAGCAGTTAATGAGGCTCTAAAACAATCTCAAAAAGTAGCTGCTGATGAAATGAAACCCATGATGGGTGGCCTCGGTATTCCAGGAATGTAAGTTTACCTAGTAATAGTAAAGTAATTATCCGAAGAATCTGTTTTTTGAGTTGCTTCAGTATCTCCAATATAACGCGGCCATTTATTGGCAGTAATAGAAAATTTGGCCTGTCTTGGGGTAGTAGCATTTCCTATATTAACAACCCAATCCATAGATTTGGCATTCGGATTGGTAATTGAGCCGATATTAAATCCACTCTCTGTATTATTATAAATACTTACACTTTGAAGAATGAATTCACTAAAAGTTCCGGTTGCTTCCCATGTAATATGAACAGTATCTCCGACTTTAATAGTTTCGCCTCCATTAGGTGAGGTTATTCGAACAGAGGGAGTATTTATTGTGGGTGTAGGAGTAGAGGTAGCAGTTTGAGTTGGTGTTGGAGTGGAAGTTGGGTTGTTTGTATTATTAGAGCTTGTTGGAGTTGGGGTTGAAGTAGCTTTTGTGGTTGGGGTAGGGGTTGGAGATTTAGTTTTTGCTAAAGAAGGAGTTGAGGTAGGAGTAGATGTGGTCTGACTGTAGTTTGCAGTAAATGTGCTGTCTGATAAAGATCCTGATTGATTAGCGGGAAGGTTTTTAATGATTAATATACCAGAAATACCAATTATTGTGAGTAAAATAATTATGACTGGTGGAATAAATCCTTTTTCAAATTTATTGGGCATTATATATACAATATATCCCTATCTAATTATTGTCAACAAATGTTAAAATACGCACATATGGCTACAGTTCCTAAAGTTGTGCAAAATTTAATTGAAGCTTTTGAAAGGCTTCCTGGTGTGGGTCCTAAAACTGCTCAAAGACTTGTTTATCATCTTCTCCATGCTCCTAAAGAAGAAGCAGAAGCTTTGGCAAAAGCAGCAATAGATCTTAAAGAAAAAACAGTTATTTGTGAGACTTGTTTTAATATTTCAGAACAATCTCCTTGTGAAATTTGTTCAGATACCTCCAGGGATAGTTCCATTATTGCAGTGGTAGAAGATCCCCTGGATGTTTTAGCTCTTGAGAGGGCTAATTTTAAAAGCTTATACCATGTCTTGCATGGCAGGATTTCACCTCTGGAAAATATTGGACCAGATGAATTACATATCCGTGAGCTTTTACCCCGTTTAAAAGATGGCACAGTTAAAGAAATAATTTTAGCAACTAATCCAACCATGGAAGGGGAAGCAACTGCTATGTATATTGAAAGACTTATTTCTCCTTTAGGGGTTTCTGTTACCCGAATTGCCAGAGGTTTACCGGTTGGTTCAGATATAGAATATGCTGATGAAACTACGCTAACCAGGGCTTTGGAAGGTAGAAGAAAGTATTAAATAAATTTCTAATTTCTAATTTGTAATTAATCTAAACAACATAATTGGGATTTATTTAGAAATTAGGTCAATTAGCAATTAGGTTAATTTGGTATACTATTCACATGAGTGATGGACAAGGAATTAAAGCAGGAATAGGACAGTTTGCCCAAGATGTTGGTGAGGCTTTGGTGGAACCAGTTAAAGATCAGGTTGGGCAGGCAATAGAAGAAGGGGTTACTGCTGTTGCATCAACTCCCAAGCCCCCACCACAAGATCCTCAGGTATTAAGACAACAACAAGCAGATCAAGTAAAAAGACAGCAAGAAGATGCTGCTAAATTACAGGAAGCCCAACAGACAATTGCCAGATATGAAAAAATTGAAGAAGAAATAGCACAAGTTAGGTTACAAAAAAAACAGGAAGAGGAAACAAAAGAGCAGGAAGAACAGGTAGAAAAACAGGAAGAGATGCAGGATTTACAGGAAAAAAATCAAAAATCAGCTGATATAACTGCTCTTGAAAGAGCTGAAAGAAAAACAGAATCAAAGAGTGGGGTAGGAGGTTAAGAAAGATTTAGGAATACAGATTTAGGATTTTAAGAATATGCTACATTTATACAATACATTAACCAGAAAAATAGAAGACTTTGAACCAATTAATCCACCTAAGGTTGGGATGTATACCTGTGGTCCAACTGTTTATGATTACACACACATTGGACATCTTAGAAAATATATTGGGGATGATATTTTACATCGTCTTTTAGAGGTTAATGGATTTGAAGTAAATCATGTTATGAATATTACAGATGTGGGGCACTTAACATCTGATTCAGATGAGGGTGATGATAAGCTGGAAAAAGGTGCAAAAGATAGAAACCTAACTCCAGAACAAACTGCCAGATTTTTTGAGGATTATTTTTTTAAATCAACAGAGGTTGTAAATATAGAAAGGCCAAATATTGTTGCCCGTGCTACAGAACACATAAACGAGCAGATTAAATTACTTGAGAAATTACAGGAGAAAGGTTTTACTTACACAACTGAACATGCAGTCTATTTTGATATTAGTAAGTTTTCAGATTATGGAAAATTAAGCGGTCAAAAACTCGAAGAAAAACAAGTTGGGGTAAGAGAGAATGTGGTGATAGATCCAAACAAAAAAAATCCGCAGGATTTTGCACTATGGTTTTTTACTGTGGGCAGATTTGCCAGTCATGTAATGAAATGGCCGTCTCCATTTGGAGAAGGCTTTCCCGGATGGCATATAGAATGTTCTGCTATGTCCATGGAATATCTAGGAGAGACTTTGGACATTCATACAGGTGGGATTGATCATATTCCTGTCCATCACACCAATGAAATTGCTCAAAGCGAAGCAGCAACAGAAAAACAGTTTTCAAAATATTGGGTTCATCATAACTTCTTGATTGTGGATGGGGAAAAAATGTCAAAATCAAAAAAGAATTTTTATACGATTGATGATCTAGTAGAGAAAGGGTTTGATCCAATAGCTTTTAGATATTTAATTTTGACTGCTCATTATCGCGATAGCCTAAATTTTACATACGAATCTTTGACTGCATCTAGCCACGCTTTAAACAACATAATTTCTGAGATTAGAGCGTGGGATAGCCCTAAACTAGTTAATAGCCAATTTTGGCAGAAATTTCTTGAGGCTGCCAATAATGACATGAATACCCCTCAGGCACTAGCAGCCATGTGGGAGTTAATAAAATCTGACATACCTTCCTCAGAAAAAGCAGCAACTATTTTAGAGATGGATAAAATTTTAGGATTGGGTCTGGAAAAATATGTTGGTAAGCCACTGGAAATTCCAGAAAAAGTTCAAGAACTTTTAAACCATCGGGAGAATGCAAGAATTTCTGGTGACTTTAAAAAATCAGATGAGTTAAGACATGAAATTAAAAAATTAGGATTTGAAATAGAAGATACTGCCACTGGTTCAAAACTTAAACCTGTTTAACCTTCTTGATTTTATCTTATAGATATATATAATCGGGCTATGGTAGATTTAGAAAAACTTACTTTAAAATATCCTTTAGAAGCAAAAGAAGATTTAAAGGTTTGGACTGCATTAACAAATTATTCGTGGCCACATTTTGAAGATTTAAGCTTGGAAGCTTTAAAAACAATTACCTTGAATACAGAATTATTTTTGGTGCCTTTTTGTCTTCATAACAGAATTATAGAAGCCAACTTAGCTTCTGAATATTGCCTTCCTTTGCAATGCCAGCCCCAAAGACTTGAAGATGGTAGTCTGAAGGTTGATGATTTGTTAAGCGGGTGTATTGAGCTTGATAGGTTTGGGGTGACTGATATCGATAAAATGGCGAGAGGTTTTTTATCATGGCCTTATCCTTCCAGCAAGTTAAGCAAAAGAAATAGAAATAAAGAGTTGTCTTTTTGTAATCTTGTTGATACTTGCAAGGCTGTAGCTGCCACAAAACATTTAAGGGATTATTTTGATTTTAATAGATGTCTTTCCGGGCACCCAATGAATAATCATGATTGGGAAAAATATGAAGATAGTACAAGTAAAATAGCATTAAAAGCTCCATTGGTTAAAAACTATGAAATTGATGAGGAAGTAAAACATCATGGGGCAGCTGCAGTGCAGCAAATTTATGAATCATCATACTTAATAATTCCAGAAAGTGATGCTTGGATATCAATAGATGAAGTATTAAAACCACGAGGATTAAATGGATCTAATATTTTAAAATTCTAAAATTATAATTAATTCTTGACCTTCGGATTTGATTTGGGTATAGTAGGTTTATGATTCCTCTTGCAGATAGAATGCGTCCTAAATATTTAGCAGAATATATTGGTCAAAAACATATTCTGTCTGAAGATAATCTCCTTTATAAATCTATTAAAAATAACCAATTATTTTCCATGGTTTTTTGGGGTCCTCCAGGAGTTGGTAAAACAACACTAGCCAGAGTGATTGCTTCTGAAATAGAGGCAGATTTTGTAGAGTTTTCTGCAGTTTCTACAGGAATAGCTGAAGTTAAAAAACTTTTTGAAAAAGTTATAGCTGAACATAATCCTATGTTTCCCAAAAAGACTGTAGTTTTTATTGATGAAATTCACAGATTTAATAAAGCCCAACAAGATGCCTTTTTACCTTATGTGGAAAATGGTTTAATTACTTTAATTGGGGCTACCACAGAAAACCCAAGTTTTGAAATTATTAATCCCTTATTATCCAGAACCAGGGTTTTAACTTTAAAGTCTTTAGAAAGGGAAGATATAGAAGAGATAGTAAACCGTGCACTTAAGGATAAAGAAAAAGGTTTGGGAAACTTTAAAGTTAAGGTTTTACCAGAAGCTTTAGATTTATTAATAGAAGCCTCAAATGGGGACGCCAGAATAGTGTTAAATGTTTTGGAAATTGCAGTTTTGTCTGTTTGTCATTCTGAACGCAGTGAAGAATCTCGAGATCCTTCGGCAAAGCCTCAGGATGACAAAATAATAATTACTAAGGAATTAATTGTTGAGGCTTTGCAGGAAAGAGTTCTATCTTATGATAAACATGGAGAAGAACATCACAATACTATTTCTGCTTTTATAAAATCTATGAGAGCTTCCAACGTTGATGCAGCTCTTTATTATTTGGCCAGGATGATAAGTGCAGGGGAAGATCCAAAATTCATTGCAAGACGTATGGTAATTTTTGCTTCAGAAGATATTGGGCAGGCCCAACCAACTGCTTTAGTGGTAGCAAATGAAGTATTTAAGGCAGTAGAAACAATTGGGTATCCAGAATGTCAGATTAATTTAGCCCATGGGGTTGTATATTTGAGTGTAGCTAAAAAAGACAGGTCTGCTTATGAGGCATATTTTAAAGCACTGGATGATGTTAAAAATTTTGGTGCTCTACCTATACCTATGAATTTAAGGAATGCTCCTACAAAGTTAATGAAAAACTTAGGTTATGGAGATGGTTATCAAAAATATTCTAAGGAAGATTTGTTACCGGTAAAACTTAAGGGTAAAAAATATTATTGATATTTGGTTACTGAAACATGGTGAACTTGTTGAATTTGTTCTTCCCAGGGGTGCAGCCTTAATCTTGCTTGTTCCAATGTTTTCTCAGGGGGTAGTATTTTACCTTGTTGAAGGCCAGTATTAAAAAATCTTTGTTTTTCCTCGATTAATCTGATTTCATAAGCTTTAGTTTCAGTTCTTCTAGCACCTCTTGGAGTATAAATACTACTTTTTGTTTTATCTAATCCCAGTAATTGGTACAGATCTGCTGATGCTACAAAATCATTTGGGTTAGCCTGATTAACACCATAGCCATAGCATATAATAGCTAATCTTTGAGCATAATCTTTGTGAAATTGGGTGGTGCAAGCTGGTACAAGTAAACTATTAAGATTGCTGATAAAGCGAGGAAACTCTTCAGAACATAGGGGAGCGCGTTGGTTTAAGTCCAGGAGATTATCATAAAAATAATACACGTAATTATTCCAGAGAGCATCACTGATGCCATTAGTTATCAGATCTTCAGCTAAGAATTCTGGTATTTCCCCAGCTGGAGCTGGAAATTCTTGAAAGAGAAGCTGTAATTTTTCTTTGTTGTCTATCATATCAGGGAAAGATTGTAACAGAAAGTCAAAAATAATCAAATTTTGAATGCATGTCTTGTTCAATGAAGCTAAATTTGGTAAAATTGATTCAGATGTATAAACTCACGACTTTAAAAAATGGTTTGACTCTAATCACAATTGATTTACCTCACTTAGATTCTGTAACAAGCATGGTGGCTATTGGAGCTGGTTCCAGATATGAAAGCAAACAAATTAATGGCTTATCCCATTTTGTTGAACACATGGCTTTTAAAGGAACAGCAAAGTATCCTTCAGCTAAAGTAATTGCTAATTTGGTTGATGGTATTGGAGCAGTTAACAATGCAGGAACTGATAAAGAATATACTTTTTATTGGATAAAATCTGCTACGAAGCATATTGAGTTGGCCAGTGACATGTTATCTTCCATGGTTTCTGAACCTTTATTATCTGAAGATGAAATTGAAAAAGAAAAAGGAGTCATTGTTGAAGAGCTCAGGATGTACAAAGATAATCCTACCAGATATATTTGGGATTTATATGAAGCCTTACAGTTTGGTGACCAACCTATCGGATGGGACATTGGAGGAGATGAGTCCACTGTTAAAGCATTAAAAAAGGAAGATTTTGTGAATTACTTAAAATCTTTATATAACTCTTCCAATATGGCAGTTTTGTTTGTAGGAAAATTGCCCAAAAATATTGAGGAAATTGCTAATAAATATTTTTCCGATATGCCTGTAAATAAAAATTCAACATATCTTCCATTTAAGCCAAGTATACAAACAAAACCTAAAATTAATATCTTTTATAAAAAAACAGATCAGGCTAATTTAATTTTAGGAGTAAAAGGTTATAGCAGAGATGATAGCAAGCGTTATGCAGCCAGAGTTTTGGGAGTGATTTTGGGGGAGGGAATGTCTTCCAGGTTATTTAGTGAAATCAGAGAAAAAAGAGGTTTAGCCTATCATATTTCTGCTGCACATCAATCATATTTGGATACTGGTTTTTTTGCTGTTTACAGTGGATTAAAGCTGGAAAAGATAGAAGAGGGACTAGAGGTAATTAAAGCAGAATTACTTAGAACTGTTATGGAGAAAGTAACAGATGAGGAATTAGCTAAAGCCAAGGAAATGGAAAGAGGAAGAATTGCTTTAAGGTCTGAATCAACCAACTTTTTGGCAGAACATTTTGGGGTAAGTTTTATTTTAGATAGAGAGTTAGAAACATTTGATGAGTATTTGAAAAAAATAGATAAGATTACTAAAGAAGATATACAGGCAGTTGCTAAAGAATTATTTAAAAAAGAAAACTTTAACTTACAGATTATTGCTCCTCTAAAAAACAAAGCTGCTTTTGAAAAAATCCTCAACTCTTAGGATAATTGTAAAAACCGAGTTTATTGTTATAATTCCTAGTAATGAAAGAGAACAGGTTAAACATTACATTAGGAAACTACTTTGATCCGTATGATCCTATGTATTCATATAATGATCTTGATTTAATAGAAAAGGGTAAGTTTATTTTAGGGCCAAAGCTACCTTTAGCATTTCCAGAAATTGGTGGGATAGCCACAATAAACTGGTCATGTCGTTATAGTGAGGTAGCCACTTACCCAAAAACTTTTTTTGGTCGAATCTTACGCGATGACTATTATTCTCAGAATATTAACGAAAGTGATCTGGCAAAGGAAAGAAACAGCACATTTCCATGGATGATAGTATATTTAAAACGAAGCGTTATTTCCGGCTTAATTGAAGGTGGGTTAGAAAAGTTGGAATTAGTGACCTTGCTCAAAGATCAGCAGACAGGTATGACCTATATTGGTACTACTCAAGATGGCAGGTTAGATATTATAGATCAGTACTCCAATCCTTCCAGGGCTTCAAGTATAAATATTGGTTGGCTTGTTGATTGCTGGAGAGGTATTGAGGATTCACCAAAAAGGTTAGAACAGGCATGGAAGGAAAAAAGAGGTGATGATTATCAATGGAATGGAGCTGGTGAAGTATTGCTGGTTCCTAAAGAAAACAAGCCTCCACTGGAGATGATGTTCACTTTAAAGCACTAATATTAATTTAGCTTCACCAGACCTGGTCTTGTAAGGCTAAGAATCTAAAACTAGATTTTCTATTAGGGGAAGATCCTCTGTTTGTTCTACAAAAGCCTGGTAAGAAAGTTGGGGATTTTCTTTAGAGAAAAATCCTAATATTTCTTCTGGATGTACCCATTCTGTTTGTCTTTGCCCATCATATTCAGGAAGAGATGATGGTTGCATATAATAGCCTCGTAAGACGTCCCCTTGCGAAGCTAATTTGGATTTGGGTAATTTTTTAAGAGGATTTTGGTGAATATATTTACTAAGGTGTAAAAGCTGTGAATCATTTTCAATAAGTACAGCTTTATAAACATCCTGATAAAGGGAGCCCACTCTTTTATACTTCCGGTTAAAATACATAGTATATCTGACACATAATGAATTCATAAATCTATCAATGCTATTACTAGATATTTGTTTAATTAAAAAATGTATGTGATTAGGCATAAGGCAATAAGAAACTAAAATAATTTCATCTGCAAAATTATTTAGACGAATTAATTTTAGAGCCTGAGCCTTTTCTTTGTAATTAGAGGTTGGGGAAGAAAGAATATTTCTAAGCCCTTTTTCGTCTTTTGGTACAAGATAATCCCTTAAATAAGAAAGAAATACTTTATAATCTTGTTCATCCAAGAATATCAGCCTTTTTTCTACCCCGCGATTGTAAATATGGTAATAAGAATTTTCGCAGTATATCTTGATAGAATTTTTGGCAGGCATTTTTATACTATCTGATATTAGACATATAGAATCAAGTAACATTTAGCCTCAAAAGACGTCCCCCTTCAAACTTCAAACCTTCAAACCTAAATGTTAAGGAATTTGTTAAGAACCTTTGAAGCTAAAAATATAGAAAAGAGAGCATAAAAAATTCCTCCTAAAACATCTAAAGGATAATGCACCCCCACAAAAATTCTGGAAAAACCTACCCAAATGGCTGTTAAAACAAACAATAATGAGTATTTAGATTTGGTAAAAAGATAGGCAAAAGCAATTATAGCTGATAATGTGGCGTGTCCAGAAGGAAAAGATGGGTTTGGAATATGATGTATCAAAGGAATTAAATTAAATGTCACATAAGGTCTTGGTTCATTAAAAAAAAGATGAGTAATTTGTATAAAACTTTCACTGATAATTAATCCAAGAATTAATATAAGAAAGGCTTTTCTTTCTTTTGGTCCTCCTAAAAGTATAAGTACAAAAACTAAAAAGTACATTATAAAAATTAGTTCTCTGGCTCCAAAGATGAAAACACCATCAAGCAGGGCATTTTGGCGCGCAAGTCCAAATATTTGTAAAAAAAGTGTATTGTTGTCAAACATACTTACCTAAATAAACTCTCAATATAAGGGCGGAAAATTATAGACCCGGAAATAGCTGCTGCTAAAACTACAATTACAGACTGGCCTGCAGCAAAATCTTTAGCAATTTTGGCTTTAGGGTGTTCTGTTGTTACAAATGAGTCGACTATTGCTTCGATTGCACTATTGCAAAGCTCTGAAGACAAAACAACACCAATGATTAAAATAACCAGCACCCATTCTGTACTGGTAATATTAAAATACAAGCCTGCGACAATAACCAAAATAGCTTCCACTATACCAATTGCCCAGTTAGTTTCTGTTTTAATTGCTGAATAGAACCCTTGAAAAGCATAAAGAAAAGAACGGGCTAACTTTTTAGGACTCATATAAATAGTATATCAAATTAATTAGCAGTTGGTCTGTAGACATTTTATGAATACATTACTATAATCAAAAATAGTTTAGTAAACTTATGAAAGCAATTATTCCAACAGGAGGCAGGGGTACCAGAATGCAGCCTCTAACTTTTTCTCTAAACAAACACTTTATTCCTATTGGTGGCAAACCCTTAATCTTTTATCCTGTAGAAACAGTAATTGCAGCAGGGATTAAAGAAATAGGTGTTACCTATAATCCAGGGTATTTAGAAGAAGCACAAAGCATCCTGGGTGATGGGAGTAGGTGGGGAGTAAAGATTACTTATATCTTACAGGAAAAACCAATAGGTTTAGCTAATATAGTACAAGTTTGTGAAGAATTTTTAGCAGGAGAGAGCTTTGTATTTCATTTAGGAGATAATATTTTTGTTGATGGAATAAAAGAAGCTGTAGATTATTTTGAAGAGAAAAAGCCAAATGGTTTGGTCACCATGCTGCATCATTCTGAAAATAAAAGAATGGGTGTGCCTTATTTTGATGATAGCGGCAGGTTAACCAAATATGTTGAAAAGCCGGAAAATCCTCCACACGATTTTGCTGTACCAGGATTATATTTTGGAGACAGCAACTTTTTTAAATGTTTTAAAGGTACAGAAGCAATTGTGCCTTCAGCCCGTGGGGAATATGAAATTCCAGCTGCATTTCAATGGATGATAGATCAGGGAATGAGGGTTGATGTGGTTGAGTATAAAGGTAAATGGTTGGATCCTGGTAAGTTTGATGATTGGATGGAAGCTAATCAGTTTATGTTGGAGAGGGAAGTAACTGAAGATAAAATAGAGTGTGAGGTTGGGTCTGATACCACAATTGAAAATAATGCACATATTGGAAAAAATTGTATTATTGAAAACACTCAAATTAAAGGACCGGTAGTTATAGGTGATAATGTCATGATTAAAGATTCATTTATTGGTCCTTTTACTGCAATATCAAGTGATAGTAAGGTTGAGGGAGCCCGTATTGAAAATAGTATTTTAATGAATGAGGTTCTTATTAAGAATTATCCTGATCAAATAGATTCCAGTTTAATAGGTCCAGGTAGTGAAATTATAAATACAGAGAAGCAATCTAAAAAGGTTAGCTTTTTCATTGGTGCAAAATCCAAAATAATAGTTTAGTATTAAACTATGCCCAAGGTATTTAAGTTTGTTGCTTCGATACTTCTTTGTGAAGGAGCAGGTATCTTAGGATCGTTTTTTACTATTCAGTCAATCCCAACCTGGTATGCTACTTTAAACAAACCTCCCTTTAGCCCTCCTAACTTTATTTTTGGGCCTGTTTGGACTATTCTTTATTTTTTAATGGGAGTTTCTTTATATTTGGTGTGGGAATCAAATACTGCAAAAAATAAAAAGATGGGGATTAAACTTTTCCTGGCTCAGTTGGGGGTAAACTCATTCTGGTCTATTATTTTCTTTGGTTATCGCTCACCAATAGGGGGATTGGTAACAATAATTTTAATGTGGTTTTTAATTTTAAAAACTATTCAAAATTTTCAACAAATAAATAAAACAGCAGCCTTGTTGCTTTACCCTTATTTAGCCTGGGTAACATTTGCTACAATTTTAAATTTAAGCATAGTTTTACTTAATCCATAACACCTCTAATGGTTGACATTTAGCTTCAATTTCACTATAATGTTCGTGTTTTATTTGGTTGTGCTTAAAGTCTGAAATTGTTAAATATGTAGGTAAGGAGGTGATAAATTTGGATAAGGATATGAGTGTTAGTTTACCAGAAGCTCCTGCTTCTGTGACGGTTAGAATAATAACTGAAAAAGGTTTCCATCTTTTATTTACTCTTAGAGATTTTTCTGGAGAAAAATTAATGCGGAAATTTGAGGCATTTGAAAAAGCAGCTTTACTAAAAGGTTGGAATCCAGAAGGTAAAGAGATTGGTGTTTCCAACACAAAAAAAGTCACTGCTGATTCTAATGCAACTTGTGAAGCTTGTGGTGCTCCAGCAAAAAGAAGAACTGGATACCGAAAGAATGGCACTAAGTGGGAAGGTGTTTTTTGTTCCACAGGTGATGACAGTCACAAAATGTGGCTTAGCTAAAAATTATACCGGTGTGATTGATGTTTACTGCCTAAATTTCAATCCCCGGTATTTTTTCCTCTTACCTCTTGTAAGGCTATTTACATTTATACTCTTTTCAAAAGTTGTAAAATTGGGTTACAATAAATCTTTGCAATACAAATTATGTTAGCTGATATTTCAAAACAACAAAAAGGTTTAATTATGATTGGGGTGCTTTTAGCCATCTTTGTGGCGGCTTTGGATTCAACTATTGTGGGAACAGCAATGCCTACTATTGTGAAAGAACTTGGTGGTTTAAATCATTTATCCTGGGTTTTTACAGCTTACATGTTAGCTTCCACTGTGACTGTACCAATTTATGGAAAATTATCCGATATATATGGTAGAAAATGGTTTTTCTTTGCAGGCATTGTTATTTTTATGCTTGGTTCAGTGCTTTCCGGTTTATCCCAAGACATGATGCAATTGATAGTCTTCCGTAGTTTACAGGGAATTGGTGGAGGAGCAATTATGGCAAATGCTTTTGCTATAGTAGGAGATCTTTTTACACCCCGGGAGAGAGGTAAGTGGCAGGGAGTATTAGGAGGAACTTTTGGACTTGCCTCAATCGTTGGTCCAATTTTAGGAGGGTTTATTACTGATACTATTTCCTGGAGGTGGAATTTTTATATTAATATTCCTGTTGGTATTTTGGCATTGCTTGCAATTGGTTTTTTGATCCCTAAAATTATACCTTCTATTAAAGAACGTTCAATTGATTACTTTGGAGCATTAACACTTGCTCTGGGTCTGGTTACTCTTCTTTTAGGACTTGTGTGGGGTGGAACTGAATATCCCTGGAACTCTGTTCAGATTATTGGATTGCTTATTTTTGCAGTTATCTTTTTAGTAATATTTTGTTTCATTGAGCAAAGAACTAAAGAACCAATAATCCCGCTAAGTCTTTTTAAAAATTCTATTTTTTCAGTTTCTATTTTTGCTTCCTTTCTATTTGGAGTAGGTATGTTTGGAGCTGCTTTATATATTCCATTATTTGCGCAAAATGCTTTAGGTATTAGTGCTGTTTCTTCCGGAAGCTTGATGACACCAATGGTAATTGCTCAAGTGATAACAGGTATTATTGGAGGAAGGATTGTATCAAGTACCGGAAGATATAAAATGGTTACCATTGCTGGTTTGGTTGTTGCAACAATTGGAATGGTTTTACTATCACAAATGAATACTCAAACATCAGAATTAAGTCTAACCTTGAGAATGATTTTTCTTGGTTTTGGAATGGGGGCAGCTATGCCTGTGTTTACTGTTATTGTGCAAAATGCTTTTGAACACAGTAAATTAGGAGTAGTTACTTCCTCTATTCAGCTTTTTAGAAGCATTGGAGGAACAGTAGGAATTGCTCTTTTAGGGAGTTTATTAAATTCAGGACTTTCAAAAAATTTATCAGTATTACCTAAAAATATTGCTTTTGCAAATTCCTTATCTCCGGTTTTTTTAGCTGCAGCAATCCTGTTAAGTATTGCCTCCTTTTCCACCCTTTTCCTTAAAGAAATACCGTTGCGTACTTCACATAAGGAAGAACCATTGTTAGATAAAGTTGGACAAGAACTTGATACAGAACTTGCTCAGGCACAAGCCAAAGATCAACCTGATATAATTGATTAATATGAGTAATTCAAAACTAATAGTAGAAGATATAGAGGTGGGGAAAGGGGAAGAAGTAAAAGGTGGAGATTATATCTCTATTCATTACCTGGGAACCTTGGAAAATGGTACAAAATTTGATAGCTCTTATGATAGAGGAGATCCCTTTAAAACCAGAATTGGTGTAGGACAGGTGATAGAAGGTTGGGATATGGGTGTAATTGGTATGAAAAAAGGTGGAAAAAGAAAATTAACTATTCCAAGCTCCCTAGCTTATGGAGAATCAGGAGCAGGTGGTGTTATTCCACCAAATGCTACACTAATCTTTGAAGTTGAATTGATGGATATTGAATGATCTTATCTGCTGACAAAAGTTAAAGCAGAACCAACTTTTCCAGCTCTTCCAGTTCTACCAATTCTGTGAATATAATCTTCATAAGTTTCTGGTAATTCATAGTTTATAACATGAGAAACATTTGGAATATCCAAGCCTCTGGCAGCAACATCTGTTGCTAAAAGAATTTGAATTTCATCTTGTTTAAAGCTTTGTAATATTCTTTGTCTATACCCTTGTGTTTTATTACCATGAATTGCCCCAACTCTAAATCCTCTGGTTTCAAGTTCTCTGTTTAAAGTTTCAACACCCCTTTTAGTTCTGCCAAAGATTAACACTTTATCAAAACCATCTTTAATTAAAAGGTCATGTAATTGCTCGATTTTCTTTGCGCCATTTTCTACTAAAACTACATCTTGGTCAATATTTTTGGATGTATCTGTGGTCTTAACAGAAATAGTTACTGGGTCGTTAACAAAAATCCTGATAATTTCCTGAATCTTTGGTGAGATAGTTGCTGAAAAGAAGAGTGATTGTCTAACTTCTGGTAAAAGAGATACAAAGTATTTAACATCAGCAATAAAGCCAATATCAACCATTAAATCTACTTCATCAAGGATAAAAGTAGAGTAATCAGAAAGGTCTAAGGCTCTTCTTTCAATCAAATCTTTTAATCTTCCTGGGGTTCCAATCACAACATGAGGTACTCTTTTAACATCTCTGATTTGTCTTTCTAAATTTGATCCACCAATTGCCAAAGCAGATGATATCTTCATATCTAAAGTTAAACTTCTAAATTCTTCTAAAATTTGAACAGCTAATTCCCTGGTTGGAACAACAATCAAAGCACCTTGTGTTCTATCTTTATATATTTTATTAATAAGCGGAATTAAAAAAGCTGCTGTTTTACCGGTTCCGGTATTAGCTAATCCTATTAAATCCCTGCCTTCTAAAATTGGATCAATTGCCTGGTCTTGAATTGGAGTAGGAACATCATAGCCCTTGGCTAAGATATTTTGTTTTAATGCATCAATTATTTCAAAATCGTTAAAACTGGTGTGAGTAACATTCTCTCCAACCTCTTCCATTAAGGGTTCTGCTTTTTTAATAAATAGGCTGATGTTGTTGCCTAAGCTGGATTTTCGTGCTTGATTACCATAACCACTGTTTTGTCTTCTTGGGTAACGTGAGGAACCTCCATAAGAAGGCCTGTTATTTGATCTATTTGAATTATAACGATTTTGATACATAATTTTAAAAAATTTATTGCGATTTATCCTGTGTTCTGTGTATAAAAACATTACTGCACAGGACAATTCTGATTGAAGAAAAAAATATAAATCTTGAGAAATTAATTAACAGGATTTAGGAGCTACTATCAAAAATTTAATCCTGCTAACCATATAGCGACTGTATAAAAAACCAACAGTAAAAAAGGAAATAATACTTCGAATAGCTCGAGTTTTTAAATCAACTTCATGTAGTGTAGCATATTATAAGATATAAAGCAAATGAAGTAAGCTTTGTTGTATAATCTTAGCCATGAAAGACTCTTCAGAAAAAATTGTTTTAGTGGGTGGATGTTTTGATATTTTGCATGTTGGCCACATTAGATTTTTAAAAAAAGCCAAAGCTTTGGGTGATAAATTAATTGTTTTATTAGAAAGCGATAAACGCATAAGTCAGATGAAAGGTGAGGGTAGACCAATAAATTCTCAAAAAATAAGAGCAGAAGTTTTATCATCATTAAAATATGTAGATGAGGTAATTTCATTACCAAGCAATATGAATAACAACAGGTTTGATTTGTTGGTAAAAAAAATTAAACCAGATTTTATTGCTACTACCAAAGGGGATTCAAACATTGAATATAAAAAAAGAGCAGCTAAATTAGTTAATGCAAAAGTTATAATTGTTACACCACGAGTAGGTGGATACTCAACCAGTAAACTTATTAGTAAGCAATTGAGCTGAAGCTCTTTTTAAAAAGCTCAAAAGGTTGGATATAGTTCTACCAGGCCTCTCTGCTTGTTTTGATTTATGTAGTTGAAATTTAACAGGGTATCTTCTGGGAAAAGAAGCAAATTCCTGCCAATTGCCTTCTAAGGCTTGATGTAATTTAGAATAACCAATAATGGGAGCATCTAGTTCTAAATGAGAATTACTATTTTTATTTATCATAGATAATAAAAAATGAAAACTATCGGGAAGCCCGATAGAAACTGATAGTCCATTGTTTTCAAATTTTTCTCCAATGTGAAAAGAACCAAATGGTTTCTCTTCTTGATAATTATCATGAACCAACATAAGAGGGTTTTGAGCATCATTAGCTTTACAAAGAAAAAGGGAATTTGGAACATCTCTTTTTACCCATTTAGGAGCAGATTGGTAACTTGTAACAATACTTTCTGGAGGATCTTTAGTTATAAATATGTTATCCGGGACTTTGCCTCGTGATCTAGAAGAACATCTGATTAATGGAATTTTTCCTGTCTCTCGGGAGGTATAAATTATTAAATTTATCCTCTTAAAGGACAAATATTTTTGTTCCTGATCAAGCAAAAAGTACCATTCAATAAGGTTATCACCCTGGGGATAAGAAATTTCTGAGGAAGCCATATTTAAATTTTTACCTGAAAAATATCTTTTTCTTTGAATAGGAATTGGTAAAATTCGGTCCATCGCGAAGTCTCTGTATGCAAGAAGCTCCGGATTGTTACCACGGCTCACCCATAAAGCATAGTTATTTTCAGTGTCGAATGTGCAAAGATCAAACCCTGTTTTGTGGGGTCCGGAAAATGGGTTGGTTATAAAGTCATATTTATCACCGTATACCTTAACAAATGCTTCTTTTCTTTCTGCTTCTGTTTCTAAATTCATATCTTTAATATTTAGTGTTTGAAATTTACTTTTAATGGTCATAATTGTCAAGGTTTTTGGTATACTTTTAATATGAATATAGAAGAAGAAATTTTAAAAATAAAAGAGAGAAATAAGAAGGCAGAGGTTGATAAAGCCTGGGAAACAAGTTTATTTAGAAGAATAGTTTTGATGATTTTTACCTATTTAGCTATAGGTTTCTATCTTAATGCTATTAATGTTTCAAACCCCTGGTTAAATGCTATTGTTCCAGCAATTGGATTTATGCTTTCTACATTAACTCTACCTGTTTTTAAAAATCTCTGGTTAAAATATTTCTACCAACAATAATAATTGTTTGTTTAATTCTTTAGATATCTTGACAGTGTAGCTTATTATAGGTTATATTTTCACATACTTAAAACATAAATATGAGTGTAGACCAGTTTCAAAGTCATTTAAGAGTTAAAATAGGTGAACCTTTTTCACCTTTTTGTGTTCCAATGGAAACAGATATCCATGGAAGTAAAACATCCAGCATAGTACTAGATGCAGAGGATTTTTTACCAGAACTAGGTTCTCCTGTACTTAATATGATTCTTTTTAATAGGCCTGCTTATGGAAGTATAATGTTTAATCCATATAATAGAAATATTAGAAGAGTTAAGCCTTTTTCTTTAGGTGATAGGTTTAAAACTACAGCTAATCATCTAATACTCGACTTTCAATGGGACAAGGATTTACCTGCTGAATATTTTGTAAAAGGTTTTAGCGGGTCTCATCCCTATGAGCCAAGATTTGTAATTAAAGATGCTTTAATGAGGCTTAAATTGAACTTATTCTTCCCTAGCGCTATCTATAAGGAATTTGAAGCAGGATTCATCAATAATGATATAGATTTTAGCCAATGGCCGAGATTTGATGACCTTCGATATAAAGGTGAAGCTGAATCTTTTGTTAATTCAAGAATTAATGCTGGAGAGAAATTTAAGCTAACTATTCCAAATAATAAGCTTAAAGAGGTGAAAGCAGCTTTTATGGTTGGGAGTTCAATTGACCAAATAAAAGTTCCTGATTCCATCAGATTGGCATTTCCGGACTTATTCTAATTTTTTAAACTTACCCTTTAACTTTACATCTGCTAGAATGTTTTAAGGTAAAAAATGGAACGACGCCTCGCAACTAAATTTTTTATAAAAAGACAAAGAAGGAAGAGGAGAAGATTACTTCAGAATTTTGTAATGTTAATGTTAGTAGGAGGTCTACTAGTTTTTATATCAAGCTTCTTTATAAAAGCCAGTGTGAGTAGTCCCTCTGGTTTAATTGATCCATTTGTTTCTGCAAATTCAAATGATATAAATAATCAGGATAATCAAATTATCAAAAGTCCATTGGGGGATGTGGTAGAAAATGCATTGGCCGGATCCAAGGGGAATTACTCAGTAGTAATAAAAAACCTTAAAACTGGTGAATCATATTTTAAGAATGAAAGCAATCTTTATGAAACAGGAAGTCTTTATAAGTTATGGGTAATGGCAGTTGCTTATAAAAAAATCCAAGAAGGAACTTTACCTAAAGATGAACTTTTAGCAGATGATATTCCGAATTTAAATCATAAATTTGGTATTGGTCCGGAAGATGCAGAATTAACCAGTGGCAGTATAGATATGACTGTTACGGAGGCAATAAAGCAGATGATTACTATTTCCCACAATTATGCTGCCTTGCTTTTAACAGATAAAATTAAAGTTACTTCTGTTGAGAGTTTTTTGAAAGAAAATGGCTTTAACTCTTCTTCAGTAGGAAAAGGTACAGATGTACCAAAATCCAGTGCCTCTGATATAGCTTCATTTTGGGAAAAGTTATATAAAGGTGAATTAGCTGATCAAGCCAGCACTGCTGAGATGTTGGATATACTAAAAGCACAAACATTTGATGATGGATTACCAAAATATTTACCAGAACAGGCTATTTTAGCTAATAAAACAGGAGATATTGGTTGGTTTAAACATGATAGCGGGATAGTGTTTTCTGAAAAAGGGGATTATATTATTGTGGTTATGTCTGAAAGTGAAAGTCCTACTGGAGCTCAAGATAGAATAGCTTTAATTTCTAAAGCAGTATACGAGTATTTTAATAAATAATTTGGTTTATTTATTTTAGTATATTTGTGACGTAGTATTTAAATATTTAAAATGTTATAAATTAATGTATGCCTTGGCAAATATTAATTGGAATTAGTGTTACTTTCTTTGCTGTTTCTACATTATTACAAAGAGTTTTATTAAAGGATCATGATAGTGACCCTGTTGCTTATTCAATATTTTTTCAGCTGTTGATTGGAATACTAATTGGTATTTTTGGTTTTTTCATTACAGACATGTCCCTTCCAGACCTAAAGCCTCTTATCTTTAATTTAACTATTGGTATAATCTTTTATGCTTTAGCAAATGTATTTATTTTTAATTCATTAAAGAGAATAGAAGCTTCAAAATATTCTGTAATATTTACAAGCAGGGCTCTTTTTACAGTTTTTGCCTCATCTTTATTATTAAAAGAAAGTTTAAGTTTGGGACAATTTTTTGGAGCTGCGCTTTTACTAGGTGGTATTTTAATAGTTACACTAAAAGATTTTAAAATTCAATTTAACAAAGGAGAACTTTTTGCTTTTATTGCTGCAATATTATTTGGTTTTGCTACTACAAATGACCGCCTTCTTTTGCAATCTTTTAACCTATACCCTTATGTATCTTTGTCTTTTATTATTCCTCCAATATTAATTGCAATTGTTTATCCAAAATCTATTGGGCAGATGAAAGTTTTTTTACAAAAAAATATTTTAATCAAGATGATTATTCTTTGTGTGATTTATTCAGTTTCAGCATTAACTTTTTTTGCAGCATTACAATCAGGATCTAATTCTTCCCAGATTACCACAGTAAATTTATCAAGTGTAATTTTAACAGTAATCCTTTCAGCTATTTTTCTTAAAGAAAGAGATTCATTGGTAAAAAAAATTCTTGGGGCAACTTTAAGCTTCGCCGGACTTGTACTTTTAACAATATAAAAAATATAACCGTGTTATTGGTTTAGATATCTGTATAACCTTGAAGGAGATAGATGTCTTATTGATATTGTTTCCTCATAAGTATGCATAATTTTTTTAACCACATTCTCCAGATTAAATTTTGTTTCAATTCTTTCTCTAGCAGCTTTTCCCATTGTTCTTGCTAAAGAAATTCTTTCTAAAAGATAAATCAATTTTTCTGCAATTTGATCAGGATCTATAACATAAGAAGATGTGGGGTTAGTCATAAGTCCACTTATATTATTTTCTACAACTAGTGGCTTTCTAATAGTTTTTCTCCCAACAACTGGAAGTCCAGCTGCCATTGCTTCCATTACTGCCATTCCTTTTGCAATTGCTGGATAACAAAAGACGTCTGCAACAGCATGGTATTTTCTTACATTATATTCCCCTGGAAATAGAAATAACTTTTTTTGTAAGTTATAAGCAATTCGCATGTCATTTAAGTCGGTTTTTAAAGGATCCCAATAATCATCACCAGCAATTACCAGTTTTGCTTCTGGGATTTGTTTTGAAACTTTGACAAAACCTCTAATCAACTTGTCTATTCCTTTTCCTGGTTCTACCCTGGATAAACAAACAATAACTTTATCTTTCTCGTTAAAATTAAAATACTTTCTTGCTAATTTACGTTCCTGCTCAGTAACAGGAAGTACTTTTTGGACATCTACACCATTTAATATTGATATTATTTTATTTTTTTTCAATCCGTTTTTTATTAATTCTTTAGCAGTGTAAGGACCAATTGTTATAATTTTATCTGCACCATCATTTAATTCGTTTACTATAAAAGGGTAGTCTTCTTTGTTGTACATATGATGTTCATGTGTAACAAGAGGAATACTTAAAGTTGTTCTCGCAAGTTGACTGCATACTAAAGATGTTCGGCATTGTGTGTGGATGACTTGTGGTTTATAGATTCTGGCTATTTCCAATATTCTTTTTTCAGTAATTTCTTTTATTCTATATTTTCTACTTATGGGGGTAATAAAAACTTTAGCATTTGATGAGATGTGTGAGGTTAGTGGACCACCGCTAGTTACAAGGACTACAGAGATTCCTTTATCTACTAAAGAGTTAACTAAATTTAATGTATATTTTTCTGTGCCACCATATATTAAATGTTTGGCGATAATCATCACTGTTTTTACCATAGTGTATTCTAACAGATGAGGCTGGATAAAGGAAAAGGCAATATAATTTGATGTAATTAATTTATCAGAAGGTAAGAGTAGAGATGAAGAAATAAATATCTTTAAGTATTAATCTATTTCAAATATTTTGTGTTTAGATTTTAATCCTTTAATTAAAGTAACTTTAGATTTACTAGTTTTAAAATAGAATGCCAAAGCTTCAATAGTGGCTTGGTTGGCTTTTCCTTCTAACGGTGGTTGATTAACATAAACATGCAAAGTATCCAGCAGGTCTTTTTCTATTCTTTCTTTTTTACTATTTGGATGAACTATCACTGTAATTTTCATTTCTGAAATTATGCTGCAAGGGTTGTTGTTTTTAACTTATTCATATATAACCTTTGGCGCCTCTTCATTTTCGGGAATAAAACGGATTGATAAAGAATTAACACATTCCCGAAGATTTTTTTTAGTTAAATGTTCACCTTTAAATTCATGTCCCAGATGAGCACCACAATTTGCACACTCTACCTCTATTCTTAAACCATCCGGATCTAATGTGTGCTTTATTGCATTGGGAAAGCTTTCATCAAACGAAGGCCATCCACACCCTGCATCGAATTTTGCTTTAGATGAAAAAAGAGGATTATTACATCTTCTACAAATAAAAGTGCCATTTTTATAAAAGTCATTATATTCACCAGAAAAGGGTGGTTCAGTCCCTTTGTTTTCGATGACCTCTTTTTCTTTTGATGTTAGGTCATTAAATTTCATTTAATTTACCTCCTGACAAAAAGAATAGCATTAGGAACGCTTCTTCCCGGACCTATTTTATAACCTCCATACCACAAAGCACTTGAACCGCCCTGGTCCATATTTAAAGCATTTGTTAAACCAAGAGCGTGAAGGACTTTGGCTGATTCACCCATAGAAGCACTGTAAACGTAACCAATATAAACCATATTTCCTTTATTTCCAATAAAGCTTCTGGCTCCTTTACCACCAAACTTAGGTTCATTTGGTGCTTCTGTAAAATTAATATTACCTCCGGAAACAAGCAGGGGATAGTTTGCAATTACACCATCTACTCCTGTATCTCTGCCCCAATCCATGCTTCTTCCAACAAACCTGGCTGAACCAGCTGAAAAGATGGCTGCCGGAATGGTGCTGTAAACATTATTGCTGCTGTTAAAGTAATATTTATTTTTATTCATTACTAAAGTATCAAAAGAATTAGTTTTTCCGGAACAGCTTGGGTAATCAGCAGGGCAAAAATAAGAACCGTTGATTCCGGCAAAAGCCCCTGAACGGGAAACGTATGTTGCCAAGGGTAATACCGGACAATTATTGCCGCAATCAGAATCTGATGCAGTATCAACAATAACTTTTGTAGAATTTAAATCTGCAGCAATTATATCAACTGTATAATTTTGTCCATCAACGTTTACCACCTGCCTTAAATAACCAGAGCCAGGAGGTGTATTACTTTGAGGTGCATTAGCTGCAGAAGGTTGTGAACTGACAGTTACCTTGGGGGTAGCTTTTTCAATCTGAGAATTTAAATCAGTGATTAGTGCAGAAGCAGAGGAGTAATTTTTATCAGCTAAATACTTTACTACTTTAGCATAAACTGGGTCTAATTTACTGGTATCTACTTTTTGTACTTTTAAATCTGTAATTTTTTCATAGGAAGAGATAGATTCTTTGTAGTTTGTATTAATTCTTTTAATTTCATCAGTTAAGTCTTTGTTTACTTTAACCTGGTCGGTATTTTTTAGTGTTGATAATTGTTGGTCACTATCTAAAAACTTTTTTTGAAGAATTAAATTTACTGCTGTTAAATCCTGTCCATTTTTGTAATAAAATCCAGCAATGGTTGTAGTAATTACTATCATTATAATTAACAAGCCAAACAATAACTTTTTAGTAAATACCTGTTTAAATTTATAGAAAAAAGCTGACATCTATAATAACTGTAGATTGTAATAGGGAATGATGTCAATGGCTTATAAGAATAAATTATAATTCAAAAATTGGTGTTTCCTCTGGTTCAATAACTCTGCCTTCTCTAAACCCCTTATAAAATTGGTTTAGTTCTTGTTTAAGTTTTTTTATATGATAAAAGTATTCTTCCAGTAGTGGCTTAATTGAAATAATATTTATTCCTTTATATTTTAGATTTTGTACGTCTGGAATAGAATTTGTGCAATATATATTTTTAACATTAAGATTAAATAAATCTTGCCAGTCTTTACCTGTAAACAAACCATGTGTCACAAAAATATAGATATTTTCAGCACCTTTTAATTTTAGTTTTTCACAACATGCTATAAGAGTTTTTCCGGTATCTAACATATCATCTATAATAATTACATCTTTATTTATATGTCCAAATAAAATAGAGTTAATTCCACTTGTAGTCCTTTTCTTTTTCATAAAAGCTAATTCAGCTTTTTTCCCAAATTCTTCCATTACTTTTTCAACTCTTTCGATGGAACCTTCATCAGGGGCAATAAATGTAGGATTTTTAAGTTTTAATTTATTTATTTCTTTAGCAAAAAGTTTAGCAGTAGATAAGTTATGAATTAGTAATGGAAACAAATCTTCTGCCTTATGACTGTGTAGATCTATGGTTATAATTTCATTAATATGAGAGGTTAGTAGTAATTCACCAACACTTGCAGCAGCTAAACTCTCACCTCTTTTTTCTTTGTCTTGTCTTGTGTAAGCAAGGTAAGGAAGTAAAGCACTAATTGTAGTTGCACCATCTTTTTTTAAAGTATGTGATAAAAGTAAAGTTGAGAATAAATTTTCTTCAGGAGGAGTAATAGAGCTCATTATTAAACATTCTTTATTTGCAACATTTGTATAAAGTTTTATATATAATTCCTGATTGGGAAAACGGTTAATATCAAACTTTCCAATATTTAAATTGGGTAATTCTTTTAGGTCTTTAATTAAATACTTAAATTGCCTGAACAGGAAAAGATGCATGTATCTTTACTCCTTTCATTATTTTTATAACATCTGTATCTTCAACAGGAGAAAAATCCTGATAATATTCTCCAATAGCACCCAAAAAGTTATTTTCCCTAATTAACGTTATTATCTCTACACCTTCACTTTCAAGTTCATCTGCAACACTATCTGAAATAATTCCTACTGCTACTATAATTTTTTTTGGTTTGTAATGCATTTGTAATTCTTTTATAGCAATCTTCATAGTGAGTCCTGTTGCCACTCCATCATCAACTAAAATAGCGATTTTATTTTTACTGCTTATTGGTTTTTTTCCTTCTAAATAAATTTGTCTTCGTCTTTTTGCTTCTTCTTTTTCTTTTTCTGCTGCAGTAATTATATAATCAGGATCTATCTCTGAAATTTGTTCTTTTTCAAATATAGAGTGCCCATCTTCAGCAATTGCTCCAATTGCATATTCCAAAGAATTAGGATGACCAATTTTTCTAGTTATGATTAGATCGAAAGGTGCGTCTAATTCTCTGGCAATCTCTGCTCCAATAATCACTCCTCCCCGGGGCAATGCATAAACAACTACTTTTTGATTTTTAAGAGGCTTAAGTATTCCTGCTAATTTTTTTCCAGCCTCATACCTATCTCTAAAGTATGTTTCCATTACTTACTCCGCCTTAACTGCTATTTTCTTTGGTTTTGATGCAGCAGTTTTTTCAAATACTGCATGCATTACACCATTTTTATAGACTAGTTTTGGTTCTGCTTTGCTGTCTATATTTTCTGGAGCAACAATTGAATAAGAAAATTGATTTGTTGCTTTTCTATAGAATTTCTTTTCCCTTTCCTCCTCTTCTTTTTCTCCGTTGATCATTAATATTCCCCGATCAAAAGTTACTTCTATATCTTTTGGATCTAGTCCAGGCATAGAAGCATCTACATAGAAATTCTTTTCATCTTCAGAAACTGATAAACCACTTGGAATTGCATCTAATCTTGTTCCTTCCAGGAAATCTTCCCAAATCGATGGTAGCGTTACTCTGGGGAAAACCCACTCGTCTCTTCGTGCTAATTGATTAGCCATTCTTTTTCACCTCCCTTCTTCCTCAGGTTGAGGGCCTGCTTAATAACCTAACCTTGTGGATGAACCACTTTGAAAAATTTTAGTGCCTGCTGCAACTATAGTTATTATTCCAATAGCTACAATTGTCCATAATGCTGCAGTCAAAGCATTAAAACCTAAAATAAACGGAGCAAGAATTGCTCCTATGCCTGCTATGCCTACTACCCAGTATTCCCAGGTATCCTTATCATCGGCAAAAGCTTCTAGTAATGCCGCCACCAATAATACCGCTCCAAAGATTAAGTTTGTCCATAAAGCAAAAACATTATCATTATAATTTAGTAAAAATGGAGCAGCGATTGATGCCAAACCTAATATACCAATTAACCAATACATTAATTACTCACCCCCTTCCGATAGTATTTATTATTTTCAACCTCACTATAAGATACAATCAAAATTTTCGCAGTAATGTATCTTACAGGCAGCCAATAAACCAAGCTATATAATAATAATTGGAAAAAAGATTGAAAATAGCACAGCTAGCAAACATTGCAGAAAGAGTTCCGCCAAATAAGTATGGAGGGACAGAAAGAGTCATTTATGCTTTGACTGAAGAGCTTGTTAAACGAGGTCATGAGGTAACCTTGTTTGCCAGTGGTGATTCTATTACTTCTGCTAAACTTGTTTCAATTTATCCAAAATCACTTCGCCAGTCAAAGGTTTTACATAATGTATATGGTGCTAATATTTTATCTTTGTTAAATATTGGCAATGCTTATCAATTGCAGGACCAGTTTGATATTATTCATGACCATAATGGTTATCTGAGTTTACCTACAGCCAACCTATCCAGGGTTCCGGTGGTGATGACTATGCATGGGGCATTTGGGGTAAATGAAAAAAGAGTCTTTGAAAACCTAAAAAACCCATTTGTAGTTTCTGTTTCTCATGCACAAGCTGCTTCTGCTCCAAAGTTAAAGTTTATAGGAAATATTTATCATGGTTTAGATATGACACACTTTCCGTTTTCCAAAAAACGAGGTGATTATTTACTTTTTACAGGTAGAATTTCCATGGAAAAAGGTGTTCATATTGCAATTGAGGTGGCACAATATTTAAACATGCCATTAATAATTGCTGCAAAAATAGATTTAGCAGCAGATAGTTTACAAGATATTTCATATTTTAGACAATTTGTGGAACCCAAATTATCTGATCAAATTAGATTAGTTGGTGAAGTAGATGAAACAGAAAGAAACAAGCTAATGAGTAAAGCGCTATGTTCTTTGCATCCCATAACCTGGCCAGAACCATTTGGACTTACTGTTATTGAATCAATGGCATGCGGCACGCCGGTTGTGGCATTTAATTTGGGTTCAATGCTGGAAGTAGTTGATGATGGAAAATCCGGGTTTGTAGTTAATGATATTTCAGAAATGATAGAGGCAATTGCCAATATTCAAAGTATAAACAGGAGCTATTGCAGGGAATATGTTCTAAATAAATTTAGTGTAAAAAATATGGTAGATGGATATGAAGGGGTTTACGATAAGATTCTTAGAAAAGAATATTAGGATATAAGACTTAGAAAATAAAAGGAGGTGAAAAAAATATGGAAGAAAATAAATCAGGTTATGGAAAAAGACCTCTTTGGCAATGGATTATTATTTATCTAATAATTGGAGCAATTGTTTATGGAATTATTTATTATTTTGTTTTTGCAAGAATGGGAAGATCTGGAAATAATACCCAGACTCCAGGTGTGCAGCAAAGCAATCCGGTAAGGTATTAGTATTAAATCTTACAGACAAAATATAATATTTGTCTTAAACTGAGGCTGATATTAAGGGAAGGTGGTGAGAATAATGACAGAAACAGTTATAGGTATTTTTAAATCCCAAGAACACGTTTCTATGATAATTGATGAGTTAAAAGAACTTGGATATGATCCAAAAAGTATGTCTATTTTAATGAAGCATGTTCAGGAAGAGGGGCATGAACATGGAGACACCAGGTCATCCCATGTTGCCGGATCAACTGTGAGTGGGGCTACAACAGGTGGGTTATTAGGTGGTTTAGCTGGATTATTAGTTGGACTTGGTGTGTTTACAATTCCTGGTGTAGGACCCTTACTTGTAGGTGGACCAATTGCCGGGGCTTTAGGTATCACAGGAGCTGTTGCGACTACTGTTACAGGGGCGGCTGAAGGGATTGTGGCGGGTGGACTTATCGGAGGGCTTATGGGGTTGGGAATGCATGAAGAAGAGGCACGAAAATACGAAGAAGAGATTATGAGTGGTGGAATATTGCTTGCAGTTTCCGCACCAGATGAAAAGGCAGAAGAAGTCCAAAATTTGCTTACAAAGCATGGGGCTACTGAAGTAAAGATGTTAAATTTACCAGTAGAGGATGAATATGTTGCAAAACATCGAACAGAACATCATGCAGAGTATCATGGGGGAGCATAAAGCATGACGTCACAAGATTTTTTGTTTTTAAGTCTTGGAACAGGGTTTTTGATATTGGCGGGGTTCATATCTTATGCTGCATATCATTTAGCACAGTCTCTTAAGACACTAAAATTAATTCTTGAGAATGCAGAAGATGTTTCAGAAGATATAGACAAACTTAAAAACACTATTAAATTTGGACTTTTAGATTTATTACGAATATTTTCAAGAAGAAGGAGGTGATAACATAATGCCAAATACAAGAGGTTCACAAGTAAGTGATAATAGAAAAGGAATGAGTCCTTTAGCAGCTGGATTAGTAGGAGCAGCTGTTGGTGCAGCAGTGGGGGTTGCAGCTGTAGAATTAACTGATGAGAAAAACCGTGAAATGGTACAAGAAAAGATGGGAGAATTAAAAGAAAAAGGAAGAGAGGTTTACTCTAAAGTTAAAGAAACAGCCTCAGAAGTAGGAGAAAAAGCTGAAGCTGCAAAGGAGGATGCTCAGGAGAAGATGGACGAGAAAATGTCCTCTAAATCTAAGAGCTAAAAAGTAATTTATCTAAACCGGATTGGAAGGATGAATTGTTGGTTATTTTGAGGTAAACCCGAAGGATTATCATTATTAAAGATTAGTTGTCCGGTATTTGTATTAGGAGTAGAGTAGGTAAGTTCTCCTATAAAGGGAACAAAATTATTTGTTTGCCAATCTCCCTGAGCCCCGATTTGTCCCTGAGATAAAATATTTCCATTTCCATCAACAAGCTTTACCGGAGCCACAGCTTCAAAAAACCAATTTCCCACAGCTTTACCTGAAATTGTTATGGGGCTGGAAACTAATTGATTAGGAAGGGGAGAAGTAATAATTATATTGCTGCTTGGAGTAGAGGTAACTGATGGTGTTATGGTAATAATTGGAGTAGGTGTTGGTGTGGGGGTAACTATTATAACTTGTGGAGCTGGGTTACGGAATACTACTACCAATAAGATTAAACTTAAAAAGATAATAACTACAATTAGAGAAATAAGTAATCCTCTTATCACTCTTATATTATAACAAATTTAATCAAGCTTTTATAAAAGTTTATTGATTTTTCATTATAGATATGAAATAGTTTATTTATGAGGGAAAAAGGCTCTGCTCACCTTTTGATTGTAATAGCTATTACTATCCTGCTTAGCCTTTTTATTTCTATTGGGATAAGTATTCCCCAACAGCAATCTTTGCCAACTTCCAAACTTCAAAATGTTTTAGGAGAAAAAATAGGGCCTTGTTCTTCCGGCTCTTTAACAACCTGGACTAATCCTAATAAAACATATCAGGGGTATTATCCTAATGAGACTTTTCAGCAGCTTACTAATATAGACTTACTTAAAGATATGTCTCAACTTAAAGATATGACTTGTTTACAGTATCTAGATTCCACAGACAGAGTTGTAAAGGGTGATATAGAAAACTTAAAGAACCTCATAAATCTTGAAGTACTGACTCCTTATTCAAATCCAGACGTCGGTGGTGATATCTGTTCTTTGGCTAATGCAACTAAGCTTAGAATTATTAAATTTGCTTTTGATCCCAAAATTACCGGTGATATTGCTTGTTTAAAAAATCTGACTAAGTTGGAAAATTTTGCTATGACTCATACAAATATTTCAGGAGATATTAGTGTTTTTGCCAACATGCCAAACTTAAAAGCTCTTTATTTGAGTGGCACTTATGTTAAAGGAGATATTTGTGCACTTAAGAATTTAACTAATCTGCAGGAATTGGGGATAGCAGATGAATATCCGGGAAACCCTGATATTACAGGAGATCTATCCTGTCTTAACAACCTAAAAAACCTCAAAAGAGTTTCTATTTACAATACCAAAACAACAAATTGTGAAGTATTTGAAAAAACACACCAGGGTATGGAAAAAACTATCACAGAATCTGGCAAACAAGGTGGTGGAGGGTGTTCCAAGGAATCCATGAAGACTTTGGTTGATTATGCCCAAAAATTTGAGGCCAAAATTGGCAAACAGGTTCAAACAGAAGTTAGAGGTCAGCCAAATTATAATAAAGGAGAAGCGGGCGGTTTAGGGAGCGGGGATAGAAATTCTGAAATAAAGGATGACAGAAACTTTTTCCAAAAATTAATTAGTATGATTCTGAGCTTTTTTGGGATAAGAGCTGAAAGCCCTGGGGGTTCATCAGAGCGGGTAAATGACCGTGGCGGTGGTGATCGTGGGCCAATGCCAGAAGGAGCAGTAGGGCCTGGAGGATGTAAGTCTCAGGCAGAATGTGATAAATATTGCGATCAACACAAAGATGAATGTTCCAAATTTACTCCACCTGGGGGTCGGTAAGGATAATCCTCTGGATTAAATTTTAGAAAAGTTTTAAAATTTTATTGAGGGGGGTGATAATATGAAAAACAATGCTGGTTCTGGTGCTATATATGGAATTGGTGTAATAGGAGCTTTAGTATATTTTCTTCAACATGCTGCAAATTTTCAGGAAGGAATACTTGGAATTATTAAAGCTCTCTTTTGGCCTGGTGTGGTACTTTATAAAGCTTTAGAGTTATTAAAACTTTAAAATAATGGATTAATCTCCCCTAACTAGAATTTTGGGATTTGATCAGATATAATCCCCAAAATGGCAATTTATAACGGACCAGAAGCAGAGCGGGTATATCAAGTGAAGTTTGTTCGTCTTGATAACAGTCTGTATGTTACACAACCAGGAGAAAGATTAGGATCCACATATCATAGTGATGTGGCAAACAGGCATGGTATACATGAGGATATTAAACGTTTTAAAGATGAAGATCTAACAAGAGTCGATGGCGGTTACATTAGATTTTTGGCCGGAGATTTATTGGTATATGATGGATCTGAAGGTTATGCGATTCATTCATGGGATTTGGGCAGGGCGGTAACCGTAGATTTAATTAAAGAAAAAAGTCCTGGATGGAGGGTATTTTCAGATTTTGAAAAGTATGACAAAGCACATAATGAAGAAGCATTAGTCCATATTTTTACAGATCCGGAGAAAGAAAAACGTTTAAGGCAGGAAACATCAAGGTTTATATTAAATAGAGATTTAACCTCAGAGGAATTAGAAGAGCTGATAGCTTTAAGAGCTAATATTACAAATGCAGCAGATTTTATCAGACATCATCCAGATATTCCTTTAGCTGTTCATTTAGGAGAAGTTCATTATTTTGAACATTATGGTGAAATACAGGGGAATCATGTGACTATTGCTTATCCGTTAAGAAAAAATGGGAAGTTAGAAATTACCAGAAAAGAGATTATTACATCTAATCCAGATGACTTTGCTGTTCAGGGCCAGCTTTTTTAAGGACTATCGGGAAAGTAGGCCCAGAAATCTGGATAAAAGTGATTCCTGGTCTTTGATTACTGAACCTGTTTCAGCTGAGACAAAACTGGTTAGATCTGTAGTAACAGGAATTATACCTAGTAATTTAAGATGTTTTTTCATTGGAATTTTATAAACAGCCTGGCCATTTTCTTCCTCAAGTGAAATTTGATTATTTAAGACTGTTATTTCAGCAGATGCAGTGGAGATAAGTTCACTGGAAGGTGTGGCTTCAAAGAATTTGGGTCCTAAACCATTTTTAAGGTGAGCTCTTAACATATTTTGAATAGCTTTTGCCGGTAAAACAGTCAAAACTCTTTCAACCCCATTTTTGGTCATTATCAGTTGGCCTGTACTGGTACTAATTTTTAGGGGAAAGCTGGAGATAGACCTGACTTCTTTTAAATCTTCATCAGCTGAATCAGTGGATTCTTCATCTTCAATCTCAAGCTCAGACTTTTTCTGTTCTGCCTGAAATTTTAGTTTCTGTTTACCCTGTTCAATTTCCACTTTTACTGAACCATTATCTTCTACTTTAGTCTTTATTTTTTGACCGTTTGAGGTTTGAATTTCTGTTTCCTGTTTATTCCTTTCGGATTGAAAACTTGCCTGATTATTTTCTTTTTGTTGTTCAGCCACTTTTTGAGCTTCTTCTTTTGCCCGTTCTGCTGCTTTTTGAATAGATTCATTTTCTCCCAATACCTGAGAAGAATCAGAAAACTTTTGTGTAGTGGTAATGCTGGAAGAACCTATAAGGCCAAGTGTTCCCAAAGCCAGAAGTGCTAAGACTAAAATGTGGACAGATCCTTTTTCTTTGGGCATTAATTATTTATAACATATAAACCAAAACATTAAAATAGTAATGGCTGATAACCTCGCTGCGATTTTTTAACGCGCTGCTTTCAATGCGAGAAATATCCTGTAATTTACCCATTTCTATATCTGTATGAACTTTTAAAAAATGGGTATAGAAAAAATAAGTTTGAAGATGAAGCATACACTGTATCTGATAGTTATTATGGAGGAGATCATAAATAAATTGTGGCTGACTACAGAATTTTAGTAAAAAATTGACAATATAGGACACTAATCCTATAATCTGTTACGTCTATGGCAATTGAACATATATACCGTCCCCATCTTCTGGCAAAATCAAAGCAAGAAATAATAGAAACACCTTATACATTTACAATATTCGAAGGACAGCACGGTTATTCAGACGTAATTACTTTTCATACACCAAATGTGGCTCAGGTATTAAGTATATATGGAGACAAAAAAGAAACTGGTGGAAAATACTATGAAAGAGGCGATATCAACGTTATGCAGATGGGTCGATATGACGGCCTTTTATTTCAAGATTCTTTCGAACGTTTTATTGGATGTAAAGATTTTTTTAGATGGGTTCCTGGTACACCTCAAGAAGATGAAAAGTATGCTCAGTTGGAAAAGAAGATTCTTGATCATCCTTTTGTCGGAAAAACATTGGCAGCTTATTTAGGAGAAATGAAAAAAGGAATTTGTTTTGATGTTGCTGAGGGAGAGGGATGGAGGGTTGAATTGGGTCAATTCGAAGACGAAGGTTATGTTGTGACCACTAATGCGTTGTGGACAAAAGTTTCAGTTATTTCTGGTAGAAGAAAAGGAGTTTATGGTCAACACGATATTCCAAGACTAATGGTTAAAGTTGAAGAAGGTCCAATGAAAGATAATCAAATTTTATTAACAGAACCTCAGCTAAGAAAAATAGCTGAAGAAGAAGATGTTAAAGGAAAAACAGTAATGCTTGGTACTGTTGATAAAACAAAAGTCTTATCGAGGGAAAAAATTATCGAATTAATAAAAGAAGGAACTGGTAAAAGAATGAGTTCAGGAGATAGTACTTATTGGAGTTATCCAAACTATTCCGATGGTTATTTTCCTATCATAATACCGTTTTAATAAGATATAACCTGCTGGATTAAATTCCCCAAAAGACTTAAAATTTTAAAATGTCACCTGAAAAAGATAGACCTGATGAAGATAAAGTAGAGCAAGTCTTTGGTTTTGAGCAAGATATGGTTTTAGAGGTTGTTAGGAGGTGGCAGGAGAAACAATTACCAGCCATTGATAGTATTACAGCAGGGTATTATTGGAGGGTGAGAGAAACATTGAGGACAACTCCTGAATTAAAAGAGAAATTAGAAGAAGTGCCTGAGGATTGCAAAGATCAATATGAATTTGAGTTTGATAGGGGTGGTTACCATTGGAAATTTATAGCCAATAAAGATAATTTTCCTGGTGATTTTAGGTTAGCTTTGGGTGATGAGGAAGAGGCCAGGTTTGTCTTGGGGAAGGTTCAAAACGCTTTTAGCTATTGGAATAAAAGATTTGCAGTTTCCGGAGGAGCTAAACTTTTTCGGGGGCCAAATGATTCCGCAGCCAGAAAAATCCAAGCAATGTTGGAAAAGCTTGATCCACAAGAATCCATGTCTTAATCAGTTAATATCCCTGGATTAGATTCCCCAAAAAGCTCTATGATTTTAATCTCTTGACTTCTTTAGTAAATACTATTAAATTAAGCATACTCTTGCCCAATATCTTATGATAATTGAAATTGATGGTAGGAAACCAAAAGCCCCAGATTATGCTAAGTTTACTTCCCGCGATGAAAGTTTTTACCTTTCAGCTTTAAATGCCAGTTTAGTGGGCTGGGGTGCGTATGAAAGAGCACTCCAACATGGTGTACAGGCTTTAGCAGATACATTCAAAAAGGATCCAAATCACAAAGAAATAATAGCTGATTGTCTTAGGCCAGGTCCAGCCAGAATTCAATCATGGCATTTTGAGTATCTTGCAAGTGGTCTAGCAAATATGTTGGCAAAAGATGGTGATCATTTGGAACTGGTGGATCTCAGAGACCCTGAACAAGTTAAAATTGAAACCCAAAAAAGAGTGAGAAAAGACCCTGGGATTGGCCCTTCATTTTATGAAACCAGGATTGGACAAAGCCTTTCTGATGGACGATTGGTTTTCAGGGGTAATGTAGACAAGATCAGTGGCTTAAGGGGAGGATCTGTCTTTGTAGAAGGTGATGTAAAAAAAATAGAAACAACTGGAAGTGGAATTATATTTGTTGATGGGGATGTCAATATTATAGATGAGGCAAAACAAACAATAATTGTAATTACTGGCGAATTAGGTAAATATCAAGAAAGTAGGGTGCATCACCGCTATGCCCTTAGAGAGGGATCTCCTTTTATTTTTGCCTCTAAAGTAGGTGAGGTGGATAATAGACTTTATAAAGGTCAGGTTGGAAGTTTACTAGAATTGAATTATCCTACTGAAGTTGATTTAACCTCTATGAAGGGTTGGAGTCCTGCTCAGGCATTAGAAGCCTCGTTTGATATGGCTAGATCTCTGGCTACATCTCATGCTGAAGCAGTTTTAAATTTTGCTAAAGGCGCTTCAAAAGCAGAAGACTTGTCTAGCTATGCTCGCTTACAAATGCTTAGCCATATAATGGGCTACCAATTAGGGTATACCAGAGGAGAGCTTAATAGTGTTCCTGCATCTGTATACGATTAAGTTCCTAGAATTTTGACCTTTGGCAAGAAAGTTAAAAACTATTTGTTGATTTATTTAGAAGTTGTCTTATAATACTTTCATGAAAGAGAGATATACAGAGGATCAAATTTTAACTGCGGAAGAAGCAGGAGCACAATTAGCTGTTATCAAGCGTAAAACTGAAGAAGAAAAAGCAGCCAGAAAAAATTGTCTTGATAGCGAAAGAGAAAAGGTGAGATCTCTGTTAAATGATGTGGTGTGGTATGACCATTCTGGTCCTTTTGAAATCACTAATCCAAAAGCTGCAGCTCAGATAAGGGATGCTTTGGCCAAAGGGGAGATTCAACTTGCTCCAGATGATCTTCTTAAAGTTTATACTACAAGGAGTCGGGAGTCTCAAGGGGGAGTGGTCAGCTTTAATTTTCAATCAGAACAAACAGATAGCCCCAAGATTATAGCAAGATTTTTAAGTGGTGCTTCTCCGTTAGATTATTCTTTTAGTTCTGTTGTGGAGAAGTTTATAGTAATTGGTAACGAAGGACGTTCAAAAATTATTGATGCCCGATCATTTATGCCAGATGAAATGGAGCGTTTGGTTTTTACCCGTAATATGGTAGAAGCGATAGCAGTTGCCCCCAAAAAGTCCTTAATAAGTAGAGTATTTCAATCTCTTTTTTGAAAAAGAAACTAAAAAGCCTTAAAAGCTTCTAGCAAGAAAGTTAATCCCTGGATTAAATTGACTAAAAATCCTATAATTTCCTCATGTCTTTGAAAGTTGCTTTATTACTACCTGGTTATTTAGATTCACCTGAGTATCTACACATGAAGGTTTTTGCAAAAAAGCTTGAAGAGCTAGGATACACAGTAGAAAGAATAGATCCTTGTTCTCTTTGGAAGACAGGGGATGTTAATAATTACACAATTACCAGCTATATTAAACAAGTTTCAGATTTGGTTGAATTTTATTCAAGTAAAAATCCAGAGGAAATTATATTAATTGGTCACAGCTTAGGTGCATATGTTGCAATAATTGTGGGAAATAGAATGAAAGAGGTAACTAAAATAGTTGCACTTTGTCCGGCAGCTGACAGAATAGATGCATCTTTAAATTGGCAAGGTAAGGAATTTAGACATTCAGACAGGGATTTGCCAGATAATCCAGAAAAGCTTAGGGCCTTTGATATCCCAGATACTTTTGCGATTGATGGAATGCAATATTCAGCAGTAGAAGAAGTAAAGGATATTCACAAACCCCTTATGATTTTTATAGCACTGGATGATAAAGATGTGCCGCCAAGTGAGACTGAAAGGGTAGTGAATAACGCAAATAATCCTCATGTAGTTAGACAGCCCAACATGGATCATAATTTTAGGAAATCAGAAAAAGAAACTAATATTGTGATGAAAGAAATTGAAAAGTTTTTAACAAAACTAGATTAAATTCTCAAGAAGACGTAGTATTTAATTGTATAATTTAACTATGACTTCACATTCTGAATTTAGGAAACAGTTAGAAAGTGATTTTAAGTTTAGAAAAAAGACATACTTTTTCTTTTCAGATTACATTCTAATAATTATTTTTTTGGGAGCTTTAATCTTATTTATCGGAGATATAATCACAAAGTTTTCTTGGTTGAGTGGCAGCGCTTTTCTCGTTGGTCTTGTTTCCATTTATAATTTAATTAAGAGAGAAGGATATAAAGAAGGTTATTTTGAAGGAGGAAATGATATTGGCGAGAGAGCTAAATATCAGATTGAAACTAATAGCGACATTATGAATAAATCATAATCCTAATTTTAAATATTAGTTAACCTCTTTTCCTTCAAGAGACCTATCTGTTGTGAATTTATAAATTGTTCTACCTTGGTCTGCTGAAAAAAGTAACGATACAAAGAACCAACCCCAACTCCAAGTTACGGAATCAGCGAAAAATACTAATATACAATAAAATAAAACAGCCATTTCGTAGATTATATACGTTTTGATTGGATTTTGAAGAGATATGGTAAAATTTTCTTGAAAATGAGCAACATGCTGGATCAAAAAATACACGAGGAGCATAACTTTTTAGAGGCACTCTCCATAGCTTATTTTAGAGGTTTTTTATCAGAACAAGTAGTAGAGTTTGCTCATCCTAATGGCACATTAGGGAGTGGTTTAACTATTATTATAGGTGAGAATAATTCTGGAAAGACTACTATTCTCACTGCATTAGCAAATTTTGAAGAGAGGTATGGAACCTTAGAAACAGATGAAAAACACCATAACGAATTAACGCGGATATGCCTTAAAGATTGTAAGGGAGACTCTTTTGATTGGATTTATAAAAAAAGAAATAAGTGGGGAGTAAAGGAGACCGTTGATAACACCTTATTTTCTGTAAGTCCGTACCATATAAGGTATCTTTCATCTAGAAGAATATGGGAAGATGAATTTGAATTATATGATGAGGATGTAAAAGATAAAAATTATCATTATGAGGTTACAGAAAGAATATACAAAGCTGATAGAGGATCGTATGCTTCTTCAATTTTAAATGACGAATTTGGAAAAATATTGGCTGCTATATATGAGCAAAAAGAAACAAGAGATGCCTTTAATAAGGCTGTTAGAGGTTTTATACCTCATTTTTATTCATGGACAATATCAAGAAAATCTAGAGATAAATATATTTTTACATATAAAACCAAAAATAAAATACAGCACAGAGGGAGTTATTTGGGTGGGGGAGTAATTAATTTAATTAAGATATTAAGTATCTTTTTTATAAATTCTTCTGATCATATTGTCCTGATTGATGAACCTGAATTAGGATTGCACCCGCAAATTCAAAAGAAACTTGCTAATTTTCTTTCAGAGAAATCCAAAGAAATGCAGATTATTATAGCAACCCATTCTCCTTATTTTGTAAATTGGGAAGATTTAAAAAACGGGGCGAATATAGCACGGGTATTTAAAGATTCATCTGGACAAGTAAGTTTAGCTAATCTAAATAGAGATTTTGAGCCTCTTAAAACAATTATAAATGAAGATTGGAAGAAACCTTATCAGCTAGATGTAGTGGCTAAAGAATATTTCTTTGCAAATAAAGTAGTATTTGTCGAAGGGCAAGAGGATAAATCTCTTTTAGAGAAATTATGCACAGAGGAAAGAATTCCTCTTAATTTTGAATTTTACGGTTATGGGGTAGGTGGTTTTTCAAAAATACGAAGCTACTTAGCAATATCAAAACATCTAGGAATAAAGGCAGGAGCATTTTTTGATAAAGGAGGCGATGGCGATAAGTATTATGATGAGTTGGTTGAGGAATATGGTAAGGAATTTTATCTTAGGAAAAATATTAAAGAAGATATTAGAGATAAAGAAAATGTAGAAATTAAGGATGGTATAGCAGAGATTAAATATATTAAAGGCGATTTTAAAGAAGGTATAGTGAAACCAAGGAGTAAAAAAAGATTATTAAAATATATTCAAGGTTTTAATAAATTTTTTCTTAAATGACGGCTAGATCAAGATTAAAATTGTCTGTTTTGCTTCTTTTGTCACATCCCTAAAGGTACATTAACAGGTACGCCTATAGTGTGAAAATAACTTATTACATTAATTTTTTAATTTAGGATATAATTCCCTCATGAGTTTGAAAGTTGGGATTGTTGGTTTGCCAAATGTGGGGAAGAGTACCCTTTTTAATGCCCTTTTGAAAAAGAGGGTGGCTTTATCTGCAAATTATCCTTTTGCTACCATTGAACCAAATGTTGGGGTGGTTTCGGTGCCGGACAGTCGGCTAGATCAGCTTGCTCAGCTAGTCAGCAAAGAAGAAAAAATGGAAGGTTTGCCTCCAATTGTTCCAGCGGTTGTTGAGTTTGTAGATATTGCAGGTTTAGTTAAAGGTGCTGCAACTGGTGCAGGTTTAGGGAACCAGTTTTTATCACATATTAGGGAAGTTGATGCAATTATAGAGGTAGTTAGAGATTTTAATGATGAAAATGTGATTAGGGAAGGATCAGAAAGTCCTGATGCAGATAAATTAATAATAGAAACAGAGCTAGGTTTATCAGATTTATCTGTGGTGGAAAAATTAGTTGCTGCTCAGGAAAAGCAGGCAAAAGTAGCTAAGGATCAATTGGAATCTGAGAAACTTCAGATCCTGAAACAAGTTCAGGATGACTTAGGAGAGGGGAAAATACTTGGTAATTATCATATAGGAGATGAAAGGCTGAAAGAATGGTTTAGAACTTTGCCATTGCTCACAATTAAACCTTTGTTATATGTTTACAATGTTTCAGAAAATGAGTATGCAGAAAAGCTGCGAGATTCTTCGCTAATCACTCAGAATGACAATGCAGTAGTGATTTGTGCAAAGTTGGAAGAAGAACTGGCAGATTATAGTGATGAAGAAAAAAAGGAATATTTACATGAGTTGGGGATAGAACAAACAGGGTTGGAAAGATTAATTGTAAAAGCATATGAGCTATTAGGATTAATATCTTTTCTTACCCAGGGAAAAAAAGAAGTTAGGGCTTGGACTATAAAGCGAGGAAGTAAAGCACCACAAGCAGCTGGAGTAATTCACACTGATTTTGAAAAAGGTTTTATCAGGGCTCAAGTCATCCCTTATGAAAAATTAATAGAAGCAGGATCTTTATCTGTTGCTAAAACAAAAGGATGGCTTAGAACAGAAGGTAAGGAATATATTATGCAGGATGGTGATGTTGTTGAGTTTTTAGTGAGTAGTTAAGGAGAATAAAGTGGTTGATTTTGATGACGGTGATTTTATTGACGAAGCAGAACAACTAACAAGCGGGGAATCTGCTGAAAAGATTTTAAAGCTACAACTAGAAGTTGGAACGTTAAAATATTTACACACTTTTTTATTTTTAGAACGGATAAAAACCACAGTATTGGATTATGCTTTACAGCGTTCTCCAACCATAGAGGATATACATCCCGATGGTATGATGTCTGTGCTTATTGAAAAACTTAAAAATCTTGTAGGTGAAAATAATGATAAACCCACTATTAGTATCGAACTCTCTCAAAGAGAATCTGGTTTTATTGACGATAAATTAGCTCTGGCTATAAAGAGAACAAAACTTTCAAGACAAGTGGATGATGATATGGAAACAACGATGCTTATAAACGGTACCACCCTAGATACCCTTACAAAAAGGATCCCTGTTTTTAGGGAATATAACTTAGCTTTACTTAAAGCAGGGGGCACTCCTCACCCAGATGCTTTTAAAATGTTTGATGACTTAAATCTTCCTTAGCCTTGAAAGGGGACGCCTTTTGTGGCTATAGCCTCACTTGCTGCAGCTAAAACTAAAGGCTGGTTAAGGACTGAAGGTAAAGAATATATTATGCAGGATGGAGACGTGGTTGAATTCTTAGCGAACTAAGAGCGCTGATAAAGAAGTTCTTCACCTTTTGGATAGCCTCTATCTTCAACACTCGAATATGTAATTTCAAGAAAAAAATTTGGTTGGTTATGAAAAAAAGCCTGTATTTTTCCTACATAAGGTGTTTTAGATTCTAAAGATTTCAAGTAGTATTCGGATAAATCACTATCAACTAAAATACCATCAGGCAAAAATAGCATTCTCCGTATATCTAGTGGTTTACTTGTTAAGCTTAAAATCTGGCTAACCGAGTCTTCTTTATAATAAGAATGATAAGAAGTCCCTATAATAGCAGGGTTTTCTCTTAAGCTATTTAGTAGCACACTCATTGATGAACAAATTCCTTCAGTTTTTAAAGGCGATTCTTTGAAGACTGCTATTTCTGCATTGTCAACCATATAAAAAGGAGGATAATATTATTATGGGTTACTGTCAAGCAGTAAAAAATATTAAACTTTAATATTAGCCTTGCAAGGTTGGTCCTTGTGAGGCTAGAGCTTCGTAATATACGCCTTTAGTTGTACCTCTTTTTTTGATAAAGCCTAAATCTACTAATCTTTTTAGATGATATCTTAAGGTTCTATCATTGATGCCTAAAAATTGTCTTTTTAAAGTGGAAAAGTTAATTAAATTATATTCTTCGATTACTTCTAAAACAGCAGCTTGCTTGATAAACAAAGAATTAACAGACATTGCCATATATTGCCTAATATTACCAAATAATTCCTAATATTGCCAGATATTACCAGAAATAAAATTAACTTTTAATCTTTATTAGCTTCCTTGAACTATTTTACAATGTCCTAGGTAAAAGTTATGAGGGGAAGACACAGGGGAAAGAGAAACATCAAAACCAGATATTAAAAAGTTACTAGCTATTCCTCCAGCACATTTTTCAGGAATTATCCTTTGATCAATCCATTTTTTCGCGTTAGGTCTTAAATGTTTTAAGAATCCTAAATCATTAAGTGTACGTCTATCATGAGGGTTTTTTACATCTTGGGGAAATTTTCTAAGAAACATATATTGTCCTCCAGCTACAATACGAGATACTCCGGCCCATTTAAACAATGCAGTGAGTTTTTTTTGATTTTGATAATGATCATATTCTAAATAATTTGAAGCTCCTTCCGTTTTTACTACATATAAAATTCCTGGAATCTCTGGAATTTTTAATGAGAGAGTTCGGCATTTAGATGATTCTTCAAAGATGACTAAGGGTATATCATGTGTAATACAAGATTTAATGAGTATATCTCTCGCTTTGGCATAACCTGGTATTTCTGGATATCCATTAAATTCTTCATGATAAAAAGGATGAGTCAAAACATGTAACTTTCCTTTGCATCTATCTACTTGGGAAGCAAAATAGTCTCGCTCTTTAAGGTTAGCTTCTAAAAGATTAATAATTTGTAATTTTTCGGGTGTAGGCAGCATAAGATTATTTGGTTGACGGGTTATTTTTTGATGTTGTTCCAGCTTTGAGGTGGTTAGTTCAGCATCTTTCATACTATAAGATATATTTTATCTAATTTAAAGCTAAAAGTCAAAAAAAGCATAGATTATATGGTTGTATTTGTGGTGGGCTCATAGTATACTTCCGGTAAGCTATGCTAAGCGAAAAAATAGAAAAATTTTGGAGAGGGAATGTACGCCGTGTAGAAGCGGAGATTGAAGCTTATATTGAAGAACAATTTGCAATCCAACAACATCTTTAAACGACAACCCTTCTGAGTTAATTTAATTATTCTAAGCATTACATAGCCTCAGAAATAATGTTATTATAATTTATATGGAAAAAATTAGGATTACTACCAAATTAAAAGAAATCTTTATTGATGCAAAAAAGATGCTGGCTATTGCCTGGCAGATGGATGCACGGATTACAGTAATGTATTACGGTACAGCAGCTTTGGGTGCTTTGGGCCCGGCAGCAGCAGGATTAAGCACAAAATATTTAATAGATTATTTACAGGTTTCACAACAATTAGGTACGAAGACAATTCCTTTAATATTAATAGTAGTTTTGATGGCAAGGTATGTGGTTAATTTTGTTCAGGATGTATTGTATAACGTTTTATATCAAACATATTGTGACTACCTTTTTCGTTATAAATTACAAAATTATTTAACTTTTCTTTTTTATTCCAAAATGGCTGATTTGGATATGGCTGATCTGGAAAACTTTGAGACTCAAAATTTGATTGCTAAAACCAGAGATACTGTTGCCTGGAGGGTACCTGATTTTTTAAGGGCTTTAAGTTATGTTATCACTGGTCTTATTAGCTTTTTGGCAGCTTACATAATTTTATTACCAATTTTATGGTGGGTGCCTTTTGTTATTACAATAACAGTATTACCAAGGCTTTATTTAAAGACAAGATATGGAGATATAGAATGGTCCTTTTATGGTTCCGGGATACCTGAGGTGAGAAAACTTTGGTATTTTCAGACTCTGTTTTCAGAAAGAACTTCTTTATCTGAAATAAGGATTTTTCAGGCTAAAAACTTTTTATTGGATAAATATAAAGGTATTCAGGAATATCTTTTAGGTCTTTATGAAAAACCTCTTAATAATTATGTTTGGACTACTATTGCACCTTTAATTTTAGAAACTATAGTTCTTCTGGTAATTGCTTCATTAAAACTTCCTGAAGTTATTTCAGGATCATTCACCATTGGTAGTTTTGCTTTAGTTATAACCATGATTGATCAGTTAAACATTCAGGCTGGAAATGTAGCAGGATATTTTGGCTGGGTTTATTCTAATAAATTGTCTGTGGATAATTTCCTGGAAGTCATGAGTCTTCCCAAGAAAATTAAAGAAAAAGAAAACCCTGTTATTTTTGATGAAATTAAACCTCCTGTAATTGAATTTAAAAATGTAAGTTTTAGTTATACCAAGACACGTAAGGCACTGGATAATGTTTCATTTACAATTAATCCCGGTGAAAGTATTGCCTTAGTGGGAGAAAATGGGGCAGGGAAAACGACTATTATTAAATTACTTTGTCGTTTTTATGATGCAGATAGCGGGGAAATATTAATTAATGGGGTAAATATTAAAGACTTAAGTTTAAATAATTGGTATAAGTTTTTGGGAACTCTTTTTCAGGACTTTGTGAAATATCAATTTACAGCCAGAGAAAATATAGTTTTAGGGGATACATTAAAAGAAGATAATGATTTAATGAAACAATCAGCAAAATTAGCCGGAGTATCAGATTTAATTGAAAAATTCCCCAAAGGATATGACCAATATTTAGGCAGGCAATTTGAAGATGGGGAGGATTTATCAATTGGACAGTGGCAAAAAGTAGCTATTGCCAGGGCATTTTATATGCAGGCACCAGTATTAATTATGGATGAGCCAACCAGTGCCATAGATCCGGAAGCAGAGTTTGAAATTTTTAACCAGCTGGAAAAACTATATAAAGACAGGACTTTAATTTTAGTTTCTCACAGATTTTCTACAGTTAAGAATGCTAATAAAATAATGGTGGTAGAAGCAGGAAAGATTTCAGAAAGTGGAACTCATACAGAACTTATGAAACTTAATGGTAAATATGCCAAAATGTTTGTGGTCCAGGCTAAAAGCTACGAGTCCTAGGTTTGAAGCTATTGATAACTTATAGTATAATAGGTAGCTGTGATTACACAAGAACATCCAACATTTTCTTTAACAGAACCAGTGTCTCCTCAGGAAGGTTATTTTTTTGAAACAAAAGACTTACCACCTCAGTTAAGGGAAGCCTCGAACTCAGTAGGTAGGGTTATGGGAGAAGAAGGGTTGTTTGGAGGCTGTTGCTTAAGTATATATAAGGATAGACAATATCTTTTATCTGCAAGACATTGCTTTCTAAACCGTGATGGTAAGTTTGACAGGAGACGAATTATATTTCCGGAAGGAAGAAGTTTGGTTTTTGATCCTAAAAAACTTCCCTGCTTAGATAGCGATGAAGAAGATCTTTTTGTATTACCTGTAACAGGAATAAATCTAAGAGTAAAGTCATTAAATATATCTGATGATTTAGCTAAAGTGGATAGAGTAATTGCATTTGGATATCCAGATAAATATTTAGCCGCCAGAAATTCTAAAAGTCCAGTTGCATCTATTGGTCAGATTAATTATTTAGGCTCAAGTTCAATTTTAGTTAGTGCCCGGGTAGAACCTGGTAACAGTGGGGGTCCTGTGTTGGATAGTGTTGGAAATGTTATTGCTATTACATCAGAATGGCGTCCCCGCTTAGGTTTTTCAGAAATGGCTATAAAATACCTGGAATGCTCTGAAGCATATTCACTCAGTACTGTTTGCCTGGCAATCAAAATAGCTTCGGCTATTGAAATTATGGCCAGCAACTAGTACAATTCCTCAGTATGAATAAATATGCATTAACAATTGTGACCAGACCCGAGATGGATGAAAAGGTTCGTAAAGAGCTTTTGGATTCTGTGACCAAAAAAATGGGCGAGGATGTTAAAGAAGAATTATGGGGTGTAAGAGACCTTAGTTATCCAATCCAAAAATTAGGTAAAGGTTATTATGCTCATTATTTCTTTCAGGTTGAACCAAATATGATCGATCCGCTTGACAAGTTTATTAAACTAGAAGAAGATATTATTCGTCATTTGATTGTTCGAATCAAATAATAAAGAAAGTAAAAATATGGGCAGCAGGTCTTGGAATAAAGTAGAATTAATTGGAAATTTAACTAGAGATCCCGAACTTCGTTATACACCATCTGGCACAGCTGTTGCTACAATTGGAATTGCCACAAACCGCACATTTACCTCTGAAGGAGAAAAAAAAGAAGAAGTAGATTTTCATAAAGTTATTGCCTGGGGAAAATTAGCAGAACTTTGCAACCAATTAATGAAAAAAGGTTCACGGGTTTTTGTATCAGGAAGACTACAATATCGTGAATGGACAGGTCAGGATGGAAATAAAAGAAGAGATGCAGAAATTGTTTTAGAGGATATGATTTTAATTACTCCAAAAGGTGAGGGAGATACAGGTTTTGTATCAGAAAAGGTTTCGGGTGCACCCGTGGGAGATGTATCTTTACCAGAAGTATCAGAAAAAAAAGAAGCTGATTCTGAACCAATCAAGGCTGAAGCAGAGACAAAACCACAAGAAGAAGCAACTCCGGCACCAAATGAATCAGTTGCAGATGAAGACCTTCCTTTTTAATTACCCTTGCCTTAATACTCTAAGCTTGATATAATCCCATTCGTACCTATTTTATATGGCAACAACAAGAAAAATATTATCTAAAGGAATAATCAGTACTACACCTGTTTCTGGGGAAAAATCTGCTGCACCTAAAAAAGAAGCAGCTGAAAAAGTTACAAAAGTTGCAGAACAGGAAGTATCTGAAAGTGGTGAAGAATCCAGAAGACAATCTGCTCCACGTCTTAAAAAAGTTTGCCAATTTTGTAGTAATAAAACAGAACCACATTATTTTGATATTGTAGCTTTACGTAGATTTATTAATGACCGCGGTAGAATAGTTACCAGAACCAGATCAGGATCTTGTGCTAAACATCAAAGAAGAATCACCAAAGAAATTAAAAGAGCCAGACATTTAGCTTTACTTCCATTTACTGTCAGAGTCTAACACGTTATACTGTGTTTAATGCCTAACGATACTGTCATACTCGATTATTTTTCTAAATTAGAAGAAGTCTCTGTTTCTGACATTCAGCAATGGTTACCTCAACCAGAAGATGCAATTATTCTTGAAAATAAAATTGGGAACAGAATGTTATACCCTCAAGTTATTCCTCAGGCTGCAAAAGACCTAGCTTTTAATTTTGCTATTATTCGTAAAGTAATAGAGAAAAATCAGGATAAATTTTATAACAAGAATTTAAAAAAGATTGAAATCCCGGAGGGATTTTTACAATATTTCCCGGATATCCAAAAGCTAGTGACCATATTTATTGATGCTATACTTCCGCCAGGTATTACTGCTTTTTGGTTGAAATCATTAAATTTAGGTCCAAAAAATTTGGGAACTTTAATTCGGCCTGATAATTTAGGAGCAGGGAGTATAGTTACAATTGGAGTGGGGGGAAAACAATATCAAATAAAAGCTGGCGCCATGGCTACTATTCCAATTACTCAATCCAGAGCTGATATTACTTTTACCTCTGCGAGTGCCACCTTAATGGATAAAAAAGTTCTTTCTATTGAAGTTGTTACAGGTCAATTAGGTTTGATGGTTGATGCAAGGATAAGTTAACTTATGGATCAAATTTTACTTAATGCACGTACCAGAATAGTTACAGATCAGATAACTCATATCAAACGGACTTTACCTTCAGCTATTACTAAAGTGAACGTAAAAGTTGGAGATGAAGTAGCTCCAAATGCAATCTTAGCTGAAGGTAAAACCAGTGCCGGATTTAGAGTAGTTAATTTAGCAAAAGAATTGGGTATAAGTGGTAGTGATGGCATTAAATTTCTTAGCCGTCCTTTAGGCAGTAATATTTTTACAGGTGAACTTTTGGCTTCCAAAAAAGGGGTTCTTGGTTTGGGAGAAAAAATATTACTATCACCTGATGACGGAATATTAGATTATTATGATGAGAAAAATGGAACTTTAAGGATTAAATTATTCCCCAAAACCATAAAGTTGGCTTGTGGTGTGTGGGGAATTATAGATGATGTTGATGAAACAAAAGGGGTGATTACTATCCGTACCATGGCAAGTTTTATTTACGGGATGCTTGGGTCAGGTAAAGAAAGAGAAGGGGTATTAAATGTAATTGGATCAAAAGAAGTTTTGATTGGTTCAAGGCAACTGGAGCAAACCATGAAAGGCCAGATTATTGTAGGAGGAGAGATTGTTTTTGCAGATGGCCTGGAAAAAGCAGCAGAGTATGGAATAGCTGGTATAATTTCCGGTGGCATTAATGCTAAAAACTATAAATCCTTAGCCGGAGGATGGAATATCTATAACCGTCATTGGGCAGATATTGGTTTTAGCATATTAATTACAGAAGGCTTTGGTTCTGCACATATGGGTGATGATATCTTCTCTCTTTTACAAAAAAATCACGGTAATTTTTCTATTTTAGATGGCAACTTAAATCGTTTAATCTTGCCAAGTGCTTCGCAGAATTGTATGATCTACATACGCAAGACAAAAATAGCGAAAAATCCTACTGAGGATTTAGGACCAGGATTGAAGGTTATGAAACTTCAGTTAAACCAAAGGGTTAGAATCATTGGTCCGGACAGTTTTGGGGATCAGGGAATGGTGGAAGCAATTGATAAAGTTTCATCAAAGATGCCTTCTGGAATAAATTCCATACTGGTGACCGTAAAAACAAATAAAAAAAGCGTGAGGGTTTGCTATCAAAATCTAGAAATATTAATTTAATGGATCCACTAATAACTAAAAAAGATTCAATCTTAAAAAGCTTTCTAAAAATTCCCCAAACAGGTTTAGGTTATATTGCCATAATTTTACTGATTTTTATTTTAGGCTACCAAATTGGTCAAAGAGAGATTTCTTTAAATTCTTTTGGTGTAAACAGCTCATCAGAAGTAAGAACAAATATGGACTTTTCTCTTTTTTGGAAAGTTTGGGATTTAGTTTCACAAAAATATATAGATAAAAAAGCTATTGATCCACAGAAATTATATTATGGTGCAATTCAGGGAATGGTAGCTGCAATAGGGGATCCATATACTGTATTTTTACCACCTGAATCTCAAAAGAATACCAAAGAACAATTAGGGGGTTCTTTTGAAGGTGTGGGAATGCAGCTTGGCTATAACAAGGATAAAAGATTGGTTGTGATTGCACCGTTAAAAGATACTCCGGCAGAAAAGGCTGGTATAAAAGCTGGGGATTTAATACTTTCCATTGATAAAAAAGATGTAAATAATTTATCCTTACCAGACGCTGTTAATTTAATCAGGGGTCCAAAAGGAACCAAAGTATCTTTATCAATTTTTAGCGAAGGTGCAGATAAGCCCCGTGATGTGACACTTTCCCGGGATACCATTATTGTAAAAACTGTGGATTTGAATATGAAAACTACACCACAAGGAAGGGGAGTTGCTTATATCCGTTTATCAGGATTTGGTGAAAAAACTGATAAGGAATGGGCTGAAGCTGTGACATCAGCTTTATCTAATCCACCTCAGGGAGTAATTGTTGATGTGAGAAATAATCCGGGTGGATATCTAGAATCAGCTGTAAATATTGGTTCTGAATTTATTGGTTCCGGACCGATTGTTTTGCAAGAAAACTCGGTGGGTCAAAGACAGGAACTGGTGGTAACCAGACAAGGCAGAATGTTAAAAATTCCTTTGGTAATCCTAATTAATAAAGGTTCTGCTTCTGCTTCAGAAATTTTAGCCGGAGCTATGCAGGATAATAAAAGAGCAAGGTTGGTAGGGGAACAGTCTTTTGGTAAAGGTACAATTCAATCAACAGAAGATTTACCTCAGGGTACAGGAATACATATCACAACAGCTAAATGGTTAACACCATCAGGCAGATGGATTCATGGAATAGGATTAACTCCTGATGTTGCTATTGAATATAAAGCAGATGAGAAAGATCCTTTAAAAGATAATCAATTGGAGAAAGCACTGGAAGTGCTTGACGAACAAATTTAGTTTTCTGAAACCAAAGTTCCAAAATTATGACCAGTTAATATTTGGTCGAGGTCATTTAACTTATCAATATTAAATACAATGATTGGAATGTTTTGTCTTTTGCATAATGCAAAAGCTGTAGCATCCATTACTTCTAAATTTTTCTCAATTGCTTCCTGATAAGTTATATTAGTTAGTAACTTGGCATCAGGATTTTTATTAGGATCTTCTGTATAAACACCATCAACATTGGTGGCTTTTAAAATAACATCACAATTTAATTCTGCTGCCCGAAGAGCTGCACCTGAGTCTGTAGTAAAAAAGGGGTTGCCTGTACCCGCAGTAAAAATAACAATTCTGCCTTTAGTAAGGTGTCTTAATGCTTTTCTGCGAATATACGGCTCTGCTACTGCTTTTATTTCTATTGCTGTCATCATTCTGGTTGGTGCTCCGAGGCGCTCCAAAGCCTCTTGTAACCCCATTCCGTTAATAACTGTGGCCATCATACCCATATAATCTGCTGTGGCTTCATCAACTTGTTCTGATTTGTATCTACCGCGGAAAATATTACCCCCTCCTACAACTAAAGCTAACTCAACTTTAGTTTTTTCTCTGATATTTATAATATCCTGAGCAATTTTTTCAAAGGCTGAAAAATTAATACCATGACCCTCATCATCCCCGAAAAGTTCTCCGGATATTTTTAACATCACTCTGTCGTAACTAAGTTTATCGTTTGCCATAAATTAAAGCTTAAGAGATTATACTTTTTGAAAAAATAAAAGTCTAGAACGTGATTTTTAAAATTCTTTGCAGGTGAGCAAGATCCTTAATTACCTCTACATTTGACTTTGGAAAATATTTTTGGGCTTCGTATATTGCTAATTCTCCATGAGTGTAATCTATTTCTCCTACCAAAAGTTTAGGTTTCCAGCCTTTTTTGACTATTTGGGAAAATAATTTTCTGTAAAGTTCAAAACCATCTTCACCACCATCCAAAGCAATAAAAGGTTCAAAATCTTTGACTGATGAATCAAGATAGGGAATTCTTTCTGTGGGAATATAGGGGAGGTTGGTGACTATAATTAAATTGTCATCCTGAGTGGGAAAGAGTCCGGTGGACTCTTGAGTCGAAGGATCTAAGTCGGATAAAAGGTCACTTTGAATAAAAGTAATTTTATCTAAAACTCCATGTAATTTGGCATTTTGTTTCGCTACTTTTAAAGCTTCTTTAGAGATATCTGTAGCTATAATTTGTGTGTTTGTTTGAGAGGCGGAAAGATTTTTGGTAATTGATATGGCAATGGCACCGGAACCAGTACCCACATCCAAAACTATAATATTTTCTTTTTTGTTTTCCTTAATATAATTTAGTACTTCATCTATTAAAAGCTCTGTTTCAGGGCGGGGGATTAAAACGTCGGGGGTTACTTTAAACCTTAATTTGTAAAATTCTATCCAACCCTGAGTGTATGCTTTTGGTGTGTTCATAGAATGAATTTCTAATTGACCTAATTATTCTAATTGATCTAAATAATGTTTAACTTAGAAATTAGAGTAATAAGCGAAGCTTGCGAGCTTATGCTCTTTAGAAATTAGGTTAATTCTTCCTCACTTTCCTGTAGTGCTTTAATTACAGGTTGTAGATTACCCTCTAAAATAGTTTCTAAATTATGCCATGATTTACCAATTCTATGATCTGTAATTCTATTTTGAGGAAAATTATATGTTCTGATTTTTTCTGATCTTTCACCGGATCCTACCTGAATAGCTCTTTGTCCACCAACCCGGCTCATTTTCTCTGCATTTTCAATATCCCAAAGCTTTGCCCGAAGTAAATTCATAGCATTTTCTCTGTTTTGAAGTTGTGACCTTTCTGTTTGGGCTGTTACCACAATCCCTGTTGGAATATGTTTAATTCTTACTGCAGTATTAACCTTATTAACATTTTGTCCTCCAGCTCCGCCAGACCTGAAAGAATCAAATTCTATATCTGCAGGATTAATATTTATTTGGGTGGGATTAACTTCCGGTAACACAGCCACAGTGGCTGTAGAAGTATGGATTCTGCCTCCGGATTCTGTGGTAGGCACGCGTTGCACACGATGAACGCCGGATTCATACTTTAAGCTATCATAGGCACCTTTACCATTAATTTTTAATACAATTTCCTTAATTTGCCCTAATTTTCCTTCTGAACGGTTTAATTCCTCCATTTTCCAATTATTGTTTTGAATAAATCTGGTATACATACGAAGTAGATCTCCGGCAAAAAGTCCGGCTTCATCTCCTCCGGCAGCAGATCTAATTTCCAGGATGGCAATGTTTGGATTAATATCAGATTCAAAGTCTTCCTCTTCTTCATTATCTGACTGCATAGGGGTGGAAGCAGAATCAATTAATTCTTGTTTTTGTGCTAAAAGTTCCTCAATTTCCATTTTGGCTAAGTCACAAAGTTCCGGGTCTTGTAGAAGTTTATTGGCTTCTTCAAGTTTAAGGTCAATGTCTTTAATTTGTTGTTCAAGATAGTTGTCCATTGGTTAATTATACTATTGTCATTCTGATGGTCCAGCGGACCAGAAGAATCTAGATCCTTCACTCTGTTCAGGATGACAGTGGAGCTAGGAAGCGGATTTTTTGCGGGCTTGCATAAGAAGATCTCTGAGTGATGGTTTTTCTGTTTTTTCAACAGCAACTTTCATAGCTCTGTTTTCAAGGATCTTTTCTCTGCTTTCTTTTTTAGCTTTAGAAACTTCTAAGGCCTTGCTGAATTTTTCAACTTGTCCCTGTGTATCAACAAACTTTTGTTGGCCAGTAAAAAATGGGTGACAAGCAGAACAAATTTCCACCCTAATTTGTTCTTGTGTTGAACCTGCAGTAAAAGTATTACCACAAACACAGGTGATTTTGGCGTCGGTATTCCAAGTTGGATGTATATTTGCTTTCATAATTTTTTGATTCTATCACAAAACTTAAAATTAAAAAATTTCAAGCTCTGCTTATAAGTAGTAATTATAGCAGAATTTCTTTTAAGAAGCTAGCCTTAATTAATGCCTGTGGTATTTGGGATGCTTATGCTGTGTTTTAGCTAATGTACTCCAATAGGCTCCCAGCATGATTAAAATTGCTCCCAAAACGTATGAATAACGGAGTTCTTCACCAAGTGTAAGTATGCCTAAGCTAATAGCTACTACCGGCTCTAAGTATTGGAAAAAGTCAGCCTTGGCAACACCAATTTGATCTAAACTCCAGGTAAACAAGAAATAGCCACAAATAGAAGAGGCTAAAGTCATATATATAACACCAAACATGCCTAAATATGTAACATTTTGATACCAGGTAGGATTTTGTATAAATTCATTTATAGCAGGAATTAAAAAAGTTACAGACCCAACACAAAAAATTAAGAAAGATATTGTTAAGGTGGAGTATTTTTGTAACAGCTGTTTAGAAAATAAAGCTCCTATTACCCAACATACAGCAGCTAAAATAATTAAAAAATTTCCAATCATAGTGTTTGTTGATAAACCTGCACCAATTGAAATTAGGGGAATACCTAAAACAGCAATAGTACCAAAAAGACCTGCCAAAACACCAAAAACATTAACTACATATACTTTTTCCTTAAGAACAGCCCATCCTATTAGAATAGAAATTATAGGAATAACTAAGGTTAAAATTGAAGCTGATGAGACTGTAGTTCTCTCAAGCCCCAAAAAGAAAAAAGCTGTGTTTAAGGTGATCATTAAAACTCCAACTGCAATTACTTTAAGAGTATCGCGGCGATCAAAAAACTTTTGTGTTTGTCCTTCCAATAAATCTATAGAGTCTTTTTTAGGGCTATTTGCCTGGGGTAAAAATTTAAATAACCTTCGTAAATTAGTCCAGGGAGCATCTCCGGAAATAATTAAGAATGGTAATAAAAGTAGTGCTGCAGCAGTGAATTTAATAAAAGCCAGGGACATTGGGGGAATTTCCTGAATAGTTAATTTAACTACTACAAAATTAACACCCCAGATAAGATGAGCTAAAATTATAGCTGTATAGGGCCAGCTTTTTGTAAAAATTTGAGAAGTCATATATTTATATTAGGATAATTTGCGGGTGATTTCATCAAGAGATAATACCTCCTGAGATTTAGCTGATAAGTTTTTTAAGGTATATGTTTTATTTTCTGCTTCTTCCGGGCCAATAATAATTACATAAGGAATACCTTTTTGATCAGCATATTTTAACTGTTTATCCAGTTTAGCTTCATTTTCTGCCCAAAGTTCTGTATTAATATTAGCTTTTCGCAGCTTAGCTGCTAATTTTAAGGATTCTGAAGATAGTTCAGGATTAAAAACAGTTACTAAAACAGCAGCAGTTTTGGGAGAAATATTTGGCATTTTCCCATATTCCTCTAAAATTACCTGAGCAGCATAATCACCAGGAGCCATACCCACACCAGGGACTTTTGGACCACCTATTTGTGAAGTTAAATTATCAAATCTTCCTCCTCCAAATAAGGCTCTTTTAAATCCTTCACCTCTATCCCAGGCTTCAAAAACAGTTTTTGTGTAATAATCAAAACCACGGATAATAGTAGGATCAAATTCAAAATACTCAAAAATATCTTCATATAACTTTAAGGATTCAAAAATCTTAGAAAGCCATGGTGATTTAGAGAAATTTTTCTCACTTAAAAGTTTTTCAATTTTTTTGGCTTGTTCTAAACTTATACCTTCTTTGGCTAGATCCTGATTAAATTGTTCTGCAGAAATTTTATTTTTGCGGTCGATAATTCTAAAAACAGGCATAATTTGTTCTTCTGTTAAACCAAAGGATTTTAATTCTTCCTGCATAAAGCTCCTATCACTAACCTTGATAACTACTTCTTTTGAAGTAAGATTCAGGGATTTTAGGTAATCTGCTGCTATCGCCAAAATTTCAGCATCAGCTTCCGGACTTTCCGGTCCTAAAAGATTAATTTCCCACTGAAAAAATTCTCTGCCTCGTCCTTTTTGTGGTTGCTCATATCTCCAGGCTCTGCCAAAAGAGAACCAACGTATTTCTTTGGGTAATTGCTCAGCTTTTTGGGCAACCATTCGGGCAAAAGTAGGGGTAAGCTCCGGGCGCAGGATTAGAGAGCGTCCATCGCGGTCCTGTAAGGTAAAAGCCTGTGTTTTTAATATTTCTTCACTTGTTTTATTTGTATAAAGGTCAAGATATTCTAAAACAGGTCCATCATATTCCTGATATCCATATTTTTGACTCAAAGTTTGAATTTTTTCATAGAGCCAGTTCCGGAAAGCCATTTGTTCCGGATAAAAGTCTCGGGTGCCTTTTACTGGTGAAATAATTTGTTTCATATTAGGTTATTATCTCATAAAAACTAGTATTAGAGCAAAAAAGCCTATTGTTTTTACTAAAAGAAGTTATGTATAGTATCTCTTATATGAATGAGCATTTTTATGCTGTGATTCTTGCAGGCGGTGGAGGGACCAGATTGTGGCCAAAATCCCGCAAGAAAACACCTAAACATTTGCTAAAGCTTTATGGTAAAAGAACCATGGTTCAGCAAACATATGATCGAATTAAACCCCTTATTCCTAAAGAAAGAATCTACCTGATAACTTTAGAAAATTATGTCAAAGATATTAAAGAGCAGCTTCCAGGGTTGCTGGAAGAAAATATTATTGCTGAGCCTATGAGCAAAAACACTGCTTTAGCTATGGGTTTAGCCTCAACTGTGATTCGAAAGATAGATCCGATGGCAGTGGTGGTTAATTTGGCTGCAGATCAATTAATTGAGGATGAAGAAGCTTTTTGTAATACTATTGAGCTAGCTTTAGGGGTGGCGGCAGCAGATAACCATCTGGTTTCAATTGGGATTAAGCCTACCTTTGCCCATACAGGTTTGGGTTATATAAAGACAGGACAGGCTTTAAAGGATTACTCCACTGCAAAACATTTTGTTTATAAGTGTGATGGATTTAAGGAAAAACCAGACATTGAAACAGCCCAAACATTTTTGAATTCTGGTAAATATTTGTGGAATGCAAACCTTTATTGTTGGTCGGTTGAAGCACTTGCTAATGCAATCGCTAAACATGCACCGGGCCTGAATCGTGGCTTAGAACAAATTTTTCAATCCTTAGATACAAAAGAATCAAAAGGAGTCACACAAAAGGTGTATGAAGATGCAGAGAATGTTCAAATTGATGTGGCTGTATCTGAGAGAGTTAATAACCTTGTGGTTATTCCAGGGGATTTTGGTTGGAATGATGTGGGGGATTGGAAAGTAATTTATGATACCAAGAAAAAAGATGAGAATGGCAATGTAGTTGATGGGGTAGAAGATTTATTAGTAAACATAAACAGTGAAGAATGTTTAATTCAGGGTAATCAAAAATTAATTGCTGTAATAGGATTAAAAGATATTATTGTGGTTGATACCAAAGATGCCATTTTAATTTGTCATAAAGATAAAACACAGGATGTTAAAAAAGTAATTGAGAAATTAAAAGAAGAGAAAATGGAAGAATATCTTTAAGGGGTTTTAGCAGAAGAAGTAGAATTCTTAATCTTTAATCCACCAGGAAGAATATAAACAAATTTAGTTAAGAGTGTATCCGGGGTTGTTTGCTCTGTAACAGCAATAATCAGTGTATTTACTTTTATATCATTAAAGATGCCTTTTGATTTTTCAACCTGATAGTCTGTGTTTTTATCAAAAGTAATTGAAAATTGATTATCCTGGAAGTCTTTTAAAGTGGCTGATGATGTAGCAACAGAAGTTAATTTACCATAGATTACTTTTTTGGGGTTATTAGGCTTTGTTAGTTTAATAATCCTTTTAGCTGTTAAAACACCCTTATCATCAATATCTCCTAAAGCAGCTATGGAGTCTGAGGTTGTAATATTTTTTAAGCCACTACTACCGATTAGTGTCTTTGATTTAATTACATATTCTGTAAATTCATTTGTATTAATATTTCCTGAGTTTGATTTAAGGGTAACTGTTATAGAATTAGTATCTTTGTTTTTAACAGTTCCTACATAAGCCCTGTTAAAAAGTTTCTTACTAACTTCATTCTTAATATTTGCAGCCCGGGATGCAATCTCTTCCTGAAGAGCTTTTAATTTTGATTGAATACTGGCACTGGGGGAGGAGTCTGCTGCTTTGGCAACAGGGATAAAGATTAAAGAATTAAGAATTAAGAATAAATAACAAAAATAAAGAATAAGTTTTTTTATCATATTTTTTCCTCTGAATAATAGATTGAACGTTCTTCACTTTTATAGTTGCCTAATTCATCAAAAGCAGAAACTACAATCTGGTTACTGCCTGGTTGTAGTTTAACAGTTAAAGAAAAATCTCCTTTTTCAGAAGCATTAAGAGTTTGGTTGTTATCATTTACTGTAACTAAAATTAATGTTCCGGAGCCAGACTGACCTGCTATTAGCAGGTTTGGATCAAAGACTAATAAGTTATCATCAGGATTGGATAAATTTAATGTAAGACTAACTGGTTTATTGGTAACAGGCTGGTAATTTAGAGCAGTTATTTGTTTTTGTAAGGGATTAACAAAAAAGTTTAAGCTGATAAAAAAGCCACAGGTTACTACTAAAATAGCAATCATTGAAAAGATAAAAAAGCTTGAACTTAATTTTTTATTCATATATTGTTTAAACCTATTTTTAGGTTCATTTTGTACTGTATTTCCTTTTAATCGGGTCAGATGCACCGATACATTATACCCTATATCCTACTTGTGATTAAATCAAATATTATGTTAACATGTGGCCATGGATATTCATTGGTTAGGACACTCCTGTTTTAAAATAAAAGGTAAATCAGCTACAGTAATTATTGATCCATTTGATCCTGAATTTACCGGATTAAAACTCTCCAAAGATTTAGCAGCAGATGTTGCTTTATCAACACATGAACATAAAGATCATAATTATACAGAAGCTGTAACTGGTGATCCTCTTTTAGTTAGCGGACCTGGGGAATATGAAAAAGCAGGAGTTACTATTGTTGGTATAAGAACATTTCACGATAATGTTAAAGGAAGTGAAAGAGGCATTAATACAATCTATCATATCTTTATGGATGGAATTAATATAATTCATTTGGGTGATTTAGGTCATGTTTTAACAGAGGAACAACTTAGCTTAATTGATCAGTCTGATATTGTAATGATTCCAGTTGGTGGAGGTCCTACCATAGAAGGTGAAGATGCAGTTAAGGTTATTGCTCAGCTTGAACCAAAAATAGTAATCCCAATGCATTATAAAGAACCGGGCTTAAAGTTTGACCTGGGAGATGTTGAACCATTCTTAAAAGAAATGGCTGCAGAAAATATTGAACCTCAATCAAAGTTATCAATTACAAAGGATAAACTGCCAGACACCACCACTGTTGTGGTATTAGCAAAAAGCTAAATAGCTGACCACTATTATGGCAAATCAAATAAATAAACTTCCACCACAAAATATTGAAGCAGAACAATCCCTTCTTGGTGCACTTTTAATTGATAAAGATGCTGTTATAAAAATTGCTGAAATGGTTTCTTCTTACCATTTTTATCGTTCAGAACAACATGGAAAGATCTATGAAGCTATTATGGATCTTTATGATAAACGAGAGCCAATTGATTTAGTTACAGTGACAGAGAAGCTTCGACAAGTGGAATGTCTAGATATTGTTGGTGGATCAGCATATCTTACAACTTTGGTAAATATTGTTCCAACTTCTGCTCACATTGAACATTATGCCAGGATTATTAAAGAACATGCCATAAGGCGTGGACTGATTTCTCAGGCTACTAAGCTAGTTGAGACTGCCTATGATGAAACTGTTCCTGTTGCAACATTACTGGAAAGTGCAGAACAGGGAATTTTTTCTCTTTCCCAGGCAAGTTTAAAACGTGATTTCATGCCTCTTAAGGATTTATTAACTATCTCTTTTGATCGTTTGGATGAGTTACAAAAATCTTCTGGAAAATTACGTGGAGTACCTACAGGGTTTAAGGATTTGGATAGTAAATTAGCAGGAATGCAGGAATCTAATTTGATTATTTTTGCGGCACGTCCTGGACAGGGAAAAACATCATTTGTTTTAAATGTGGCAGAGTATGTAGCTGTTAGAGCAGGACTTCCTGTGGGAATTTTTTCTCTTGAAATGTCTCAGGAAGAATTGGTGGACAGAATTATTGTTTCAAAATCAGAAATTGAAGCCTGGAAGTTAAAAACAGGTAAATTGGATGATAGTGATTTTGATAAAATTTCCCATGCTTATGGAGAATTGGCAGAAGCACCACTTTTTATTGATGATACTCCGGGTTTATCTTTGGCAGAAATCAGAACTAAAGCCAGAAGGCTACAAATGGAACATGGTTTGAAGCTTTTGGTTATCGATTATTTACAGTTAATTCATGGAAGAGGACAAGAAAATAGGGTACAGGAAGTTTCAGAAATTTCTCAGGGGCTTAAGAATTTAGCCAGGGAATTAAAAGTGCCTGTTCTTTGTTGTTCCCAGTTATCCCGGGCTGTTGAATCAAGGGGATCAAGAAGACCACAATTGGCAGATCTTCGTGAATCTGGAGCAATTGAACAAGACGCTGATGTTGTCATGTTTATCTACCGTGAGGACCCGGATAATATGAAAGATACAACTTTAGATATTCAAAAGCACAGAAATGGTCCAACAGGGGAAATAAAGTTAATGTTTATCCCGGAAAAAGTAAAGTTTTATGGTATGGAAAGAGGACGAGGCAGACCTCCAGCTCATGAAGAACCAGCTGGTAAATAATCCTAAAAAATGAAACTGGTTGAACAAGTAAAGATTATCGCTAAAAAATTTGCAGATTTACCTGTATCAAAAGACTACTTGGATAGAGTGGAAGAAGGGGGCTTAACTAGAGATGAAAATGTCCTATCCCATTTTTGTGTGTACTTCGCAGCATATGACCCTGGCAGCAAAGAAGTCTTTATTGGTCATCATAAAAAATCTGGGTTATGGTTGTTTAATGGTGGGCATGTAGATAAAGGGGAAGCTCTTGAAGAAACATTATTTAGGGAGATGGGGGAGGAGTGGGGTGTACAAATACCTTTGCAAAATTTAGGTGAGCCAAGACTTATTACTGTTGCTAATATAATTAATTCAACTAATAATCCAAGGATGAAGTGTATAAAGCATTATGATATTTGGTATTTTGTTCCAGTTTCAAAAGCTTCTTTTGCGCCTGAAAAAGAAAGATTGGATACAGAATTTTCCGAAATAGGCTGGAAAAATATTAAAGAAGCAAGAGCTTTAGTTACTGATCCAAGTACGATCATAGCAATAACTAAATTTGAAAAAATATTTAATGATTCAAATGAAGAAAATTAAGTTAGGTAAATATCAGCACTATAAAGGAAAGCCTTATGAAGTAATAGGTGAAGCTATTCATAGTGAAACACTGGAAGAATATGTAATCTATAAAGCTATGTATACCAGCCCTGAGTTTGGTACTAATGCTGTTTGGATAAGGCCCAAAAAGATGTTTTTAGAAAATGTTGTTGTAGAAGGCAAACCAGTCCCAAGATTTAAATATATGGGTGAGTAGACTGTTGATTTTCTTCCGGATATTGTTCTAACTCTGTAACAACAAATGGTAATAAGTCCTGCATACGCCAATAGTCTAATTCATGATCATCAGTAAAAGGGTTATCTAAAAGTTCTTGTGGAATAATTTCCTCCATGATTCTGGTATTATCTACATTTGGCCTTCGGACTTTAATCCTATCTAATAATCTTTTGTTTTGAAATCTACTGACAGTTAAAGAATCTGGATTAGGTTCAAGAATATAACCGTAGCGAGTATCATGTATTTCAACAGGCTTCATTTGATTTAGATCTCCAAGATCTTCTTGATGTTGTTTAGGAGCAATATCAAATAAATAAGAGTGATTATTATTTTGTGTTCGGAATATAAAACTTACTAAATCACCATTATCATCAAATAAAAATATAAAATTTCTTTGAAGAAGTACTAAGTTAAAATCAAAATATACCCCTTCGAACATCTGACCTTGTTTTGGGCCAAATCTTAAAGATAAAGATCTGTTACTTTCAGTGTAGAAATAGCTCTCATCATATTGTCTGATGAAACCATTTACAGGTTCTTCTGTACCTATTTGAATCCCAACTTCTGCTCTTCTTCGAAAACGACCTGCTTCAGATGTATATCCTGGGATTTCAGGATGAAAACCGTAATGCGATCTGACAACGTTTTCATCTTGCCAAGAAACTGTGGATAATCTATCAGGTTGTGTGCTAATTAGATTTTTATGTTTATCAACTATTTCAGCAACAAATAATTTTTGCATTTCCTGATTAACTGACATAGGCGAAATTATATACCTATAGGATACTTAGATCAAGCTACCATGACAAACATGCCGGAATTAGGTATAATTTGCCTTATGTTGAGTGCTACAGCACTGAGCTTGCCGAAGTGGCGGAATGGTATACGCGGTAGTCTCAAAAACTACTGGCCGCAAGGCCTTGAGGGTTCAACTCCCTCCTTCGGCACCAAATAGTTGTGCCTACAATTGACATCACGCACGTATAAGCGTAATATTAGCTTCATGAGAATTCAATTATCCACAGACCAAGAGTCTTTAAAGGAAGCAAAGATAATAGCCATTCCAGTTTTTATAAATGAATCCCCAAAATTTGAAAATCAGTTAATTAAAGATTTCTTAAAAGATAACCCTAAATTTGGAGCCCCCAATGAAATTCAGCTTCTTTTTAATGCTGAACAAAGCTTTTTATTGGTTGGAGTAGGAGAGAAGGATAAATTTGATTTTGAAACTTGTCAAAATTTTGGTGGAACTGTTTCTAAATATTTAATTGATAGATTTAAAGATGCAACATTAATTCCACCTGAATCAGACAAATTAGCTTCAGATGTTGTAGTTTATGCATTAGTTTTAGGGGCAGAGATAGCATTTCATGATCCATCTACCAGATTTAAAACAGGAAAAGAACCTACAAAATTAGGCGGTTTACAAATTTTCTTAGAAAAAGCCAGAGGAGAGGATAAGATTGCTATCAAAAAAGCATCTGTTGTATCCCTTGGTATTAACATGGCCAGATTACATGGTGACTTACCCCCAAATGAGGCAACTCCTGCTTACTTTGTGGAAACTGCTAAAAAGATTGCCCATGATTTTAAATTAAAAATAACAGTGATTGATGAAAAAATGGCTCAAAAGAAGGGAATGGGTGCATTTGCTGCAGTTGCCAAAGGTTCAGATGAACCATCTTTTGTGGTTGCTTTAGAGTATACAGGAAACGCAAGAAGCAAAGATAAATATGGTTTAATAGGCAAGGGTTTAACTTTTGACAGTGGTGGAATTTCTATAAAACCAAGTTCAGGTATGCATGAAATGAAATATGATATGTGTGGTGCAGCTAATGTTTTAGGGCTGATGCAGATTATTGGTGAGCTTAAGCCAAGGGTTAATGTATCTGCAGTTTTAGCATTAACAGAGAATTTACCTTCAGGAAAAGCCTTAAAACCAGGAGATATTATTAAAAGCTATTCTGGAAAAACAGTTGAAACAATAAACACTGATGCAGAAGGAAGATTGGTTTTAATGGATGCTTTGACCTATGCTCAAAAGGATTTAAATGCTACAAAATTAATTGATTTAGCAACTTTGACAGGAGCAATGGTTGTGGCATTGGGTGATAAAATCACTGGTGTTTTTACTAATAATAAAGAATTTTCAGAAAAATTAGTAAAATTAGGAGAAACAGTTGGTGAAAAGTTTTGGCAGATGCCTTTAGGGGAAGAATATAAAGATATGATCAAATCTGATATTGCTGATATTACCAATATTGGTCATGGAGGATCCAGCCCATCTACTGCAGGATCTATTACTGCTGCTAAATTTATTGAAACAGTGGTGGAAGAAACTACTCCCTGGATTCACCTTGATATTGCTGGAACAGCCTGGGATTTAAAGCCAACTCCATATAGTGCTCCTGGAGCCACTGGAGTAGGAATAAAAACTTTGGTAGAATTAATCTTACAATGATAAACGTTAACGATTTAAGAAATGGTGTTGTATATAAAGAAGATAACCAGCTTTGGCAGGTGGTTAATTATGAGCACATTAAAATGGGTAGAGGGTCTGGAAACATTAAAGTTAAAATCCGCAATTTAAAAACCGGGGCATCTTCTGAAAAATCATTTATTACCGGAGCAAGAGTAGAAGAAGCTGGAGTAGAAAAGAAAAAAGCTCAGTTTTTATATTCTGATGGAGAAATCTATAACTTTATGGATCCTGAAAGTTTTGAACAATTTTCAGTACCAAAAGAAACAGTATCAGAACAGGCAAAATTCTTAAAAGATGGTATGGATGTTATTTTGATTGTGGCTGATGAAACTGCTTTAGGATTAGAGATTCCCAATACTTTAATTTATGAAATTACAGATACAGGCCCCGGTGAAAAAGGAAATACAGTTTCAAATGTATATAAAGATGCCACATTGGATAATGGTTTACAGGTAAAAGTACCTATGTTTATGAAAGTTGGAGATAGGGTAAAGGTTGATACCAGAAACGGTCAGTATATCGAGAGAGTAAAGTAATTATATTTTCTGTAAAATTAGTGTGGCTAATGCAACTGTAAGTATTTGAGTGATAATTCCCCAGGGTAGTGCAGCCTTTCCTTGCATCTTTGATTGAACATTATAAATCCATGATATTGGGGGGAATTTCCAGTTAAGAAACCAATAAGGTGCCTCTATAATATCCCAAACTTCACTTACAAAAATACAACCAAAAAAATACCATAGGTTCACGTTTTGGCCAAATAATATATATGATAACAACACACCAAAAGTTAGATCAGCTGAGGCTTCTATAAATAAGATAAATTTGTCTTTTGCTCTCCAGTTATTAGCAAAATCCCAATGGGGAATTAAATCTAATAATGGGTGTGAAATAAAAGCAAGGCTTAAACCAAGTTCAGGATTTGAAATTGTTGAGGCAACAGCTCCTCCAATTAATGCGTGTGCGGTTGCAGTCATAAAATCTATTAATCAGTATAACAAGGGGGAGAAGAATAAGTCAAAATTTGGTATCATTCTAATAATGTTACCTATATTGTTCAGTATTGGTCCTGTACCTGTATCCTCATTTGGATTATTTTTAGGTTTAGGCTTTTTAGCAGCCATGTTTGTTTCCTGGAGAATTGCTAAGGCATATGATATAGATCAAGCTAAGATCTTAGATTTAGGTTTGTTAACTTTTTTTGGCGGCTTAATTTTTGCCAGAATATATTTTGTATTATTTAACTTAAATTATTTTAATAATATTTCTTATGTTTTTTTAATTAATCTTTATCCAGGCTTATCTTTATGGGGTGGCTTGATAGGGGGAGCATTAACTCTTAAATTACTAGCTGCAAGAGCAAAGCTAAATTTTTGGCAAATTGCTGATCTTGCTACAGTTGGCTTAATGATGGGATTGGTTTTTGGCAGTATTGGCTGTACTTTAGGAGGTTGCGGCTACGGAGTTACTTCTTCTTTGCCAATTGCAGTTTCAGTAGTAGGGTTAATTGGCAAAAGACTGCCTGTTCCTTTTTTTGAAGCTCTAATCTATTTAATGTTCTTTTTCTGGTTATGGAAGTCAGCTACAAGGTTTCACTTTAATGGTAAAATTATGGCTATTGCCTTTATGCTTTTAGGTGCTGAAAGGTTTTTTGCTGATTATTTTCGAGAAGGGGATTGGCAGGGACAGTTAGCTCCTTTGGCTCTTTTTATAATAGGATTTGTTATCTTTTATTTAAGGGCAAAAAGAGCGCCAACAGATGATATATTTTCTATAATAGATTCATTTAGTACCAGTAAAAAGCGTAATTTGCTACTACAAAGATTTATAAAACATTGTTATAATTCAAAAATACAATGGAAGATTAAGTTGGGTAAAACAAGAACCAGCTTACTGCTGCTTCCAAATAAAATTAAGAGGAAATTAAATGTCAAATCTACCCCAAGAAACTATCATTAAAATTAAAAAAGTCTTACAAAAGAAGAAGGCATCTGTGGAAAAACAGATAGCTGAAATAGATCAAGATGATCCACTTATGAATAAAGATTTAGCACCTGAAGCATCTGAATCTGGTACAGATTCCTGGATGGCAGAAGTTCATGCAAGATTAAGTTCTCTAAAAGGAGATTTATTAAATTTTTCCGCCCGTATTTCAAATGCTTTAACTAATATGAAAAAGGGTACTTATGGAAAGTGTGAAAAATGTGGTCAGGAAATAGAAATAAACAGGCTAGAGGCTTTACCAACAGCAACACTTTGTCTGACTTGCTCAAAAAAGAAAAAAGTATCATAATATACAAATGACGAGAGTATTATTAGTTGATGATGATGCAGAACTACGCAACCTTTATGAGGAGCTTCTTATTGGTGCAGGTTATCAGGTAGAAACTGCTGTTGATGGTGAATCAGCTTTAGCAAAAATAACTGCCGGAGGATATGATTTAGTTGTCCTTGATATTATGATGCCAAAGATTGATGGTTTAGAGGTATTACGAAGGCTTAAAGCATTAAACCCTCCTCCAAAAAATGGTCCTATTGTAATGCTTTCTGCCTTGGATCAAATGCAGGTTATTAATGAAGCTATTTCCTTGGGAGCTGCCGGCTTTTTACATAAACCAGAACTTACTCCGGATCAATTCCTGATGGAAATTAAAAACTATATTGTTGAACACGAATAATTAATTATTCTTTCCACTTCTTCGATTGTTTTATTTAATTGTCCATCATAATTTATAACTATATTTTCAAACTTTCCTAAGTCCCAATCTATTTCGTCTTGTTTAATTCTTTTTGCTATATCAGATTTTTCCATACCTCTTTTTAAGAAATGTTTTTGTCTGGTAGCATCATCTGGTAATTTAAGATAAATCACCTTAGTATTAGCTTTAATATTTTGAGCTGTTTCTTTATCAAAACAATGATCAAATAATTTATTTATTTCAGAAGAGCGGGAGGCATCAATTCTCCAAATTAGATTATGACCTTGAAAAACAGGATCAAGGGTTGATTTGGTTGTACCGTAGTTATTACCTGCATATTCTACTGTTTCAAGAAATTCATTTTTTTCTTTTATTTCCTGAAAAGCCTCTACACTTATAAAATAATAATCTTCACCATCTATTTCCCCAGGTCTGATAGGTCTGGTAGTGGTAGTAACAACTTTTTTCCAGGAAGGGTGGGCTTTTAGAAGAGCAGCAACTACTGTATCTTTGCCGGAAACTGTGGCTCCGGTAATAATAATCAATTTTCCAAATTGCTTCATTATTTATTATATACTATTCTTTACCGAATAATTGAGTTTTAATTTCAGGTAGATCTGCATCGGTAAGTAATTTAATACCAGAGTGCATTAATAGCTTTTTTAAGTCTTCATCTAAATCTTTTGAACTTTCTAAAATTTCCAATATCTTTTTAGGATCATCATCTCCTGCAACTCTATTTATGGAAATCTTTGTGCAGCCCAGGCATTGGTGTGCTACCATCAGTTCTCCTTGTTTTTGTTTACCCCATTTATCTAGTCCTGCTTCTTTAAAGGTGAGTCCAATTGGCTGCATCACCTGTTTACAGGTAGCTTTTCTATCTCCGGCAATATTAAGATCAACATGCTTTGATGTTAAGCAAAAAGGACAATGGTTTCTATTTACTGTTCCGGGTGCTTTGTCTCTAACCATCTTATGACAGTTAATACACTCAAAACCATCAGTTCTTGTTTTGTCATTATTCATCCATTAATTTTAACTAATCAGTTCTCTGATAGCTATACCCTCCGAAAAGTATCTATTTACACTAATTAATTGTATTGCTAAGATGATTGATGAGTCTAAAACAGTAATAATAATGAAAAATCTACCACTAGACGAATTTTTAAAAAATAAAAGTTCCAAACGAAAAGAGCTTTTAAGAGATCTCCCTCTTCCTCGGATTTTTGATATGGAAAAAGAAGAGGAAATACAACAACTAACCAAACAAGCATTCCAGCTAAATATTACAGAAGTAATAGATGAATATGAAGATATGCTGGAAGAATTATATTTTTGTAGAAATGCTTCTCATAAATTTCAATATAAGTCGGTAAAGGAAATTCCTGCATATAACGATTTTGTGAAAAGTTTATTTAATGATAAGCCGCTGGTTCAAACTGGGACCTGGGTTTACTTTCCTTGGAAATATAAGCTAGTTCATTTTTTATCTAAAAATCTTCATGAAGAACTGAGAACTGCAAGGAATAAGGGTTTGGTAACTCATGAAGAACAAGAAAAATTTAGACAATTTAAAGTTGGAATTGCAGGACTTAGTATTGGTCAAAGTGCTGCATATACAATTGCTGTAAACGGAGGATGTGAGGTTATGCATCTTGCAGATTTTGATGTCATATCCGCCACTAATACCAATAGAATAAGAGCGTCTTTTGATGCAGTGGGTATTAATAAAGCAATATATTTGGCCCAGATGATATATGAAGTTAATCCGTATGCTAATTTAAAGCTATTTGTTGATGGGCTTACAGAAACTAACATGGATAGCTTCTTCTCTGACCTTGATGCGGTAGTCGATGAAATCGATAACTTCCCCATGAAAGTTAAGATCCGCGAGGAAGCTAAAAGAAGAAAAATCCCTGTTGTTATGGCTGCTGATATGGCTGATGCTATAGGTTTAGATGTCGAAAGGTATGATCTTGATGATAAACAGGCTTTCTTTAACGGAAAGTTAGATGAAGAAGATTTCGATAGATTAAGATCGCCAGAATTTGGATTTAATGATATGGCTCGGATATTTATGAAAATGAATGGAGGAAGTTTAGCTCCTAAAAGATTACGGGAATCAGTACCTTTAATAGGAAGAGAATTAGCAGGACCTCCACAATTAGGAAGCACTGCTTTTTTATCAGGAACAGTAATATCTTATATTATTAAAAAGATAGCAATAGGAGAAAAAATTAATTTAGGCTCTGCTATATTAAATTTAGATACTCATCTGTTAAAGTAAATTATGGATGATATCTTTTCTGAGTATTTTAAATATGAAAGTAGCTCTGATCTAGAAGGTTTTGTCAAAACTCCAACTGAAGTTTGGCAAAAAATTGGTGAACAAAAAGCATTAGAGAATTTTCAAACCGCTGCAAAAACAGTTCCAGCATACAAAGATTTTCTGAAAAAAAATTTCATTAAGCCAGAAACAATAAATACAATTGAGGACTTTAAGAAAATCCCCACAACAAATAAAGAAAATTATTTTAAAAAGTATTCTTTAGGCGACTTAGTTGTCGGAGGTGATTTGGGTAACTCAACGGTTATTCATTATAGTTCTGGCTCCACAGGAAAATCATCATTTTGGCCTAAAACAAAGATACAAGATTTAGCTAGTTATAAAGGGATGGAGTTGTTATATAAGATATATTTTGATTTAGGAGAAATAAGTACTTTATTTATTAATTGTTATGGTATGGGACCTTGGACTGCAGGTGAAATGGTTCATTCAGCAACAAAAATGATGTCTGAAAAAGGTTTGAAGATTTCTATAATATCACCTGGAACAAATTCTGAATTATTTTTTAATATTTTCCAAGGATTGGCGGATCAATTCGATCAAATAATAATTGGAGGTTATTCATCATCCTTAAGAGATTTAGTTCAAGAAGGAGTAAGAAGGGGTATAAAATTCAAATCATATAAAATAAAAATACTTTCCGGGGGAGAAAAGTATAGTGAAAATTGGCGTCAATTTATGATTAAGCACCTTGGGTTAGCTGAACCTCATCGGTCTGTCGCGGCTGTTTTAGGTATGTCGGAAGTTGGAGTAGCAGCAATTTCAACTCCTTTTATTGATTATCTAAGGATACTTTTTCATGAAGATCAAGTTTTGGCACAAAAAACATTCGGTCGGATAGATCTACCTTCGTTATTACAATATATTCCTCCATCAAGGTACATTGAAGTGGTTAATAATAACATAATTATAACTGCTATGGGTAATATCCCAATCATTCGATATGATACTAAAGATCATGGACAAATTTTTACACCAGAGCAACTATTATCCGTCTTGCCAGAAGGTACAAAGGATAAATACTTATTAGTGGATAAACACTTTAGTATACCTAATTTACCAGTTTTAGCAGTAAATGGTAGGATTGATAAAACAATTATCTTATTTGGTGCAAACATTTATCCCGAACAATTAACTTTTGTAATGGAGCGTCCTGAATTAGAAAAATATTTAACTGGTAGATTTATAGCAGAAAAATTAGAAACAAATGATGCAGATGTTTATCTTAGTATTGCATTAGAGCTAAGAGAGGGTATTAGGATAACAGATAATCATAAAAGGGAGATCAAAGCAATTATCGTGGATAATTTACGAAGCATTAATTCTGAATATGCAAACGTTTTAAGTAGCGTCGGGATAAAATCAGAACCTCGACTTGTATTTAAAAAATATGATCCAGGGAAATTTGTGGCCGTTTCTGGGAAAAGTAGGGTATAGTAGAAGACAACTATAATTCAAGTAGTCTTTATGTTTATAATAAATGTATGCCCACTTTAGATCTGCTCTTATTTTTTGTGATACCCAGTTCACTTGCAGTACTTGGATTGTTAGTTTACTTCAATAATTCTAAGTCCCTTACGAATCGTCTCTTTTTGCTTATTACCTTAACATCTGCTGCTTCGGCTTTAGGAAGTTTAGGTTCAAGACTAACAACGTCGCCTGCGAATATTTTTTTATGGGTTAAATTTACCATGGTTTTTGCATCGATGGTAACACCATTGATGGCTTTTTTTGTAATAATTTTCCCAAAAGATAAATTCAGTTTTAACAAAATATTATTATTCGCAGACTTTTGTCTTGTTGGGATTTTAGTTTATGCATCTATTTTTGACCTTCTTTTCGTGGGAGTAAAGTATGTTAATGGAGAGGTCCTAACTGATCCTGGTCCATTGATTGTTTTGTTTTTGATTAGCCAAATTATTCATGTTTTTATCATTGCATTTGTCCTAATTAAAAGACTTTTTTCAACTAGTGGTAGGGAAAGAGAGGGTTTTAAATATTTGACACTCGGATTTGTAATGACACTTATCTTTATTAGTATTTTTAATGTTTTTATGGTGATTATTTTAAAAAATACTAAATTTGTTTCTTTGGGAATGTTTTCTTTTGTTATTTTGGAAGGATCGATTTTTTATGCTATTACAAAGCATCGTTTGATGGACATCCGTCTTGTTGTAGCAAGAGCAGTTAGTTATGTAATCCTCGTTTTAATTTTGGCTTTTTTCTATGTAATCGGAATGTTGATAATGGGAGTTGTAGTTTTAAAGCAACAAGGTAATGCAAGTAACTTAGCAAGCTCTACAGTTTTAACACTAATTATTGCTCTGTCTTTTCAACCTCTTTTAAAATCTATCGAAAAGATTACTGATAGATTCTTTTATAAGGTTACTTATGATGCAAACACATTACTCTCGCTCCTATCTCATATTATGAGTACCAATATTGAAATAAGACCTTTGGTTAATCAAACTTTGCAGGCAATTTTAAAGGAGATGAGAATTACCAAAGGGGCTTTAATTTTAAAGTCTGAGGGAGATCTTTATCAGGTAATTTCTGAAGGATTTGAAGATAAGTTAGATGCTTTAAATTGCCGTTTTACTTTTTCTCTGGATATGCATAAGATAGTTATTTTTGATGATTTGGAAGAAGGGGAGTTAAAAGAATCAATGAGAAGTATAGGAGTTTCTTTGGCAAAGGTTTTACATATTAATGATGATATTATTGGGTTTTTAATATTAGGTGAAAAAGCCTCTGGTGAAATGTATAGTGATCAGGACTTAAAAGTGTTTGATATTTTATCACCGGAACTTTCTGTTGCCATTCAAAATGCACAGTCTTACGATAAAATAAAGAGATTTAATATTACTTTGGAGGAAGAAGTAAAAAAGGCAACAATTGATTTGCAAAAAGCTAATTCAAGGTTAAAAGAATTAGATAGATTAAAGAATGACTTTGTAAGTATTGCTTCCCATGAACTAAGAACCCCGATGACTGCAATTAGATCCTATCTTTGGATGGCTTTAAAGAGGCCTGATACCCAGCTTACTTTTAAAATGGAGAAGTATTTATCACGGGCATATATTTCTACAGAAAGGTTAATTAATTTGGTTAATGACATGCTGAATGTATCCCGTATTGAATCCGGAAGTATTGAAATTAAACCAAAAGAATTTGATATTCAAACATTATCGGATGAAATTATTTCTATGGTCTTACCAAAAGCAGGTGAAAAGAATATTAAAGTTGATGTAGTTAAAGGACAAATTCCATCTGTTTTTGCTGATCCGGATAAAGTGACTCAAGTTATATTAAATCTTTTAGGAAATGCTTTAAAATTTACTCCTGTTGATGGCACAGTCTCAGTAAAATTCTTTACAGACGGTAAAGTTGTAGAAACATCTATTCATGATAGTGGGGTAGGAATTTCCAGAGAAGATTTGCCTAAATTATTCCAAAAGTTTGGTAGGCTTGATAGTTCTTATGCAGCTGCAGCTACATCAGGTGGAACTGGACTTGGATTGTTTATATCAAAAAGTTTGATTGACCTTATGCATGGTAAAATTTGGGCTACTTCTGAAGGTAATGGAAAAGGAGCTACTTTTACTTTTTCTCTTCCAGTCTTAACCCCGGATGTTTTGGCAAATGCTGAGCATTATACTAAAAAGCCGGTGGGAGAAGCTAAAGAGTTACAAAAAGCCATTATATAGTCAGTACTTATAGTATATCTTGCACAATTCCCAATAATATGTTTCGATAATCTAAGGTAAATAAAAATGCAAGAGGACTTTAACATGCCCAAATTAAGTTTTTCAGGAAATCCTTTTGCGCGTTTATTTAATCAGGAGAAAAGTAATGCTAAGTTAGCTGTCTCATTATTTGCTGTAGGGTTAATAGTGTTCTTGTTGGTTGCTTTGTTATTTTCCTTTAAAAATTCAATTCTAGAGCGCTTATTTCCAAAGCAAAAAACTCAAGCTGCTGCGTGTACAAATCATATTGAAGTTCCTTCTAATCGTGGAGGCTTTATTTTTACAGGTGGCGATTTGGAACAGGCAATAGCAACTTTAGGAACTTCTCTTTATTCCACTAATGATTTAAATTTAGGTCCCAAAAAATCTGTATTTACTATTGGGAAATACACACAAAATTTGGGAGATCCTTTGGGGCTTCGCCTGTTGATGGAAAATAACTTAAGTAACGCTGACTTTAAAGGTTTGCCTGGCCAGGTTCCCGTGGGTTGGACTATTGCAGATTCAGCAGGGAGTGTCTTTATAGATGTAGAAGAAGTGTCTAAAAGTACATCCAGTAAGGGGACAAGTATAAAACTAACAAATAATAAAGACCAGTCAGGTACACAGATTTCACAAGCTTATAAAGCACCGGTAAAAGAAGGTCAATTTATTATTTTTGGAGTTTGGATAAAAGCACCTACCTCTGCTGATGCAAAGGTAGTAATTCAAAATAGCCAAGCACCTTTCAATGAATTTGGTGCAGCAGATTTATCAAATGTTAAACCAAATAAATGGAGCTACGTCATGGGTTATGGTAAAGTTCCTGCCGGAGTATCAGGCTTTCAGTTAGCGCTTACTAATATTGGAAAGGGAAGTGTTGTCTGGTATGAAAGTGCAAGTGTTGTACTCTTGGGTGATGAGCAAGGCCAGGGATTATCAGATTTAGTTCTATCACGTTGTGGAGCAGTCTGGATGGTGGATGACGGAATGGGATTTGAACAAACTTACTCTGAGCCTTTTATGAATCCTGTTTCATTAGACATTTATGCTTTACTATATCATCAATTTTATATTAAGATTAAGAGTATAGATCCCTCTGCTAAGGTTTTGCCAGGTGGAATAATGGGTTCTCCTGTTGTTTTTGATGCTAAAAACGGGTATAGTCCAAAAAGGACGTTAGACACTTTTAGAGCGTCTTATAAAACTTTTTTTGAGGTTGAGCCGCCGATTGATATCTTAGCAGTTAGATATTTGGCGACTGATCAAAAACAATGGTCTGGATCAAAGGATCTAGAGAATTATTTAACAAATGTGCGTAATTACATGGACGCTGTCATCGGTTGGAAAGGTGTTCCAATTTGGATCAGCAGGCTAGGTGTTTCTAAAAATGCACCTAATGAAGGCGTTGATTTTGCCCAAGCAGCTATGAAATATCTTACAAGTAATAAACTTAATGTAGAAAAGTGGTTTTGGACGGATACATGTGGTGCAAATCCTCAGTTGGTAGGCTTGTTTGAGTCAAATAATAAGATATGTTATTGGCCAATGAAATTAAATGCTTTAGGTCAGGCTTATTTGGTTGCCAATATAACTCCTACACCCACAACCACAGCTACAGTTGCTCCAACCTTGACTGCAACAAGTAGTGCAAATGCAACATCCAGTGCAACACCTAGCCCCACCAGCGTTGTAAAAACCAGTACTTCTAGCGCAACTATAGAAAGTACAACAAGTGGGGGTACTCAATGAGGATATTTTCATTAATTATTATTGTGGCTGCATTATTTTTATTAATGCCTCAAGCAATAATTGCTTCCACTCTATCTGTTTCTCCCGGAAAAACAACTGTTCCTATTGGTGGCACTATTTCAGTTTCTATTAGACTAAACACCGGAGGTGATGCTGTTAACGCAGTTTCTGCTTTTTTAGCATACCCAGCGGATAAGCTTGATGTATTATCTGTAAATCCTGGTTCAGCTTTTGGGATAGGTGCAGAAAATTCTTATGGTGGGGGAATGATTAAGGTTTCCCGGGGAAGTCTGAGTGCGGTTTCCGGAAGTGTTAATGTTGCCACAGTAAGCTTTAAGGGGAAATCTGCAGGAGCTGCTACATTATCATTTGTTGGTGGATCATCTGCCCCACGAGCGTCTGATAGTTCTGATTCGTTAAATCTTGGTGGAAGTGGTGGTGCAACAATTACTGTTGGTGGCCAAGCAGCTGCGCCAACTCCTAAGGCTGGTACTAAAACCACAACTAAACCAGGACAGCCTGTAGCTACACCTGATAATAGTGTGGACCAGTTACTCATAAGTGATATAGCAGCAGCAGATGTTGCTTCTGGTAGTGCAACGATTACCTGGAAGACTGACAGGGAGGCAAATTCAGTTGTGGAATACGGCTTAGAAAAAGGTAATTACTTTTTATCATCAACTTCAGAAACTTTGTTAAAGCAACACAAAGTTAAGCTCCAAAGTGCAATGATGTTACCCGGATATAAAATTCACTATAGAGTTAAATCTATAGATAGTTTTGGTTCACAAGTACAAAGTGTAGACCAAGAATTCCAAATTCCTGGTTTTCAAATCAAAGTTAAGGTTACAGATGAAAAGGGTACACTCCTGAAGAATGCTGAAGTTTTGCTTTACAGTGATCCTCAAAGAGGAATAACAAATGAAAACGGAGAAGTAGTTTTTACAAATGTTTCTGCAGATAAACATCTAGTAGTTATTAGAGTACCAGGTTCTGAAAAAACATTTGAAATTAATGTTTTGGGTGCTGCTACTTCACAAGAAGGAAATGAATTTAGTTTTAAGGTAAATCCAGTAAATAATTGGTATGAAAAAACTGGATTGTCACAATGGATAATTTTCCTTGGAGTGGTTGCAGTTACTGTTGTAGTTATGGGAATAATGTTTCTACTTTTAAGAAAAAAATATAAAGTGATGCCAAAAGCACCACCAGGTAATAATTAAAAAAGTTGGTAAGAGTATATGAAGATAAAAAACAAATTCTTGGTTATCAGAAAATTTTTTTTAAGTTTTAGTATTATCCTCTTTACTCTAGTTGCTTTATTTGGAATTATTAAGTCTACTCAAAATGCTAATGCCCAAATTGCCGGGGATTTAGCTTTAAATAAGCCTATTATTAGTGTTTCTTCCACTGCAGCCGGATCTAGTCCTGTTAATGCAGTTGACGGGAATGTGTCTACTTTTTGGACTTCTGGTTCTGGGGGGGCTCAATGGTTGGGTATTGATTTGGGTTCGACTGTTTCAATTGGGACGGTTACAGTAAAATGGGGTAATAATCTAGCCACAAATTATAATATTGAATTATCTGATGATGGTGTAGGTTTTACAGTGGTAAGAAGCGGGATTAATGGAGATTTTAACTCATCTATTTTAGGTTCAGGACGTTATTTATTAATAAGGGCAAATACAGGTTCCAGCCAATCAAATTATCAGTTAGCATCTTTGGAGGTTTTTGCTGCTCCTGTAACCACACCCACTGCAACTATTAGCCCACGGGCAACTGCAACCCCCACATCTACTCCTACTCCAACTGCCACTCCTACCCCAACAACAGTTTCAAGTACAAAATTTATTATTAATCATCAAAATGTTACAAGTTTTAATAACTTGCCTGATACTGTAATTACTCAAGCCTCAGCTTTAAGAATGATGTTCAGACATGCCTCAGTGGGATCAAATATTAATGATGGTTTAAATGCTCTCACTGCTCAAAACACCAAATACAACAGAACCAACTGGTCTTTTCAGGCCAGAGGTAATCCTGGCTGGCAGGCAAAGGTGGATGATTTTGATGTTCAGGTAGCCCTACAAGCAAGCACAATGGATGTTCTCTCACAAAAGTTTTGCTATATAGATCAGGGAGCTGACTGGAATTATTACAGAACCCATATGGAAGCTTTAATGGCTGCCTATCCTACCAAAAAGTTTATCTGGTGGACCATGCCCATTATGACCTCAGGTGATCCCTCAAGAGATGCTTTTAATAATAATTTAAGAACTTATGCAGCTACCCACAATATAATTCTTTTTGATCTGGCTGCTATTGAATCACATGATCCAGCAGGTAATGCTATTACCTCAGGTGGTCTGGAAGCTATGTATCCTGCTTATTCTTCTGATGGAGGACATCTAACTGCTGCAGGATCACAAAGGGTAGCTCAGGCTTTTTGGGTGATGATGGCAAGAATTAGTGGATGGAGTGAATCATCATTAACCCCTACTGTAACCACAACGCCTACTGCAACACCTACTGCTGCTCCAACACCTGTCGCTTGTCAGCTAACATCTGCTTCCTGGAGTGTTCCAGGGAGTCAATCACTAATAGCTCCTCAAAACAGTACTGTGAGTTTGGTAATATCAGGGAACAGTAGTTGTGCTAATAAACAAGTAAGCTTAAAGGTTGTTAGAAATGGTTTATCAACCACTGGAGGTAATGATGTTGCTATTCATCCTGTGGGAATAACTTTGAGTAGTAGTGGTACAGGGACCAGTTCTTGGGTAACTGAATATAATCCCTTGATTCTTTTCACCAGTCCTCAATATTACTTTACAGCCAGTGCTGAGGGAGGAAATACAATTGATACTCAGGCGAACTTGTTAACCGTTACAGGGTTAGCAGGGGGTGGTCCTCAGATTGGTAACATTTCAGATAATATTTCTACTTACACTAATTCCCAAGTACCTAAATATGAGAAATTTGAATCTACTTTCCAAATTAACAATACTGTAGCTACCAACTTACAGATGCCATATGATGAAACACCTCCTGCAGGTGTTACTCCCAAAGAAGGTATTACTGTTAATGGAGAGTTCCTAGCTCCAGGAGAAACTGACTGGGCTAAAGCTTCTATTCAACCAGCTTTCTACTACCAGGACTTTGATTATCAGGTTAAAGGTGGCAGAGACTGGATTTATCCAACCACAAACTATTCCTGGAAATTAAGGTTTTCTCCAACTCAGGAAGGTACCTGGCAGTACAGATTAACTGCTCAGGATGCTGGTGGAAAAGTCACTTCTTCCACCCAAACATTTATTGTTTCTGCTGCTGATCCTAATAACCATGGATTTGTTAAAGTCTCCAAAACAGACACAAGATACTTTGAGTACCAGGATGGTACATATTTCCCGGGATTAAGCCTGAATACTAGCATACCTTCTGAGAATCCTATTACCAGTAGTAAGACTAACTTACCAAAATTTGGTCAAAATGGAATTCAATTACTTAGGGTATGGTTGTCTGGATGGAGTATTAACTCTTCAGCTTGGAATCCCTGGAATTCTCATACTGGTGGGTGGTATGGGGGTTATATACCTTTTTCCTCAATTGATACCAGGTTACCTGGTGCCCCAGGAAGCGATGTTTCTATGGAACTAGAGCAATATTGGAATCCTTGTATTTTTACTGGATGGCTTAAAGATTCACCAGCACTCAAGCCAAACACTAAGTATAGAGTTAGTATCAAATACTTAATGCCCCAGAATTTGCCTGCTCCTAAAGATCCAACAAAGCCTTATGGCCTCGTAGCAAAGACTGGGTTTTGGTTATGGGGTCCAACTGATAATCCTCCAACATATTGTTTTAATCCAGGTACTGGTAATGTGGTTAGTAATTACGCTTCTACCTCTCCAAAAGATGGTAGTGGTAATCCACAATGGTCAATTTTAACTGGAGAATTCACCAGTGATGCTAACCGTGATTTTATGTTGAATTTCTACTTAACCATTGAGAATATTGATAATTTAACTCCTTTAACTGGAAGCGGTGCATTTGTACAAATTGACCGAGTTGATGTTAACGAAGTTAACCCAGATGGTAGTTTAGGACCAAATGTTATTGAAAAATCCTGGATGGCTCACCATCAGTATATGGAACAAAAAATGGCCTATGCTTTTGATAAAGTTTTAGAAGAAGCTGAGAAGGATAATGTTTATTTTAAGTTAGTAATTCAGGAAAAAAATGAGATTATTGCTAATAGTATTAATTATGATGGAAAAGTTATTCCCAATGTTCAAGAATGTTGGGATTCTGATCCAAAGAATGACCCAGCAGAGTGTCCATTTATGGGTAATAAATGGTATTACGGTAATTGGGGTCAACCAACAAAGGTTTATTGGTTACAACAAGCCTGGTGGAGATATTTACAAGCCAGATGGGGTTATTCTCCCAATGTTCATTCCTGGGAGCTAAACAATGAGGGAGATCCTTATAATGGACTTCACTATACATTAACTAATAATCTAGGCAAGTATATGCATCAATTTGGTCCCAATTCCCACTTAGTGACCACATCTAACTGGCACAGTTTTCCCACAACTGGTTTTTGGGGTAATAACAACTATTCTGATGTAGATTATGCAGACGTTCATCAATATATTCTTCAGGGGACAAACCTTGATCTTCGGGTTGATAAGCCTACTAATGGCGCAGGGACAAATATTGGCACAATTGCTGATTATTACGACTCAGCTGAGGAAGCTAATAAAATTAGCCAACAAATTGGAGCAAAACAACCATTTGGAGTCAATAAACCTGTCATGAGAGGAGAAACTGGTTTTGTTGATAGTAATTGGGCTGCTACAACACTTTTTAATAATGATACCCAAGGAATTTGGTTACATAAATATATTTGGGGAGGAATTAATTCAGGTGGTTTAATTGAATCTTATTGGTATGGTGGAGAACACATTTATCCAGCAGGTAGAGATTTAAGACCTCAGTATGGAATTTATTATAACTTTATTAAAGATATTCCTTTATCCAATGGTAATTATCAGGATATTGGAGCTACCTCAAATAATACTAATATCAGAGCCTGGGGACAAAAAGATACAGTAAATGGGAAAGCTCATGTTTGGATAGATAATAAAACACATACCTGGGGTAATGTGGTAAATAATCCTACAGCAATAGCTGTTCAGTCAGGAACTGTAACTATTCCTGGTATGCCTGTTGGTTCTTATACAGTAACCTGGGTTGATACTTACACAGGTACCACACTAAAAACAGATACTTCTATAGTAGATCAAACTGGTAACATTAATCTTACTGTCTTAAATTTAGATAAAGACATAGCTGTTAAGGTTGAAAATACCACATTGTCTCTTGTCTGTACTCTTGCTTCTGCTGCCTGGAATACTCAAACTACTACTACTGGAACAATAGTTAACTTAAATGTTACAGGAGATGCGAATTGTGCAAATAAACAAGTTAATTTTGAGGTTAGAAGAAATGGATCAACAATTGATGATATTCAGGCTAACACTCAACCAGCAGCTATTGCTCTTAATGCTCAATCACAAGGATCAGGATCATGGGTAGCTGAATTTAACCCATTAAGATTATTTGGTGTGCCTTTGGGTGATCCTCAATATTACTTTAGAGCTACAACCACTGGAGGTAATACTATTGAATCAAATCCAAGATTGTTAACAGTTACAATTGGTACAGGTGGAACTCCAACCCCAACCTTAACACCAACCCCAGGAGCATCATCTACTGATTGGCCTCAAGTTCAAAAAGATGCTAATCACTCAGGTTATGTTGCCCAAACAGTTTTGCCGCCAACTTCATCTTCAGCAGTGCTTTGGAAAAGGGATAAACCATTCCCAGTTTCCTCCAGAGTTCAACCAGTTATTGCTCAAAATCTAGTTTTCTTGCCATCAAATAATGGCTCTCTTTATGCTTTAAGTACCACTGATGGTCATACTGTTTGGTCTTATAAAACTGGTAGCGGTTTGGTAAATTCTGCAGCCTATGATAATGGCAGGGTCTTCTTTGGTTCAACTGACCATAATATTTATGCAGTGAACGCCAATGATGGTTCTTTAGCTTGGAAAGTTCTTACTGGCAGCACTGTTAAAACAGCCCCGGTTATTGCAAATGGGATTGTTTATATTGGTTCTTCTGATGGCAATATGTATGCCATTAACGGAAGTACCGGAGCTCAAGTGTGGAAGCATGATATTGGTGCACCAATTTATGATACAGCTGCTATTGATAATAATAGAGTTTTCTTTGGTGGTATGGATTCTGTGGGCTATGCCCTGAATATATCAGATGGCTCTGAAGCCTGGCATATTAAAATCCCTGGGCAAGGATTTAGAGACAGATGGACAGTTGCTGGAAATGGTAAAGTTCTTTTCACTCCAATGCTTTATGGCGAGAAGGGTGCATCTTTGACTGAGGGAACATATTTATTTAATGGTACTGCTAACCCATTGATTTATAACCAGCCATGGTCTGTTCAGAGATCAATGATCTTATCTTATCTCCAAGCACATCCTTATAACCAACCAGTTCATGTAGTTAATCAGAATACTGGAGCAGAGTTACCTGCACCTATTCTTTATGGTTCTGGTGGTAGCCAAGCACCTCATGCACAACCAGTGTTGCTGCCAAATGGCAATGCTGATGTAATTTATAGGAGGTCTTTTGGCGAGCTATCTACTTCTGGAGCTACCACTTATTCTGCTTTATATGTGGGCGAGCTAACATCAGCAGATAACGATATTTTGCCAATTGATACCTGTGTGCCAGGTGGAGGAACTCGTGCCGATACTTGCGGAAATTATAAAGCCCCCTTAATTTCTGATGAGTCTTCAGCACTCATGCGTAGTGGAGATATTGTTTATGTAAGCTCTGGTAGAGGCGATATAGGACTGGATACTATAAACAAGACTAATTTACCTTTTTCCAGTTATAACACTACAAGCGGAGGAATTTTTGGCAATCCACCAATTGTCCTTTATCCAGGACATACTGAATGGATTTGTATAAACCCATCTGGGGGTATTGATACACCTTTTTCTGAAGTTAATAGTGACTGTAATGATATTAAACGCCCAACACCAATTGTGGGGGATACTTTTTATATCTTATATTACAGCACCATTATGGCAGTGAAAGGTACTATTAGATGAAAAACATATTCTTAAAACTAGGAATTTTATTCTTACTATTTATCTTCTCTGGAATTGGTAAAGTTGAAGCTGCCTATGAAAATTACACTAACAATATCCCTCAGCCAGTAAGTATTACAGCTGATACTCAGGATCTACAAAGCGAATTAGAAGTAAAAGTTCAAGAAATGGTTAGTGCTGGACATATGGCGCCAACACTATATTTTATAGGTTTAGGAGGCAATCCTTTGATTTTTTACTCCTCCCCAGTTGAGACAATTTATACCCTAAGTGCAGCCTATCCTTATTTATCTCCTGGTTTAAAAACTGCAGTTAGCAATTATTTAAAAAATGAAATTAGCAGTTATCCTCCACATTCAAGTTCTTTTTATCCAGTTACTAATCCAAATGGAAATGCAGCAGGTAATATTTCTCAGTTACCTGGGGCAAGAAGAGAGTATTTTATTCCCAATCCTAATGAGAATTTTAGCTATTGGCATAAAGATCCGCCTGCCTCAAATACCTGGGTAGCACCGAGAGTAAATCCAGCTGCTCTTTATGCAATTTGGATTTATTCACAAAACACCGGAGATTGGGCATATGCTACAAGCAGCTACAATGACTTAAGGACTATTTATACAAACCTTAAGACTGCGGGTATTACTACATATAGTGATTTATCAGGAGCTATTGGTTTTGCCAGAATTGCCCAGCATTTAGGAAATACAGCTGATTATAATGACGCTTTAGCTTTTGCTGAAACTGGTTTTGCCAGTGGTGTTAATTTTAATCAGTTTTTGACCAATGCTAAAACAAAATTCCCTAATGCTTTTAATTTGGATAATCCTTTAGATTATGGTTATACTACTCCAATTTTTATGTTCCAAAGAAATCCTGTAGGATTACTCTTTAGCAGGGAAGTAGGAAGTTTTCTTAAAGATAATGCTGCTGCTCAAGCTGGAGCTTATGCCTCTAAGATCCTAACTGATGTGCCCATGGGTTGGTTAAATTCTTCTGCTATAAGCTGGAGTGAAAGTTCTTATGCATCACCAGAGATTTCCTGGACTTATTTTATGCTTAAAGCATATGTTGAAGGTAATTCAGCTACTCAGCTAAAAAGCTACTTAGATAAACCAGATAGAAAAGGTGATTTACTCTATATGCAAAAGTTAGTAGCTGCTATTGAAGCACCTTCCTCAACTTCAGCTCCTTGTAATTTAACCTCAGCTTCCTGGAGTACTCAAGCCACTACTACTGGATTAACAGTAAGCCTAAATGTTACAGGTGATACAAACTGTGCTAACAAACAAGTTAATCTTGAAGTAAGAAGAAATGGTTCAACAGCCTTAGATGATATTCCAGCTACTAATCAGCCAGCAGTTATTGTTCTTAATGCTCAGGGAACAGGAACAGGATTATGGGTAGCAGAACATAATCCATTAATACCATTTACTGATCCACAGTATTACTTCAAAGCTTCTACTCAAGGTGGTAATATTATAGATAATAAAGCTAATTTATTAACTGTTACTTCTGGTACAGGTGGAACACCAACACCAACCCCAACAGCTACTCCAACAGCTACAGCCACACCAACTCCTACACCAACTCCAACTGCTACTCCTACACCAGGATCTGCACAAGCCATCTTTAATGATGATTTTGAGGGAAATAACTTAAGCAAATGGACTAGTACTTCTATTTTAGGTACAGGATCTACTTTAGTTGCTTCATCTAGTGCTGCCAGATCAGGCTCGTTAGGCTTGGATGCTTTTGTACCAGCAGTTAACGAAGGCATGAGAGCTGTAGCTTTAAGAACTGTCTCAAGTCCTGCTTCTAAGCAATTATGGGGCAAGCTTGATGTTAATTTAAGATCTAATTTAACTACTCAAGCTGTTTTTCTAGCTTGGTATGATCAGGCACCAGTTTATAGTGGGACTATGTGGGTTTCATATAACCAAACTACTTCTAGATATCAATTTAATATTAGAGGACTAAATGGTAATAATATTAGTGCTGATTTAACCAATGCTCCTGTTATAAATACCTGGCAGACTTGGAAATGGAGTTATGACTGGAGTGGTACAGGGGCTATTGCTAGCCTTTGGATTGATGGTACTCAAGTAGCTCAAATAACAGATTCTTCAACAGGGACTTTTTACCTACCTCAAATAGCGGTTGGTGTGCAAGATTGGTGGCATTCACATAGTTTGAGAGCCTACTTTGATAATATTAATGTTTATAATGCTGATCCTGACTTAATTTCAACTCCTACTCCTACTGCTACACCAACCCCAGCAGCATGTAATCTAACTACAGCTTCCTGGAGTACTCAAACCACTACTACTGGATCAACAATAAATCTAAATGTTACAGGAGATAATAATTGTAATGGTAAGACGGTTAACTTTGAGGTAAGAAGAAATGGATTATTAATTGATGATATTCCAGCTACTATCCAACCTCAACCAGCTAATATCTCTTCAGGTTCAGCTACTACCACCTGGGTAGCAGAACATAATCCATTAATTCCATTTACTAATCCTCAATATTATTTTAGAGCTAATGTAGCTGGAGGAAATACTATTGATAATAAAGGCAGTTTACTTACTGTTACCGGAGGAATTCCAACTAGCTCTACTGATTGGCCCACTTTGGCTCATGATAATCAAAGATCCGGATCAACCCAAAATGGTCCTGATGGACCTTATACCAAAGTTTGGTATCGTGATTTTTGGTCAGAATTTAAGGAAGAAGTAGTTTCTGGTTACCAACCTCCAATTGCTCGTGATATACCGAATAACCGGGACTTAGTTTATATTGGTACTGCCAATGGCTCAATGTATGCAATGGATCTTAATACTGGTGCTCAGGCTTGGCGATATCCTCAATCTGGACAATTCATTGGTGGAATCTTAAATTCTCCAACAGTTGAAGGAGGGGTGGTTTATGTAGGCTCCCTAGATGGTAATGTTTATGCCATTGATGGCAACAGTATTACAAATGGTGTGCCCGCTGTTAAGTGGACTTTTAGAAGTGGCAGACAAGGTGGTTTTTGGGCCACTCCAGTTGTGACAAATGATTCTGTTTACATTGGTGGCCGTGATGGTTATTTCTATGCTATTGATAAAAATAATGGCAATAGACGTTGGGAAGCTAATATTGGAACAGCAATTTTAACTTCACCAGCTTTTGCTAATGGAACTATTTACTTTGGCGCAGAAGACATGAAGGCTTATGCCTTTAATACTACAGGTACAAAACTCTGGGAATCATCTCAGTTAGCTGGTCAAAGCTTAAGAGGAAACTATCCAGTAATTAGCAATGATAAAGTTATTTTCCGTTCAGCTCCAAATGATGATGTTAATTCTGTTCTAAACGAGGAAGAAAAACTACTTGCCTTTAGCGCTGGTTGTAATGACTATCCTACGAGTCGTGGTTGGCTTAATCGTAATAATATCCCTTGTTTCCAGTGGAGGGTGGCAACTGATTCTGCTGGTATTACCAGGGAACAAAATACGATCCGCAATTACTTACAAGGGAATACTTTTACTGCTACAAATGGCCAAACAATTTCCGGTAGGCCCCAATTTGAAACTTTCCATGTTTTGAATATTAGTAATGGCCAAAAATCTTACACTGCTCCAATTCTCTGGACAGCAGGTAATGGTTATCCTGGAGTACCTCCAGTAGTTAACAACACTGGGCAACTTTGGGTTTTAAATCGCAGCTATTACTCTGACTACGATAATGATAACCAATGGTATATTATGAATGGCTTTGGCCAGATGGATCCAGCCACTGGTAATGTTACTCTGAGGAACCCAAGCAATAACCCAGTTTTTTGTAATACTGTTTCTTGTAATAATCAATCTAACTCCAATATTTGGATGATTGGAGACGAAACAACAGCTTTTTCCGCAGCTGGTAATAAAATTTATACTAATCAATGGGCAGGGTTAGGAAGTATAAATACTAACACTGGTGATTTAGAATCAATCATTGGTGAAAGAGATAATTTTGCAAACCACTTAGTAGATCATAATCCCCGAACTCTTAATTTTGGTTTAGTGCCTAATGATTTTGCAGGTGGCACTTCTTATGGCCCATCTGTTTCTGGTGATAAAATTATTGTTAACTACGGTGGAATAGTGGCTATGGTTCAGGGTCACTTGCCAGGAGTAAGTCCAACCCCAATACCAACTATTACTCCTTATCCTCGACAAAGCATTGCCACATCTTCAGCAGCAGCTGTAAATATTCCAACTCAAGCTGAGCTTGAGCATTATATTTGGGAAGTGCCTACAAAGACTAGTATAGATATCAATAAATCAGCTGATTTAAGAACTTCTTTGGAGACAGAAGTTAATAATTTCTTAACAACAGGCAGGCTTAACCCATGGATTTTTATTCCAGGTAAGGAAGTTTTTAAGGGTTATTACTTAGAACCATCAGAAACAGCCTTCTATCTTTCATTGGCTTATCCTTATTTGTCATCAAACCTACAAAATCAGATCAAAACTTTTGTAAATAATGAATGGAATAATTCAAATTTGAATCCAATTGATTCTTTTTCACCAGAAAAACGTTATCCCTGGAACGATGGTCTAATATATACCAATAGTACTGTAACCCAGGATAATAATAAGTCTCGTCAACCATTTGCTCCGGGACCTTTCAGGTATTGTAATTTCCAAGGCGGTACTAGCCAAAGTCCTTGTGAAGGTATTACCTGGGGTGGCACTTTTGTTCCTACCAGAAAAACATTTGACCGACTTTATAATATTTGGAGCTATGCTTATCAAGCTAATGATTGGACATGGATTGAAAGTCATTGGGATCAGATTAAAAATCCCAATTTTGGTGCTAATGGAGTAAAAGGGTCTGTTCTTAGTGAATTAACTAGTGGAGACGCTGGGTTGTTGGGTCTGGCATCAGTGGACCCATCTTGTATTGGTGCTTCTTGTATTAATGTGTATGATTCCGCTAACCGCAGGCTATCAGCATTAATTGCTTATGCCCGTATTGCCCAACATATGAACGATCAAACAGAGGTTACTTGGGCCACTAATTTAGCAACTTTAGCAATGCAAGCCAGGCTTCGCTACCTTAATAATTTAAGGCCAACTGATGGGAATGGAAGTGATCCAAATACCAGTGCTTGGATTAATGGTCAGGATGGTACTGCAGGTAAATTTGTTCAAAGATCTGGGGCAATGGATACTAACATTCCTCAGCTTCGAGAGCTAACTCCAGAAGTAGCTAGATTGCTTACTGACTTCGGTTCATCTGATGTCCAAAGATATGAACAGTTTTTTGATCAAGCTATGCCAATCACTTATATGCAAAGAGGTATGAATAGCTTTGCTGGAGAAATTATGTACGTAAATCCACATAATATTCAGTCAATTTTCCTAATGAAGTCTTTGGGAGCTAAAAAGAGTGGGGATGAACTCAGGAAGTATTTGGATATTCCTTGGGTTAAAGAAGATTTGTTCTATTGGGAAAGGCTTTCAAGAACTCTTGAAGCTTATGGAACAACTACTTGGGTAGACTTAAGAGCAGTTCCATGTAATCTAACCGCTGTTGCCTGGAATACTTTAACTGCTACACAGGGAAGTACTGTTAATCTGAATGTAGTAGGTGATACTAATTGTGCTAACAAACAAGTTAACCTTGAGGTTAGAAGATATGGATCTACAGCTTTGGATGATATATTAGCAAACATTCAGCCTCAGGCTATTACTTTAAATACCCAGGGGCAGGGAGTAGGATCATGGGTATCTGAATTTAACCCATTAAGATTACTTGGTATATCTTTGGGTGATCCTACATATTACTTTAAAGCCTCAACAACCGGAGGTAATACTTTAGATAACAAAAATAATATGTTAACTGTTACCTCAAATATTACTCCAACACCTGTTCCAGGTAATCCTAATGATTGGCCACAGGTTGGGAAAGATCCACAACATACAGGTTATTCAGCTGAGAACTTTAATATTAATTATTCTCTTCTCCCTCATGAAAGATTTAAGGTTTCATGGACTTATCCATTCCAGCCCGATAGGGTTCATCCTCAAACACAGGCTATTATTTATCAGGGCAAAGTTTTTGTAGGCACTGAAGGATCTAATGGTCAAAAACCAACTCTTTATGCGATTGATGCAGTAAATCCTAACCTCTTAAATGCAAATGTAGGAAGGGTAGTTTGGAAATTTGAAGCTGATGGATCAATCCTAAACTCAGCTGCAGCTTATGACAATAAAGTCTTCTTTGCTACTTTAAATGGTTCAGTATATGCGGTTGATATGAATGGTAATCAGGTTTGGCAGAAGAAACTAAATCAAGAGGGCTTTTCAGCTGCTCCACTTATAGCTGATAATAAAATAATGCTGGGAGGACATGATGGTATTTTCTATGGTCTAAATCCTGATAATGGTAATGTACTTTGGAGCTATAACACTGGGGCTCCTATTATGATGACTGCTGCCTTTAATAAAGGAGCTGATAATATAAACAGAGCTTTTCTTGGGGGGATGAATATGTATGTATACGCCATTAATACAGCTGATGGTACTCTTTCTTGGAGAAGTAAAAATGCTCAAGGAGCAGATATGAAAATTCCAGGTGTCTCTTTCAAAGAATACTGGCCAGTTGTTACCCAGGGAAAAGTAGTAATAATACCTCAGGCTAAAAGAGCTAATGCTGGTATTAATCCAGGGTATCCTTTAAATGAATTTTGGGATGCTGCTAGCCCTCAGGCAAGCTGGTATATTACTAATGGACCAACGATTGCTGCTGGTAATTTAACTCAGGTGCCTTTAGCTATGAGTGTTCAGGATACTGTGATGCAGGATTATCAAAATAATCCTGGTAAATATACAGATAAAATTATTTATCTCCTTGATGAAACAACTGGTCGAGAAACAACTGCAGTTCCAAACTGGAATGCCCAAAGTTTAAGTGGTGCCCAAAGCGCTCCTTGTGTTGATAAAGATGGGTATTTGGTAATACCAGTGAGCTTTTTAATGAGTGGTTGGGGACGGTTAGATTTGGGTCGCCAAAGATTAGTTGATGTGTTGTTTGATAATTATGGTAGAAATGGTCAGCCATTCTCACTTTCTAACTTTAATAATCCTGCAGGGTTTGGTAATGCTGACGAGAACTTAAATCCAACTTGTGCCGGTAATACAATTTTTTCTTTCCATGTTCAGGAAGGCAATGCTAACTACACCGGTGCTTTTGATCTTACTAACCGCCGCTGGACAGAAATTGGTGCAGGTTTCCGTAACCGGCAAATGTCGACTCAGTTAGAAGGCAGATCTAATCCAGCCTCTATCTCTAATGGGAAGATTTACCATATTAGCACTCATGAGTTAATCGTTAGGGAGGTTAATCCATAATGATAAGATTTAGGATTCACGATTCAAGAATCAAACAAAGTTTGCCTCCCGCCAAGGCGGGACGTAAAGATATTTTAAAAATAATATCTTTGTGGTTAATTTTTAACTTTGCATTTTTAACTTTTAGCTTAAGCGAAGTTAATGCTCAAACTGTTGATCCGTCTATTTGGCAGACAGGGGCTATGGGACTTAGGTCCTCAACAGTTAATGGTAATCAAACAGCTGGTTTAATAACAACAGTTCGGGTTTCCGGTATACCATCTTTGTCTTTGCAGGGTGGAGCAGCTAATATAGGGTGGGGCCGTCTCTATGGACCTCTGCAAGGCATTGAGTTAGGGCAAATTAAGATTCCGGAAACTACACCTGCTTTAAGCGATCAAGCAGCTGATTGGTCACATAATCAGATGACTTTTACCAATAACTTGAATATTTGGGTTTCCAGGCTTTCTCCAGTTATATTAATCCAAAACTTAAATAATTCCTTAAGGCTATTTTCTGGTAATTTAAATGGAGCAATAGTTAGTTATAGTGGACCATCCTATGATCCAACTGTTGTTAATAATAGAACTGCATCTCCATCTTCACCTAAATATATTGCTTACTCAATAGGTGGAAATATCCAAGTTCAGGCTATTCCAGCCTCAGGTGCTGCAGCTTTAACCTTACCAGCTCTGGATAATAACTGGGTATTAGTTTGGTATGGAAATAATTCACATTTTGCTGATACTAAGTCTCCAGCTACATATTATGATAGTGATAATAGAAATATTCTACCTCATTCTCAAGCCTACCAAGCTGATGCTCCCATACTCCTTAAATTCCAGAATAATCCAACCAGCATTAAACAAACTACAGAAGGAGGAATAGATTTAACATTTAGCACTAACTCTGGTAATACTTCTATGTTACCTTTGTTTGGCAGGGAACACTTAAGAGCTTCTGATACAGAAAACTGGGGAACAGGAACATTACCTGCTAATGTTATTTCTAAGATTAACTTCTGGACAAACAGATTATGTAGTTATCCTACTACAGTATCAGAAACATATAACTATGATGCTAATACTGATACTTCAACAATTACAGAAAACATTAATTATCTTAATGTCTGTTCTGGAGGATCTACTACCTCAGGTTTTGCTATTTTACCTCCATTATTATCCTTAGCCAAAGATGCAATCCATGCTAATATCACAGGAACTCTAACTGATGCTAATTACTCTACAGAATTTGGTCCTATCATTGGTATAGATAATACCAACACTTACTCTTATTCTATCTCAGGACTTAAGAAATATACTGATTCCCAAAGAGTCCCTACTAATCCAAGTGGAGCACCAGCTGAATTAATCCAAAAGCTTGTTGCTGAGGTTGATAAAACTATTCAGGCTGGTCATTTCTCTCCCTGGATTTATCCTGTACATCTTCCGTTAAATGATTATACTGCCGGCTATATTTACTATCTAAATCCAGCTGATATTATCCATCAGCTCACTGCAGCAGCACATGCTTTACCTGATTCTTCTGACCCTCAAGCTCCCAAAAACCGTTTGATTGAATATATAAAATCAGAAAGAACTAATTCCAGTTACAGACCGGAAACTGTATATAATTTACCTAATTTAGGAACTCAGCGTACTGATTATGCTGTCAGGAACAATGAACCGAGTAGTGTAGATGGGGGAAGAAATAATTTTCAATCCTTTCAGCAACGAAATCCTCATTTATTTCTCAAACGTGTTCCTCTTTATAATTTTTATTCCTTAGCTAATTATTACGAGTTGCCTTCAACTGGTTCTATCCCTGCTTCAGTTCTTACTGCTGCAAAAACTGCTTTGAATAATGATATGGCAGAGCATGATTGGGCTACTTCTTCCTGGTTTAGAGGATTTAATGTAGGAGTGGTAAGCGGGCATTCTACATTAATAAATACAAACCGGCTTTTAGATGGATTAATTGGATTTATTAAGTTAGCAAAAGCAAACGGAGATAGTGATGAAAATATTGGCAGAGCGCTGCTCGCTAAAACTATTACACAAAGAATTGCTATGACAATATATCCGCGCTACCTTTATTCCTCTGGTTTACAAACTTTACCAACTGACCCTGATTGGATGCCTAAGTATGGAGCAGGGGATTGGCCAGGATGGCTTTGGAATTATAACTGGAGAGGAGCATATGATGACCCCAGGCAAATTGCAGTTCAGGATCAATTTAGTACCTCTTTAGCAGATAGCACCAGTTTTTATCCGCCAATACCCATGGAAATAAGAGGATATGAATATCTGCAAATGGCTCAATTATCAGCTTATAACGATATGGTTCCAGAAACTTTGAGAATAATTGCAGATTTTGCAAAACAGGATGCTGAGGTTTTTGTCAATAAATTCACTACATTAATGCCACATTGGTATATGCCATATATGGAAGATGTTGTAGGAGGGGAACATGGGACAACATATCCTATCAATTCTTATCAACTTTTTATGGCAAAAGCTTTGCTGCAAAATGATACTCCACAAAATCTTCAGAAATATACTAGCTACCCCTGGCTAACTGATGGAAGTGATTTCTTCTATATGAACAAGCTAGCTGAAACTATTAAGGCCTACCAAGGTTATGTGTGGTCTGATACTGTTACAGGACAAGCATGTTCTTTATCCACAGCTTCCTGGAGCAGTAACAATGTAACCACAGGTGCTGAGGTAACCCTTAGAGTAAATGGTACAGGAGACTGTACTGGAAAGAGTATAACCTTTGAGGTTAGAAGAAATGGATTAGGTGATGATCCATCTGTAATTACTAATCAACCAAACCCACAAACTGTTATTATGTCTTCTTCTAATCTGGCTACTACCACCTGGATTTCTGAACATAATCCTTTAATACCACTTACAGATCCCCAGTATTACTTTAATGCTACCTTAACTCAGGGTAATACTGTTAATACCACTCAATCACTACTCACTGTTACCTCTGGTACAGGTGGAACCCCAACTCCAACACCAACAGCAACTGCTACACCAACTCCAACTAATACACCAACATCCACCCCTACACCCACCCAAACTCCTACACAAACGCCAATACCAACGTTAACATCAACACCAACAAGTGCCCCAACTAACACTCCTACCCCAACTAGAGTTCCAACTGCTACTCCAACCATGACTTCAACTCCTACAGCTAGCCCAACTCCAACTGTAATACCTACATCAACACCTACCCCTGCTCCGGAGCCCTGTGCCTTAACTTCTGCTTCATGGAGTGCCCCAGCTGCTAAAGTAACTGAAGGATCTGAGGTAAATCTTGCTGTTTCCACTAAGGGTGAGTGTAATGGCAAACGTGTGGGTTGGAATGTAAGAAAAGCCGGTATTGGACCAATTGGTGATAGCGCAGTAACAGCTGATCCAGATCCTATTACTTTATCTGACTCTACTTTATATCAAACCCGCTGGATTGCTGAATATCGACCAGTCAGTATTTTTGGAGTTACTTTACTTGCTCCAACCTATTACTTTAGAGCAACTTTACTTGATGATAATACCAGTGTTACTTCTGTTGATCCAAGGTTGGAAGTGACACCATCTAATAAATTAACTATTGTTACATTACCAGATGTAGAAGTAACTTCAGATGCAGCAACTATTAGATGGTCGACTAATATAGAAGGTTCTTCTCAAATTGAATATGGTTTACCAGGGTCTTATGATAAATCTACTGCTAAAGTAGATCCAGCGGGAACCACAAATCATGAAATATCTATTCCTGGTTTGGCCAAATGTTCTACTTACAGTTATCGTTTGGTATCTGATGATCAGTCTACAGCGATTACCACTTTGGGAAATAACATTTTGCATACCAAGGGTTGTAGTGGGAATGCAGCAATTTTGGCTTTTACAGATGCTCCAGTAGCCACAGCTTCAGGTGGAACAGTTGATTTGACAGAAGGTAATGGGCGACAGGTACGGTTATCTGCCCGTCCAGCCTTTGCTTCTTCGAGTGCAAACCTAGCTCACTTCCAAATCAAGAGATTAGAGAAAGCAGCTTTGCAAACAGCTGTATCATTACCCGCAGGAAAAGTAATTGTTGGAAATCATGCTTATAACTTCAACGCCTTAACTGATACTTCTACATTGGTAGATCTATTTAATAATCCTATTACTGTTGAAATTAATTATTCTGCAGATGAATTAGGTGGTGTAGACGAAAATACCTTAGAAATTTATCACTTTAATGGGTCTACATTAAATCGGTTGGCAAATTGTAGTCTTGATACATTGGCAAAAATAGTAGCTTGTCAGACATCTACCTTCTCAGATTTCTTACTGCTTGCAGACGCAACTGTTGTCCCAACTGCTGCTCCAACAGCTCCTCCTTCATCAAGTGACGGAGGAGGAGGAGGAGGAGGTGGTGGTTCATCTGGTGGTGGAGGTGGCGGTGGATCATCCGGCGGCGGTGGAGGTGGTCGTAGTGCAGACATAAACCATGATGGCAGAGTTAACGTAACAGACTTATCCATGTTCCTTCGAATGTGGGGACAAGGAGGGGGAAGTGCGGCTGATTTGAACGGCAGCGGCAGAGTAGATATTACAGACCTTTCGATGTTGCTCAGATCATGGACCCGGTAAATATATGTTGAATAAATTAATTTTTGTATTGATAGCAGTTACTTTGTTTATTTTTTTACCTGTAAAGTCAGCTTTTGCCAACACCCTTTATTTATCTCCTGCCGATGGAAACATTTCTATCGGAAAAACATACACGGTACAGGTAAAGCTAAAAGCTGGAAATGATAAGGTAAATGCAGTATCTGCTTTCTTAAAATATCCTTCTGATAAATTAGAAGTTAGCTGGATTAAGTATGACTCTTCTGCATTCTCTATTGAGGCTGAGAGTGAATATGGTAATGGAATAATTAAAATTTCAAGAGGAAATTTTAGCGGTGTTGGAGGAAACGCTAATATTGCTACTATTGGATTTATTGGTAAATCATTAGGACAAGCTGCAGTTTCTTTTGTAGATGGGTCTGCTGCACCCAGGGAAACTGATAGTTCTGACTCACTAGATTTAGGTGGTAGCAGGGGAGGGGTTTATAATATCGGCGCTGCCTTTAAGTTAAAGCGACAATCAATCTTAGGGGAATCTATCAGTGAAGAGGAGACCAGGTTGAATAATACAAAGAATGCTGCAATTTTAACTACAATTATCTTAATTATTGGCTTTATGGTTATTAAGAAGAAGAGATAAGTCTACTTCTTAACCTAATTTTATGTTATATATTAAGCTATGACAAAGATTCTGATAGTTGAAGATGACCAATTTATACGGGAGTTTTACGAAGAGTTATTAATACAGGAAGGGTATACTGTTGAGACTGCTATTGATGGGGAAATGGCTTTGGCAAAAATTAAACAGGGTGGATGGAATGTTATTATGCTGGATATCATGCTTCCCAAACTTGATGGGCTGCAGATTTTAAAAAGTTTAAAGGCAGGTCCTCCTATAAATTCTAATGGGCCAATTATTGTTCTCACAAACTTAGGCAATAACACTGTTATTAATCAGGCTTTTGAATTAGGGGCATCTGGTTATTTAATTAAATCAGCAATGAACCCTGATGAGATTTTAAAGGAAATCAAAAACTTTCTGACTAAACAATGATTTCTGTAGTTTTCCAAGATGATCAAATCCTGGTTTTAGAAAAACCAGCTGGTATAGTTTCCACCTCCTCTGAAACTCAGATAGAACCTTCACTTGAGGATATTCTTGGTAAAGAATTTAGTATAAATCTTGATCGTTCAGGGATTGTACATAGATTGGATAAAGATACTTCGGGTCTTTTGGTAGTAGCAAAAACTAAAGAGTCTCTGGAAAATCTTCAGTCACAGTTTAAAGAGCGTAATGTCCAAAAAGAATATTTAGCATTAGTTCATGGTTTAGTAGAAAAAGAAGGAATAATTGAAGCAAGTATTTTAAGACATCCTGGTGACAGAGAAAAATTTACAACAATAGACCAGCTGAAATTTAAAGGTGAAGGTTTAACAGTAAAAGAAGCTGTTACTGAATATAAACCAATGAATAGCTTTCAGCTTTCAGTCGTCAGTCTTCAGCAAATATTTGAAGGGTTTAATTCAATCCAAATGCGAAAACTGGAAAGAACTGGTTATGGAAAATTTACATTACTTCGTTGTTTTCCGCGGACTGGACGGACTCATCAAATTAGGGTACATTTAAAGTACCTGGGTTTTCCTATTGTAGGGGATGATAAATATGGTGGTCGAAAAACTACCAGATTAGATCATAGATGGGTTAAACGGCAATTTTTACATGCTGCTCATTTGGAATTTGATCATCCCACAACAGGAAAAAGGATGAGCTTTGACAGCCCTCTTCCTAACGATTTACAGGAAGCCTTGGATAATTTACAAATAATAAAATAGTATTTATGGCATCAAATTCTTTATTTATACAGCTAGCAATAGTTTTAGGTTTATCTTCTGCCCTGGGATTTATAGTAAGGATTTTTAAATTTCCTTTAGTGGTAGCTTATTTAGTTGCAGGAGTAGTTTTATCTTTATTCCAAATTTTTAATTCCTCAACTTTTCAATTTGCTACCTTTTTACCAGATATCGGTGTGGCTTTTGTGTTGTTTTTTATTGGTATGGAGTTAGATTTAAAAGAGTTAAAAAGTCTGGGTAAGCCTATTGCAGCAGCCTCTTTAGGACAAATATTATTTGCCTTTTTAACAGGATTCTTAATCTCTACATTCTTAGGGTATTCTCAAACTATTAGCTTTTATTTAGGGGCTGGTCTTTCTTTTTCATCAACTATAGTGGTTGTTAAAATGTTGTTAGAGAAAAAAGATCTTGGTTCCTTATATGGAAAATTAAGTATTGGTATTTTATTAGTAGAGGATTTGGTTGCAATCATGGTGTTAATGGCTATGACTGTTTCTACCTCTTTTGCTAATACTGGCTTACAAAGCAGCTTACCATTGGTGGCCCTTGTTCTAAAAGGAATTTTGCTTTTTGTTCTGGCTGTAATTTTATCCCACTATGTATTAACAAAAATTTTCAATGCTGTTGCCAAATCTGCAGAACTATTATTTTTAACAGCATTAGCCTGGTGTTTCATCTATATTGTTTTAGCTCAGGCCATGGGATTTTCAGTGGTGATAGGTGCCTTTCTGGCTGGAATAGCATTAGCTAATTCTCCTTTCCATTATGAAATTCAAGGTAAAGTAAAGCCATTAAGAGATTTCTTTGTGACATTATTTTTTGTTTATCTAGGGTCTCAGGTTATGTTTTCAAATGTATCAGAGGTTTTACCTATCATTATTCTTTTTACTCTTTATGCCATTGTTTTAAAACCATTAATCTTTCTTTTAATACTAGGCTCTTTTGGTTTCCGCAAACACACAATGTTTCAAACAGCAATCAATCTTTCACAAGTTTCTGAATTTTCCCTAATCATCATGGTGGTAGGGGTGCGTTTGGGTATAGTTCCCCAAAGCGCCCTAACTGCAATGGCTTTGGTGGGTGTAATTTCTATTATTTTTTCATCCATTATGATTTCTTATTCCAGGCAGATTTATGAGAAAATGAGCGGATTTGTAGGATTTTTTGAACATAGTGGGGTAGCAAAACCTGTAGATAAAAAAGTAGTGGGGTTAGAAGACCATGTGGTATTGATTGGAGCAAAGTGGATGGGTGGAGAAATAGTAAAATACTTAAAACGGGAAGGGATTCCATTTTTGGTTGTGGATATTGATCCGGATGTTGTTAAAAAATTAGTTGGGGAAAGAGTACATGTTCTTTTTGGTGATATTGGTGATCCCGAGGTTTTAGAGTTTTTAGATTTGCATACTGCTAAATTAATTATTTCTACCACCGATAGTTCTGATGATAATTTAGTGCTGGTAACAGAGTTAAGACGTAAAAATGCTAAAGCAGCAATTGTTATCAGAGCTTCTGATACGACCGAAGCAGAGGAATTATATAAAGCAGGAGCTGATTATGTAATCCTGCCGGATGTAGTTTCAGGAGATTTTGTCACACAAATGTTAAGAAGTCATTGGCCAAACATGGACTTTTTTAAAGATCGTTCTAAAGTAGAAATAAATAAGCTCTCCCGCAAGCATACTACATTTAATTGAAACACTTGATTTGGGTGTGGCTTTTACTCTAAACTTAATTATGGAGAGAGTAAATATTTTTCTTGAGCAAGGGTTTAATAGATTCAAAAAAGTAATTCTAATTCTTTTGATTGGCGTTTCAGGATTGCTCTTAACTTTGTCTGGTGTTGGCCTCATTGAGTTAACCCGAAGTTTAACTTTATATTCTGGAATTGCTTTGCTAATTATGACAGTGTTAATATATTTGTTTACGTAATCCTCCAACGGAGGACTAAAGGAGGTGTTATAAATGGGATCATTTGGTAGCTTTTATAAAGGCGAAAAAAAGAAGAAAAAGAAAAGTGCTTCAGAAGGATATTCGGGATTCGCTCCCGTTTTTACTCCGCCAGAAGTAATTAGCAAAGAAAAGAAAGAAAGGTAATATTGTTTTTTTATGTCTAGAACTGCCCGAAGAACTAGCGTTAAGTTAAATTGGAAAAAATACGAACGGAAAGCATCAATCCGGCTTCAATCAACCCCGAAAAAGAAAAAACTTAAAGTTGCACGCAGCAACAATCAAATCACCTTAGGCATCACTGCTTTGTTTTTCTTAATAGCTCTTATTTTAGTAGGTAAGCTTTTTGGCTTTTTGGGAGGGCTAAATACAACTATTACTAAAAACAATCAACCAAAACTTTATTCCTGGGATGGACAAAGCCAATTTAATTTAGTTGTAAAGATGAAAGATTCTTATTTATTATCTTATCAGCCGGAAGGGAAAGAGTTAACTGTTATTAAATTTCCTGAAGATATTCATTTGAATGTTCCTTATGATTTTGGCAGATGGCCAATGAGAAGTATTTATGATCTTGGCCAGTCAGAAAGCATCCCCATGGGTCCTCAGCTACTCAGGGATTCAATTAACCGCTCCTTTGATATTTTGGCAGATGGTTATTTAATATTTAATAATGGTGATGGCAAGTTATCAGATTTATTACAAAAAGAGAGAGGGAGTTTATTACCAGGAGTGGATATTTTAGCGAGTGCTAAAACTGATTTAAATTTAATTGAGTTCTTTAAGATATGGTGGGCAATTAAAGAGGTGCGTGAAGATAAAATAAGTAGTATTGATTTGGAAAAATCAGATTTAACAGAATGGCTGCTTCTGCCGGATGGTAGTAGGGTAATCGCTTTAGATGAAATCAAAATAGACCGCTTTGAAGAAGGGCATTTCGAAACCGGTCAAATTAAAAAGGATGGTCAAACTATTGGAATATTTAATGCTACAGAGGTACCTGGTTTAGCAGAACAGGCTGCTAAACTATTAACAAATATGGGAGCTCGGGTTATCTTTACTGCTAATGCTCCTGAAAAAGTTGATAAAAGTATAATTTTAGCTAAACATAGTTACACAACAAAATATTTAACTGAAAAATTAAATTTATCCTGTCCACAGAAAAAGCTGGTAAGCTTTTGGCAAAACATTCCATTACCAGGTCTGGGAAAGGGTGGGGATTGTGTTTTGGATAATGTAAGTTTGGATACGACAAGGGCTGATATTACAATTATTTTAGGTGAAGATACCTTCTTAAAATATCAAAAATAATTCTAAGAATCATTCTCTGTGGTATCATTGTGGGTAATTATGATCATTTGGGTATTATTGTTTTTCATTGTTATTTTTATTTCACTATTTTTAGCATTTCGTTCAATGCGTGATTACACAGAAGCGCCAGTTCATACAGACACACATTATTCTTTATATCTAATTAAAAATGAAGCAGGCTTGACTGATGAATTATTAATGAAGATAGATCATATTATTGATCAAAAAAGGCTGATTGTTTCTTTAGAAAGGTTGTACAGAGGGTCTAAACAAGCTTTAGTTATATATGGACCTGTTATTATTTTAAAACAATTTGCTGATATCCTAAATTTAGTGGAGCTGGAAGATTATAGTTTAAAATATAGCAACCACTTACAAGCTGGTATCTTGGCATGGGAGGTTAGTTCAAAGGATTTTCACAAATCAGACAAACCAATTGCTTATCAAAAATCTGATGCTCCTATTATAGATTTAGCTAATATACCACTTGCCTTATCTGATCAGGAGGAATTATGGTGGCAGCTGGTGATTCAGCCTAAATGTGAAAAAAATGGGTTACAGCCAATTTTTAAAGCTTTAATTAGAGTAGTTGTGATTGCTGGTGATAATAATAAGGCACAAGAAATTAAATCTAAAATAGATAATCAGGTTAAGCAAACAAACTTATTAGCTATTCCTCAATCTTATTCAAGCGAACAAATAATTAAAAATTACCAAAAAAGATCTTTACCACAACATTTATTGGATAAAGAAGGTGGACATTTTATTGTGGGAGTGGATGATATAAAAGATTTATTAAGTTAAAGTATTAGCTTCTTTCTTCTTCATCACTTTCAGTGCCTGGATCTTCTTCATCATCAATGATTACGATATTATCAGATGAATAAGTTTGTGCCATATTTAAGTTGTCTAAGAATGATGGTTGGTTTTTAAATCTGGATGAGCGATATGTTTCTCTTATTAAAATTGATAACCCATTGATTTTGGCTGTTTTAATAATGGCCTGATATTTATTTCCGCCATTAATAAGCCTAACTAACAATCTTGATAAATCATCAGGTAATACTCCTAAATATTCTTCATCCTGATCAGTTATTGCAATGACTTTATTTTTGATAATTAAACTAACGAGTGCACCAGGTGATAGAAGAGATAGTTTTTGTGGTTCAGCTACCTTGAGTAAGGATACTAACTTTGTTTTTCCTGGTTCTTCAATAAATAAATCGCTATCAACCTGAGCACAATTATGGTTGGTTCCATTATTGCTTTTTGCTTTAGGATTTTTCTTTTTACAAGTTTCAATTCTTTTAATAAATTTAGCAGCGATTTGATTATAAGGGTCAAAAGCTAATGACTTATCAAAAGATTCTTTGGATTCTGGTAATTTACCTAGCTCAAAGTAAGCTCTTCCGAGCCTGTTTAGAGCCTCAACACTTTTTGGTTCTTCTGCCAAAATTTCTAAATTAAAATCAATGGCTTGTAACCAATTTGAACTTAATGCAGCGTTAATAGCTAGTTGGTGCAGAGATTTGTTGGAGTCGACAGTCATCAAGAAAGGAGTATATCGGGTTTTCAAGCACCTTGTCAATCCCGAAGTATTCAAGTAATATCTAAACGTATGTCAGGACATTCTAAGTGGTCAACTATTAAGCGTGCAAAAGGTGCAGCCGATGTAAAACGTTCCGCAACTTTCACCAAAACAGCTAATGCTATCTCTATTGCAGCCAGATTGGGAAATTCCGGTGATCCAAATTTTAATCCCAGATTAAGAATGGAGCTTGATGCTGCCAAGAAAGTTAATATGCCAAAAGAGAATGTTCAAAGGGCTATAGACCGTGGTTTAGGAAAGTTACCAGGACAAACACTGGAAGAAGTTACATATGAGGGATTTGGGCCTGGCAAAGTAGCTTTTTATATCCAGGGAGTTACTGATAATAGATTAAGAACTAATCAGGAAATTAAACATTTTTTTGATAAGAATGGGGGAGTTCTAGGAGTACCTGGTTCTACTGCATATATGTTTGATAAGACAGGGGAGATAAAAGTAAAAAGCAAAGGTCAGAGTATTGATGAGGAAACTTTAGAGTTAATAGATCTTGGAGCAAATGATATTGAAGATTTTGAAGATGAGGGCAATAAGATGTATTTAGTATATGTAGATAGCCCAGAGTTAAATACTATGAGTACAAAAATTACTCAGGCTGGATATGAAGTAGAAGAGGCTGAAGTAATCTACAAACCAAATATAGTTGTGGAAATTAAAGATGAAGGTTTAGCGGAAAGGGTAATGAATTTTACAGAGAAATTAGAAGAACATGAAGATATTCATAAAGTCTACGCAAACTTTGATATTCTGATATAGTGATTTAACATCTATGATAATACTTGGCATTGATCCCGGAACAGCGACGACTGGTTATGGTTTAATAAAAATTCCTGATGATATTTTGGAACGGGAATTTAACTATGATCTGGAATTGGTTGATTATGGTTTTATCACTACAGAAAAAGATCAGGTGATGGAAAAAAGATTAGTTGTTTTACATCATGAGTTAGAAAAGATTGTAGATAAGTTTAAGCCTGATATGATAGTAATTGAGATGTTATTTTTTGGGGCGAATACCAGAACTGCTATTTCAGTAGGTCAGGCCAGGGGAGTCATAATGCTTTCTGCCGGGATGAGGAGTATTCCTATTCATGAATATACAGGTCCACAGGTAAAATTGATGGTAGCAGGCGGGGGAAGGGCAGATAAAAAAGAAGTTCATGAAGGGGTAAGAAAGTTTTTGGGAAAAAATGGTAATAAAACCCGTGAACTTTTAAAACCAATGTCCGGTGTAGCAAGAAGAGATAAGAAATTTTCTGATGATGCGGTTGATGCACTTGCTATTGCTATTTGTCATGTTCTAAAATTAGTCGCGAAATGAATTTTATTTTTAGAGTAAGTGATTACATAATTAAGGTTTTTATTGCTTTAAGCCATGAAAGATTATCTTTGGGTAAACGCCATAAGATAATTATTGTTTCTATTGTTTTATCTTTTGGATTATTGTCCACACAATTAGTTCCATTTTATCTAACTTACCGCTTTATTGCAGGGCTGGCACTTTTAGCATTTGCTTTATCTATTTGGGCTCTGTGGGAGGGTCTAAACAGTCTTAAAGCAATAGTATTGATGATCTTACCAACTGCATTCACTCTGGCTGTTGCAAGCTATTATTTTTTGTTACCAGTAAGATGGCTAACCAGATTTCCTGTAGCTATTGCCTTTGGATTGGTATTCTATACTTTGTTGCTTTCTCAAAATGTATTTAATGTTGCATCTATTAGAACTATACCTTTATATCGTGTAGCATCTACTACTGTATTTGTTCTGACATTAATAACTGCTTATATGTTGTTTAATGTAGTCTTTTCTCTAAACTTATTTTTTATCTGGAATGGGGTAGCAGTATTTTTAATAAGTTTTCCATTGATTTTACAGGTAATTTGGTCTTTGGATATGGAAGGCTTAAACAGCTTTATTTTAGTATGGTCTGCAATTTTAGCTTTAATTGTGGGGGAGATGGCGCTCTCTTTATCATTTTGGCCAATTGCTAAACCTATGTCATCACTCATAATTTCAACCGGACTTTATGTGACTCTTGGTATTGCTACACACACCCTAAAAGACAGGTTGAATAGAGTAGACGTTTGGCAATTTTTGGGCTGGGGTTTGGGGGTATTCTTAATTGCAGTTTTAACAACTTCCTGGACAGGATAAAATTCAGAGCAAGAAGGTGGAGAAGAGGGGAAGTGGTATTTTTAGCTTCAAATGATATAGTTTGATACCTTTGATCAAAAATAAGATTTCGTGAATATAAAAAACTATAGGATAGTATATTTGATATAGTCTGATACAGATAGAGGACAGTTGTGGATAACTTTGTGGCTAAACTATAGGGTATAGTGTTCTCTGGACTTTTTCTGTAGCTTCAATTTAGCCTCAATAAATATACATTTTTTAGCAAATATATTCAGGAGTGGAGTACTCTCTTTTTGAAGCTAAACTTACTACAGTAACTGTAAGACTGCTAACATCTATTTTCACGCGTGAAAAGATAAGTAGTTACTAGTACGGAGGAGAGGCAGGGGTTGCTTTAGATACATAAAATGAGGCTAAATAAGAAGAATAGAAGCCACAAACTACTCCTAATTTAGCCTTAGCTCTACTCTGAATGTAGTGAGTAAGTTTACTTCCCAATTACGACGTCGCACAATGTATCTTATACGACGTCGTGGAGGCTAGCCGGAGGAGAGGTAAAAATATATAAATTTGTACCTGAATCAATTTTTATTGGTTTTTAAGTAGTATTTATTTGTGCCATATTTTGCTACTTTTCTTCAATAATTTTCTTATCTGTTTTTGAGTTTTTATTGTTTTTCTATATAATTAGCTTGGGGCTTTAGGACAGCCTAAACTATGGATAGCTTACCATAGCACTGCCCTGCTTTCCAGCCGGTTTAGGGCCATTGTAGCGCCTCATGGCTACGGAGCCTTAAAGCGTCATGTTGAGCAAAGCGAAACATCTCTTGACTGGTAGTTTATGTTTGAGAGTATAAATTTATGAGAAGTTTTTTCGTTTATATACTAACTAACAAATCAAATAATGTTTTATATACGGGAGTTACTAATAATATTCAAAGAAGAATTCATGAACATAAAATAAAACTAATTCCTAGTTTTACCCATAAATACAACTTAAATAAGCTTGTTTATTATGAGGAATTTACAGATGTTAATGATGCAATTTCTGCTGAAAAACGCATTAAAGGATGGCTAAGAATTAAGAAAATAAAGCTTATTGAATCTAAAAACCCTAACTGGGATGATCTTTGTTGAATGTTCTAATAAATACGTTCTTGTCATCCTGAGGAATAAAATGACGAAGGATCTCATAAGTATTGATTCTTCGCTTATGCTCAGAATGACATTTTATATATGTTTAGTGTGTATCTTTTTGATCTTTATGATTTTAAATAGATATTCTTTAGTTTAAACTGGTATCTTTCCGGTTCTATCTGATCTATCTGAATATAATCGTTGTCGCACAATATAAAGTCTTCTCTGATACACTGATCTTGCTGATCTGCCGATTCCCTTACCTGTTGATTCACTGCCTGTGCTTGACATTACTTGCCCTTTTACTCTAATCTAGATCTTAATGCCCTATTATAGATGAATGACTCATTAAATTATCTTCTGACGAAAAAAAATATTACTTCTGCTATTATTTTAGGTCTTATTGCCTTATCAATTCCGATTGGAGTTTATTTAGTTCAACAAACACAACTTTTTAAACCAAAAGCAGCAGGAGAAACAATAGAAATTAGTGGATCTGGGGTATTTGATTGCATTGCAAGTGGATGTAAAACCACTGATCCTAAGGTAAATATAACTTTTCATTCCCCATATGGTCCTTATGGAGCTCCTGGCTCGGGCGGGAATCCAACTGGAACTCAAGCACCAACTCCTTCAGCTAGCCCAACTCCTACTACTACATCAGTTCCAACCTCTACTCCAGCTCCGGGTCTTTCTGCTTCATTATCGGTATCTGGTAATACATATACTACAACTGCAACAGGAGTAAATCTGCGAAAAGCATGGGTATATGTAGCCAATCAAGCTAAAGATTTAAAAGATCCAAACTCCTGGACTTTAATAGGTGTTAATAATGACTGTGCTGGGGCTAGTACTTGTACTGCTACAGGTACATGGGCATATCCAAATGATAACCAACGTTATTATATTGTAGCTAATGCTCAGACATTTAATGGTATGGTTTATTGTAGTGGTAATCCGGTTGCAACTATTTCACAAAACCCACGATGTGGACCAAATGATAGACTGGAGATGCCACCGCAACACTAATGAAAAAAATTAAAGTATTTACATATTTATTTAGTTTAATATTGGTTGTCTTTTTTATTTTTTCTGCCCAAAAAGCATCTGCTGTTTGGAATGGCTCACGAGAGGGTGCTGTTTTACTTGGTCAGGTGACAGATGAGAATCCATCACTTTATGGTAGCTGTACTAATCAGAGAAAAATAATTGGCGGTTCTTGTGGTGGCCCTGCTTGTCAAGGTACTCCAACTTATAAAGTGACATGGAGTCAAGGATCTGATGGTGATTCATTTTCCAGTGGCTGCAACCCTGACCCTTCTGGAAAAGGTAGCACTTTTGTCCATGATGAACCTTTTTATACTTTTGAACGTATAAGTATTCCTTTGGGTACAGTAGATGGTGTACCAACAAGAGTTTCTATTCATGTTGATGACCCTAATTTTAAGTTAACCAAATGGTTTCATAAAGTGACTGATAATCTTGGTAATGAATGTGGCGTACCTATTCAGCAAGGAACTTTTGCAACACCTTCTAATGATCAGTCAATTGAAATTAAAGCTGTTAGGAAACCAACATCATCTACAGATGACTGGGGTAATTGTAGATGGAATCATGTTTGGTTTACTAGACAATCCATAGCTTCTGGAGCACCTGCTAGAAATCCAGATGGAACAAATCCTGCCATCAGCGCCTCTGTTGAAGGTCCTAGTAGCGGTGTGGTGGGTCAAGAGCTCTCCTTTACCTCAACTGCTAATACTAGTGTACTGGGCGGTCTATTATCAACAAGTCTTCTTTGGGTTCGGGCAGATCAAGATCATAATAACAATGTTCCTAATCCAGATTGTGTTGCAAGTGGAGGTAGTCCTGCAACTATAGATAATGTTAATAGGCAATATTGTAATTTTGGCGTAAAAGGATTTACCTTTAATCAGTCAACTTTTACTACAGGTGAAAACAGATATATACTTACAGCCAAATGGACCCCCAGGTCTACTGGCAGGTATTATATTAATCCTTTTGTTTCTACTGCTTCTACAGAATACCAAGCCTACAAACTTGGTATAGGTGGTGCACCAAGAGTTTGGTGTTCCGGCAATCCTTTTTGTAAATGGTATGGAGCTTCTACTTGCCCAGCAGCTTCTTTAGGTTCACCTGCAAGCCAATGCGTTGATTGTGGAACAATATCAGATTTTAGTTGTGGTGGTCAAAATGTTGGCTGGAAAGTTGTTGATATAACCAGTAGTACTACATCAACACCACCACCAACCGTTACGGCCGCTCCTACAGACAGGACTTATCAATATCGTTACACAGTTGGTGATGCCTGTTTTAATGCAGGCGATGCTTCCCCTACATGGGAATCTTATGCGGCTGCTGGTAATACAGATGCCCTATCAATTAATAATTATCAATTAGCAAATCCTGTTGTTGGTAAGGTTTATAATGTTTGTGTTCAATTTAAAAAGCCAGATGAAACAACCAGTCAGGTTTTCTCCCGCCAGATTACCTATGTAACCCCAACTCCTCCACCAGTTCCAACTTATACCACAGAATATAGGTGTTCTGAACAAAGCTTTGATAAAGATGATACTGGTAGCAGCGCCCCACAATGGGAGCCATATAGAAATAGAGATGGATCTGGTGCTCCTATCACATTCACAAAAGAATTTACTTATAATGTTGTTCCAGGTGGAAATTTAACTTTGTTTTGTCAGTTTAAAGATAATAAAGATAATAAAAGCACAGTAACCTCAAAGAGTATTAAGTATATTGGTGGAGAACCAAGGATAACTTCAGCTAATTGTACCTTTAGTCCTATTGGTACCGGAACTTTAGTAACTGTTAGGGGAATAAACTTTGGCTTACACGATGATCAGGGTACCGGAAATATTAAAGTTGAAGGCAAGCAGGCTAATATTAGTTCCTGGGTTTCTTTAGGAAAAGATACAAGTTCAACTTCATCTGCTACTCTATCCGCTACTCCAGTATCTTCTAATAAAGATACAAGGTATGAGATTAAATCCAGCCTAAATGACAGGTTAACCGGAGGCAGGCATCAGATAGTATTAACTACTGATGATGGTACAGTGATAAATGGCTATTGTTCATTGGATTTAACCACTGTTGATTTTACTGAGAAAACTACCTGTTTAGCACAATCTGGTGACTTATCAGCAACAGATGTGGCTGTTGAAATTAAAGAAAAAGTTGATGGTGCTAAATCACTTATCAAGAAGAAAATTAATATAGATAAAGAAGGTAAACCAGTTGATTTTACCCCTGGTATAGAAATTGGAAAAACGTATGTCTTAAGCCTTAAAGCACCAAAAACAGTTAGTAGAAAAGTAGAGTTTATAGCAGAAGAAGGTACTACTAATTTGGGTGATATAATTTTATATGTGGGAGATATTTATCCGGTGGCTGCTCCTGATAATAAGGTTAATGCTTTTGATAAAGGAGAAATGTCTAGAGAGTGGGCATTAAATAGTGATGTTAGCAGGACTGCTGATTTAAATACTGACTCACGGGTTAATTCTGTAGATTACTCTTGTTTACAAAATAATTACAATAAAGGAGGAGAATAAATGGAAGAAGTAAATAAAGGTTTATTGAATAAGAAAAATATTATTGCATTACTGGTTATTGGAATTATGTTGTTGGTTATTCCGGTTGGAGTGAAGCTTGCTAGTGAGCAGCAATTATTTAAATCCAGGGCTGCAGCAGATCCAATTACTTTTTCAGGAGATAGTGTTAGCCCTGACAAAAGAACTACTACCAGTACTACCTTCACTATTGAGTTGCGCTCCCCTTTAGGTCCACCAGCACCATAAGTATGATAAAACTAGACAGAAGACAACTCTTTGTGGTTCAATTATAGTAAGGATTTAAATTAATGGAACTGTCCAATATCAAAACAAAATTAGCTACCTTCCTTGGTAATATTAAGCCACTTTATGTAATTATTTTTGTGGTAATTGTGATTGCTATTCAGGGTGCCTGGGCTTATCAGGCATTAAGGGTAACTGATCAATTTGAACAGTCTGAGCCTAAATCTAATAAAACCGGAATAGAGACTAAAGCCTTAAATACTATTTCTTTAACAGTTCCTAAAACTGATTTTAAGGTTGGAGAAATGATACCGGTTGGTATAAACATTGAGTCTGATAAAACTACAGCTGGGGCGGATATTATTATTCATTATGATGCTAATTTATTAGCTCTTACACCTACCTCTTCAAAAAGTGCAGTTACTGTGGGTACTCTTTATGATGAATACCCCATTAATCAAAGTGAATCAAAAAGTGGTGTAATTACAGTTTCCGGTATTACAAATAATATAGCAGGAGTTATTCCTAATGGTTTATTTGGTACTATTTTATTTCAGGCAAAAGCTGCAGGCTCTGCTAAAGTATTTATTGAATTCACTAAAGGAAAAACAAATGACAGTAATATTATAGAGAATAAAAAGTCTGCTGATGTTTTGGAACAGGTTAAAAATCTTGATCTTAAAATAAATCAATGAAAAAAATACTTATCTCTTTTTTAAGTGCATTAAGCTTAATATTTATGAATCCTGCTTTAGCTTTTGCTGCCGGATCAACCTTATCACTCTCCCCTCCTACCGGGACTTTTAATAAAAATTGTAATTTTTCATTAACAGTTAATTTAGATACAAGTACTTTTGAAACAGCTGGTACAGATGTGATTATTAATTATGATACCACCCGTTTTGTGGCTAATAAAATTAGTAATGGTAGTATCTATCCGGATTATACAGGAAATAGTATTGATACATTAACAGGTACTATACTTATCTCTGGTTTAGCTTCTGCAACCTCATTCTTTAAGGGTGCAGGAACATTTGCTACTATTGATTTTACGGTTTTGGAAACTGCTCCTGTTGGAGCCACTCAGATTAAATTTGATTTTGATCCTAATGATAAAAGTAAGACCACTGATACAAATGTGGTTGAGATTACTACAATGGTAGAAACCTTAAATCAGGTTGTAAATGGTAACTATGTAATTGGAACTGGTAGTTGTGGACAAGGCGGACCTATTTCAACTGGGTCTGCTACTATTACTCAACCACCAAGATGGACTCCAACACAGGCCCCTTTACCTGGGACAGCTGATGTAAATCCTACCTTAATATTGGTCGGAATTGGGGGCTCTTTAACTTTTCTAGGTTTCTTTAGCCTAGCCAGACGTTAGCATGACGCTCTCCGCTTTAATAACAGATTTTTTAGAATATTTAGAAATTGAACGTAATACGTCTCAAAAAACAATACAAAATTACGATCACTATCTTAAAAGATTCCTCGAATATGCCGGGGATATTAAGCCTGCAGATATTAATCTGGCGCTTGTTCGAAAATATCGTTTATTTTTAAACCGCTGGCTTGATCCCAAAACTAAAGAACCTTTAAAAAGAGTTACTCAAAATTATTTTATGATAGCTTTACGTGCTTTTTTACGCTATCTTTCTAAACAAGGTATAGAATCACTCTCTGCTGAACAAATAGAGTTAGGTGAGTCTGATGCCTCCCCTATTAAAATACTGGATGATGAATCATTAAAAAAGCTGCTTGAGGCTCCCCAGACCTCAGATCTTGCTGGTCTTCGGGATAGAGCTTTGCTTGAAACATTATTTTCAACAGGACTACGTGTAGCAGAGTTGGCTTCCTTAAATCGTGAATCTATTAATTTAGAAAGATCTGAATTTTCCGTGGTGGGAAAAGGATCTAAAGAAAGAGTGGTTTTTTTATCTGATTCTGCTATTCATTGGTTGGATCAATATTTGAAAAATAGAAAAGATAATTTTTCTCCCCTGTTTATTAGGTTTCAGGGTAAGGTTGATATAACTCCTGGTGGTGAAGCTATGAGGCTCACTCCCCGCTCTATAGAAAGGATTGTAGAAAAGTATGTTAAGGGTACTGGTATTTTAGTAAAAGCCACTCCTCATACATTAAGACACAGTTTTGCTACAGATTTGCTTATTAATGGGGCTGATATCAGATCTGTTCAGGAGATGCTAGGTCATTCAAATATTGCTACAACCCAAATATATACCCATGTTACCAATAAGCATTTAAAAGATGTTCATAAGTCGTTTCACTCCGGCAATAATAAGGAATAAATGCTTGCGACAACTTCGTTGTCTTAAGCATTTGAAAGACGTGCACAAATCTTTTCATTCAGGAAATAAGGATATTTAGAATGGTTTGCCTGCGAAGCCGTAATATTGGAAATCACTAATCAAACCACTAAGTTGAAAAGGCCAGGTTAAGACTACAGAATAAAAATTAGGGCTGAAATATGATAAAGGTGGCCAGTGATAAAAAGTAGCAAAAGTGATAGCGACGATTAGTCCAATTACAAAATACACGATAGCTATGGCAGTAATTTTTTTCTCCATCTATATATAATTTACTCTTTTTCTTTTGATGAGACAATAGCTGCTGCAGCTACTTTTTCGCCTTCTCTCATTCTCATCAAGATTACTCCCTGAGTTTGTCTTTGTAAAGTTGGAACATCATTTAAATTTAATTTTATTATTTGGCCTTTATTTGAAGTTAGAACTAAGGTATCAACACCTTTTTCTACAATTTGAGCAGTCATAATTGGTCCTGTTTTTGCAGTTACCTGGGCTGCTTTGACTCCCATACCTCCCCTGATTTGTTTAGTCCAATTAGAGATCATAGTTTTCTTACCTAAACCATTAGCCATTACCACTAGCACTGTATCTGATTTAGGGTCATCAATCTTTTGTGCTGATACTACAGTATCATCTTTTCCAAGTTTTACTCCTCTAACACCAGCAGTATCTCTGTGGGTGGAACGAACATCTTTTTCACTAAATCTGATTGATTGACCATCCCTTGAAACAATTATCATCTCATCCTCACCTGTTGTTGGATTAACCCAACCCAATTCATCTCCATCATCTAATTTAATAGAAATTAAACCATTTTTTCTAATAGAAGAGTATTCTGCAATTTCTGTCTTTTTGACGTTCCCAAACTTGGTACACATAAATAGGTATTTAGTTGTGTCTTTTTGTCTAAGAGTTAAGATGGCAGTAATTTTTTCACCTTGCTCAATATTAATAAGGTTAACTATTGCCTGACCTTTGGCTATTCTGGAGGCTTCTGGTATTTCCCAAACCTTCATTTGGAATACTCTGCCCCGATCAGTAAAGAATAAAATATTATCTAAAGTTTTAGTGTAAAAAATATGTGAAACTGCATCTTCTTCCTTAGTAGTAATACCAGAAACTCCCTTGCCTCCCCTATTTTGAACTCTAAAAGTAGATGGAAGCTGCCTCTTTATATAACCGCCCTCTGTAATGGTGACTATTGTTTGTTCATCTGCAATCAAATCTTCTTCTGAAAATTCACCAATTTTTTGTTTGTAGACTCTGGTTTTTCTCTCATCTGCATATTTATCTTTAATTCTGGTAAGTTCATCTTTAATTACTCCTAAAATCTTTTCAGGATGGGCTAATAAATCTACTAAATAAGCAATTGTTTCGCGAACTGTTTTTAACTCATCTTCAATCTTTTGTCGCTCCAATGCTGCCAGTCTTCGAAGTTGCATGTCCAGGATTGCCTGGGATTGTAAATCACTTAATTTAAATTTGGTCATTAAGTTAAGTTTAGCGTCTTCTGCATCCTTGCTTTTTCGGATTGTAGCAATGACTTCATCAATATTATCAACAGCAATTTTTAATCCTTCCAGGATATGTTCTCTGGCTCTGGCTTCTGCCAATTCATATTCAGACCTGCGGCGGACAATAACTTGCCTGTGGGTTATAAATTCTTCCAATATATATTTAAGTGGTAATAAATGTGGCACCCCATCTACCAAAGCCACCATGTTTACATTAAAAACTGATTGCATTGAAGTATGCTTATAGAGGTTATTAAGTAGAGATTGGGGCTTTGCATCGCGCTTAAGTTCCATTACAATCCTCATTCCCCTTCTGTCTGATTCATCCCTTAAATCAGAGATTCCTTCAATCTTTTTATCTTTATGTAATTCTGCAATTCTGGTAATAAGTGTTGCTTTATTAACCTGATATGGTAATTCTGTAACAATAATATCAAACCTGCCATTTTTAGCTTCTTCAATTTCTGCTTTGGCTCTCATCACAATTCTACCTTTACCAGTAGCATAAGCATTTATGATTTCTGATTGGTCATAGATTGAGCCACCAGTTGGAAAATCAGGTCCTTTTACAAACTGGAGTAAATCTTCTACTGTTGCTTCAGAACGGAATTTTCCAGTAGTTTCAGCTGGAATCTGAGTATCGGCAACGTCGGCTATTTCGGCAGAATCAGCATTGCTTTCCTGCTGAATTGCTGAACCGCTGACTTTCTGATTTTCTGGTTTGACTGGTTTGTCGATCATGAATGTGATCGCATTAATAAGTTCTCCTAAATTATGTGGTGGAATTTGAGTTGCCATACCTACAGCAATACCAGAAGCGCCGTTTAATAAAAGATTTGGAATTCCGGCTGGTAGAACAGTTGGTTCATTTTTGGTTTGGTCATAGTTTGGAATAAAATCAACAGTTCCCTTGTTAATATCCCGAAGCATTTCTTCTGAAATATTGGCAAGACGTGCTTCTGTGTACCTCATGGCAGCAGGCATATCACCATCAACAGAACCAAAGTTTCCCTGACCATCAATCAGAGGATAACGCATGGAGAAGTCTTGTACTAAGTTAACCAAAGCTCCGTAAACATTTGATTCTCCGTGTGGATGGTAGTTACCAGAAGTGTCTCCGGCAATCTTGGCACATTTTCTAAAAGTAGATGAATGCAATAACCCTAACTCATACATCACAAAGATAATCCTTCTTTGTACTGGTTTAAGACCATCGCGGACATCTGGTAAGGCACGGGAAACAATAACAGACATGGCATAATCAAGGTATGACCTGCGCATCTCTTCTACTATAGGTGTTAGTTCAATCTTACCAATGTTGCTCATATTATTAATTCTTTCTTGCAACTCAAGCGCTGTGAGATCCAAACGATCGAACAGTTGCTTATGTTGCTCATAAAATTAGCCTAAAAAGACATTAAAAAAAGCCTTAAGCTGTTCAGCTATTATACCCTTTTTTGAGGCATAAAAACAAGCCTTTTGGAAGCAAAAAGAGTATATTATTATAAGCGTAGCTTTCAAACTTCTGTAGAAGTTTATGGGATTAATTGTCATGATATAATTTTGATTTAGGAGGTAAAAATAATGGAGTTTGATGAAAAAGGAAGTGTTGTAAGATTTGATATTGGAGACATACTTACTGTAAAAGGTGATGATTATATAATCGATAAATCAGCCGCATATTGTTTAAATTGGTTTCTTAATAGGAAAGAAACTCTTCTAGAATCCGGAATGTATGAACCTGATAGCTTTATTGTTTCTTTAAGAAGACGAACAGGTTATACGCACAGAAACACATCTGCTTTTTTTACTCACACAGAAGTTTTTTCTTCAATACTTACTGGTTCTTAGTATTCTGAATAGCTAGCTTAATCAACTTTTGAATAAGCTGAGGGAAGGTATATCCTGCTCCAAGTGCTGCTTTAGGAAAAAGACTATTGGGGGTCATGCCCGGAATAATATTAACTTCAAGAACATATGGTTTAGCTTCCCCGCCTGATATGTGGGAAGGTAAATCTGAAACTATAAAGTCTATTCTGGAATATGGCCCAAGGTTTAAGTCTTTGTGAATTTTTAAAGCAATTTCCTGAACCTGTTTTTTAATTTTAGGAGTTAAATTTGGGGTATTAACTATTTCCTTCGTTTCTCCTGAATATTTATTTTTAAAATCAAACCAACTTCCCTCTGGTGGAACAATTTCTACAACAGGTAAAGCCTTATTTCCTAAAATTCCTACAGTAATTTCTATCCCAGGTAAGAATTTTTCTGCATATAAGGGTTGATTCAGTTTAAATAAATCTAAAAACATTTTTTGCTTTAAATCTGCATTTGTTTTTAAAATAGCCACTTCCTTTGAGGATCCCCCATTGGTGCTTTTTACCACACATGGTAAACCAAATTTAATAACTTCATCAATAGTATTAACTTCTTTCCAGGGGGCTGAAGGGACGTTATTTTTATCACAAAATTGTTTAAATGGAATTTTATACCAGCCCACTTTTAAACCCTCAGGATCACCTCCAATGTAAAGTTTGCCTGATTTTTGTAATAATTTTTGTAAATCTCCTCCCTCACCTTCTTCGCCGTGTAGTACAGGAAAAACCAGATCACAGTTTTTAATTAACTTGACCATCTCATCAGTCCCATGTTTAATATCAAACATCTTAACTTTGTGTTTGTTTTCTTCAAGCGCTTTTTTAACTTCTTTTGCAGAAATCAAAGACACACTTCTTTCACTGGATATGCCTCCTGTAATAAGTAAAATATTCATTGACTGTTATTTTATCCTTAAGAAATCTATTAAAGCAATTTTTAATTAATATATATAAAATTTCCAGCTTTGTTTTGAGCTTGATAAATTTGTTGTCCAAAATAATCAGACATGTAATTAATTTTGTGCTATAATTTAATCTAAATATTATGGAAAAAATAATTTTAGCTTCTCTTGATCTACTTGGTTTAAACCCAAAAGAAATTAAGTTTTTTGTAACCTGTTTAAAATCAGGTCCCTCCTCTATTAATGAGGTTGCTTCTGCATCTAAATTACAGCGATCTACTGCTTATCTTATTGCTGAGAAGCTTTTAAAATCAGGTTATTTAGAAGAAGATCTCAAAAGCTATAAAAAGAAAGTAACTTGTATTAAACCTGAAAGGTTGTTACAGATGATTGAAAACAGGGGAAAATTACTTAAAAGACAGGAAGCTGAAATTATAGATAATTTACCAGAACTTCAGGCTTTATATCAAACCTCAGAAATTCGCCCAAAAGTTAAAGTCTATGAAGGGAATAATGGCTTGCTTTCTGTTTGGAAAGACATTCTCTCTTCCAGGGGCGAAGTTTTACTTTGGACTAATCAGGAAACTGAAAACTTATTTTTTAATGAAAAATTACATTTAAAATTTATTGAGGAAAGAATAAAGCGTAATATTTCAATCCGGGTTTTGGCAGTGGATAACAAAGAAGGGAAAAAATTAATGAAATCAGATAAAGAATGTTTGCGTCAAACGAAATTACTTTCAGAGGGTTATAAATTTAGTCCTGAAATTTATATTTATGATAATAAGATAGCAACTTTAGATTACAACAAAGATATTATTGGAGTTATCATAGAAAGTCAGCCAATAACTGAAGCTCAAAAAACTTTGTTTGAAATGCTTTGGAATTCGATTATTTAATTCCTTTGATTTTTTCCCATTTTTCTCTGGAACATTTTTTTGGCCAGTTACGCCAGGCTTCATTATTTCTGTAATTCATAAATTCCTTATCCTCTACCCAATGTAGGTTGTTTGGATTTTGAGTTAAAACTAATTCTACAAATTCATGTCCGTTTAGATGATCAATTTCATGTTGAAAAATTCGGGCTGTGTAATACTCAAAATCTTCTTCTATTATATTTCCGTTTTGATCATGGGCCTTAATTTTGATAGCAATAGGCCTTGATACTATTCCACAAACTCGATCAGCACTATAACAGCCTTCGTACCATTCCCATTCTTCTTCTGATTTCCAAGTAATTTCTGGATTAATATAAACATTTAAATCCCCTGCTTTGCCTTTACCATCAGCTAATCTATCTACCAAAACAATTCTTTCTGATATTCCCAGTTGTGGGGCAGCTACTCCAACTAAAAATGGTTTAGATTTATCCATCTGTTCCCCGTAAGCAATAGACAGCATTTTTTTAATTATTTGTTTGGTTTTTGGTAAATGTATTTTTTCCTGAGGGATGGGTTTTGCTATATTTTTCAAAATTGGATCAGATGGCTTAACAAAGTAATCTTTGATTTGATGTGGCATTTGGAGCAATTATAACTCGCTAGAGTTTCAAGCGCGAGATGTAATCGAGACGATTATAACTCATCCAAAAATTTTTTCCACAGCATAAAAAGCTATTTTTGAGATGAATTGGAATAAAAGTTAATTAGTACCAGCGGAAAGGACGGGAATAAGGGCTTTTATAAGTTTCTCGTGATGTCCTCTCTTTAGGTATATAGACATTACCTGTCTCAAATCTTCTTCTACGTTTTTCTTGAGCATTATATTTTGCATTTTCAAATATTCGTGCTACCCTGCTCTCTTCTTGCTCTATAGCCTTGTAGGCTAATGGAACTCTTGGATCTCTGGATTCTCCAAGGGTAGATTGTGCTAGAAATTCTGATTGGAAAACAAGTGCTTTTGCTGATGCAAGAGTTAATTTTTGAATTCTTTCTGCCATATTGAGATTTTACTTATCTTGAAATATTTGTCAATACTTTAATTATCCGAAGATTTTTGTTACTGCTTCATTAAATTTTCTTGCCCTGTCAAATTCATTTTGAAAGAAATTAAACGAAGTTGCTCCTGGGGAAAATAATATTGTATCCCCGGGTTGTGCTACTGCTTTTACATCAGTTAATAATTTTTCTAAATCAGAGTAGGTTCCTTTGATTTTATCTGAAGATTTAGGATCTATTAAAGATAGATGTTTTTTTATTTCATCAGTTGCATCTCCATCAACAAAGAAAATCATTTTTGCATTAGTTGTAATAACTTTTGCGAGTTCCTGATAATCCAGGTTTTTATTCATTCCTCCACAAATTAAGATACTTTGCTGTAAACTTTTAATAGCCCAGATAGCTGATTCAGGCATGGTAGAAGCAGAATCATTATAAATTTTTATACCATTTATTTCTTTAATTAATTGGAGTCTGTACTCTACCCCATTAAAATCTTTTATTACTTCTAAAGCATCTGCTTTTTCAATACCATAGATCTCTGCTACTTTTAAAGCAGCGGCTGCGTTCCATAAGTTATATTCTCCTGGTAACTTTAGAGTAAAATCAGATGGCAGGTCTTCCGGAGAAAAATAAATTATTTGTGATGATATTCCATTTTGAAAGTTTGGCATACTGGTTACAGGATCATCTTTCTTTAATACTAAGAAATCGCTAAGTGCCTGTTCTTTGGCAATTATTTTTTTAGATTCAACATATTGTTCAATAGTTCCATAATAGTTTAAATGGTCAGGGTAAATATTAGTTATAACCGCAACATGAGGTGAAATTTTATGTTGTTCAAAAGCTTCAAGCTGAAAGGAAGATAATTCTAAAATAATTGTACTGTCTGGTTTAACTAACGGAATAGTATCAAGGACACTTTTACCGATATTGCCGGCAAAAATTACTTTTTCATCAGATTTTTTAAGAATTTCATATATTAAACTCGAGGTGGTTGATTTTCCTTTGGTGCCTGTTATTCCAATTATTTGTGTCTGAGAAGCAATTTGTAGAAAAATACCCATGTCCATCTCAACTTGTTTATTATGTTTTTGTGCATATAGTAAGTATGGATTATCTGGCTTAATAGCAGGATTTTTGATAATTAGGTCAGCCCAATCTATATCTTCATATTTGTGTTCTCCAAGGGTATATTCAATTCCGGCATATTCTTCCAATTCTCTAAGTGAGCTTGCTAGAGTATCCTGATCTTTAATATCTGTGACTTTAACTTTTGAGCCATTGCTCACAAAAAACTTGGTAGCACCTATCCCCCCCTGGTTTACTCCCAAGCCTAATATTAATACTTTTTTACCACTAAAATTCTCCTTAATAATTTCCTGAGGAGATTTAAGATTTGCCATATCTATATATTAGTCAAATCTGTTAAAATTAACAACATTATGGTTAGATCTATTGGTGTACTTGATTCAGGAATTGGTGGCTTAACAGTAGTTAAAGAGATAGTTAAGTCACTTCCAAATGAAAATATCATATATTTAGGAGATACTGCCAGGGTTCCTTATGGAACCAGAGGCAAGGATGTAATTACTCAGTTTGCTTTGGAAATGGTAGATTTTTTGTTATCCAAAGATGTTAAGTTTTTAGTAGTTGCCTGTAATACTATTTCTGCTGTTTGTCTTGATAAAATTATCGCTGTCTCCCCTGTTCCTGTCCTTGGGGTTATTGATCCTACAGTAGATCATGCATTAAAAACCAGTAAGAGTAAAAGAATTGGAGTAATTGGTACCAGAGCAACAATTGGTTCAGGGATTTATGAAACAGAAATTAAACAAAAAGATAACAAGGCTCAGGTTGTTGTAGCAAGTTGTCCTCTGTTTGTACCAATTGCAGAAGAGGGTTTGGGTGATCACCCTGGTACTAGGCTTATTGCCAAAGATTATTTATCAATTTTTAAAGATCAGGATGTAGATACATTAATTTTGGGTTGTACACACTACCCTCTTTTATCTAATACTATTAAAGAGGTGTTGGGAGAAAATATTACCTTAGTTGATTCTGCTAAACCTGCTGCAGAAACCCTTGAAGTAATGTTACAGGAAAAAGGTTTGTTAAATAATGGAAGCCTTTCAGGAAAGCTGGAAATTCATGTGACTGATGCTCCACAAAGGGTTCAAATAATTGCTGAGCAGTTTTTGGGAGATCCTTTACCAGGGGGATTAAAGGAAGTTGTCTTAGCTAATTTGTAACTAATTTTTTTGCTAAGTCATGTATATCCCCTGCTCCAATAAAAAATATGATTTGATTATCTTTATTCATTGATTCAATTTTATTAAGTATATCTTTTTCACTACCAGTATAAAAAACATTTTCCTTATTAATTGCTTCAACTAGTTGTTTACTATTAACTAAACCTTTGTCTAATTCCCGTGATTTATAAATATCCATAATAAAGATTTTATCAACAGCCAGATTTTTTAATACATTAACAAAATCATTAAATAAGGCAAGAGTTCGTGAGAACATGTGTGGTTGAAAAATTACTGTAATTTTTTTATCAGGAAATTTTGAAATAGCTGCTTCTAATGTTACTTTAAGTTCTGTTGGATGATGACCAAAATCACTATAGACTTCAGATCCCTGAAAGTTTCCCAAGTATTCAAATCTGCGCCCAATTCCGGTAAAATTTTCTAAACTTTTTTGGATAATTTCCGGTTTAATTCCTAAGTTAAGACCAACCTGAAATGCTGCAGAAGCATTTAATTTATTATGTTCTCCTGGAATCTTTAATTCAAAATCTATGATTTCTTTTGAGTAGTCTATTGTTTTATCTTTTAAACTTGAGTCTGAAGACAATATATCTACCACTCCTTTATCTTGCAAATTAGCAATAATTTTATCTTTTGTTTGGTTTAAAAAATTAGTAAAAGATTTTTTATAAGCTTCAAAGTCTTTAAAATATTCCGGATGATCCATTTCCACAGTAGTTACAACAGTAATGTTTGGATGTGTTGATAAAAAGTTATCATTAAATTCGTCAGCCTCTGTTACAAAATATTTACTGTTTCCAATTCGGTAATTATGTCCCCATTGTGGAATGATTGCACCAAGTTGTACTGTTGGATCAAGACCAACATCTTCCAGTAGTAAACCTATCATAGCAGTAGTGGTTGATTTTCCATGGGTGCCACAAACAGCGATTACTTGTTTTTCTTTTTGTAAATATTTACCCATAAATTCCTGCCAGGTTAATATTTCAATATTTTTTTCTTTGGCTTCTTGAAGTTCTATATTGTTTGGGTCTAAAGAATAAATGGCAGGAGTAACAGCTAAAATATCAACATTTTTAAGGTGGTTTGGAGAATGACCCTCAAAAATCTGGTCTTTTTGAAAAACAATAGTAAATTCATTATTAGGGTAAAGATCACAGCCTGTTACTTCGTACCCTTGTGCTTCGGCAATTTTAGCAATGGCAGAAGCCCCGCTCCCTCCAATGCCTAAAAAGTGTATTTTTTTCATTTACCCTTAGTTAATTTCTTTTTCATTTTCTCATTAGCTAAGCTTAATTCATCAGGTGTATTAACTCCAACCCACTCATCTTTGCTTTTGAGGTTAAATAAATTTATGCAAATATTATTTGTCTTAGCAAGATTAAAAATATCTGTTAGATAATATTCTCCTCTGTCACTTAATTTTATATTATCAATATTTTCTTTTAACCATTTAACATTAAATACATATAAACCACAGTTAATTTCATCGCTGTTAATTCCATTTGCAGGGTCTTTTTCTGCTTCAACTATTTTTTCAAAATTCCCCTGTTCATCCCGGATAATTCGACCCAAGCGTCTATTTCGGTTTATATTTAGTGTCATCATACTAACTGGACAGTTGCTTTCAAAATGAGATGTTAAAAGTTTTTGTAAAGTAGAAATTTTATAGAAAGCGGAATCATCACCGTTTAAAACAATAATAGTAGAAGTATTATCTCCTATTTTTTCCAAAGCACATTCAACAGCATGTCCTGTTCCCAGTGGTTTTGGTTGATAAGCAAATTTACATTTAAATTTAGAAGAAATTCTTTTTCTAACTTCTTTAGATTGATGACCTACTACTACATAAACTTGTGATAACCCTAATTTATTAATGGTTTCCAGGGTGTAAAAAATCATTGGTTGATCAGCTATGTGGTGAAGAACTTTGGGTAAGGTTGCCTGCATTCGGGTTCCCTTACCTCCGGCAAGTACGATGGCAGCTAAATTTTGTGGATCAGATTTATCCATGGTGTGGTTTATACATCCAAAATAGCTTGCTTTGCATTAGTTTGAATAAATTTCTTACGAGGTGGAACTTCATCCCCCATTAACATAGTAAACGTTTCATCAGCCATTACTGCATCATCAATAGTTACTTGCTTTAAGACTCTGTTTTCAGGGTTCATGGTTGTTTCCCAAAGTTGTTCAGGATTCATTTCTCCTAAACCTTTATATCTTTGGATAATAATGTTGTCTTGTCTGACTGCTTTAAACTGTTTAACTATTAAATCTCTTTCAGTATCTGAATATGCATAAGCAATTTCTTTGCCTCTGGCTAATTTAAATAGTGGTGGTTGAGCAATATAAACATAACCCAGGCTAAGGAGCTCTGGTAAATATCTGAAAAGGAAAGTTAAAAGTAATGTAGTAATATGTGCACCATCTACATCAGCATCTGTCATTAACACTATTCTGTGATAACGGCACTTATCATAAGCAATGCTGTCTCCTATCCCAGTTCCCAAAGCAATAACCAGGTTCTTAATTTCTTCAAACTCTAATACTTTATCCAGTCTGGCTCTTTCTGTGTTTAAGATTTTACCTCGAAGCGGCAAAATAGCCTGGAATTTTCGGTCTCTTCCTTGTTTGGCAGAACCTCCTGCAGAATCTCCCTCAACAATATAAAGCTCTGATTGTGTTGGATCTTTTTCCTGGCAATCAGCTAATTTTCCTGGTAATCCCCCACCTTCAAAAGCTCCTTTTCGAAGTACTGCATCTTTGGCTGCTCTGGCTGCCAGTCTGGCACGGGAAGCAATAATAACTTTTTCCATGATCTTACGAGTTTCAACTGGATTTTCCTCAAAGAAATTATCTAAACCTTCTTTGGTAACCTGAGAAACAATTGGTGTGACTTCTGCATTTCCAAGTTTATTTTTGGTCTGAGATTCAAATTGAAGCTGCTCAGAATCCATCTTAATAGCAACTACTGCAGTAATACCTTCCAAGGTATCATCTCCTGTTAAGTTTTCATCTTTTTCTTTTAAGTATCCTTGTTTTCTGGCATAATCATTTACAGCTCGGGTTAAGGCAGTTTTAAAACCTGTTAAATGAGTTCCCCCGTCATTGGTAGCCTGAACGTTTGCATACGATTCAACATTTGGGTTAAATCCTTCAGAATATTGAATAGCTACCTCAACATCAATATTATCAATGGCTTTGTGAATATAAATTGGAGAATGAATTGTCCCTTTATTTTTATTAGTATGTTTGACTAAAGCCACAATTCCGGAATCAAAGTAGTAGTTTTCTTCTTCCTGAGTTCTTTCATCATAAAGGTGAAAAAATAAGCCAGCCACAAGATATGCCCTATTTTTAACCTGTTTTGACACAAAATCAAATTTAGCCTCAACAGCACTCATAATTGTTGAGTCAGCTTTAAAGACTGTTCTTACACCACTTTTGGTATTCCAATCATAATGATAATGGAACAAAGTTGGTTCATCAGATTTGGTTAATTCTTTAACAGCAAACTTTGGTTTACCTTCATTATATTCCTGGTAAAATGTTTTACCGGCACGCTTACTTTCTACTCTCATATATTCAGATAAAGCATTAACAGCAGAAGCTCCTACGCCGTGTAAACCTCCGGAGACTTTATAGGCACCTTCTCCAAACTTACCGCCCGCATGCAGGACTGTCATAGCAACTTCCAATGCAGACTTTTTAACAGTTGGATGAATGTCCCATGGAATACCAAAACCATCATCTGCTACTGAAATGTAATTATCATTGTGGAGGGTAATCCAAACATTATGACATCTTCCAGCCATAGCCTCATCAACAGAGTTGTCGATAATTTCTTTGATCATGACCCAAAGTCCACGCTCGTCTGTGGATCCAATATACATTCCAGGGCGCTTACGTACTGGTTCCAGCCCTTCAAGGACCTGAATTTCTTTGGCTCCGTATGAATTTATATCTTTTTTACTCATGATGTATCATATTAGCAGGAAAACATGATTTATGCAAATATGTATAGCTAGATTAGCTTATTGCAGCAATCTAAACAATAACATTTTAAGCTAATCTAATTTTCAGGTAGTTTTAACATCAAATATTCTAAAATTGCTCTAAGATTAACATTGTTTGTAGCCCATTTTTCTGCCTCCATAAGTGCTTTTAAAAAATCTATCCATATTTCTGAGGATGGATTTTCTAATAGTTTTTGTCTTGAATAGATTAATAAAGCTGGTAAAAGTTCTTCTCTATCCTTTATTTTTTCGATAAATTGAAATCTTTCTTCAGTGGCAGAACTTAAAAGTTTATCAATATCCTTTTGATATTTTGTTTCTATTTCAGGTGTGGGATTAATAGATAAACTTTTTATCTGACATCTGGAAAGTAATGTTGGTAAGAGTTGCTCTTCACTGGCTGCACCTAACATCAAATTAACCTGGTCTTCGTGTTCCTCCAGGGTTTTAAGTAATACATTTTGGGCATCTGTTGTTAGGTTTTCAGCAGCAATGATTACAATCATTTGGCCTTTTGCCTGATACGGCTTAAGCTTAAGAAAATTTTTAATCTTTTTAGTTTGTTCTACCCCTAATTTTTCATCCGGTCCAAACCACATTAAATCTGGATGGTTTGCATGAAATCCAAGGCTGGTTATTATTTTAAGGGTATGTTGTTCACGCTCAGCTGGCTCAGGATGAATTAATAATGTTGGAATCATGAACAGATTATATATCATTGACACCTCTAGTCACTCAAGCAATAATAGATATGAGGGGTCCGAAATATTTCGGACATATATTTTATGGCTACTGCCCAAGAACAATTTGGCATTGAAGATGTTTTATTTAAACAAGGCTTACTTACAGCTCAACAACTATCTGCAGTTAAACTAGAATCCATTAACAGTGGTTCCTCTACAGAACAGGTAATTACCCAACATCAGCTCGTAGCTCCTGCAAAAATGACTGCTGCCCGAGCATCTTTGATGGGTGTGCCTTTTATTAATCTGGAAGGAAAAGCCGTCTCTTCAGAAGTATTAAATTTCGTACCTGAAGTAGTTGCCAGGCGCTATCGAATTATTCCATTTGATAAAAAGGGCGATAAATTATTTGTTGCTATGGCTGACCCTCTGGATTTACAGGTAATTCAGTTTATTGAGAAAAAATCCGCTCTGTATGTAAAGCCTTATCTGGCTGTTCCGGAAGATATTATGAAGGCTATTGGAGACCAGTATTCTCAAAATTTAACTTCTGAGGTAACTTCTGCTTTAAAGGAAGTAAGTGAACTTCAGGCTACGGAAACAGCTGTTGAAGAGAAAGCTGAAGTTATTCATGAAGCTCCGGTGGCAAATATTATTACCCAACTTCTTCAGTTTGCTGTTTCATCCAGAGCTTCTGATATTCATATAGAACCACTGGATGATCGGACCAGGGTTCGTTATCGTATTGATGGTATCTTGCATGAAAAGATTATTTTACCAAGAACTGTGCATGATGCTCTTGTCTCACGAATTAAAATCCTGTCAAATCTAAAAATTGAGGAAAAACGTTTACCTCAGGATGGACGTTTTAGTTACAGTGCTGGGAAGGATATTTATGACCTTCGTGTTTCAACAGTTCCTACAATCTATGGTGAGAAAGTGGTTATGAGGTTATTGCCAAAAACTACTGTCCCCCCTACTTTGCAAGAACTTGGTCTTCGTGGCATTGCATTAAAGAATTTTGAAACACAAATACTTAGGCCACATGGTATTGTTTTAATTTGCGGACCAACGGGTAGTGGTAAAACAACAACTTTATATTCTGTTCTAACCAGATTATCAACCACAAAAGTAAATATGGTTACAGTAGAAGATCCGGTTGAGTATCAAATTCCCGGAGCAAATCAGGTTCAGGTTAATCCGGCAATAGGTTTAACTTTTGCTTCTGCTTTGCGTTCATTTTTACGACAAGATCCTAATATTATGTTAGTAGGAGAGGTTCGTGACACAGAGACAGCAGAGTTAGCTGTTCAGGCTGCTTTAACAGGGCATCAGGTCTTTTCTACACTTCATACAAATACTGCTGCCGGTGCGCTTCCCCGACTTTTAGATATGGGTATTGAGCCATTTCTTTTGGCTTCCTCTATCAACGCTTGTGTTGGACAAAGGATATTAAGAAAACTTTGTACTCATTGCAAGAGTACTTATACTCCTGTGCCTGAGATTGCTGAAAATTTTAGAAGAGTATTGGGAAATCTCTATCCAAAAGAAAAACCAATCATACTTTATAAAGGAACAGGTTGTGCAGAATGTGGTGGAACAGGTTATCAGGGAAGAATAGGTATTTATGAAGTATTAGTTGTTTCCTCTAAAATTATGCCAATGGTACTGGAAAGAGCCTCGTCTCAGGCTATTGAAGAAGAATCTATAAAAGAAGGAATGATTACTTTGAAACAAGATGGTTATATGAAAGCTTTAGAAGGAACTACCAGTTTAGAGGAGGTTTTGAGGGTTGCAGAGGAATAAATGAATATACATCAATTATTAGACATTGCAGTTGCCAGGAAAGCATCAGATTTACATTTAGTGGTCGGATATCCTCCCTCACTTCGTTTAAATGGAGAGTTATTGCCAATTACTGGTACTACCCCCCTTCTTGATGCTGACATACTTGGTTTAGTCACTCCACTTTTATCTGTTGTTCAAAAAAAAGCTTTTGATGAAAATTTTGAACTTGATTTTGGTTTTTCATTTGAAGATAAAGCCAGATTTAGAATTAATTTATTTAAAGAACAGGGGCATTTAGCAGCTGCTTTAAGGCTAATTCCTCTTCAGATTCCGGAGATGTCTACTTTGGGTTTGCCTGAAGTAGCTAATAAATTGATTGTTCCCCGCCAGGGCTTTATTTTAATTACTGGTCCAACCGGGCATGGTAAATCTACCACTTTAGCTTCCATGATTAATCAAATTAATTTAAAACACAACGCAAATATATTAACTATAGAAGATCCAATCGAATATATTTATCCCAAGGGAAAGTCTATCGTGACGCAAAGAGAACTTCTTTTGGATACTAAAACCTGGCCTAATGCTTTGAGATCTGCTCTTCGGGAAGATCCTGATGTGGTTTTAGTTGGAGAAATGCGTGATTATGAAACCATTGCTGCTGCAATAACTATAGCTGAAACAGGTCATTTGGTTTTTGCTACGCTACACACTAATTCTGCTGCGCAATCCATTGACAGAATGATTGATGTTTTTCCCCAAAATCAACAACCACAGATCAGGCTGCAGCTGGCAGCAGTACTTGAAGCAATTATTTCACAAAGACTAATCCCAACAATTGTTCCTGGCAGGGCTTTGGCAGTTGAGCTACTGCTTAAAACTAATGCTCTTTCTTCATTAATCAGAGATGCAAAAACTCACATGATTGATAACTTAATTCAAACCTCCGGTGAATTAGGAATGGTTTCAATGGAAGCTTCTCTTGCTAAATTAGTTCGGGAAGGAAAAATCTCTCTTGAAATGGGTCAGGCTTATAGCCTGCGGCCAGATTTGTTAGCCAAAATCTTAGGGTAATATTATGCCTATATTTTCTTACACAACCAAGGATATGAATGGAGAATATCACAAAGGTGAAGTTGAGACTGTTGATCAGTTTCAGGCAGCCACGCTTTTGCGTCGCAAAAGACTGATTATTATTTCCATAAAAGAGAAGAATAAAAATCAGGAAAATTTATTTGATAAATACTTTAACAGAATACCTTTTAGTGTGGTAGTTGTTATGACAAGACAGCTGGCAACTATGGTACAAGCTGGTCTTGTTTTATCTGAGGCTTTGGATATTTTGCAAGACCAACAGGAAAATAAGAAATTTAAAAAAGTATTAATAGATATATTGGCAGATATTAAAGGTGGTTTGGATTTTGCAGCAGCATTGCAAAAACATCCGGATGTTTTTCCTGCGATATATGGTCAGTTGGTTGCTGCAGGTCAGGCATCAGGAAAGTTAGATATTATATTACTTCAGCTGGCTAATAATTTAGAAAAAGAAAGGGAGTTTAAGGGAAAAATCAGAGGTGCCATGATTTATCCAATCGTCGTGGTAACAATGATGGTTGGGGTCATGCTAATTATGGTATTTTTTGTGATGCCAAAGCTTTTAAGTTTATATGGTGACTCAAATATAGAATTACCGCTGCCAACAAAGATTTTAATGGGTTTTTCAAATTTTATGTTAGGTTATTGGTGGTTAATATTAGTAGTAATTGTAGTAGCTTTAGTATCATTTAGAAGGTATTCACAAACCCAGGATGGTCGCTTACGGGTTGACGAGTTTTTATTAAAAGCACCGGCAATTGGTAAAATTACTTCTTTGGTTATCTTAACAAGTTTTACCAGGACTTTTGGATTATTGGTTTCTTCCGGCCTTTCGATTTTGGACTCAATTAAAATTGTTTCTGCAATTACCGGTAACAGAGTTTATCAAGATGGATTGATATTAGCTTATCAGGGAGTTGAAAGAGGTTTGTCTTTCTCCAGCCAGGTGCTTAGGTTGCCAGAATTCCCCCGTATTATCGGACAGATGATAAAAACCGGTGAGGAGACTGGGAAGTTAGATGAAATCATGTTTAAATTAGCTGATTATTTTGAATCAGAATCAGATAATTCATTAAAGAATATAACAACATTAATTGAACCAGTTGTTTTAGTGATTTTAGGTATTGGGGTAGGCTTTTTAGTAGTATCAATTATTTTACCAATTTACCAGTTAACTACAAACATAAAATAGTAGTTTAAAGAGACTTGACGAAAATTTAAAACTGTGACAATCTTAAATAAGTAGATGAAAGGAGGTGAATGAATTTGAAAAAAACTGCCCGTGGTTTTACACTTGTAGAACTTTTAGTCGTTATTGCAATTATTGCAATTTTAGCAGCGGTCGTAGTACTTATTATTAATCCATTGGAACTTACAAGAAGAACAAGGGATGCCTCCAGATTAACTGACTTGGCAAACATCCAACAAGCAATTAATGTTGCTTTACAGGAAGGTACAGCAGCAGGTCAGGCAAGTCCGGCATGTAATAGTGGTACTCCAGACGTAACTTGTACAGACAATAGTATTATTCCAGCAGGAAATACTACTAAGAGGCTTACTAATGGCGGAGGTTGGGTTAGCATTAACTTTGCTGGTCAATCAAACGTTACAGTGCCTACCTTACCAGTAGATCCGACAAATACCACACCCTTACATTACACATATTGTGGGTCTGGAACGCATTGGAAGATAATGACACATTTAGAATCTGAACAACAAACAACAGCTCCAAATGACAGAAGAGCAAATGACGGAGGAACAGATCCTTTGTCTTATGAAGTTGGTTCTAATATGTTGCTTGCTTGTACTTATTAATTATGTGGATTGGTTTAAGTTTTTTTGGCTTTTTGATAGGTACAATTTTAGGAAGTTTTGCTAAAGCTGTAGCCGATCGGCTAAACAAGCAGGATAGTTTGAGGGGAAGGTCGTATTGCGTAAAGTGTAAACATATACTTGCATGGTACGACCTCTTTCCTGTTTTTTCCTACATTATGTTACTTGGTAAATGTAGATATTGTCGTAAATCAATCCCTTTTACCAATCTAGCTGCAGAATTAGTGATGGGGTTTTTAGTTGCAGGTCTTTTTTTAACTCAAGCCTTTGATTTTAATATTCTTTTAAATCCTACAGTCCAATCAATACCACTTATTTTAAATTTTATATTTAAAATATTTATTGTTTTAGTTTTATTCATTCTCTTTCTGACGGATATTAAAACAGGATTATTGCCGGATAAGGTTACCTATCCTGCTGTGGGTATAGCTATTGGGTATTGGTTAGTGGCTTGTGGCTTGAATTCCTGGTTGTTTTATTTAAGTTTAAAATCTAACTTTCTTGGTAAGTATTTGATGCCTCCATACTCTAATTATTTTTGGACTTTAATTTACAGAATTTGGGAACCAGCGATTTTCTCTATTATTATAGGAATAGTTTCTGCTTTATTCTTTGCTTTTCTTATAATAATAACCAAAGGAAGAGGGATGGGTTGGGGTGATGTTAAATATGTTTTATTTTTAGGAATTGCATTGGGTTTTCCTAATGCCATCATTGGTTTATTTCTGGCTTTTCTAATAGGAGCAGTTTTCTCCGTCATTCTTATGGGTTTTGGTAAAAAGCATTTTGGACAAACAATTCCCTTTGGTCCTTTCTTAAGTCTTGGGGCTTATATTGCCCTGCTTTGGGGTCCTCAAATTCTAAATTGGTATTTAAATAGCTTCAAACTGGGGTATTGACAGAGTATATTGCCCTATGACAATAATGAGAAAGATAAAGAAAAATAAATGAAAAAAGTTCTGCCCAAGACATCAACAAATACTCAAGGTTTCACACTTATTGAACTTCTGGTAGTTATCGCAATTTTAGCAATTCTTGCAACAATTGGTATGGCAGTTTTCTCAAGTGTTCAAAGCAAAGGCAGAGATGCTAAAAGAAGACAAGATGTTGCAGAAGTAACAAAAGCATTAGATGTAGCAAAAGGAGCTGATAATGCTACATTTCCAGCAGTACTTGATACACAATTTACAACTGGTAAGGTACCTACTGATCCAGTTACAGGTAAGAATTACTGTGTAACAACAGCAGCTTCTAGCGGAGCAGCTTTTGCTACTGATCCAACAGCCTGGGCAACAGGTGGTTGTTCTGGAAGTTGGGCACTTTTGACAAATGGTGTACCAGCAGCTGGTGCTGCTAAAATCAGAGTTTGTGCTTCATTAGAAGATACCACAGCATCACCACAAGTGGTTTGTTCCTCAACGCAAGCTAATTAGAGCATGAAAAAAGGTTTTACCTTAATTGAACTTCTGGTAGTTATCGCAATTTTAGCAATTCTTGCAACAATTGGTATGGCAGTTTTCTCAAGTGTTCAAAGCAAAGGCAGAGACGCAAAAAGAAGATCTGATGTACATGAAGTAACAAAAGCATTAGATGTAGCAAAAGGAGCTGATAATGCCGTATTCCCTGCGTTAGTTGATACTTTGTTTACTCCTGGTAAGGTACCTACTGATCCAGTTACAGGTAAGAATTACTGTGTAACAACAGCAGCTTCTAGCGGAGCAGCTTTTGCTACTGATCCAACAGCCTGGGCAACAGGTGGTTGTTCTGGAAGTTGGGCTGTTATGGGCAATGGTGTACCCGCAGCTGGTGCTGCCAAAATCAGAGTTTGTGCTTCATTAGAAGATACTACAGTATCACCACAGGTGGTTTGTTCCTCAACGCAAGCTAATTAAAGAAGATATTGAAATTGTTCTCCTTTTTATATAAATTTCGTTATGAAATAAGTTCGGTTTTAATCCTGTTAATTATTTTCTTATTATTTTTGCTTCTTCTGAAGAATCCTTATTCGGATGAGAATATTATTTCAGATTTTTTACCTTTACCTGATGCAATTCATTATGTTACTCCTGCTCGTAGTTTAGCTTTAGGCTTTGGCTTAAACTTATATTATGAAGGTAGGTCAGCAAGCGCGGCAGTACCCCCACTCTATTCTTTGTATTTAGCTCCTTATTATCTTATTAATAATGATGCCCGAACATATTATTTTGCAAATGTTGTATTAAGCTTGCTTTCGGCAGTTTTATTCTACCTTTTATTATCTAAGCTTAAACTAAATCCTATATTAAAAGTGCTTTCATTCTTTGCTTTTTGTACAAATATTGCTTTGTACTGGTATCCCTCTGCTGCAATGGCAGAGAACTTATTTTTGTTTTTATATCTTTTGTCCGTTTGGTTATTAATAAGTGAAGTAAATAAACGAAATATAATTGTAGCTGGTTTGGTTGTAATTTGTCTTTATGCTACAAAATACGTTGAAATTATAGTTAGCGGTATATTAGCAGCTAGTTATTTTTTAAAAATATCTTTATCAATTAAAAATAAAAAGAAACTAATTACTAGTTTGTTTATCTTTATCCTTTCTATTACTGTTCCCTTATTATTTTTTGATTTAATTGAATATTACACTAAAGGCTCTCATATATGGCCGCTATCTGATATATTCCGTTTTTTTAATTTCGGTGTAACTGGTTCTAGTCAGCTTAGTCTGCCTCTTGTTGGCTATATGGATATTGCAAATATCGACTTTAACCTTTATCAATATTTGGCAGGTATATTAGGTGGAGAATTAACTACAGCAGGGCAAGGTTTAATTATTGCATCCCCTATTATTGGGATGCTTGGTTTAATTGGTTTGTTTCTTAATCCCTTTAATAAAGAGTATAGACTTATTACATCGTACTTTTTATTAACATTTATGAGTACTTTGATTTTTTGTTTATTTTTTTACATTGTAGAGGGTAGGTATATATTCTTTGTTATTCCTGTACTTATTTTAAGTTTTGCAATTTTTGTAGATCGGTTATGGATTTTTTTTCAAGGTAAAGATAAATTATATTTAATATACTTAACCGCAGTTATTATTGCAGGCTTCATTCTCTTTAGTCAGGTGCCACCTGTAGTTAATGAATTAACCGGTAAAAACAACTTAATTAAAGGCGATTCTAACCGACTTGTGATAAAAACATTGAATAGTAGCTTTAAAGGTTTAACAAACAGTAAAAAGGTAGTTATTATATCTGTAATTCCCCCTTATTTATTTGATTATTATGAAAAACCTAATTATAAGTTACTACCGTTATCACAAAGACAGGTGTTTATGGGTATTGCGGATGCTGCATGGGGAACAGATGACTACTCTGACTTGATAAACTTATATAGAAAGTATTTAAATTCTGGCTATTCACTATATGTTTCTGCATTTAAAACTGATCCGAACTTTGTATATTCTTTTGACTTAATGAAAATTAATTATTACTTTCGTCTGGATAAAGTAGCAGATGGATGTGATGGTAAATGTAACTTATACAAGGTAAGTCTAAAATAATCTCATTAAATATGATATTGTAAATATATGAGGGAAAAGGGGTTTAGTGCACAAGCGAGAAGTAAAGGCTTCACTCTTATAGAGCTATTAGTAACAATTTCTATCTTAGCTGTTTTAATGACTATTGCAATTATTTCTTTTCAAAACCTTCAAAAAAATGCTAGGGATAATAAGAGAAAATCTGATATTTCAACTATCCAGTCTGCCTTAGAACAATACCATGCTGATCAAGGTTATTACCCTACTACTGCCAGTATTACCTTTACAAGCAGTAGTACTATTTCTTTTGGATCAAAAGTATATATTTCAAAAATGCCACTTCCTGCTTCAGGAACATATTCTTATACAGCCTCTAATGTTACTGGGCCATCAGTTGTCTCTTGTGATAACACTACTACTCGTTGTATAAATTACTGTTTATATGCAACATTAGAGAATAGTTCAAACGCTACTACACCCTCCCTCTCTCTATGCTCTACAGCACCGGTATCAGCTCCCGCATCAACTTATCAAGTTCAAGCACCATGAAAAGAGGTTTTACTGTAATTGAACTCCTTGTGGTTATATCAATTCTTGCTATTATGGCAACTGTTGGTTTTGCTGTTTATAGTGGTGTTACTGCTAAAGTCAGAGATGGACAAAGAATTAAGGATTTACAGGTAGTAAAGCAAGCCTTAGAACTTTATAGAAGCGATGAACATAAATACCCTGCTACAGGTGATTTAAACTTAGCTGATATTACTGCTCCCTTAGATTCTGATGATGGAAGTCGAATTTATTTAAGTCAGATTCCAATTGATATAAATCCCAACAAGCGATACTTTTATGCAGCAACTCCGGTAAGCTGTAATAATACTTCCCAGGCAACAGCCTGTACTGGTTTTGTTCTTTGTGCAAAAAAAGATGGTTCAGAGAGTACTTATACGAATATTGATTGTGCAAATACCAGCCTGGTTCCATTATCCAGTTGTGGAGGAGATTGTGACATGGGTATTTCTTCTCAATAATTGCTAATTTTGCTAAAAGTTGATACGTTTAATATATGTGGGGAATAAAGGGTTTCACTCTTATTGAGTTAATCATAGTTATTGGTATTATCTCAATCCTAACAGTGGTTGCTGTGCCAAGTTACAATGACTACAGCAAAAATCAAAAATTAAGTGAAGCCGCCAATCAGCTTCAGGTAGTCTTACGTCAAGCTCAAAATAATGCTCAAACTGGTACCCAATGTAAAAACGGTGCCAGCGTAAGTAAAGCAAATTATTGGTATGTAAGTTTAGATAGTACTGAAGGTTCTAATAATTCCTATTCTCTTTTAGCTAATTGTGTAGGTACAGCTCCTGTTGCTCAAGAAACACCTTTACCTCAGGGTGTAGTTATTTATAAGATAAGTTTTAAGGAAAGTGTTGGTGGTACTCCATGTGAGCCCAGTAACGCACAAGTTAGATATACTAATATTAGCTCTGAAGTGCATTTATATGATTCAAGTAGTGGTTGTACGGATACAACTAATAAATATCTGGAAGTAACACTTGGATTACAGGGGACAAATAATGTAAGAAATGTAATAGTGGAAAAAGGAGGCCCTGTTTTTGTAAATACAACAGATCATCTTCCTGTTGGCATTACTATTCCTGTTTCATCACCAACTCCAACGCCAACCCCAACAGCAACCCCCTCTGTAACGCCTACTTCTTCAGCCGCTCCTACTGCATCACCAACTACTACCTCTATTCCCACCCCTACGGCTACTCCGCCTCCAGCAGGGGCAAACCTGGCTTTAAATAGAATAACAACAACATCTTCGGACGAAAGTTCCTCAAGCAATGGTTCCAAAGCTGTTGATGGGGTTGGTACGAGCAGATGGGCGTCTGCGTGGAGTGATCCCCAATGGATTTATGTAGATTTAGGTGCAAGTTATGATATTTCTCAGGTTATACTCAGGTGGGAAACTGCAAATGGCAAGGATTATTTGATTCAAACATCGCCGGATGCAACTAATTGGACAACGATTTACACACAAGTAAATGGTGATGGTGGTGTGGATACAATTAATGCAATTGGCAACGGTAGATATATTAGAATGTATGGAACTGCCAGGGGCACGATTTATGGTTATTCATTGTATGAATTTGAAGTATATGGAGCTGCAGGCACACCAGCACCTACGCCAACATCAACACCACCTCCTACCCCCACCCCTACTCCTGCCAGCACAAATATCTCATTAAATAAAATAACTACTGTTTCAAGTATTGATTATGGAGGGCATGAAGGCGCTAAAGCTGTAGATAATGATCTTACAACTTCACGCTGGTCCTCAGCATATAGTGATCCCCAATGGATTTATGTAGATTTAGGAGTTACAAGCACCATAACGCAGATAAAATTGTATTGGGAAGCTGCTTATGGTAGAAATTACACAATTCAGACTTCAGATGATGCAATTAACTGGACAACTATCTATACCCAACCAAATGGTGTTGGTGGGAATGAGACATTAAATGTTTCTGGTGTAGGCAGATATGTGAGAATGTATGGGACTGCCAGAGGAACGACTTATGGCTACTCGTTATATGAATTCCAAGTTTATGGATACTAAACAATCAGGACAAAGTTTAATTGAGGTACTAGTGGTAGGCGTGGTTTCTGCCATCATGATTATTGCCTTAATAGCTATTATTTTAAATAGCTTAAAGAATGCCCAATTTGCGCAAAACCAGACACAGGCAACTAAATACGCTCAAGATACAATTGATAGAATTAGAATACTCAGAGATAATAATAAGGAGAGTACTATTAATGATGATGGTACATATTATTGCTTTAACAAATTATGGGGAGGTGTTGGTGACCCTTTATATTGTGGAGCTGGTGGTTATTGTTATTATTCCCTCAATAATACTGGGACTGTTTTAAACAAAGTTACTTTAGCTTCATCAGTGGTTAGTTTAACAGGGTCATTTTTAAGACAGATTAAAGTAACTCAACCTTTTCCAAATGAGGTTGCTGTAACTGCAATAATTAGTTGGAGTGATTCATCAGGAGATCATAATTCAACCCTGGAGACAATTATTACTAAACCAAATTATGACTGCATTTTATAAAGAAGAAAATTCTAAAGGATTTACTATAATAGGTCTGTTCCGACGAAGTCGGAGATCTTGTAATGGCTTCACCATTATTGAACTTTTAGTAGTTGTTTCAATTATGGTAATTTTAGGGGTAATTTTTACCAATATTCTAATTGATGCTTTAAGGGGAAGGAATAAAGTTAAGGCTATAAATCAAGTTAAGCAAAATGGTCAGGTTGTTTTGGATCAGTTATCAAATGAAATTAGGAATGCTGATGGAGTGGTTTGTGTTGGAAAATTTATAGATGCTGCAGATAGTAATGTTGTAAATAATACTATAGTGGTAACAAATGGTGGGACTTATACTCAATTTAGATTTATTCCGCCAAATTTAACGAGTACTCCTCCAAGTAATGGTAAAATTCAAAAAATAAGTTTTATCAGATCTGATTTAGCAGATGGTACTCTTGATTCTAGTCTTTGTTCTTCACAGGATTTTATTACCGGTGGGACTAATTATAAGCAATCCCTGACTGATTCAGACCCTGTAAACGGAGTTTCAGTAAGCTATACCCCACTTGGCTTAGGAACTTTTGAAGATGTATTTAAGAAAAACGGTGACAATATACTTGTTAAATTTAATGCTTCAGCTGGTGTCTCTGCAGGATACGCATATGATGTTACTGTAGTAGAAGGTGGAATACCTTTTTCAACATCTGTACAAGTAAGAGGTATTTCCAGATAAACATGAATAAACAAGCCTTTAAACAGAATAGTTCCGGACAAGTGGTAATTTTATTACTACTGATCATGGTGGTAGCTTTAGCTATTGGTTTATCAACTATTGGCAGAAGTATTTTAGAGGTTTCTACATCAAGAAAAAGTGAGGATTCGTCCCGGGCTTTTTCTGCAGCAGAAGCTGCAATAGAAAGAGCAATGAAGGCTAATGAGAATAATATTGGAGGAACTTATCTTCCGGTGACAGGCTTTAGTTCAAGCAATAATCAGGCAGCAGGAGCAGTTACAGGTATGAGTATTCCTGCTGCTTCTAATTATGCTTTGGCCTGGGATGAGCCTTTAACTAAACGAAATTTTGCTCAATTTTGGTTAGCAGATCCAAATAATATTACTGTTCAAAAATATACCGGGAATTCATTTGATCTTTATTTTGGAGATCCTAATGCAAATTATCGCCCCTCTCCCCCTGGGAATCTTGATAATCAACCTGCTATAGAGATTACTGTTATATATTGGGATAATACAGCTGGGCAGTATAAATCATCAAGAAAATACTATGATTCTTTTTTAGACAGAGATGGTTTTGTTCCTACTCCGCTTCGTGCAGGTTCTGGATTTAGTGGTTGTGATCACACAAATACAACAACATACATTAATGATGGAACTTCAAAAGATTATTATTGCAAAGCCACATTTACCCTACCTTTTATAAATTCGGATACTGTTTTTCCGGTTGTAGTCAGAGTAAGAATCTTATACTCAGAGCTTGATCATGATGTGGCTTTAAAGCCAGAAACAACTGCTGAAGCTTCTTTCCCTAAACAGGCAACTGTTTATTCTTCTGATGGTACTTCCGGAGAAGTAAAAAGAACTCTTAAAGTAACAAGTTATAAAAACGTAATGCCGTTTTTCTTTGATTATGTTTTATTTTCTGCAAATAATTTAACTAAATAATGAGAAACCACGAGCGCGGAATTTCTTTGATTGAGCTTATTTTAGTGATTGGAGCAATTGCAGTGTTGGCAATAATTGTTTCCTCTCTCCCCTCTTCTATTCAAAGTATTAGTCACAGTGGAAATGTTTCTTTAGCCAGGGAAATTGCCAGTAAAGAATTGGATTATTTTAGAAAACAACCTTATGAAAGTTTATCAAATGGATCCAACTCATTTAGTGATGTTAGCTTATCCAAGCTCCCCTCTTCCATAGCTGAATACGAAATAGATGATTGTCCTGTAACTGTATGCTTATCCGGAGAAGAGGCAAAAAAAGTTAAAGTTAAAATTAATTGGCAGGAACAAGGGCAAACTAAAGAATTAAGTTTAGAAACTTTGGTTACTGAAGGAGGAATAGGTCAATGAAAGGATTTACATTGGTGGAGATTTTAATAGTAACAGCTATATTCTTAATAGTTGGTACAGTTCTGGCTGGTATTTTAGTTAATAATACAGGTATATATAACAGTCAGAGTTCTTTGGTAACATCCGGTTTAAATACTAATGATGCAATTCATGAAATTGAAAACTTTACTCGTCAGGCATCGTCAGTGGTTAGTGGATATCCAGATGTTTCTCCAACGTATATTTCAAACAGTACTACTTTAGTGTTAAAAGTTCCTGCCTTTAATGCTTTGGGTGTAATTGCTAATACGTATGATTATGTAGTTTTTACAAAAGATAATGCAAAAACTAATTTGCTTTGGGAGTATATTTTTCCTGATGCTTTAAGCGACAGAAGTAGTCAAAACAGAGTTTTAAGTAGTATTTTGCAGTCGGTAGAGTTTATATATCTTGATAAAAACGATAACATTGTTACTGCAACTTCAGCAGAAAAAGTTAAAACTCAAATAACTGTTTTGCCCGGAAGTAATGTTTCTGATAAATCCAGAAGTTCAATAATAGTAACAAACTTAAGGAATATATGAAAAAAAGTGAATCCGGACAAGTATTAGTATTGGCAATTATTGTTGTAGGTTTAGTCTTATTAAACTCTTTGGCAATTATTGGCGGAGCAAATATTTACTCTCAAAATACATATTATTCTGTTCAGTCTACTCACGCAGTAGACTTAGCAGAAGCTGGTGTTGATAAGGCGCTGGCTTCTTTAAACCTTGGGGGCTCTTATTCAGGTGATACAGAATTAAATTTAGATAATGGATCTGTTTCTATTAAAGTAACCAGCCCTAATCAGTCATCTAAAATTATTGAATCAACTGGCTATTATCCTTCTAAGCAAAATCCAAAATCTCAAAAAACAGTAAAGATTACTGCTTCCAAAGGTGTGGGGTATGCTTTTAATTATGGTGTTTTGGTAGGAGAAGGTGGCTTTGAGATGGAGAATAATAGCAGTATTAATGGATCTGTTTATTCAAATGGCAATATTTCAATGAGTAATAATGCCTTTATTACCGGTGATGTTTTTGTTGCCGGTGGCACCGCTCCTCTATCTGATCAGCAAAATATTTGTAGCAGCCCAAGTTGTAGTGATTATACTTTTGGGAAAAACATTGCCGGAAATGATGTATTGGATGTTGCTCAAAGTTTTAAACCGAGTATAAGCGGTAATATTAATAAAATATCGTTAAGGCTTAAGAAGGTTGGTACTCCTTCGGATATTGTTGTCCGGTTAATGGCTGATAGTGGTGGTAAACCAGATAAAGGTAATGTTTTAACAACAGGTACTTTAACTGCAAATTTAGTCACCACTAGCTATAATTGGGTAGATATTACATTTAATTCTCCTGTTAGTCTCTCTTTAGATACTACATATTGGATTATGCTGGATACTTCATCTAATAATAGCAATTATTGGGTTTGGTCAGCTGATTCCTTACAATCTTATACCAGAGGTAATACAGCCTGGTCTTCTAATTGGTCTGTTAGAAATCCAGTCTGGACCTCTGCCCTTTATGACCTTGATTTTAAAACATATATGGGAGGTGTTGTAACTTCAATTATTGGGGCTCCTGGTGTAACTATCGGAGGCAGTGCTCATGCTGACAATTTAGAAAACTTAGCTATTTCCGGTTCTGCGTATTATCAAACTAAGAATAATATTACTGCAGCTAAATATTATCCAAATTCCACTGATCCCTTACCTGCTAACTTACCTGTTTCTGAAGGAAATATTTCTGAATGGAAACAACGGGCACAGGATGCTGTTGTTTACACCGGAGATATAAGCAGTTGCAGAACAACTCTTGGACCAGGTAAATATGTTGGGAATGTTACATTTGCTAATGGTTGTAATGTGGTAATCAATGATCCTATTTGGATTACAGGTAATTTAGATTTAAATAACAATAGTATATTAAGGTTAAATTCAAATTATGCAGAATCATCAGGGGTAATTGTGGTAGATGGAATAATTACCATGGCAAATAATGTAAACATAAATGGTTCAGGAACTGCTGGAAGTTACATAATGGTATTAACTACTTATGATTCCAGGGTAAATGGTCAGACTGCTCTGTCTGTAAATAACAGTACAAGCCAGGGAATACTATATGCGGGTTTAGGTATAGCACATATTGCTAATGTCAGTCATTTAACAGAGCTAACTGCCTGGAAGGTAAAGTTGGATAATGGGGTTACAATCAATTATGATACAGGGCTTTCTTCGCCCTTTTTTAGTTCAGGTCCATCCGGGTCATACTCAATTGTTAAGGGTACCTATCAGATAAAGTAGATGATACAATAATATTACTGCCTATGGCTCAAGATTATTCTATTGGATTAGATATTGGAAGTTTTTCGATAAAAGCGGTTGTTTTGTCCCACAAAACAAAGCCTGCTTCTTTAGTGTCTTTTGGGTCTATTGCCGCGCCTCAGCCTGGAATAAGTTCTGAAAATCCATTTGATTTAGAGGGAGAAGCTAAGGCAATTAAAACCTTATTAACCTCTATTAAAGCACCAGATTTACCAGTAGTTTTAGCCCTTCCTGAATCAAAAATTTTTACCAGAGTTATTAATGACCTGCCCTTTTTATCTGATGAAGAATTATCTTCTTCTATTCACTACTCTGCTGAGGAATTTGTTCCTCTGCCGGCTGATCAGGTTAACCTGTATTGGCAGGTTATTAATCGGTCTAAACCTCAAAATAATACCTCGGTGTTTGTGGTAGCATCTCCCAAAAATACTGTAAATAAATATTTACAGGTATTAGATTATGTTAAATTAAAGCCTCAAGCCCTGGAAACAGAATTAATTGCTGCCACAAGGGCTTTGGTAGGCAATAATCCTTATGCCCCAACCACTTTAATTGTTCAGCTAGGATCTCACTCCACAGACTTTGCTGTTGTTTCAAAAGGTTTAATTTTATTGACCAGATCTATTGGAACAGGTGGAATGGCTTTAACCAGAGCAATTTCCCAATATTTAAACTTTGAGCCAGTTCAGGCAGAAGAATATAAAAAGGTTTATGGATTACTGGAAGATCAGTTGGGTGGTAAGATTTATGAGGTACTGAAGCCTTTAATTGATATGATTTTATCTGAAGCGCAAAGAGTGATTCAGGCATTCCAATCAAAAAATGTTCAAAATCCGATTAAGAGAATTGTTTTATCCGGAGGAGGAGCAAAATTACCTGGTTTGGTAATATATTTTGCTAATACCTTAGGATTGGAAATTCAGGAGGCTGATCCCTGGTATTTTATTGGTAAAGATAAAGCCCTTGCTTCAAAACTTGTTGATTCTGCCCAGTATACCATTGCTGTAGGCTTAGCCCTAAGGGAAGAGTGATGAATAAGATTTCTATTAACTTATTACCACAAACAGTATTATTAGAAAGAATTCAAAGCAGCAAGCTTAGTTTGGTTAATAAATTAAGTATTGGTGTATTGGTTTTGGTGATTATTTTAACCGTGGGTGTATTGCTTCTTCGAATCAACCAAAATCGTGAAAGTAGCAAGATGATGGATGAGGTTAAGGTTGCAGAAGATAAAGTTTTATCATTTAGAAATAAAGAGGTTGCAGTATATGCTCTGAAAAATAGATTAGATGCAATTTCATCAAAACTTGGAACTGATGAAAAGGTCAAAACGATGTTTAATTTGATCGTATATTTAACACCTCCGGAGGTAACCTTAACAGATGTGTCTGTTGATAAGAATGGATCTATTACGGCTTCCTTTAACAGTAAGTCGCTTGCAGGTATTGATAAGCTTTTTTTAGGCCTTTCCAATAAAGAAACAAATATGAATTTGGTATCTAAAGTTGATTTAGCCGGTATATCTTTGGGGAAAGAATCAACCTATCGTTTTTCGTTGAGGATTGCTGCAGTAAAATAAAATGGTAAAAGAATTTTATCTTAAATATCGAATATATATTATCCCCTCTGTAGTAGGTTTTATTTGTTTAGCCATAATAATATTTGTTATTATTCCGCAAATGATGGATTTCTTTAAAGATAAAGAAAAAGCTGATTTAGTTTTAAATAGAATTGAATTATTAAATAAAAAATCATCAGAGTTAGAAAGCCTTGATCAAACTAAACTAGAACAGGATTTAGTTACAGCCTTAACTGTTTTGCCAACCGGACGTGATGTCCCTCAGGCCATGGCAGTTTTACAGGAATTAGTTGCTAAATCAAATTTAACTTTAAAAAGTACTTCTTATTCATCAAGTGCCAAAACTGCTAACCAGGAAAATTTTTCCTTTGCTATTTCCGTAGCAGGTTCCCTGCCAGCCACCAGGAATTTTTTAAATAGCCTGCAGGATGCTGCGCGGTTGTTTAAGGTTGAATCAATCGCATTAAAGTTTCAAAGTGGAGAGGGATCACTTGTAGCAGATATTCCTTTAAGTGTTTATTATCAGGCAGCTCCTTCAACTGTTTTAACAATGGATCAGCCAATTGCGGAGATTACTGAAAAGGAGAATACATTAATTCAAAGTTTGTCTAAATATAAAATTCAGTCTGTGGCAGAATCAAGTGCTTCATCCACTCCATTGGGTAAGGTTGATCTTTTCCAGTAATTATTTATTTAAGATATCAGGTCTGATTTTAGTGGTTTTTTCTATTGATTTTTCTTTTTTCCAGGTTTTAATTTGACCATGATGACCTGATAATAAGATTTCAGGTACCCTCATTTCTTCAAAAACTTCTGGCCTTGTATATTGTGGATGTTCAAGCAGATTTTCTGTAAAACTTTCATCAATACTTGCTTCCTCTGATTTAAGGACACCAGGGATTAGGCGTGTTACTGCATCTGTAATTACAAGAGCTGGTAATTCTCCTCCTGTTAAAACATAATCACCAATAGAGATTTCCTCCATAATATACTTATCAATAAATCTTTGATCAACACCCTCATAATGACCACAAATAATAATTAAATGTTCTAGTTTTGATAGCTCTTGTGCCTTTGGTTGTTTAAAGGGTGTTCCGGAAGCTGATGTTAATATAGTATAAGGTTTTTGTTTTGTATCTAATGGCTGACGGCTGGCGGCTTCTTTCCATGCTTTTGCTAGAATATCTGCTCTAAATAACATTCCTGGTCCTCCACCATAGGGTCTACCATCAACAATTTGATGTACTCCTTCTCCAAACTCTCTCAAATCAATAATCTCAAAATTAACTAAACCCTTTTTTTGAGCTCGGCCTAACATGGATGTGTCTATTGTGACTTGGATTTGATTTGGGAACAGGGTGATAATGGAAATTTTCACTGGTGTGCTTAATTTTCCTGCAATGTCAGATTTACTCTTAAATTATTGTTTTCAGCCATAACCCGGGCAACAAGTAACTTTCTGATAGATCTTATAGTTTGTCCGTTTTTTCCGATTACAACTCCCATATCATCAGGGGAAACAGTTAGTTGGATAGATACCATTCCATCTTCGTTTTTGGTATCAAGTTTTACATCGTCAGGTTTTGATACCAGGCTTTTAACAATATATAAGACTAGTTCTTCCATTATTTTGTCTCTTCTTCTGTTTTTGTTTCTTCTACAGGAGCTTCTTCGGTTATTTCTGTAGTTTCAACTGTTTCTGATTCAACTGGAGTTTCTGTTGTAACTTCTTCTGCTGTGGTCTCAGCTTCTGGTGCCTCTTCTTTTGTTTCTTCTTTAGCTTCTTCTACTTTTGCTGGTTCTTCTTTCTTTTCTTTTTTAGGAGCTCTTGGTTGCTTTTGTGGTGCTTGTTTGGTAATTCTTAAATATCCATCAGATAACACTGCACCTTTTTTAATCCACTCATCAATTTTATCTTGTTTTAAGATAATTTCTTTAGGATTTGTTAAAGGATTATAGGTTCCCAAAAGTTCCAGGTATTCTCCTGATCTCTTTTTTCGCTCATCAATTGCCACAATCCTATAGAATGGACGTTTCTTGGCACCTATTCGCATTAATCTAATCTTTACTGGCATGTGGGATAGTATAACCTAACCTAGCTTCTTCGTCAATCTAATTGTGCTGGATTTTATAAGAAACAAAGATTATTCTTTTTCGTTTCTGATAATGATTAAATCACTACCATGATCATGAAGAACTTTATTACCTTTTATCCATTTATCTACTGGTATTAAAGGATAAAAAGCTTTGTTCCATGGTCTTGGGTTTAAGATAGGATTTAATGGCACCCCTTTATAGTCTTTGAATAAATGTTTTCCTAATTCATCCCAATGCTGCGACCTTCTATAAGAAGTGATAGCATGTAAATTGTTTAGAGCGGGTACTATAAAAAAAGTAATTCCTGCGTTTATAGCAGCACCGGTAAAATTTTGGGAAGTAAGAGTACTGATAATATTAGCTGCCTCCAAACCATAAAAGAAATAAAAGAACATATGTTCGTGGAAGCCCAATTTTTCGCTGAAAAGGATTTCCTTGACAGAATCTCTGACCTCTCCCTTTATTTTTGAAAGAAATTTATACTCATAATCTTCTCTACTCTCATAACCTTTTTCGTTGATGTCTGCATCGATTATTTTGTCGTGTATTAAAACTCGGTATTGGTCATCAACAAGCTCAACTTGATGGTATTTTTTAGGCTTGAGGATTTTTTTAGTAAGCTCGGTTATAGGGGCAATAGTTCTCCAGGCTAAAATATCATCTCCAACAGAAACAGACTGGCGTTCAGGTTCCTTGCCTGAATCAAGAATAATTATATCGCGTCGGATATCTGCTTCCTTCATAAACTTTTCAGCAATTGTTGTGTTTAAAGTTGTTGATTTAGAAAGATTTCCAGTTCTATTGTAAACGAAGCTGCGTGGCTCAAGATCGTAAGTCATTGCAGTATTTTACTATAAGATATTTAAATAAGCAATTTTGGGAGTACTTTAATGCTTCTCAAGGCTAATTAGTGCCTGTTCGGCTGCAGCTTCTTCTGCCTGTTGTTTATTGGATCCTGTTCCCTGTCCTGATAAAGTATTATTGATAAAAACCCCTACAGTAAATTTCTTAGCATGATCTGGGCCTGTAGTGCCCAATATTTTATATTTAGGTGAAGTCTGCATTCTTGCTTGTATTTGTTCCTGTAATAGGCTTTTAGAGTCCTTAGGAGCCCCTTTTTCCATCTCTTCTTTAAATATTGGTAATAGAGTGCTCTCCACAAATTTGGTGGCTTCTTCAATGCCTAAATCAAGATAGACTGCTCCTAAAAGAGCTTCAAAGGTATTAGCTAAAAGTTGAGGGTTGTTTCTGCCACCAGATATCTCTTCTCCTTTGGAAAGATTTAATAGCTCACCCAGTCCGAGTTTACTGGAGGCTTTAGCAAGGGAATCTGTTTTAACAATAAAAGCCCTGAGGTTTGTTAAATCACCCTCAGTATCTTTAAGTCTTTTATTAAAAAGGTATGAGGAGGTAATAAAAGACAATACAGAATCACCTAAAAATTCCATTCTTTCATTTGATTCCATGGCACTTTTAGATTCATTAAGATATGACCTATGAGTAAAAGCTGTTTTATAAAAGGCAATGTCTTTAGGTTTAATCCCGTTTTTTGTTAGGATATTTAAAAGTTCGCTGTCCATGGAGAATTACTCTAGTAACTTATCTTCAACAAGTTCAATTAAATCCCCTACTGTTTTTACCTGAGCAGGTTCAGATGGATGAAAAGCAATTTGGAATTTATCTGCTAAATCTCCCAAAAGATCTGCTATTTCCACTGCATTTAATCCTAAATCATCCTGGAGATGTGATTCCGCGTCAATATCCGCAGGTGGTAAACCCAGATTATCTGCTATTGCTTCTGTAATTTTCTTTTGGTCTAACATTTTTATTTTTTAATATTTAATTTATGTGCAGTTATTATGTTTCCCAAAACTCCATTAATAAACGAAGAACTGGTATCTGCCCCATATTTTTTGGCCATTTCTACGGCCTCATCTACTACCACTTTAAAAGGGGTATCTTTAACCATTATTAACTCAAAAACTGCTAAACGCAAGATAGCTAAATCAATGCGATTAATCTGGTTTAGAGGCCAACTTGGTGCTCCACCTTCAATCTCCTTGTCAATTTTAGTTAAATTATCAACTATCAAAGCCGCCTCTTTTGTTTGCAGTTTATAAGTATCTGTAAACGCCCATGTAAATAATTCCTTGACTATAGCCTCTCGTTTTAGATGTCTAGGGTCGTTAGAAGTCTTCACTCTGCTCGGGTTATCTTGGCCTTTGTCTTTGTAATAACCTGTTTATCGTTGTACATACCACAAGCAGCACAAACGATATGAGATAACTTTAATTCTCCACAACTTGTGCATTTAATCAATTGATTAGGCTCCAACTTAATGGAGGCTCTTCTGGTTCTTTTTCTTGCTTTACTATGTCTTCTTTTTGGTTCTGCAGCCATATTTTTCCTTAATCGGGCATTATATTTTCTAAGTTTAACAATTTTCCCAGAAGTGGTTGATGTTTGTCAAGGGTTAAATCGTCCTGTAGTATTTTTTTAGCTTCATTTCTGGCTTGTTCAATTAATTCTAAATTAGATAATGAAGCAATTTTAAGGTCCCAATCACCACTTTGTCTGGTTCCAAAGATTTCTCCTGAGCCTCTAATTTGCAGATCAAGTTCTGCTAACTTCAAACCATCATGAATATGTTCAAGATTCTTTAACCTGCTTATTACTTGAGGAATTTCCTGCTCAGCAAATAAGAAGCAATATGATTGCAGGTTTCCCCTGCCCACCCTTCCCCTTAACTGGTGTAATTGGGATAAGCCAAATCTTTCTGCTCCTTCTATAACCATGATGGTTGCGTTGGGAATATCCATTCCCACTTCCACCACAGAAGTGGATACTAAAATATCAATTTTATGGTTCTTAAAAGCATTAATTACTTCTTCTTTTTCTTTTGGCTTTAATTTACCATGCAATAATCCTAACTTAAGATTTGGGAAGATTTTAGTTTGAAGTTTTTCAAATTCAGCTTTAGCAGCTTTGGCAGAAACTAATGTCTCAGATTCATCAATTAATGGAGTGATAATATAAATTTGTTGCCCTTCTTGAACAACTTTTTCCATAAACTTATATGAATCTTCTCTTTTTATCTCAGGAACATAGTGAGTTTTAACTTCAAGCCTGCCCACAGGCATTTCATCGATAACAGATAAATCTAAATCTCCATAAATTGTTAAGGCAACAGTTCGGGGGATTGGTGTGGCTGTCATAGTAATAAAATGTGGGCTTTTTGCTCTTGCCCGAAGTAAACTTCTTTGGGCAACACCAAATCTTTGTTGTTCATCTACCACAATTAAACCAATATCATTTAACTCTAACTTTTCTGATAAGAGAGCATGGGTTCCTACAATAACATCTGGTATATTAGTAAACTTTTTGCTACCAGTGTAAAGGCCAACGCTAATACCAAAAGGTTCTAGTAATTTTGTTAAAGTAGCATTATGCTGAAATGCCAGAATTTCTGTTGGTGCCATAAGTAACGACTTTAGCCCATTAAGATAAGCTAAATAGATAATTACTGCTGCTACTACTGTTTTTCCTGAACCTACTTCTCCCTGGATTAATCTATTAGCAGGGCTTGTTTTATTCACATCCTTTAATACTTCCTGAATTACTTTATCTTGTGCTTTTGTTAGTTTAAAAGGTAATTTATCTATAAATTCCTGTAATTTTTCCTTATCAATTTTAAATGCTTTGGTAACCTGTTTATTTTGCCAGTCTTCCCGCTTCTTTAAAGTAGAAAGCTGGATATAGAAAAGTTCATCAAAGGAAAGTCTTTTTTTAGCTTGTAAAATCTCAGAATAAGTATCTGGAAAATGTATTTTTTCTAATGCTTTGGCTAAAGGTAGGAAATCTTTGGTGGCTTCAACAGGAATAGGGTCCACAATAGTAGGAGTAATTTGTGGTAAGAATTGATGGATTTTTGCTCTTAACCATTTTGAGGTTAAACCATATGTTTCAGGATAAACTGGTACTAATCTTCCAGTGTGTAATGCTTGATTAATGTCTACTTTTTCCCACTCAGGAGCAATTAAGCCTAATTTTCCAGCAAAAAAGTCTAATTTCCCGGAAGTTTGGATCTTATCCCCTACTTTAATATTTTTGATAATCCAGCGGTTGTTAAACCAAATTATTTCTACAGATCCGGAACCATCATTTAATATAGCTTTGGTTAAAATTTTATGTGATTTTGTATAAGTATTTTTAATAGACAAAACATCACCAGAAAATGTGACAATCTCCCCTGCCCTGGCTTCAGCAATTTTGGAGATTTTAGCAAAATCTTCATATCTAAAAGGATAATGAGTAACTAAATCTTCAACTGTTGTAAGGTTTAATTTATCTAATTTAGCCTGGAGCGATGGTCCAATGCCAGATGTGTGAACTAATTTAGTACTTAAATCCATGAGGAGATTATACTTCAGTTTTTCATTATACTCATAACTTTATTTCTTAAGGGTGCCCAATAAGATAAATAATTACCTAGTTGAGTGGGCGGTAAGCTAGTTGAAGAACCAGCAGGCTTTGATTCAGCAAACCAAAAATTCGGATCTTTTTCGTCTACTTTATCTAGTCCATCAGTAAAAGTGGGCCCATATGAGACAAACGAGTTTTTGTCATCTTTCGAGATTTTACTTACAACACCTGCAGTATTTGCAATCAACACACCTAGTGCAGCTGTGCCGTTTGCAGTTTGTCTTAGTTTTAAAATATTTGCGTTTAGTGTTTTAACAATCTCGATAATATCAACGTCAAAAAAGAGATTTGCAGCCTGTTTTTGTCCTTCAAGGGCAGAGACAATTGTATCCAATGACTTTGAAGACCCAGCAGTTAAATCTTTTAGAACGTCAGGCATAATTGCCTTAAGTGAAGCAGAAAGTATCTGTCTTTGTCTGTCTGACCTGGCAAAATCAGAGTCCCCTTTTCTTGATCTAGCATATGCAGTAATGTTTCTGGAAACTGTATCAGGATTTGTATAACCTCCTTTTCCTGGATTACCAGCTCTTTTTGGGTATTTTCCTGTACTAAGTGTTTGCCATCCTTTTTCAAAAAAGATAGTTTCATCTCCTTCCCCAGGTGTTGGGTATTCTTTATCTGTAAAACTTTCTGGTATTAATACATCAATTCCATTTGGTGTGAGTCTGTCAAAAATTCCTGGTATTTTTCTATCCCATGATCCCTGCATAAAATCGATATTAGTTTTTACCATCATATCAATCGGGCATCCGGTTGCTGATTCAATGATTTTTTTAATTAATTCATACTCATTTACGCTTTCTTTAATATTTCCAATTGATTTTGCATACTCAACGGTTGTCATTGAATTAACTTTAGGTGGAGCTGCATTGGGATTTTTAGGATCTTTAGGAAAGTATTTTGCGAGTTCTGGTGCAAATAAATCCCTTGGTATAGAAACAACTTTTGTTTGAAAAGTATGAATATTAAAAGCGGTTAAAAGAACAATGTCTGATCTGCCCCATCCAACAGAACTAAAGACTTTTGGTCTGTCACGAGTTTCATCTATTCCCATATAAACCGTGAAAATACTATCTGATCCAAGTAATTCTTTATTAATTCGTTCGGCTGCGTCAGGATTTTTTACTCTCTCCTGTCTTCTAGTTTTAAATTTTTCTAAAAGGTCACCAAGAAAAAATTCTGCTAAATTTTTATTACCAACAATTTCTTTGGGTGGTTTTTCTGGTGTTGGTAAAGGTTTAGGTTTTTCTGGATTGGGTTTTTGGATAGGTTTTGATTCTTTTTTACCTGGGATAGGGGTTGGGACTGGAGGGAAGATCTTATTTGGATCAAATTCAACTGCTTCTGCCTCAACCGTATTAAACACTTTCTTCATATATTCTGATACTGTAGGAATTGTGAGTTTGGATAAGGCAGTTGCTGTTATTAGTCCAGCTCCTAATGCGCCAATAGTTTGTCTTCTGGTCCACAATTTATTTAACACTCCCTCTTTTTTGCCTTTTGTCTCTTCCAAGTCTGGTAAAAGTAGTTCCAGACCGCCTCCAAAAAAAGGATCTTCAATTTCCGGTAGAAGTAATTCCAGTGTGTTCCCAAAAAAAGGGTCACTTGGTGTAAGTTTTTCTTGTTGGCTATCTTTCTTAGAACTTAGAAAAGCTGCTGATGCAAGTAGAGTTGTTGTTGAACTGGATTGTTTTTTATCAGGGCTCAAAGACAATATGCTGTTAGACAATTGTGAGGTAGATTTTTCTAAAAAATCTTCACTTTCCTTAGAGTTTATTTCTGGAGGGTTTGTTGTTTGGTTTGTTAAAATATTGTCCAATACAAAAGGAGCAGTAATAACAGCAGGGGCTTTATCTTTTACCAGATTAAAAAACTGCCTTCTGGATATCATAGCCGGTTCAGCACCTTTTTCTTCCATGTTGATTAAGGCTGAGGTGAGACAAGATCATTAACAGCTTTTAAGGAGTACATAAATTCAAAGAACTGTCTACGTACAATAGCTCTTTGATCCGCAGTATCAATGGATCTATTATTAAAGTAATCGTTTAAGTCAGGATATTTGGTTTGAACATCAGGATTGGAAAAGAGGTTAGCCAAAAGACCAGCTAACTTAAATTTATCATCAGTTCCTTTGATTCTATCTGAAATGGAAGTAGCAAGCTCTTTTAAATCTTCAGCAGGTTCTATATCAATCAAAGACCATTGATCTGTAATTAAATTATAAATTTGGTAAAGCTCCCCTAAATTATTATCATCCATTATTCCATTAGTTTCTAAAGTTGCAGCAATTTTTTCTTTTTGATCTTCAAACTGAGCTTTTTGTTCCTCTGTAAATTCAAAAGCAGCTGGTGTACTTGTGTTTTCAACAGGTGTTGGTTCAGTTGCAGTAAGCTTATTGTTTAGCCATACTTCAAGCGGATCGTTCGTTTTACCTGCAGTTGATTCAGTCTCCCACTCGCGGATAAATTCTTCTATGGCTAACTCTTCACTTAATAAACTGGTGGTTTTAAGAATACTGCTTGGGTTTATAGTGTGGGCTCTTGCAATAAATTCTAGTATTTTCTCTTGATTTAGTTGAGGGGCAATCCTTTGGATACTATTAATTACCCTTGATTGTTCTTCACTGATATTAAGAGTTTCTTCATTATTAGCTGAAGTAACTGATTCATTGGGTTCAGTTGTTGGTGCTGGAGTTGGTGGAATAACAGTAGGTCTTGGCATATTTGTCAGAAGAACTCTTTGTCTTGGACCGGGTTGAGGTAAAGGTGAGGTTGCGACAGGTGGTTGCTCTGGCGGCGTTGCTGCAGTCAATTCCTCATCAGTTATTGCTATTGGAGGTGTTGTTGGAGCTGGGGCAGGTCTTGGTAGATTTACAAGTAAAGTTCCTCCGGGTTTGGTTGGTGCGGGAGCATTTAACTCTTCAGCTGTTGGTGGTGCTAGTATTGGAACGCGGGCTTGTAGTCCTCTGGGATGAGGGTGAAGTTTATTGAAGTCTTCGACCTCTTTTTCAGAGGCTGGTCTTTCGTCGATGTATAAATTTCCATTCATATCCAGATCATAACGGTTGCCTCCCATGCTGCGAGGTAAAGAACCTGAGCTGTCAGGTTGGAAAGTTCTAGGAATCTCTCTTCCCCAAATTGACATTTTTGACTGGGCTGGACCTCCTGATGCGGTTACGGTAGGGGCTGGCAGAATTGTTATTGCCAAATCAGGCCATTTTGCTTCAATTGTTTTTATATCTTTTTCTAATTGATCTGGATCCCTTTCAGCGCCTTCTTGTAAAATGTTTCTCAATACTGGCAACCATCGTTCGGCTTCCCTATGGTTTTCGAAAGAATTCCAGGCTGCTAATTGTGTGCGACGGAAGGGGTTGATATTAGGATTTTCTGGAGTTGTTGCTGCCAATTCCTCATCAGTTATCGCGATAGGAGGTGTTGTTACAACTGGCTGTGTAGATGCTGGTGTCGTTTGTGGTGTAGTAGAAGCTGCTAAATCTGGCCACTTTGCTTCAATTGTTTTTATAGTTTCTTCTAATTGAGTCGGATCTCCTGTAGTTTTTACTTGTAAAAGGTTTCGCCAAACTGGTAATAATCTTTCTGCTTCTGAATGATTTTCCATGGCATTATAAGCAGGTGTACCAGGACTAAATGTATTATCTATGGTCGGAGGAGCTCCTGTTCCAGTACTTCTTCGTGGTGCTGGTGTTGAGATTGCTGTAGGTTGTGAGTTTAATACTTCAAGAGCTTTTTGAATTATCCTTTCAGGAGGGATTTTATTCATTAATTTACGGTCTTCATTCTCATCATTAATATCAACATTACTGAGATTTTGTTCTTCCTCTTTTGATAAAGCTATAGGTATGTGCTTTTTGCTTGAAGCCCACATGTTTACTGACGAATCTTTTGGTAAAAATAGCATTACTACACTAGGGCCATTTTTAAGTGCACCTGCGATGTGTGCAAGCCCACTATCATTTGTAAGTGTTAACTTTTGTTTTTCCAAAAGAACTGCTAGCTCCATTAAAGTGCCATCTACTAAATGACAGCTATTTATAACACCAGCGTTAGTTAATGTTGTTCTAATATCATCTTCTGTATAACCGACGCGTCTATCTTGTTTGTTAAAGAGGACATTGAACTGATAGTTGGGATATTGTTTTTGTATTTCAGTAATGACAGTTGCCCAATTTTGCATACCATAGCGTTTTCCCGGACGTGATCCTTCTACAATAATTGAAATTTGATTTGGATTATTAGTATCAATTCCGCAACGATTTGCAAGGTTTTCATAGAGTTGATCTTTATTACTTGGCAGCTCAATTGTTGGTTTTGCAATTTGCGGATCAACTGAGTTTTCAGGAAGGGACAATAATTCTTCAATGAATTTTGAATATCTTTTTTCACTATCTGAGCCATTATTATAAAGGTGTACTGCCGGGATTAAGAGATTTGCGACGGTTGTGATTTTTTGATTATTTACTTCCTCTATTTCAATAGTAGGATTTGCAGCTCTTGCATGTTCAAAGTCAAAAATAAGAGGATTCTTTAAGCTAGAAGCGGTAATCGCAGATGTTGCTTCAGCCAAACCGCTATTTCTAGCTACTTTAACTATTTTGATATTTCCCTGTCCCCAAGCATCGTAAAGATCTCCCTGATCCTGGCTTACCATGATTGTCAAAGGTATACTCTTTCCAGATTGGTTTAGAGCTTGTTGAATGCCTTTGATATAAGCGGTACTAATAACAGCATCCCCTATAGCACCACCTAAAACAACATAAACTCCATCAGTATTTTCAAATGACTGTCTCAACTCGGCTAAGGCAGCCATTCCTTCTTCATGATCAATGGTTATGTCTCTTTCTGAAAGTTCATATGGCGAGTGTCCTCGTCGGATTCCCCTTCCTCTTCTTATTACGTCTGCAATTCTTGTTCCGCGCGGAAATACTCCCTCAGGGTAGTAACCTCCTCCTATCTCCTCCTCTCCAATTTCTTCTAAAGGATGTCTTGGGGCGAATGGGATTGGGATGATTGGTGGAGCTTCAAATGATGGAGGGATTAATTCTTTAGCAAGTGGGGGTATAGCATTAAGAGTATGAGTACCTGGACCTTCTACTAAAATATTATCAATTCCCTTCCCTACTGAGGTAGAAATAATTGTTCTGGACCCATCTGCTTCTACATGAGCTACTTCTATAAACCTTGCTAATTGCTTCACATCACCACTTTTGGTATCAAAAAATTGGTGTAAATCTACTCCTTTGGGGATTTGTGCATGTCCATCAGCCCCTACGGTAATTTTTATTATATCTCTGGCATTATCAGCAGCATCATTTGGGGTAATTAAAAATTCAAAGTTCTTGTAATTGTGGGTTCCATCAGGGTTGGTTGTGATGTCATTCATAAGGTGACTATATTGGCTATCAATGGTGTTATCCCAATTTACCCCTCCTGCTGGAGTCATTTGGGAAATCATCTTGCTCATATCCAAATCAACAGTTTCACCGGGTAAAAGGTGGTGATAAAACTGCAATTCCTTACCATCTTGCACCCACCAGAATTCCCTGTGCATTTAAGTGCATTGTGGTGTTGTTATCATGCCAAAAAAGCCTATTGGCCTTTTCAACCATACCTTTTTCCTTGAAATGATCTATGACTCCTTTTATTTCAGATTTGCCAGGAATATCTTCAACCTGGGTTTTAAAACCATGGGCTGCTAATTCTGCCTGAACTTTACTAATTTCTTCTGAAGTAGCTCCGGTAAAGTGAAAGTTAGAGTTTTGGTCAATTGTTCCAATCAAAGGTTTCTGTCCTGGTATAAGTTTCCCTGTTATAGGATCTATTTGGTCACTTGTTAAAATATGTACTTCATTACCCTTGATACCAACTGTAAGTTCACCAATATCAATTTTAGTGACTTCATTAACTGCCATTGCTTCCTGAATTTGTTGTCTTATAGAATGTTCAAAAGTTTCACTGTGAGCCCAACTGTGCATTTCTCCAGGTAAGTCACCAATATTTCCAGGGACAATTAATTTACCATCAGCTTCCAAATATGTTTTTGGTATGTTTGAAAGTGGCTGGTTTGTGTTTCGATCAAAAAAAGTAACAGTGTGGTCTGGGTTTGCTTCAAGAGTGGTATTGCCAATATTTACCCTGCCTCCGTGATCAAACATATCTTTGAAAGTATCAACACTGGCTGGTCCTGTGCCTATTTCTGGATGTCCTAAAACTGTACCTATATTATGTGCAGTTTTTTCAAGCGCTGTTTGTCCTGGTTGAAATAACCCACCAATAATAGGTACTTTAGAAATACCTGGGTTATGCCTGGCTATTTCTGCTGCTCCATGTTGTAAAAAGACTCCTGTGGTTAGTGCTCCTGCAAGTCCTACTGTTCCTCCAAAAACTGCTGCACCAGCAGCTTGTCTTGCTCTATAGCCTCTAAAACCATTGTCTTTTAGTTTTTTATCTCTATCAAAGGCATCATTTAGTGCGGTGTCAGCAAAAAACTTTAATGCTGCCACATCTGCATCACTAGCTGTTAATGCCTGTTCTAATTTATCTGCAGCATCATATAAAGCATTAAGCTCCTGGTTAACCTGAGTTTTGTCAGAGAATGTGAGTAAATCAACTTTTTGTCTTTTACCTCTGTTAATTCTAAGACGAATTTCTTCCATTCTTTCGGCAACAGCTTTTCTATTAGATTCCCTTATTTCCTTGGTAGTATCATCAATTCCAGCTGGAATATCCAAAGGTTGGGATAACAACTGGTCAACGCTCTTAAGCGTTCTCTTTGGATTAGTGCTATCTGTGTCAAATATATTATTAATTTCCCCGCTGCCATTAATAAGGTCACTTGTCTTAACAGAATCATATCTATATTGAAGCAAGTCTTCTCTGCGGTATCCACCCATAGCTCGTTCCATCCATTTTCCGATACGGTCTGTGGCATGGCGTTTTTCCGGAAGTACTTCTCCCATGGAAAGTTCCGCTTCCTGCATTCTTCTGTCACCGCCGATTTCAAAATACCTTCTGGCTCCAGCCACAACAGCACCTCCCATAGCACCAGCTATAGGTGCTGCTATTCCAGCTACTCTTCCTCCAAAACCGACACTGCTTAATAAACCATGGGTTGCTAAGCTGGTAGCTATACCCACTACAGCAGGATTTAAAATCCATCCCCTATTCCCTACTACTTCCTGTACTCCCTTAGTAAACATTCGATCATTTTGTCTGCTTCTAGCCCATGCTACAGCCCTATCAACAGTGTTTCTGGTATCTGTATTGCTTTGATCTCTGGCAATTCCAATATGGATATCTATATAAGCTGATATTTGTTCCAGAGATTCTTTATGAAACTCCATTTGTTCTTTGACTGCCAGGCTTTTTTCAAGAAGGTCTGTGGCAAAATATTCAGCAACATAACCAAAATCACTGGCTTCTGCTCCAAAGATTTCTTTTACTTTTGGATCATTGAGATTTTTTTTAATTACTGCAGCTAATTTCTCCTGAATCTGCTTTTGTTGTTCAGTGCGCGAACCAGTAATCTCGCCATCTACCACAGGCTTAATAATGTCGCTTAACAAAGCTGCCCTAAGAGGAGAATCTTCTGCCAATAATACTTTTTCTTCGATTATTGGTTTTTTATCATCTTCTCTTTTAACAATTCTTCCTGCTGCAAATCTTTCCAAGAGGGATTCTTGTCGTTCATTAGATTGAATCCTGTCTGCCTCAGTTATAGCACTTTTTATTTGTTTTATATCTAAAAATGAAACTCCATTTGCAATACAGGCGTTTCTAAGCTTTTCCTGCTGAATATTTTCTATTCCACCTTCACTAAGCCTTAAGGCGATTTTTTCCGGCCATCTCCAGAATTCAAACCATCTTCCCTTGCTAATTCTTTCGTGGAAATCTTTTCTGGCTTGTAAGCTGGCATTTTTATCAATTACATCATCATCCCTGATAACACCAAATTCGTATCTTCCTCGGGTTTGAGCTGTTGTGTTTGTGCCTCGCTCTGTTGATATCTCCGGCTCTAAATTACCTTCTGACGTTACAGGAGCATTTTCTTCTTCAGAATCCTCCTCAGCTGTTTCTAGAGTTTCAGGCAATATTGTGTCCCCGGGAATTCCAGTGCCTTCTGCTACTGCTGGTTTTATATCTTCTACAGCTGCTGTATCCTCTTCTGTATCTGCTAAATCATCTTCAGATTCTTCAGCTGCTTCTATAATACTGGTTCCTTCTGGGCCTGCAGTAGTAACTGGTGGTGCAGCAATTGGGGCAGTGGTGGATCCAGTGCCTGTTGCAGGCACTGTAGCTGCAACTTTAGGTGGAATTATCAACTCTCTACGTCTTTTAAGGGTAGCTAATCCTGCATTGTAATTTTCAAGCATATTGCCCGTTGCCCGGTGGTCTTTTGAAGCAAATAAAGCTTCCTGCCTTTTTCTGGCAAACATAATAGGATCATCTGTTTCACCAGGCTGGATATCGATTATTTGGTTCTCATGAGCCTCTTCATAGGTTTTTGAAACATCGGGATTTTTTAACGTTTTTAATACTTCTTCAATTTTGTCCCTCTCTGCTTTACTTTTTGATATACTTAGCTTTTTTTCCAGGAAGTTTAGCATTCCTTCTATGGGCACACCTTCTTCTTGTTCAATATCAGGTCCACCATTAGGATTGGTAATTTTGTTTGTGTAAGTAAATCTGTTTTTTTCAAAATTTGCACCAATGCGGTGCTCATTTGTTTCAAATGCACCATTAAAAGCATTTAAATCAAATATTTCATCTGCGGTTAATTCTGCTTTAGGTTTATTTCCAACTTCTCTTTTGTACTTTTCTTTTGCATATCTGAAATCTTTTAAAACTTTTTCTTGTGTAATTTCTGGTTTTGCTCCAGCCTCAGCAGATGTATCTATTCCGGTTTCGGCAGATGTTAACATAAGTTAATTAGTTGATGGATTTTCAGTTTGAGGCACTTCGACTCCTGTATTTCCTAAATAGAGGTCGCGGAAATCTATAAAAGCTTTGGCAAAAACCTGATCTGCATCCGGCATTTTTTCTTTGATAAAAGCTTCTATCTCTTCCCGTGGGTGATTTTCCTCATTTAATTTAATAAATGCATCCAAATTTTGTGGATCCATATTTTCAACAATGGTGGTGGTAATAAAGCTATCTAATCTGGCATATAGCTCGAGTAATAATTGTTCACGCATTGTTTCATCAACAGGGGTAATATTTGCTTCTCTTAAAAGATTATCCAGATAGCTTATAACTTCTGGTGGGATGTTAGCCAAAGTATTATCCATAAATTATTGTATATACTCAGTATTTCTTATTAATATAGTGTTGTCAAGAGAGGTGGAGATCAATATACTGGATATATGATTTTCTTTTTGATTTTTGTTTTAGAAATATTATTTTTGTTTCTTTTCTCCCGTTCTTTAACAAATAGTTTAGCTCGTTTGTTATATAGAATCAGCCACAGCAGGATATTTACTTATAATGCTTTAGCAGTAATCTTTTTACCTGGAACATTGGTTCATGAGCTTGCACACATGCTTATTGCAGGAATGTTTCTTGTGCCTTCCGGAGAAATTAGTATTTTTCCGGAGATTGATGGAGATGAGGTAAGATTTGGGAGTATTAAAATAGCTGAAACAGAACCTGTTAAAAGATTCTTTATTGGGGCAGCCCCGATTATTTTTGGGATGTTTATAATACTGGCACTTTTATTTACCAGTCTGCAATTTTATAGCTCAGAAACTCCATGGTGGCAGTTAGCTTTAGTTGTTTTTGTGGTATTTGAGATTGCTAATACCATGTTTTCCAGTAAAAAAGATATGGAAGGAGCTTTAGCTTTATTTATAGTGACTTTTATTATTTTATTCTCATTCTTTGGAGCTTTATATTTTTCTAATCTTTTAATTCCTTTTTTAAATTGGTTAGGAGCACTACATTTTCCAAATTTATCTGAATTATTTAAGGTTTTCTCATTACTATTGTTAATTCCAATTACTATAGATTTATTATTTATCTTTATAGCTAAAATGCTAAAAGCTTAATCCCCTCTGTCATTCTGAGCGATAAGCGAAGAATCTCGTTAATAGAATAGATCCTTCGTCACTTCGTTCCTCAGGATGACGCGTGGTGTATTAATTCAGAGTGTAGTTAAAAGAGGAAGCAAGGAAAAAAGCAAAATAGATGCTCCTGCCACAACAGATAAAATAATCCAAAATACTCTAAATTTCTTTGAATACATCATGATTTTTATTTTAACTCTTGTCAGATAAAAATTATATAGTTATATTTCTTTTATGCCAAACCATGATAGCTTTCATCCGCATCACGAGCATAATTTTACTGCTGTCCATAAAGCAGAAGTCGAGCCTGAGGTTATTTCCGATGCAGAACCAATACCTCTTCCCCAGGGAAGTAAACGTTTCTCTGTAGAAAATGCGCAAGAACGTATTTCAAATTTTACTAAGACTCTAAAGAAGGCTTTGGGTATAGATCAATCAGGCTCTTGAGGCTAAACTCTCTATTTCTTCTAAAGATGCTTTTCTTTTTGGATCTTCAAAAAAGGTTCTGACTGGTTCCATAGTTTTAATCAACCATTCAGCAACTGCGTTTTTTAAGTCCATTGGGTGCAGTTTCTTATCCTGGTAATCTTTTTCTAAATCTTCATAAGAGTTATAAGTTACATTTCCTCCAAACTTTTCATCCCTTTTTATTTCCAGTTTTGAGTCAGGATAATAAAAAATCAGATGTTTAGTCCAGTTTAAAATTGGATTATTTTCTGTCTCTCCTTCTGGTGCAAAAGCCTTGTTAATTTTGGCTCTAATATCCTCTGGTGTTTCATGAACAGATACTCCAGAATCAGCCTTGGACTTGCTCATTTTGGTTTTCATGGCAATTTCATCATCAGATAAATTCTCTGAAACTGCTTCAGGTGGAGTTAAGCCAAGTAAAATTGGGGTGTGAATTGCAATTGGCTTAATGGTTTTACCATTCTTGTCCTTGATAGCATTTGTTTTTACCTGATTGGCAGAGTCAATAGCAATTACATGCACTTTTCTTTGATCTAATCCGGCTTGAGCAATATTTACCTGAAGCAAAAATATATCAGCAGCCTGCATTAAAGGATACATAATCTTGGCTGAATCTATGCCGTCAGCTTCTTCCCTACCCATGATAGTAATTGACCTCATTATCCGTGAAAGTGATGTGTTTTTGCCGATTTCCAAAAGAGTTTGCCAAATACTTGGATTTTTGGCATATGTTTCAGAAGTTAGCTGAAAATCCAGTTTTTCCGGATCTCCCCCAATTGATTTGAACAAAACTTTCATAGTTTGCTCAAAATATTCTTTTGCCAACCTGGAGATAGTTTCCAAATTTCCGTCAAGCTTATCGTTTATAGCAGAGTGTAAATCAGCCATCCAGATAATGGTATCTGCTCCCGCATCCTGCATGTCCTTTACTTTAAGCAAAGTAAAAAAATGCCCAATATGTAGTTTTCCGGAAATTTCATAGCCGATATAATGTTTTAAAGGGGTACCTGATTCTATAAGTTTTTTTAATTCTTCTTCAGTCAAAACCTCTTCCAGATTTCTGGTGATTAATTTAATTTTTTCCTCAGTTGTCATATTTGGATTATATATCAAAACTTCTTGTGTATCACTACCCTAACTATTTAGCTTCCCCACTTGACGAGTGGGAAAAAGTCACAGCATTATAAAAGTATGTCTAATCCATCTTTTAGTAATGGTAGCTATTATCATATTTACAATAGAGGTGTAGAAAAAAGGAATATTTATATGGATGATTGTGACTATTACCGTTTCTTGGAGACTCTTAATTTCTATCATAAAATTCCTGCTCCAATGAAGCTTTCTGATTTTCGAAGAGGGGCCACAAGACTGAAAAAGATAGAAAATCAAACTAAGCTTGTTACAATTTTTTGTTATTGTTTAATGCCAAACCATTTCCATCTTTTAATTAGGCAGGAAGTAGATGGTGGTATAACTTTATTCCTAAGAAAGCTTTCCGATAGTTTCACAAGATATTTTAATACAAGATATAAAAGGGTGGGCTCATTATTCCAAGGAACATTTAAAGCGAAATTGATTGAGTCTGATGAATACTTGCTTCATTTATCCAAATATATTCACAAAAATAGTTTCCCACTTGAGATGTGGGAAAGTAAAGCTTATCCATATTCTTCTTATAGTTATTATCTTTTCAAAGAAGAGCATTCTTTTTGTGATATTGACTTTATCTTGTCTTATTTTGCTAAAGAAAATTCAAGTTTAGATTATCAGTCTTTTGTAGAGGAACAAGAAATAGAAAACCCGGATTTATCTCGTTTACTTATTGATCCAGACGAATGTTGATTTTAGCTTCCCCACTTGCTTCCCCACTTGAGATGTGGGAAAGCTGTGAGTCTCCAGTTTTCTGATTTTAGAGGGATTTTTTGTTACAATTAGGCATATGTTTCAAGCTAAAGTACCTTCAGAAAAAATAACTCAGTTAAAAGAAACCTCTAAAGTGGTTTTTCGGATGATGAAAATGATCTGGAAAATAGATCAAAAGCTGTTTGTTCTAGCTGCTGTTTTTTATCTATTACCAGCAATAATCCCTTTTATTAATGCTTATATTTATAAGTTAATAATTGATGCTGTTGTTAAATTACTTCAAGAGAACAGTACAAACATTACAGTTTTATATCCTTTAATTGGTGCCAGGCTTGTAACTTATTTTGTACAGGATATTTCTTTTAATACTCAGGATCTTATTGAAAAGATGTTATTTACCAAATTCCCTATTTCTATAACTCAAATATATTTTAAAAAACTATCTTCTTTGGATATTCAGTATTTTGAAAATAGTGAATTTACAAATTTACTGGAAAAAGCCAGAGAAGGATATGAATTTAAGCCTGAAAGACTATTTAGTAATACATTTTATGCTTTGGCAGAGTTAGTATCATTTGTTATTGCCTTTATAGCGATTGCCAAACTTAATTGGTTTATGGTGATTTTAATAAGTATGGTGGTTATTCCGGAATTTATTGTACAGACCAGATTTTCTAAATTTAGTTGGGGTATCTGGGGAGCCAATGCTTCTCTGCGTAAGCGGTATGATTATTTAAAAAGGGTTTTACAGGGAACCAGAGAGGTAAAGGAAGTTAAGATTTTTCAATTAGCTGAAAGATTTTTATCTGAAATTAAAATAGTACAGGAAAAATTCTTTGACGAACAATCAAAAATCTTAAAAGACACTTACTGGAGTAAATTTATCTTTAGGATGTTGGCGATCTTGATTTTTATTGGATTTGAGATTTTTGTAATATTGGAAACTTTGGCAAAGAGATTAACTTTGGGTGATGTTGGTTTTTATACAGGAATTGTTACAACTTTCCATCAAAGCATGAGTGGTTTCTTTAGAAGTATTGGTGGTGTATTTGATGATAGTCTATATGTTAAACACGTTTTTGAGGTTCTAGATTTAGAGCCAATAGTTAAGGTTCCTGAAAATCCAGTTAAAATTGATTACAAAAAAACACCTTTAATTGAGTTTAAAAATGTAGATTTTATCTATCCTGATACAAAAGATAAGATTCTTGATAATTTTTCTATGGTTATTAATCCTGGTGAAAAGATTGCTTTTGTAGGTGAAAATGGTGCAGGAAAATCTACCATAATCAAATTATTGGTTAGATTTTATGATGTAACTGATGGAGAAATATTAATTAACGGAGTTAATATAAAAGAAGTTGATTTGGAGACTTGGTATAAAGCAATTGGTGTATTATTTCAGGATTTTAATAAGTATGAAGATACAGTTAAGGAAAATATTGGTTTGGGTAAGGTATATGAGAATATGGGCCTTGATGAAATTATGAAGGCTGCAGCTTCTGCCGGGGCACACACCATGGTTTCGAAATTTGATAAAGGTTATGAACAAATGCTGGGTCGTGTTTTTAATGGAGGTATGGAGTTATCAGGTGGACAGTGGCAAAAAGTTGCTCTGGCCAGAGCCTTTTTACGTAATGCACCTATTTTAGTGCTTGATGAACCTACTGCTGCAATTGATGCCAAAGCAGAAGCTGAAATTTTTAACAGAGTGGAAAGATTGGAAAAAGATAAAACAGTGATTATCATTTCCCACCGCTTTTCTACAGTAAGAAATGCTGATATTATATATGTAATGGATAAAGGCAGGATGACTGAACAAGGCAGTCATGAGGATTTGATGAAACTAAATGGGCAGTACGCAATGATGTTTAAACTTCAGGCAAAGGGGTACCAATAATTAAAAATAAATACACAATTGACGATGAAAGTAGGCTAGGTTAGAATTTAGTGTCATGGAAGCATCTCTTATTGCTGAAAATATTGCACACATAGGCTCATTTCCTATAACTAATTCTATTTTAGTTACCTGGCTTATTACCCTAATTCTTTCAATTTCAGCTTTTTTTGCCACTCGTAAGATGCAGGCAGTCCCTACAGGATTACAAAATTTTTATGAAATGATTATTGAGACAGCTTATGGTGTAGTAGAAGATTTGGCTCATACCAGGGCTAAAGTCTTTTTCCCCTATCTTATGACTTTCTTTCTATTCATTATTACTGCTAATTGGTTAGGTCTTCTGCCTGGATTCGGCACAATTGGTTTAAATGAAATCGAAGACGGCAAAGAGGTCTTTATCCCGCTATTCCGTTCTGTAAACTCTGATTTAAACACCACTCTTTCTTTGGCATTAATATCTTTAGTATTAACTCACTACTATTCTGTTAGATATTTAGGTATCTGGGGCTATATTAAGCACTGGTTTTCCTTAAATCCGGTTATTTTATTTGTTGGGTTACTGGAAATTGTGTCAGAATTTACAAAATTAGTATCGCTTTCCTTAAGGCTTTTTGGTAATATATTTGCGGGAGAGGTAGTTTTATCAACAATTTCAAGCATGTTTGCTTTTATTGTTCCACTACCATTTTACTTTTTGGAAATAATTGTAGGATTTGTGCAGGCGGCAGTATTTATGATGCTGACGCTTGTTTTTATGGTATTACTTAGTGAAAAACATGTTGAAGAGCATTAAAAGAAAGGAGAAATGATGGAAAATTTACCGTCAGCATTAGCAATAGCAATTGGTGCCGCAGGACCTGCAATAGGTATCGGTCTTATTGGTATGAAAGCAATGGAAGCTATCGGAAGAAATCCCGACGCTGCCAATAAAATCTTACCCCCAATGCTTTTGGGAATGGCTTTTGCAGAAGCAATTGCTATTTACGCACTTGTTATTGCATTTATTAAATAAAAAGTTCTTGGTTAGTTGGTTACTTGGTTCATTGTAATTATTTACTGCGAACTATGAACTAACTAACTGTGAACTAATTAAAATATGGAAATCTTAAATCAATTTGGGGTGAAACCCATTTTATTACTTGCACAAATCGTTAATTTCATTATTCTTCTTTTGGTACTTAAAAAGTTCCTTTATAAACCAATTTTAAGGATTTTAGAGGAGAGAAAAGAAAAAATTGCGGAAAGCTTAAAAAATTCAGAAGAAATTGAAAAGAAATTAGCTCAAATTCTTGAAAGTAGAGATAAAAAGTTAGAAGAGGCTGCTAAAGAATCAAAGAAAATTATAGATGAGGCAGTTGTGTCTGCAAACCAGATTATTGCTGAGTCTCATGAAAAAGCTTTAGAGCAAACTCAAAAGATGATTGCTAAATCAGAAGAACAGATGGCTTTGGAACGTGATAAGCTTCATCAGGAAATACGTTCTGAATTGGCTGATATGGTAGCTTTGGGGCTTGAAAAAACAGCTGGAAAAGTACTTACCACCAAGGATAAAGAAGAATTAGCCAAAAGCGCGCTTAAGGATTTTAAATCTTAAATATATGATTAATAAAAGATTAAGAATTTTGATTGAAAAATCTGTTGGAGAAAGTTTTAACTCTAAGGGTGAAATAAATGAACCTAAGATTGCAGAAATTATAAAAGTTTTTAAAAAGCTTCCCAATGTGGATGCAATTGTTGCTTTAGGTTTATATGGAAAAAGCTTGAAAAGGGAAATTAATAAAACCACCCTGGAAATTACCAGTCCTGTTAAATTAAGTGCAACTAAGATTAAAAATATAACAGATACTGCCAAAAAATCATTTCAAATAAATCAGACCAAAACTGTTTTAGACTCTTCACTTTTAGGTGGCTTGCGTATTAAAATTGGTGATGTCGTCTTTGACGATACTGTACAAAATAAAATTGAACAAATGAGAGGAGCAATTAATGGGTAATAATTTGAGCAAAGCGAAAATTTCAAGCTCCGCTTATATTATAGAAAATATTCAAAAAGAAATATCAAATATGCAAACAAAAGCATCAAAAGAAAATGTGGGTGTTGTAGTGGAATGTGGAGATGGTATTGCCAGAATAGAAGGCTTATCTAATGTCCAGTCAACAGAAATGATTGATTTTGGTAAGGGTGTTATGGGTTTAGCTCTAAACCTTGAACAATATACTGTTGGAGCTATGATTTTAGGTGATTTTACTAAAGTTTCCGAAGGTGACACTGTAAAAACAACTGGTAAATTATTACAAGTTCCAGTAGGAGATGAATTAATCGGTCGTGTGGTAGATGCTTTAGGAAATCCAATCGATGGTAAAGGCCCCATTAAAACAAAGCACACTAATCCTGTAGAAAAAGTAGCTTCTGGTGTTATCACCAGGCAATCAGTGACTCAACCAGTACAAACTGGTATTAAGGCTATTGATGCTCTTATCCCAATTGGACGGGGTCAAAGAGAACTTATTATTGGTGATCGAAACACAGGTAAAACAACAATTGCTATTGATACTATTATTAATCAAAAAGATATTATTTGTATTTATGTAGCCATTGGTCAAAAAGCCTCTAAAATTGCTCAGCTCGTAGCAAAACTGGAAGAAACAGGAGCTATGGATCACACAATCGTGGTAGTTGCTTCCTCTTCTGATCCAGCCCCAATGCAATATCTGGCACCGTATACTGGTTGTGCAATGGGTGAATATTTTATGGCTCAGGGAAAAGATGCACTTATTGTTTATGATGATTTATCCAAACATGCTTGGGCTTATAGACAAGTATCATTATTACTGCGAAGACCATCAGGACGTGAAGCTTATCCTGGAGATGTGTTTTACCTCCATTCCAGGTTATTAGAAAGAGCTGCCAGAATGAATAAGGATTTTGGTGGTGGATCTTTAACAGCTTTACCAATTATTGAAACCCAAGCAGGTGATGTTTCTGCTTATATTCCAACCAATGTTATTTCTATTACAGATGGACAAATATATTTGGAGCCAGACCTTTTTTATGCTGGTATTAGACCTGCTTTAAATGTTGGTATTTCAGTGTCCAGGGTTGGAGGAGCTGCACAAACCAAGGCTATGAAATCAGTTGCCGGAAGATTAAAGCTTGATTTAGCACAATTCCGTGAACTCGCAGCTTTTGCTCAATTCTCATCAGATTTAGATCCGGCTACCAAAGCTCAAATTGAACGAGGCAGACGTATTACTGAGATTTTAAAGCAACCTCCATACAATCCCTCACCTTTAGAGGAACAGGTAGTTTCTTTGTGGGTGGCTATTAACGGGTTTTTGGATGAGTTACCTGTTGAAAAAATCAAAGACTTTGAAAATTCATTTATTCAAAACCTTAGAGTAAAAGAAAAGAAACTTCTGCAAGAAATTGCTGAGAAAAAAGTGCTTGATGAAAAAGTTACAGACCAATTAGAAAAGATTGCCAAAAAAGCTGTTGAAGATTATAAAAAAACTTTACCCAAATAATATTTTATGCCTGATACGTTTGTGCAAGACATACTTGATCCGGAAGAGATTGAAAAAAGAGCTGCCTGGAACAAAAGAATGGATTTACCGGTCTTAGTTTCTTTGGATAATTATTTTCAGGATAATAAAACCCAGCAATCCTTATTATCCGGTGAATTTATTCATAAAATTAACCCGGAAAGCTTCCTGGAAGATACTTTAGTCTCGCAATCCCCTGTCCGTTATCTGGCAAATGTTGATGAAAATATACTTAAATTAATAGAAAACTTAGATAATTTAGATCATTTTTATCCGGTAATTTGCTTATTAATTGATGGTACGGGACATAGAAATAATTTATTAGATAATGTTTTCCCACCAGAAGAATTTATATTAAACAGAAAAAAATATTCTGATATAGATTTAATGCTTTCTCATATAAAGGCTTTAATTAATATTCCCTTGGGCAAGAATGGTATTGGAATAAAAAATCAGAACCAGGATTTTGGTTTTTCTGATATTAACCCTTTTTATATTTTTGTTTGTGCTTATAATGATAGTGAGCTAAGACAATATATGGATGAATCATTAAAAATTACAAAAGATTTTCCGAAAAACTTATTAAAAGTAGTTGGGTTTTTAGCACCGAAAGTAGGTTAATATGGCAAGTTCAAGAGAATTAAGAAGAAGAATTAAATCAATTAAAAATACTGCTCAAATTACTAAAGCTATGCAAATGGTGGCAGCAACTAAGATGAGAAAAGCTCAAAATCAGGCTATTTCTGCCCGCCCTTATATTGCTACACTCTCTTTTGCCTTAATGCAGGTTTGTGATAAGTTGGATCCTGCTCTCTCTCCCATTCTAAAGGTACCTGAGACAGGTAAAACAGTGGTTGTCACTTTGTCTTCAGATAAAGGGCTTTGTGGAGCCTTAAACACTAATCTTTTTAGGCTTATTACTTCAAATAACGACCTAAACAATAAGGATACAGTCTTTTTGACCAGAGGCAAAAAAGCCCGTGATTTTTTGGTCAGAACTGGTAAAAATCTGGAAGCAGATTTTGAAAATGCAGAGCATATTGATTTTGCTTCTGCTGTGGAAATTAGAAAGTATGTATTAAATGGTTTACTGTCTGGAGAAATTAAAGAAGTTTATCTTTTATATACTGATTTTATTACTACATTAAGACAGGAACCAAGACTTCTAAAAGTTTTACCTTTTGATTCTGTCTCAATTCTTGAACAATGTAAAGTTTACGCAGAAAATGCTCCTTCTTTGAATGTTGAATTTATGTTTGAACCAGACCCGATTAAAGTGATGGAATATGCTTTAATTCACCTTTTAGATACTCAAATCTATCAGGCATTGCTTGAAACTAAAGCTTCAGAACACTCTGCCAGAATGATAGCTATGCAAAATGCTACAGAAAATGCCAAAGAGCTTGTTACAGACTTAACTTTGTCTTATAATCAAGCAAGGCAGGGTGCAATTACCAGAGAGTTACTGGAAATAGCATCAGCTGGTGCAGCTTTAGAAGCTGCTTAATTTTTGAATAAAATGAATAAAGGAAAAATAGTACAAATTATTGGAGCAGTAGTAGATTTAAAGTTCGCAGATAATAGCGTGCCGGCAATCTATAATGCTGTTAAAATCCCTAAAAAAGGTCAATCTGATTTAGTCCTGGAAGTTCAACAGCATTTGGGTGATGGTATGGTGAGGGCAATTGCTATGGCTCCAACAGACGGCTTAATTCGTGGTATGGAGGCTCTGGATACAGGTGAACCTATTATTGTGCCTGTTGGTAATGAGGTTTTGGGTAGATTATTTAATGTTTTGGGAGAAAATGTTGATGGTAAACCAGCAGTAAAATCTAAAAAAAGCTTACCTATTCACAGACTTGCACCTAAATTTGAGGATCAGGATACTTCAACTGTTGTTTTTGAAACAGGTATTAAGGTTATTGATTTAATTGCTCCATTTATCAGGGGTGGAAAAGTTGGTTTGTTTGGTGGTGCAGGAGTAGGTAAAACAGTCTTAATCCAAGAGTTAATTAGAAACATTGCAGCTGAACATGGAGGCTATTCTGTATTTACCGGTGTTGGAGAAAGAACTCGTGAAGGAAATGATTTATATGGCGAGATGACAGACTCTGGTGTTATTGATAAAACAGCCATGGTTTTTGGTCAGATGAATGAGCCACCTGGAGCAAGACTTCGAGTTGCTTTAACAGGACTCACAATGGCAGAATACTTCCGTGATGAACAAGGCAAAGATATTTTATTCTTTGTTGATAATATTTTTAGGTTCTCCCAAGCAGGTTCAGAAGTATCAGCACTTTTGGGCAGAATTCCATCTGCTGTGGGTTATCAACCAACTTTAGCTACAGAAATGGGAACCTTACAAGAAAGAATCACTTCTACTAAAAAAGGTTCAATTACTTCTGTTCAGGCTGTTTATGTACCTGCTGATGACTACACAGACCCTGCTCCAGCCACCACATTTGCTCATCTTGATTCAACCATTGCTTTGGAAAGATCACTCGCAGAACAGGGCTTGTACCCTGCTGTAGATCCCCTGGCCTCTTCATCCAGAGCCCTAACTCCTGAAATTGTAGGACAGGAACATTATGATGTGGCTGTGGGAGTTCAAAAAGTATTACAAAGATATAAAGAATTACAAGATATTATTGCAATTTTGGGTATGGAAGAGCTTTCTGCAGAAGATAAATTAACAGTAACCAGAGCTAGAAAAATTCAAAGATTTTTAACTCAACCAAACTTTGTGGCAGAAGCTTTTACAGGCAGACCAGGAAAATATGTTTCCATCAAAGATACTGTTAAAGGATTTAAAGAGATTCTAGAAGGAAAACATGATAATAAACCAGAACAAGCTTTCTACATGACTGGTACCATAGACGAAGTCAAAGCCTAAATAGATTACAATTCTCCATTTTAGTTATAATACCCACATGGTGACTCCAAAGAAAAAGCTAACGAAGGAAGAAATTGAGCAAGAAATAGAAGATTTTCGTAGCTATCTAGAGCAAGAAGAAGAAAAAGATCCTTTTCGACCTGATGAAGAGTTAAGAAAACTTAGTGAAAAAATATTTTACTTCCATGTTTGGGTTGAGACTTATCTCGATGAATTAATTGATTATGGCCTTTACCATCACGTTGAAGAAAAATTAAATGAGAAAGAAGAGGCTTTATTGGTTAATAATTTACGTATTGTTTATGGCGAAATGCAATTTTTTGATAAGCTAAAAATTGCCCTTAAATTAAAAACTATCTCCATAAATGATTTTGAAAAACTTAAAGCATTTAATAAATTAAGAAATAACTTTGCGCATCCTAATTATATTTCTTTAAGACAGTATACCCTAAGTAAGGAAAAATTAAGGGAAGCCCTAGAGCAGATTTTTGTTGCGTTTAATATTGCTGAGGAGAAATGGGAAAATTTATGCAATGGTAAGTATTGGGATGATATCGCAGAGCAAATGAGACAAATATATAAAGAAGAGGAAGCTGAAGAATTAGATTAAGAGGAAGGAGATTTTTCTCAAGCGCTTGACCGTTTCTTTATCTTGTAATATATTACCCACATGCCAGAGTTAATTATTTCAAAAGAAGCTAGAAATTTCGATACAAAAGCAGCTGTGAAGGTTGCAGCTGCGGCCAACGTTTTTATTGATGAGTTGGAGTTTGATGACCTTCTAGATAGAACTTACATGAGTTGTTATTTAGAAGCTCAAGAAGGATCTAAAACTATTTTGTGGGGAATACTTCCTAGAAATTTTAATCCAGATAGGTCACTTATTAAAAAAATTAGAAAAGCTACTTGGACTTATAGGGATGCTGTGGATCAGGCGGGTTTGCCTCTAAAGGGACATGTAACTTTACTACAACCAGAGCAATTACCTAGATTGATGGATCATTTAAAGAGGAATAATATTTACTACGTTGAACTTATCTAGCAGATAGGAAATTTATCTCAGGCGTTTTAAGATCTTGTATTTCTTGTATTTTTTAAGCGATCGCATAATTTATACAAGCAATGATGGGATATAACATAATAGTATAATTCAGGTAATGCTAATTACTCCTCATGCTTTAACAGGTGCAGTCATAGCTACTTTGGTTCCTAATATAACTTTTGCTGTTCCACTAGCTATATCCAGTCATTTTATTTTAGATATGGTTCCGCATTGGCAAGAGACTCTTTATCCATACAAACCAAATAAATTAACCTGGATTAGAATTCCTTTGGATTTAACTTTAAGTATTGGGCTTGTTTGGTGGATTTCACAAGCTCATCCCAATGTGTCATCTGTCATTTGGCTAACAGCTTTTGCTGCTAATATTCCTGATTTGGATTCTTTTGTTTCCTTCTCCCCTACTTTATTACAGAATAAAATAATTAAAAGTTATTGGGACTGGCATAATAGTATCCAAAAGGAAACAAGCTCCTTGCTTGGTTTAGTCTCCCAACTCCTTTGGTCTTGGGTGTGTTTGTACATTAGTTTTTCTTCTTGACTTCGTGTTTTGTTTGGATTAATAATTAAACTATGAAGTATAAAGGAATAATTATTGAGGAAAGTTTAAAGGATAAATCAGTTCTGAAAAAAGTTAAGATTCTAAATACTGAGGTTGAGGCTGTAACTGAGAACCATAAAACTCCCTGGTTAAAACAATGGACTTTAGATTCTGTAGAAATTTCTGAAAATGAGGCTGAAGAAATTGCTGAGGAACTAAGAAAATCCTTAGAAACAGAACATGCTGCCTGGTATACTGACTTTAAAAATGAATCTACCCATTTTATTATTTTCCCTGAAAAGATATTTAAAATTAACAGAAAGAATGAAGAAGAATATTTAGAGGCTAAGAAATATGGAATTTCTTTAGGGCTTCCTGAACATCAGCTAGATTTTTCTCCAGAAATTAATTAAAAGGATTTTTCAAGCGTCGAAATAGAGAAAAAATTATGGTTGTGGTATTTGGTTTGCTTCTTTGGCATACCAGAGTCCCAATCTTACTGCATGTCCCTCATATGTTTTATCTATAGTTATTCCTTTTGCTTGACGTAGCTGCTCTCCTCTAAGGCGTATTTTTAGAGGATATGGGCTTGTTTTCCCTCCGAATAATAAAGCCTCCAAAGTTTCTTCTCCTTCTGTTGGATCAATATAACTTGAGATAATAGGAGAGTTGTAATCTGTAGATATACCATAATGACAAACTAATGTTTCGTGAATACCAACATTTTTAACTCTCATTAACTTCGCAAAATCATAACAATCATGGATAGATTCTACAGATGAATCTGAACCGTCTAAGTGTACACAAAAGCGATAGCCGGCAGTACGAATAGCTTTATATAATTGTTCCTCACTAACAAAAGATTTCTTTTTACTGGCAAATGTAATTGTGGAAAATGGAAGTCTTTCAAAATCACCTATCCCTGGTGTTTTCTCCCGTTCAATGCAAAACATTAAAGATGACTCGTATGTTTCTATTGCTTTCATTTGTGAATGATTATATTAAAGTTAAAATATCAAGTCAAACTATGGGTTGATTAGGATCTGGTGTGTATTCAAGTAAGTGTCTTTCTTCATCTCTTAAATATGAATATCCAGCTCTAAAGTCAAATAATGGTTTCGCAAAATTGTAATGGTCGTTTAATGATTGTATGTAAGGGTAGTTTTTATTAGCTCTTTCTTTATATACATCTTTTCTCCACTCAACTAAATAGTAAAGCAAAACTGCTGAAATTAAACCAGGTATTATTTCTGCAGTTAGCCTGTAATTGTTTTTATAAATAGCATCATATGAGCTGTCATGAAAGAAGTAATTACTAGGGACCCCACTAAGCAAAGAAAGGCTGAAACCGGCAATCGATCCTAAAATGGCTGAATCAGCTGCTAAGTGTGCTAAGTTAGGTAAGACTTGTCTGATCTTTTCCTGGGCTAGAATCCTTATAAGACCCTTTTTTGTACATTTGTCTAAAGTTTTAATAAATTCTTCATTACTAAAACGTTCTTTTGATTCTTTTAACATATCTTCTGTAACCATTCTATGATTAAGGTAAATATCTGACGAGCCATTTGCACGGTTAGGAGTTGTTTCAGCATATCCAGGCTTATCTACGCGAGATTTGAGTAAATTTCTGGGATTAAACACTGATCTGAAGGCACGAACTTCACCTAAATCTACATGATTTACTGGATTTGATTTTCCCCCTGCATTAATGCGGACTGTGGTTCGAAGGTCTGCAGCCTTACAAAAGCCGTCTAAAGCATCCTGATTCCAGGTTGATTTTTGAGGTTCATAAATTGTAATAATTTCGCCCAATTTTCTATCAGGACTTGTCATGTGTGTATTTTAATATAAGTCAATAGAAATTACAAACTATAGGTTTTAATTATAGAAAGAATTAAGGAGTTTTATTAGTTGCTTGTTGTGTTTGGACTGCTTCTGGTTGGGCTTTTTTAATATCGTCTGCACTTTTAACACTCAGTTGTTCATTTGCAACTATAGTTGCAGTTGCATTTTTATCTGAGGCTGTTCTCGTAGCCATGGCTGCTGCAGAATCTACAGGGGTTTTATCAAACTCTCTGGTATCACTTGCATTGGTTACAGCGGCTAATCCCAAGATAGCAGCTGCGGTTAATAATGCTTTCCCAGGAGATGTTTTAAGGAACCAATGAAATACGCCCTGATTTTCTTTACCTCCACTTTGTATATCTTTTTGCTGTGGCATATATGCATCCCCCATGTCTGGGCGTGTGGCTACAGGTGTTTTTTCTGCTTCTGATTCAACTACTGGCATGTGTCTATTCTTGCATATATATTCCTTACTAGTCAAGAATCCTGTTTTTAATATTATTGACTTCTATTTTAAAAAAGTATATCTTTATCCTGTAATTTTAAGCATGCCTAAATCAAAAGAAAATATAGCTATTTCTAATTTGCAGACACTAAAAGAGAATCCTTATCCAGGGGATGGAATTATTGTGGGGAGGTCAGATTCAGGACGTTTAGTTCAGGTTTTATGGTTAATGGGTGAGAATGAAAAAACGAGAAACAGGAAGTTTACTATAAGAGGAGGATATCTAAATACTTCAGTTAAGGTTGAGCCAATATATGATTTAGGCGATGAAGATCAGCCACATTTAACATATAATGCTTTAAGAAGATGTGAAAGACATCATTTCGTTTCCAACGGAGAAACAGATTCTATTCTTAAAAAATACAGAGATCGTAGGCCCCGGTCCTATATGGACTTACCAAGAGCAACAGAGGGAATAGTTCATATGCCTGATGCTCCCAACTATACTCCCAGAATAATAGGGGTTACCAATGAGGCAGACCGTTCTGTTTTCTTTAACAATACTGCCGTGCTTTCTGTAATAAGCAAGGATCCTATTTCTGGTATTGATTCTATGAGGAGTTATTATGAATTTAGCAGTTTAGTTCCCGGGTTTGGTGTGTGTGCACATACTTATGATGACTTTGCAAATGAAGAACCTTATCCATCATTTTCAAAAGACCCTTTTTTAGTTCCCCTTTTAGGTGACACTAATGAGATTGCCCAATCCATTTGGGAAGTCTTAAATCCTAAAAATAGAGTTGCAATAGTTGTAAAAACTTTTTTAAGATACGAAAAGGATGAATTTAAAGTTATTGATGACCGCTCTTACAAATCATTACCTGAGTAGGATAAATTAAAGCTTTTATTAATTAAAGGAAAATCAGGAACCATATTCCCCTTTCCTGCAAAGCCTAAGGCAGCCCAATTCAAGAACGAAGGATCTCTTACATCTACTCTTGATATTTCTCCATTTGAATCAGTAGAAATAAGGTAAATAATATCCCCTCTCCAGCCTTCTACAATTCCAATTGCGTATGAATTTTTCTTAAAAGTTATAGCTTTTGTATCATCGTTGTTTGATTGAGAAAGCTTCCTTAGGCTTTGTTTGATTAATTCAATAGATGAGTAAACTTCTTTAATACGAACCTCAAATCTGGCATACACATCCCCACCTTTTTCTGTGGCTATTTTAAGTTGTAGTTGGTTATATGCTGCATATGGATAATCTACTCTGGCATCCATTTCAAACCCAATTGCTTTTCCAGCAACTCCAATGACACCATGATCCCTGGCTACCTCTGCTTGCAGTACTCCTGTTTTTTTAAGGCGTAAAAGTAAAGTTGTGGTATTTTCTGCTATATGTATAACCTCTTTGAAGTCGTTTTCTAATTGGTTTAAACTTTTTATTAATTTCTCTATTGATTCAGTGGTTAAGGTTGCGTTAATTCCTCCAACTTTTGAAACTCCTCTTAAAAATCTACTGCCTGTAAGCTCTTCGTTTATTTGCATCACAACCTCTTTTAATCTGGCTCCGCTTGCCCCACCAAAATTGTATCCTGTGTCAACCATGATTGCTCCAATATCTCCAATGTGATTAGACAATCTTTCCAGTTCTGCAAAAATAACCCTTAAGTAATTAGTTCTGGATGAGATTTTTATGCCACCAAGTGATTCAAGTGCTAAGCAAAAAGCTAAAGAATGACTAAATGAACTATCTCCGGAAATTCTTTCTGATAATTTTATTTTATCCTGAAGTGGTAATTCCTCAAAAAGTTTTTCACTTCCTTTGTGGGAATAACCAAGTCTTGGTTCCAGTAATAATATTTCTTCTCCCAAAACACTAAATCTAAAATGACCTGGTTCGATAATACCTGCATGTACTGGTCCAACAGGAATTTCATAAACACCCTCTCCTTCTAATTTACGGAACTGAAAATCTCCATTTGCTAGTTTTGGTCTGGAATTCCATTTGAAATCTTTTCTTAGCGGGAATATATTAGCGGGCCAGTTTTCATGCAGTATTAGTGTTCTAAGACTTGGATGACCTGTTGGTTTTAATCCAAAAAAGGTATAAATTTTACGCTCATAATTTGAAGCCTGATGGATTAATGGTGTGAGAGAGGGAAATTCATCTTTAACCATTATATATGGTACTAAAAACATATTTTGCTTTGGTAATCCAAAAACATAAGCAACTTTGAATAAGTCTTTTTCTTTTCTTTCATCAAAAGCTGAGATAATTTTTAATGGAAGCTGGCGATCGTAAAGCTCCCTGCAAACTGAAAGTATCTTATCTGTGGTGACCTCGAACATTATCATGTTTCCATGAACAATTGTTTTAGCGTCTTTAATATATTTTTTAATGATTTGATCAGTACTCATATTTATTTATTCAATAAAGTAACGGCAGTATCAATTAATGACTTTAATGGTTGTGGTAAGTATAAACTGGTAAATATAAAAAGAACAAGCAAAAAAATAGCCGGAAATATTGTAAAGATATTTGCCTCGTCTTTATTCATAGACTCTTCTTTTTGGCTAAATGCTATATCAACAATATGTTTTAAGAAGCCTACAAAGATAAGAATAAGAAGTATAAGTATAAGTCCTACAACCAGAGGGAATTTAGTAATACCTGAGGACAAGATATAAAATTCAGTGATAAAAATACCAAATGGAGGCATGCCGATAATGGCAAGGAATCCAATTAGTAAAACAATACCTGTGGTTGGCATTGAGGAAAGCACTCCTTTTACATTTGCAATTCTGGTTGAACTGTATTTTAGAAAAATATTGCCTGCTGAGAAGAATAATACAGATTTAGTTAAAGAGTGATAAATCATGTGTAGGAGGGCCCCAAAAGTACCTATTCCTCCAAAACCAAAGCCTATTGCCATAATTCCCATATGCTCAATACTTGAATATGCAAAAAGCCTTTTGTAATTTTTCTGAACAATAATAATAAATGCTGGTATAGCTATAGAAATAACTCCAAAGAATATTAATAAGTTTTGAGAGAAATAATTGCCGACAGCAGCATCTGTAACTATTTTGAATCTTAGGATTGCCATCATAGCTATATTTAATAACGCACCAGATAACAATGCCGAGATTGGTGGTGGAGCTTTACTGTGGGCATCTGGCAGCCAGGTGTGCATTGGTGCAAGTCCTGCTTTGGTACCATAGCCAATTAATATGAATATAAAAGCAATTTTAGTAAGATCCGGGCTTAGCAGGGAAACATGTGTATTTAATGTAAACCAATTTACAAACTTATCTTCAGTTAAGTTTAAAACCGGACTAAGAAATACAATTGTTCCTAAGAATCCAAGCAATAAACCAATAGAATTAACAATAAGGTATTTCCAGGCTGCTTCCATGGATGATAACTTGCTATAAAAACTTATTAAGAAGGCTGTGGAAAGAGTGGTTGCTTCTACAGCTACCCACATTACAATTGGGCTAACAGTAATTATTGCTAAAAACATTGAACCTAAAAATAAATGTAAAAGAACAAAATATTCTTTTACCCTGTGAAATCCAATAATATCTTTTTTTACCTCTTCTTTGAGGTATCCGATGGAATAAAAAGAAGCTGCAAAACTTACTGTTGCAGTGACTAATAAGATGATTGCGCTGAAAGCGTCAACTGAAAAAAATGGATCAAAAAAATAGCTTTTATTTATTAAGACATTTGCAGTGGCAATAATTGCAATTATCAATTCCAAGCATGCTGTAACAGAGATAATTACCTGCAGTGGGTATGTGTTTTTTCTTACGGTTGCTGATATTATTGCGCCCAGTAAAGGAATAATAACTATAAAAGGTAAAAGCATAAGATTATTCCGTTAATCCTTTCATAGTGCTTACATCAAGCGATCCAAATTTTTGATAAATCATTGATGCAAAGACAGTTGAAATAACAATCCAAATAAAGATATTTAAAGTTATTCCTAATTGTAGCCCTGCATTTTGTTCCAGGCCAGAGAATAAAGCGAATGCTACAATTCCATTTTCAAGTGATAGAATCCCCATCATTTGAGAGACAGCCCCTTTTCTGTTAATGCTTAGAAAAAGAGAAATTAATATAGTAGCAATAGAGATAAATAAAAGATTATGTCCTTGTGGAGCTAAGGAAATTAATGGTGTAAAGAAGTCTGCCTGAGTTAAGAAAAGAAGTCCTGCAATCACGAGTAGTGTAAGAGGAGTATTTAAATAAGTGCTGGTAGTAGAAGTTATATGATATTTTTTGATTAGACTAAGAAAAAAGGTAGGTGCAATAATTACCTTTACGAGAATTGTAGAGATGACAGCTATAAGTAAAAGTATGGAAAATCTATCAAATACACTGCTTAAAAGCAGGATAGCGATAGTTGCTGATTGAACTACATATAGCCAAACAGATATTGAAATTTTTCCGGAAAAGTTAAGCAAAATTGCCGTAACAAAGATGGTAGCTGCAAGTAATATTGATATTTGTGGTGCTATATGGTCCATATTTAAATAATTAATCCAAGTGCAATTATACAAAAAACAAGTGATGTAAATAATAAACTTGGTAGTTTAAAAAATCTTAATTTAGCAATACTGGATTCCAGGGTTGCAATTAATATACAAAATACAGAAACTTTAGTTAAAAAGATAACAAGAGCTGTTAAAGTTGTTACCCAATTGAGTGAAGTTGCAATTCCCCAGGGTATGAATAAATTTACACCAAGAGCAATAAAAATTAAATACTTATTAGCAGAAGCCCATTCCATCAGAGCAAGTTTTTTGCCTGAATATTCCAGGATCATGGCTTCATGAATCATTGTTAATTCCAGGTGGGTAGCAGGGTTATCAAATGGATAGCGGTTGTTTTCAGCCAGTATTGAGATAATAAAACTTAAGAATGCCAATATTACTGGTGCAAAGTTAAGATAGGAAAGGGAGCTGATTGTAGAAGTAATTGTAGTTAAATTTGTAGAATGACTAATCAGTGCTAAAATCAGTAGTGACAAAATAAGTCCACCTTCTGTAAGTGCTGAAACAACCATTTCCCTGCTTGAGGCAAATCCCCCAAAAGCTCCTCCGGTATCAAGTCCAGCCAGAGCTAAAAAGAATGTTCCCAGAGCAATTAAATAAACGATTACTAAAAAGTCTCCCATATAACTATTTGTTGTGAGTGTTGTTATAAGGGGAATGCTTGCCCCGATAATTATAGTGGTGGAGAAAATTATATAAGGGGCTGCTTTAAATATCCATGAAGCATCTACACTGATTACCTCATCTTTATGAAATAGTTTCCATAAATCTTTATATGGCTGAAAAGGTGATGCTCCTGTACGGTTTTGCATCCTAGCCTTAACTTTCCTTGTTAACCCAATAAAAAAGGGTGATATTAAGGGTATTAATATTATTTGAATAATAAAAAATAAAATTGTTTCCATATGCTTATATAGCCAAAATAAATAATATGCTTATCAAAGTAACAAAAATATAGAGAATATATGCATTAACATGTCCAACCTGTATTTTCTTAACAATGTGAGCAAATTTAATAACTATACTTTGAAATGGGTTGTATAAATATGGCATATAGATATCGCGAAGTTCTAAGGTTATAGCATTAGTTTTTGGGAAATACTTTGATTTTTCATCATGATATTCTACTTCCACTTCTTGTTGAGGTCTTAAGATGCCTTTGAAAATAGTGATAAAAGACCTTGAAAATCCAGTGGCAGTAATTTCCATTCTTGGTGTAAGATTAGATCCGCAATCCCATGTTCTGCCAACCTTAACTTTATTATTTCTTGTAAATAGAAAAATAAAGCCTGTGGAAATAGCAGTTGCTAATATAATTAATAATAAAACTACCGGCATAGAAACATAGGCAAAATTATTTTGAATATTAACTGAACTTGTTTGAGTAGAAAGTACAGGTTCCAGATTTTGAATATTTAAAATATTATTTGCTATATTTTTTAATATTCCTGAAATTGGTCCTGCAAGAAAACCCAGAATTACTGTTAAAGCAGCTAACCCCGTCATACCAATTAATAAAGATAATGATGATTCTTTTGCATGTTTAACTTCTTCACTTCTTGGTCTTGCCAGAAAGGTAGCACCAAATGCTTTTACAAAACATGCTGCTGCAAGACCACCAGTAAAAGCCAGAGATGCAATAGAAAAGATTAAGATATATTTAGTAAAAACATTGAACTGGTTGATGGCTGAGAATAACGTTTGAAAAGTAAGCCATTCGCTAAAAAAACCATTAAAAGGAGGTAACGCAGAAATAGCCATAGATCCAATTAAGAAAAGGAAAGCTGTTTGAGGCATGTATTTAATTAAGCCTCCATATTCTTCCATATTTCTTGTGTGAGTCTCTGAAATAACTGAACCAGCTCCTAAAAAGAGTAACGCTTTAAAAGTGGCATGATTTAACGTGTGGTATAAAGCTGCAACCAATCCCAGTGCAGCAAAGACATAAAGATGAGCTGAAGTAAATATAAATGCTCCTCCAAGCCCAAGCAAAATAATGCCTATATTTTCAATGCTGTGATAAGCAAGTAGTTTTTTAATATCATGTTCTGCTAAGGCATATAATACTCCAAGGACAGATGATACTGATCCTAGTACTAATATTAATACCCCCCACCACAAGGGAGGGTTTGGTAACAATATTAATCCAATTCTAACTAACATATAAATTCCTGTTTTAATCATTACTCCTGACATTAATCCTGATACATGTGATGGTGCTGCCGGATGGGCTTTTGGTAGCCAAATATGAAATGGAATAATACCCGCTTTTGTACCAAAGCCTATTAAAGCAGTAATAAAAATTAAGTTTTTAATAAGTTCAGGAGCGTTAATTAGTCCATTTTTAATCACTTCAAAATCAAAAGATCCGGCTACGCTATACATTAAGAGAAACGACAAGATTATAAAGGCAGTCCCAATGTGGGTCATTGTAAAGTATATAGAACCTGCTTCAATATTTTCAGATTTTTGTCTTTCAAAAATTACTAGAAAGTAAGAAGCCAGAGACATAATTTCCCAAACAATTAAGAAGAATAAGGCATTATGGGCAGTTACTACCAAAATCATACTTGCTATAAAGATGTTATAAAAAAAGCCTAGTGTTCCCAGGCTGTATTTTTTGTAAAAATGTTTTGAATAATCAAAAGCATATATAGAACAGAGTATGGCTATAAGGCAAATAATTAGCATGAAAAATGCTGATAAATAGTCAATATTAAAAGACATAGAAAGTAATGGAAATGTTGAGGGAATATTAAAAACCGGAGTCGTGCCGGAAATTAAAATAGCTGCAGCAAACATTAAACCAAAGATTGAGCCAATAAGAGCTAATGTATTTCCCCAGATATTAGCGCTTTTATCTTGATTTCTTAAAATTAATGATCCAATAGCTCCTATTATAAAAATGGTGATAATAATATAGAAGGAATTAGAAATATTAAATATTGTTTCCATGGTTAAATATTTGGTTTAAGTTTCTTAATATCAATATCATCTAATATAGAAAGTAACGCACTAATAATTTGCTTTGGTGAAGGTGGGTCTCCGGGAATTTGATAATTTACAGGAATAACATTTTTGGCTCCGTCCTCTACTGCATAGGATCCTTTAAATATTCCTCCGTTAATTGCATCATCTCCAACAGCCACGACAATTTTAGGATCCGGGGTTGCTTCATAAGTTCTAATTAATGCTTCTTTCATATTTCGTGAAACAGGCCCTGTTACCATAATCATATCAGCATGTCTTGGTGAGGCTACAAAATGAACTCCAAATCTTTCAACATCATAATAAGAGTTTCCCAAAGCCACCAGTTCTTGTTCACAAGCATTGGTTGATCCAGCAGTCACTACCCTAATAGCCAGAGACCCTTTAAATAGTTTCTTAACTTTACTGTGTACTTCTTCACCTAATAAAAAGTTATCCTGATTATCCAGGAAGTTTTTTTGGTCTATTAGCGTCTTTGGTGTAGATAATGTTTTTGTAAATAAATTCATATTTAGCAATAAATACCACGGCTTACTGGCCGTGGAAAGTTTGTACACATATTTTTATTGATTTTATACATAGTAGTTAACTACTACTAAATACTAGTATATTCAATTCTTAACTGGAGGTCAATACAAAAAAATAAAGGACTTGAAAACCCGGAGTATAATGAAAGATGGTAAATTAGCATAAAAGTGCTATAATTCTATTAGTGGCCTACTATGGGCCTTTATTTTTTGGAAAGAATAAAATGATAAATTTAGAAACACATCGTAAGTATGATCAAGGAAAGATCGCAAATCTTTTTCAAGAACGTGGCTGGCCTGTTATATTTACAGACGCAAGAAACATCGACATGATGGTTCCTCATATAGGTTCGCCAGTCTTGTGTATTGATGGCAAGAATGCAAACCGTGAAGAATCAAAAAAGATTGAAGGAATCAAGTTGCCAGGTGGAGTAGATTTTGTTGCAGCCTTAAAGACTGGTGGTTGTCCTGTCGGTTTTAACGCCGCAGCCGGAGAATTAGCAAGATTGGGTTATCGCGCTGGTACTCACAAGAAGTGTTCTTTTTATGAGCTTTGGAAAAATGGGTTGTTAGAATTTGCTAAATATCCTTTAGTACTGCCGAAGTTTAACAGTGAAGCATCTGAACAAGATAATTTAGGGCGTTGGATTAGCTTAAAGATTCGCCAATGGGGTGGTGAGCATTTTCATTTACCAGGAGAACACACAGAAAGAAAAGTAAGATTAAATCCTTTTTTTGGTATTACTCCTGTTTCTCAAAGTGATTACTTTAGTTTTGATCTATGGCCTGCGCAGCTTTTAGATATCAGTGATTCTGATTCTATTAATTTACTTGCAGAAACCGTAGAAAAAATAAATAGAGAGTGCATGGTGGTAGAAATTCTTACTCACAAACCTCATTAATTTGCATATCCTATTTTCCATATTATCTTTGTGTTAAAATCTCTAAATATGAGTAAATTACATTTAAAAATTGTGACTCCTGAAAAAGCTATATTTGATGATGAAATATCTGAGGTTGTAGCAACAACAGATAATGGTGAAATTGGAATCTTACCAGAACATATTAGTTTAATGACTCAGGTCTTGCCTGGTGAGGTACGAATTAAACAGGGTAATAAAGAAATAATTATGGTTGTAGGTTTAGGCTTATTACAGGTAGCTCAAAATAATGTAATTATTACAACAGATATGGCTCAAAAGTACGAAGATATTGATGAAAAGTCTGCTGAAGAGGCTAAAAAACGTGCTCAATTAGCTCTGGAACAAACATTAACGGATGAAGAAATTGCCTCAACTACAGCTGCCTTAGAAAAAGCTATTGCGCAGCTAAATGTAAAAAGAAAACATAAGGTGAGATAATTTTTTAAGATTTAAGATAGCTTTGCAAATTCTTCAGCAGTAATCCAGATTGGATCAGGTGAACATCTGTAATTAGGATTTGGAATAGCTTTTGCTTTTCCTTTTTCTTCTGTTAAATAGTATGCCAAACCATGATGTTTCTCTACTTCTTCATAATCTGATGGATGATGACCAGCAGTCCAGTTATCACAGGTAATTAAAGGAAAATCTCCTGTATTTGACCAGGAATGTCCAAATTCTGGGGTAATTACTATCTCATCCCCTGCTTTTGCTTTAATTAAATAAACTTCATCTACCAATGCTGGATCCCATTTACCTTCATTAATATGCTTTTTATTTAATTGCATTACTCCCTCACCTGCTAGTACTTGGTAGGTTTCATTAACATTTGTAGAATGGTAATGTCCAAAAGTTTTTGGATATTCAATTCCTATTTTGCCATTTTGAATAATAGTAATATTTGCCCACTTTTCATGTTCGAGTTCTTTGAAAACAAAATATACAGGATCAGGACCAGTTGATTTAGAGCTAATAAGTACTGACTTAACTTGTTCTAGGGTTTTTTGAACACTTAATTTCATCTATAAAATTCATTATACACCACTTAGCAAGAGGGGTATTTTAGATTTTTTCTTCCTGTATTTTTTGGTAAATATCATGGATTGCCTCATTAAAGCTATCAACCAAAATTAGGTTCCTTCTTTCAGGAGGATTTCCTCTGTCTAATAAATAATCGCAATTTGATAAATTTCTAAATACATAAGAGGTAACTTTCCATTCTCCGGGAAAATCATCATTAATTCTGGCAATTGATAAGCCGGCTCTTAAATCATCGTCAAAATGGACATAAGAAGTATTTTCTAAGTCAGGGTTATTGTTTATCAGGGATTCAATTTTACATTCTTTCCATAATGCTGCATTAAATCCTGGATTAAGATAGACATGTTTAAAGATATCCATTAAACCCTCTTTGCGCAATCTCCTCCTGGTTACATCTAAAAGATCATATTCTCTTGCAGTCAGAACATTACACTCAATATTTCTTCTTCCGCATTGGGCAATATGTGCCAATCGTCGGACACTAAAAACTGCTTCTTTGTTGACAGGTCTTACTTGATGAAATATAGAACTCGCTAAGGCAAACATAAAATATGATTTTCCTTCTTGAGGGAGTGAGCTAAAAACAAAACGATCTCTTGGTGGCAGTTCTAATTTACCCTGATATAGCTCTTTAGCAGTTCTGCTTGGGGGTAAATAAGTTGGATAGAACATCTTGGGTCCATCCAAATCAAAGGTTGCAACTATGCTACGATCAAATTTGTGTTCACTCATAAGGGAAATATTATACAATTTTCTTGTTTTTGGGTCTATCTTAATTAAAATAGAGTTGTTATAAAGTATCCTATAGTTGAATTTTGAGGTGAGTTGGATTATAATATCCGAATGATAGAAGGAACCAAAGAACTTACTGAACTTGTCCATCAACTTGCACACTCTAAGTTAGAAGGTCAATCTTTTGGAGAGTTTAAAGCATCAAGTGATGACTCATCTCTTAGTGAATATTTCTCATTACTTGAAGAAGTTGAAGCTGGAAAATTGATTCGTTTAGTAAAAAAGGATCAACAAATTGAATATACTTTTGATCCTGGAAATTTTCCCCTAGTTCGACGTTTAGAACTTAATCCTAAACCTCTGAGTCTGCTTGATCGATTGAGAGGTAAAAAAATGAAAAAAACTGCGGATTTAAGTGAAATTTTGAGCCTTTCAAAAATAATTAGAGCGGCTGAATTTACTCCTGAAGAAAAATTAAGACGTGAGAAATTATTAATGGAGGATGAAAGTAATGAGTTAAAGCAATTAGAGGAAAATGTACTTTTAGACACCAGTGATAAAGAAATTATTGAAAGAAATGCACAAAAAATATTGGAACAACTTAAACAAAGAAAAGGGAAAAAGGGTTTGGTTATGATAGTAGATGACAGCCCTCATAAAGTAGGAAATTTAATTGGGGCAGACGGTTTTCAAGAACGCTTACAACAAAATCCTGGTTATATGATGTCTCTTCATTTTACAGGTTCAGATGCGATAAAGACATATTCTACTTTAAGAACTTTAGAGGCTGGTAATAACCATAGTGTAATAATGTTGATAGATGGCTTTTTAGGAATAAGAGATATTGTAAAGAAAGGTATCAATGTGGCAAAAATAACTGCAAGTATGAGTGATAAAAATGGCTGGCCACTACCTTATTTCATTGGTGAATCTGGAGATACTGACCCAAATATAAAATTAAAAGAGGCTTTTCCTGATTTGTACTTAGGGACAATAGACCAGTTATCTTATTTAAAAAGACAGCCGCAAATATTTGAGGCGATAGAGTCTAAATTTAAATAACAATTTCTATTTTTTGGTCCAGGGTCCTAGAGTTGAACTAGGCTAAACGGGTTTTACAGACCCGCGCATCAACCGCTCTGCCAACCCTGGTTGCGGGTATTATACCAAGTTGAGCTTGACGCTGGCAATTGGTATAATAATTATATGGCTTTTAAAAGAATGCACCGTTACACAACTGGATCATTAACTCTTTCTAAAATATTATCAAGGTTTTCTACTACAGCTCTCACATCTCTTTTGATTGGAATATTATTAGTAATTGGAGTTATTGTTTATTTTTCAACACAAGTTCCTTCACCAGAACAATTAACAAATCGTGTTATTGCTCAATCAACAAAAATTTATGACCGTAATGGTGAGTTGCTTTATGATATTTTTCAAAATGAAAACAGAACATCCATAAAATTATCAGATGTTCCTGACAGTGTTAAAAAAGCAACTATTTCCATAGAAGATAAGGATTTTTATAAACATCAGGGCTTTTCACTTTTAGGAATTACCCGTTCCCTGTTTGATTTGATCATTCATCGCCAAATTGAAGGAGGAGGATCAACCTTAACTCAGCAATTGGTTAAGAATGCATTATTAACCAATGAAACTTCTTTTATTAGAAAAATTAAGGAATTTATTTTAGCTGTTCAGGTTGAAAGGGTTTATACAAAAGATCAGATTTTAGAAATGTATTTGAATGAAATTCCTTATGGCGGAACAGCTTATGGAATTGAATCAGCAGCAAATTTATATTTTGGGAAACATGCTAAAGATTTAACTTTGGGTGAAAGTTCTTTGTTGGCTGGTTTGCCACAACTCCCTTCTGTTTATTCCCCTTATGGAACACATCCTGAACTTGCAAAAGTAAGACAAGCAGAAGTTTTAAAAAGAATGGTGAGTGATGGTTATATTACTTTAGCGCAAGCAGATGCTGCTAAGAATGAACAATTAACATACCGAACTGCCCAAAAAGAAATAGGCTTTAAAGCTCCTCACTTTGTATTGTATGTAAAGCAAAAACTTATTGAACAATTCGGTGACAAGATGGTGGAACAGGGAGGCTTGCAGGTTACTACTACCCTGGACAATAAGTTACAAGAAGATGCACAAGCTATTGTTAAAACAGAGGTTGATAAGTTAAAGAGTGCTCAGGTTGGAAATGGGGCTGCAGTTGTCATTGATCCAAAAACAGGTCAAATTTTATCAATGGTGGGATCAAAGGATTATTTTGCAACAGATTATGATGGTAATGTAAATGTAGCTTTAGCTCCAAGACAGCCTGGTTCTGCTACTAAACCAATTACCTATTCAGCAGGAATGCAAAAAGGTTATACAGCAGCATCAGTATTAATGGATGTTAAAACTGAATTCCCTGGAGGAGACAGATCTGCCTATATTCCATTAAATTATGATGGTCAATTCCATGGTCCTGTACAAGTTAGATATGCTCTAGGCAATTCTTATAATATTCCAGCAGTGAAGATGACTGCTTTGGCTGGAGTTAAGAATGTTATGGACTTGGGTTATAGAATGGGTCTAACAACCTGGGAGCCAACAGATGAAAATGTTATGAACGCAGGTCTTTCTTTAACTCTTGGTGGAAGAGAAGTTAGGCTGTTGGATTTAACATCAGCTTATGGAGTATTAGGTAATAAAGGTATTAAACATGATCCTGTTTCTATTCTAAAAGTTACTGATTTTAAGGGTAAAGTATTATATGAATTTAAACCAGATGATGGAACTAAGGTTTTGGAAGAAGGAATTGCTTTTATTGTCAGCAACATTCTTGCTGACAACGGGGCCAGAACTGCAGCTTTTGGATCTAACTCTAATTTAAATATTTCCGGGAAAACTGTTTCTGTTAAAACAGGAACCACTGATGAAAAAAGAGATAACTGGACCATTGGCTACACACCTTCCTATGCAGTTGGAATTTGGGTAGGAAATAATGATAACAGTAAAATGAATCCGGTTATTGCTTCTGGTGTTACCGGAGCATCTCCAATTTGGCAAAAGATAATGACATTGGCATTAAAAGGTAAGCCTGATGAAAAACAAGATCAACCTTCAGATGTTTCATACATGGAAATAGATGGTTTGATGGGTGGAAAGACTAAAGACGGTTCCCCTGTTCGCCGTGAATATTTTGTTAAAGGGACAGAGCCTGGTAATATTTCATCAAGTTATCAAAGACAAAAAGTTTGTAAAACAAACCCTCACAGAATGGCTAATGATGGTGAAGATAGTGAAGAAAAAGATGTCATTATGTTAACTGAAAATGATCCAACTGGTGCAAATAAATGGCAAGCTGCTATTGATGGCTGGGTTTTAACAGCTGGCGATAGTAGATTAATCGGATCAGCCAGAGGTTGTGGAAATATTCCTGGATTTTCTGCAGGCCCTGCTGGTTCAGGGATAATCTCTATAGTTAATGTGGGAAATGGGGCAAATGTTCCAAGAGTGTTTGATGTCCTGGCTAAAGCAAATTCACCTGCTGGAGTTAAAAAGATAACCTGGCAAATAGATGGAGCACAAAAATCCACTCAAACATCTGAACCTTTTGCTCTTCATGTAGAGTTTCCAAATGGTGATAAAGGCTCTCATACAATTACTGTAACCTTAGAAGATAATAATGGTGGAACTTTTTCTAACTCAATTGGGGTCACAGTAAATAGCTAATTTATTTACTTGTCTAAGGGTGCTTCATAAAATACACAGTTGCTTTCTATTTTTATAAATCCTGGTTTGGTGGTATCTGAGGTAATTAAACCTATAAAGCGATCAATTTTACCACCAAGGAGTGCTATATTATGAGTTTTATTGTTTATGCAATGTGCTATTCCTCTCTCGACTGACTTAACATAAGGACATGTGATTGTGCTGTGAGTAATAGAGGTAGACACTCTTTCCTCATACGGTATCAGTCCATCTTTAAGCCAACGAAATCTCCCTGAATACGGGCTATCACACTGTGTATAAAGTTTTTGATGAGGATAACAGGGATTGTATTCTATTGTAGTTTTGCATTCTACTGTTGGCATGAAGGTATTTTATATCTCAATTTCCAATATTGCAACTCTATTCTCTACCCCAAACTTGTTTGTGATTCTAGGATGAATTTCTGCTATTTGGCCTAAACCTTCATCTTTTTTATTAGTTAATTTATAAAATCTCACTGGGTGGAATAATTCTTTTTCTCTTTCATTCATATCCGTACCATCAACCACTATATCTAACTTTAATTCCTGAGCTACTTTTTGAAATAAGGTTTGTAACTCCTGAATTGTATTTTCCTGGTTATCTGATAAAGCTATAGATAAATGGTAGTTTTCTTCCGGCAGACTCCCCTCCTTTGCTTTATAAACCTTACCTACTTCAAATAAAGCCACGGTACTAAAATTCTTTAGATTATCAGCTACCTTTTCCAATAGGTTTGGATATAAATTATCTCTCATATATTCTGTTTCTTTGGACATTGGGTTAGCTACTTTAATAAGCTTTTCTTTATCTAATTTAAAGACATCCATAACTTTGGTAGAAAAGAAAGAATAAGTTTGGATTTCAGAAAATCCAATATTTACTAAGGATACTTTTAAATTATAAAGAAGCTCATATTCTTTTTGATCAATTTTCTTTGGAAGAGTTCCCTCTAATGATTTTGAAGGTAATGTTTCATAACCATATAGTCTGGCAACTTCTTCAATTACATCTTCTGCAATATTAATATCAAGCCTAAAATAAGGAGGAATAATCTCCCATTCATTTTGTGAACCTAGATTTGCTTTAAAAAGAAGTTTTTCTAAAGATGTTTTAACAAATTCAGACTGAATTTCTACTCCAATTAAGGAAGATATCTTATCCTGGCTTACCATTACCTCTTTTCTTTCATTGTTAAAATTTCCTGTAATATTTATAGATTCCAGTTTTCCACCAAGTTCCTGATATAACCTGATAGCAGCATCCAGTGATTGTAAAAGTCTCTTTGGAGTTAAACCATGTTGGAATCTTTTACTTGCTTCTGATGGTAAATTCAATCTTGAGGTAGTAGCTCTGAGTATTTGAGGGTTAAAAATAGCTGCTTCCAATAAAATTGTTGTTGTCTTATCTGTAACCTCACTATTTTTTCCACCCATTACTCCTGCAAGTCCTACTACTTTTTCTTTATCTGCAATTACTAAATCTGTTGGGATTAAATTTCTTTCTTTGTTATCCAGTGTTGTTAATTTTTCATCTGTTTTAGCGCTTCGTACTACCAAAGTTTCGTCTTTGATAACAGCAGCATCAAAAGCATGTTGAGGTTGTCCATACTCCAACATTATTAAGTTAGTTACATCAGCGATATTATTTACAGACCTCATGCCGGATTCATTTAGTTTTTCTACCCATTCTTTTGGTGATGGACCTACTTTTAGACCACTAATTTTGGCTATACAATATACAGGACAAAGAAGGTCATCTTCTACTGCTACTGGGGTTGATGATAACTCTTTGTTTTCCCAGATATAATCTTTTTCAGTAGGTTCGTTAAAGTTAACTTCTGAATTGGTAATGGCAGCTATTTCATAAGCCACTCCTCTCATTGATAAAAGATCAGCTCTGTTATAGCCTTTCATATCAAGTTCAAAAGATTTATCTGTGACTTCTTTTACACCAATAGTCCTAAGAGGTAATAGATTAATAACTTCATCTACAGATTTGGTTAAGTTCACCAATTCTTTTAACCAGGAGATTGAAACTATCATTTTATTCCTCCCAAAGCTTTTAAATCCCCACTTTTAAAGACTCGAATATCAGAAATTTCATACTTAAGCATTGCCATTCTTTCTGGTCCAAAGCCCCAGGCAATACCAGTATATTCATTAGGATTAATCCCACCGTTCCTTAAAACCTGAGGGTGAATCATACCTGCTCCGGCTAATTCCAGCCAGCCAGTGCCACCGCAAATTTTACAGCCTTTTCCCTTACAAAATAAACATTCACCATCAACTCCGGCACCAGGTTCCACAAAAGGATAGTACTTTGGCCTAAGTCTTACTCTTGTTTCCTTCCCAAAAATAGCTTTTAAGAAATATTCAGAAAGATATTGTAGATTAGCCATGTTAACTGTTTTATCAACATAAACCAGCTCAAATTGTTCCAAAGTATGTTCGTGTCTGGCATCCAGATTTTCATACCTGAAACAGCGGTCAATAATCATCATTCGAACAGGTGCTCCTGCTTCTCTCATTAATCTTACCTGAGCATTAGATGTATGGGTTCTTAAAAGTAATTTTCCTTCATCAAGGTTATCAAATTTTTCTTCCAAATAAAGGGTATCCCAAAGATCTCTGGCTGGATGGCCTGCTGGAATATTAAGCAGTTCAAAATTATAGTTGTCTGTATCTATATGAGGAGCCTGATACTGCTGAAAACCAATCTTAGAGAAGAGTTCCACTACTTCGTGTTCAAGCTGCGTAATAGGGTGAATTTGACCCTTTGGTAAGTCTATTTGAGCCTCTTTTGTGATATCTATGGTGTCACTAGTAAGCTTGCTGTATTTTTCTTCTCTTACCTCTTCCCGTCTTTGCTCTATAAGTTGTTCTAATTCAACTTTAATTTGATTAAATTGAGGTGAAATCCTTACGACTTCGTCTTTTGTTAACTTTCCAAAATCTTTTGGAATTAAAGTTATTTCTCCATTTTTTCCAAAAAGAGACAAAAAAATTTCATCTAATAAGGCTAAAGAATTAGCTTGCTTAATCTTTTCTAAATACTTTGAATGAATTTCTAAAATTTTATTTTCCACACCTGAATTTTAGCACAAGAAAGATCTTGAGACTATATAGTATGAATTATTTAATGCTTAATTGTTACTTTTTGCTCAGCTATTCCTTTTTGAATAATAGATCCAAATATCATTCCTAAAATAGGAAATTCCAAAGTTCCTAGGAGTCTTATGATAAAGTCATTATGAGTTAATATTCCAGGAATAAGAAGGGTTGTGAAATGGAAACTCATAGTTGTTTGAGAACAAGGATCATAGGCACCACCACGTTGCCAGGGTTCAAAAAATAAACAAGGTGCCCAAAGAATCAAAGAAATAAAAGCCCCTAAAATACCACCAATGACAGTCCCAAGTTTCACTTATTTGAGTATGTCACAATAAAATGTACAAGGTCAAGAGATACTTGAATTAAACTTATTTGTTTACTTCTGAAATAACTTTTTTGAAGGTACTTATATCTTTAACAGCCATTTCTGCCAGTGTTTTTCTATCTAATAATATATTTTTAACTTTTAAGTCAGCAATAAATTTGGAATAAGTTAAGCCTTCGTTTCTTAAAGCTATACCCATTTGTGTGATCCAAAGAGATCTTAAATCTCTTCTTCTTTGTTTTCTGCCTGCAAAAGCATATTGTCCAGCATGAAGAACAGATTCTTTAACCTGTCTTATTAACTTACTATGATGACCTTCATAACCCTTTGCAAGGTTAAAAAGTTTTTTATGTTTTCTGTGGGCTACAACACCCCTTTTGACTCTAGACATTTGTTTTTCCTTTTCCTCTTACTTTAATCCAGTTAATTATTTTTGTATGCCAACCATAATTTCTAAAAACCTGGGAATAATTTTTTGCACCCATATCTCCGGATCTGGATTGTGCTGATTGTCTGAAATTTCTAGTATTTTTTCCCATATTTTCCTTTAAAATTTCAAACTTATTTATGCCCTTCCAAGCAATCTATTCATAGTTTTTAGAACTGATTTATGCATTTCCATTGGTTCGCCATGACGTCTTAAAGACTGCTTACTTTTATTTTGACGTAAATGACCAGATCTCAGTTGGTGAGATCTCATCATTTTACCTGTACCGGTAATTTTAACTTTTTTAGCCAATGTTTTTTTAGTTTTAACTTTAGTTTTCATTTTTTTCAGTTTCTTCTTCTTTTTCTGTTGTTCCTTTGGCAGTACCTATAATTGTTGTTAGGTTTCTACCTTCAAATTTTGTTTCTCTCTCAACTGCGACTCTTCCATTAAACCATTCAAGTGCCCGGTCTGTTACTTTATATCCAGTTTCCGGATGAGCCATCTCCCGACCTTTAAATTTAACATTCAGCTTAACCTTATTTCCTTTGGCTAAAAATTCATTAGCCTTTTTAAGCCTGGTTTCCAGATCATGATCTGCAATTCTAGGTGAAAGCCAAATTTCTTTTAGCTCCACCTCGCGCATATTTTTTCTGGCCTGCTGTTCTTTTTTCTCTTCCTGGTATCTAAACTTTTCATAATCGATCAGTTTAGCTACTGGCGGATTGGCTTTTTCAGCAATCTCTACTAAGTCTAATTCAAACTCTCTGGCTTTAGCTAATGCTTCTTCCCTACTCAGCAATCCGAGTTGCGTTCCGTCAGCGTTAATTACCCTGAGCTGAGCAGCTTGAATTCTATCGTTAATTCGATAATACTTAATTATTTTTTACTTTCCTCCATATACCAATAAGAACACCAAATATTAACATAAATTTCCTTCAGATTCAATGGTTCGACTTCGCTCACCACTTTCAGCATAATTTCCTCATGATAATTCTAAAGATTTTTTGTTAATTTTGTCTAAAATTAGTTTTTTAAATTCTTCAATTGTTAATGCACCCAAATCCTTACCATCTCTGGTTCTTACTGCAACCTTGCCTTCTTTTTCTTCTCTGTCTCCCACAATTAACATGTAAGGGATTTTCTGCATTTGAGCATCTCTGATTTTTCCCTGCATCTTTTCTGACCTGTCATCCAGTCCAGCTCTAATATCTGAGGACTTTAATTGTTCGAGTACATTTTGTCCATAATTATTATTTCTATCTGTAATGGGTACAATTTGTACTTGTTGTGGAGATAACCAAGTTGGAAATGATCCTTGAAAGTGTTCTGTTAAAATCCCTGTAAAACGTTCAAATGAACCAAAGATGGCTCTGTGAATCATTACTGGTTTTTCGCTTTCTCCGTTTTCATTAATATACTTTAAATCAAATGCTTGTGGCATATGAAAATCTAACTGAACAGTAGCTAGCTGCCATTCACGGCCTAAAGCATCTTTAATATGCATGTCTATTTTAGGGCCATAAAAAGCACCATCTCCCTTTTTATCAGAAGCTTTAATGCCTTTTTTCTTTAATACTTCTTCTAATCCTTTTTCTGCCTTGTCCCACATTTCATCAGTTCCTGCTCTTTGTTCAGGTCTGGTTGCAAATCTAAATTCATATTCAAAACCAAAGTTGCTGTAAAAAGCATTCATCATATCTAAGATATTAGAAACCTCATCAAAAATTTGGTTTTCTCTGGCATAAATATGAGCATCATCCATGGTGATTTGTCTAACGCGGAGTAGTCCATTTACTTCACCAGACTTCTCTTTTCTATGGAGTCTTCCTATTTCTGAAAGTCTTAATGGTAGCTCTTTGTAGGATCTGGGTCTAAATCTATAAAGAATAGTAGATTCAGGACAATTCATAGGTTTTAGTGTGTAACCTATTGGTTTTGAATTCTCACCCTCATCAGAAAGTTCTAAATTATACATATTATGTTCACCAAACTTTGTCCAATGACCTGATTGTTTGAAAAGGTCATTTTTAACCATGATGGGGGTAGATGTTTCTAAATATCCTGCATCTAAAGTTAATTGGCGGATATATTTTTCTAATTCCTTAAAAATAACCATGCCTTTTGGCAGCCAAAAAGGTGCACCAGGAGCGATGTCATCTGTAAAAAATAACTCTAATTCCTGTCCTATTTGTTTATGGTCTTTTAATTGTTTATCTTCCATATAAAAAATCCCTTCCGTCACGACTAAGTCGGACTTCAGGGACCCAGATTTAGGTGGTTCCACCCTGCTATTTCACTCTTTGATTTATTACGTAAATCAAACGGGAAATTCCAAAGTTGGTTAGTCTTCTTCACCATTTCCAATTGCATAAATAATACCCTTTTTACCTTCAAATTGTCAAATTTTGTTTATCTGCCAAATATGGTTCTAAACGCATCTACTATTCCAAGTGCATTAAGAATATAGCCCAATGCTCCAACCACAACTGATGCACCAATCACTGTGCCTACCCCCCAGGATATTCCACCCAGGAAATTATTTACCATTATTGTTCTTTTTTTAAGTCTTCCATAAGCTTCTTCATGTTCCTTAATTTGTGGAGTCATAAATTTATTATCTCTATAGTTGAGCTTTGGGTCAAGAGATGTTAATATTTAGGCGTGTTGTGAGGGCGGTATTAGATAGTTACACGCGAAGCGGAACTATCGCAACCGACCAAACGAAGTGAAGGGCGGTTAGCTCAGCTGGTAGAGCGTCTCATTGACGTTGAGAATGTCAGGGGTTCGAATCCCTTATCGCCCACTAATTACTATAAAATGGTGTTAATGTTTATAGAACTCAACTTGTTGTTGCGTTTACCTTCTCTGTTCTTTTATATGTCAATTATGACATCACTTAGAGGAGTACCATCCTTCGAGTAAAGACCCTTTCTTCTCCTTTTTAATGCAAGTTCAATACTTGTTTCAGATCTTTGTAAGCTAGCTTCTATCTCTTTTCTAGATGGAAATTTTGAACGGTCAAGTGATACAGGGGTAAGGTCAAAATGAAGTCTTTTTCGCTTTGGTGCAGGATCTGGCGAAATAATGTCTAAAAATCCTTCCTGAGCAGCTATTACTTCGCTGGTAACAACTCTCATCATCGCAGTATCTAAAGTAGTTGGAATTAACTTTCCATCAGCATCTTTAAGTCTTAGAACACTAACCACTAAAGGCTCATCACCTAAAATCTGAATACTGGTGTGTTCAGTGGTAAATATTCCAGGTGCACTAGGTGGTAATAATTCAGCGCCTTTCTGTTCTGCCCACTCCCTGATCTTAGTAGCTTTTTGTAGCGGTATTGCAAATTCCATAAGGGTAAGGTATCAAAAGCAAGAATTAAAGTCAATTAAGGATTTACAAGACTCAATATTTTGTGTGAAAAAATGCGGATCTTAAGATTTTAGCTTTACCCTACTGCGGTTTGTGCAGTTGAGCGAGTTTCACTGCTTTTATTGTCATCATTGCTTATTCCCACACCTTGTCCACCTTTTTTAGAAGCCCCTCTTATAGGTCCATTTGCGGCCATAGTTCTTTTCTTCTGCAATTCACGGGCTTTATTTTCTATTGGTGTTTCTAAATCTGTTCTTACTTCACCATTTCCTGCTAAAACATCCTGAAATGATGCTTGTAAACCTGCAAGTTCTGCTGTTTGTTGTCTTTTTGCTTCAAGCTGAGCCATAGCTTCCAGCTTTTGGCGAATAGCTTGAATTCTTGCTTCAGTATCTTCTTGTGCTTGAGTTGTAAATTCATTTTCAATTTTCTTTTTAGTTTCTTCTTCTTGTTTTTGTGGATCAACAGGTTTTTTTGATTCGGGTGTATTATCAATCCCTATAACTTGATTTAACAGGTCTTTACCAGCATCAAATCCTTCAACTGCTGCACTTCCCACAACACCTGCTATTTTTGAGCCAATATTTACTGTTTTGTCTGCAAACTCAACAAATTCACCAGGTACTTTAAAAATATTTGATTGTGTTACTGGTCCTTCGTTAATAATTGTTAAAGGATTTACTTTGTATTCAGCTGTAGAAGAAAGATCTATAGATCCAGTTGCATTAAATCCTCTTGGTTCTGGTTTCTCATTAAAAAACCCTATACTATCAATTTGACCATCGAGACTTTCTTCTCTATTTACGACTCGAGCCGAAGTTTTTTTCCTCTCTTGTGTGAAAGGCGAATTATTTGTTTTATTGCTTGTGGTAGATGTATCTTGCATATAATCCTTTAGGCAGGATTTAGGTGTATATTATACCACTTTTTGCAACTTTGTGCGGATGAGAGGAATCGAACCTCCATGTCTTGCGACACATGATCCTAAATCATGCGTGTATACCATTTCACCACATCCGCGCGAATGTAAACGTATTTTATCAGAAAAGATGCTTTAAGAGAATTTTTTGATAGCTTTATTATGTGCCTTACTTTCAATTTCATCATTAATTGGCTTTAAAAGAACCTCTTTTTTGTATTTTACCTCTAAAGCTCTTGTTAATAACCAGTCAGTTAGCTCTGGGTTTTTTGGAAGTAATGAGCCATGCATATAACAACCAATGGCATTTTTATATATACATCCTTCTGTATGATCTTCTCCATTATTACCAAATCCTTTTATAACTTTTCCAAAAGGTTTTGCTTCGTTTTTAAGATATGTTTTTCCGGAGTGGTTTTCAAAACCCACTAAATAATTGTCATCCTGAGCTTTTGCGAAGGATCTAGATTCTTCGGTCTTTGACCTCAGAATGACACTGTCTTGTGTTTTTATGACAATATTCCCTATCATTCTGTCATTACTGGCAACTGTGTATGCCGGAAACAGGCTTATTCCTCTTAATTTAGGCTTATTGTGTGGCTGATAATATTCTCCCAGTAACTGATATCCCCCACAAATAGAAAGTAGTGGGACTCCCCTTTCTACTTCTGATTTTATTATTTTGCCTTTATTACTTTTTTGTAAATCATAGGCTACCTGCTCTTGGGTAAGGTCTTGTCCTCCCCCAAAGAAATAGATATCAACATCCCCTTTGTTTAATTTATCATTTACTGAAATATATTTAATTTCAACTTCAATATTTCTCCATTCAGCTCTTTTTTGTAAAGCAATAATATTGCCTGTATCACCATAAATATTCATTAAATCAGAGTATAAATAACCAATTACTAGTTTCATGCTAATTTTCCTTCCAATACCTTTCCTTGATTCCAAGATGAGCCAGAATCTTCTGCAGGCTCAAAAGTCCTGTATATGTTGGTAATATAAAAAGGCGCCCGTTTAAGCCTGTTTGAGAGGCTTTGAAGGCTTTTTCTATGTTATCTTCAATTGTAATTGATGTAGGATTAAATCCAGCATATTTTAGTCTTAAAGCTAATTCCTCTGCTCTTGTGCCAGAGCAAGTAATTCTTAAATCTAAATTCTTAAGTCTTAATTCTTCAAAACCCGCATCCCAGATCCAGGAAACATCTGTCCCATCAGCAAAGTTATCATTTAAAATTAGTAAAAGCCTATCATCTTTTTTAAGCTGTGGCTTAATTGTCTGAAAGACTTGCGTGGCTCCAATAGGGTTTTTAATTAAAAAGATATAAGCATTACTTTGACTATTTAGTAATTTAAACTTTTCTACTCTGCCAAAGGCTGGTGAAAAGGTTTTAAAAGAATTTATGATGGAACTTGGGGCTAATTTTAATTCCTGGGAAACTGCAAATGAGGCTAAAAAATCATAAACATGATAAATACCAGGTATAGAAAGTGAAACTCCCCATTTGCCTGTTTTTGTTTCTACTTCAAACTTTGTACCATCAAGACCTTTTATTTCGATATTTTTAGCTTCAAAATCTAATTTTTGTTGTTTTGTAGATAAAGCTTTTTCACCACGAATTTTAAATTCTGATAAACCAAAGGTTTGCTTTGTGCCTGTAAAGCATTTTTCTAAAGGTATTAAGCTGGCGTCATCCCCATTAAAGAAAACTTTTGTACTTTTTTTAAGTTTTATGGCTGTTTTACACCATTTAGCCACAATACTATCTACTTCACCATACCTATCAAGTTGATCTCTAAACACATTCAAAAAAACAATTATGTCTGGTGATAACTTTAAAGCAACAGAGTTAAAAGCAGCTTCATCTAGTTCCCAGATAGCAGCATCATAATTTAAACTTTGAGTTAGCATATTAAAGTTTGAAATTAAAGCGGATGCAATTCCACGTTCTAGATTTGAGCCTGTGGTATTTCTTAAGACTTTTAAACCCTGACTGGAAATAAAATGTCCAAGCATTTTAGCTGTAGTTGTTTTTCCATTGGTACCAGTAATAACAATAGTTTTTGGAATTTGTTTGGATAACTTTGTCACAAGTTCAGGATAAAACTTTAAAGCGTAATATCCAGGGGCAGCTGAACCTCCTCCAATATTTAATAGTTTAGTGGCAGAAAGAATAGCTTTGCCTAAGAGTATGCTTAAAATAAATTTTATATCCATTTATGGATTGTACCAAAAATTAAGACTTTGATCTTAAGGCAGCTGAAGTTCCGGAGGTTGGTGAGCTAATATCAGGCGGGGTTGTTTTAACCTGATTTTCTATATAAGTTTTTTCAAATTTAGCCATATCAGCTAAAAAGTATGTAACATGAGCAGCCCAGACAGGAGAAGCAGCATAGACTCTGGCAATAGCATATGTATTAGTTAAGCCTTTGTTGTAATAATGTTCCCTTAAACCCTCTGAAACAGTATAAATACCCTCTTTCCAGGTTTTAAAGTATATTGCTTGTGTTCCATAAACTCCCCACCCCCAGGCATTGTGAGAAGCAGGGGCTGGAGTAAATTTTCCAAAGGTAGATTCGTTACCAGCAATAGCAGCAACAAACTTCCAGTCAATATTATATTTATCAGCAGCTTCCACAAAGTTTTTGGCTTCAGGAGCTAAAGGTGAATTATATTTGTTTAAATATCCTTCTAAAATCTTAATCCTTTGGTCTCCCACTTCTAATTGGGTTTGGGTTTCATTAAGACGTGTAGGTGAAACTGCCAAGGCTTGGCCGGTTAATGTTAATGAAAAGAATATTAATAAAAATAAACTAATATATTTTTTAAACATATTTTGCCCTTTTTTCAGAGCACAAAAAAATCCTGGAGTCTGAGGGGACATACTCCAGGATTTGTTGCATATTATAGGACGTTTACGATAAAAAGTCAAGTTTAGAGGGTTAAAAACACATCTAATTTGTGACAAGAAGCACAAATTCTGCTAAAATAACCATCAAGCCGAAGTGGCGGAATAAGGCTACTCGCTAAAGCGAGATCTTGTTCCACCATTGGGTATGCCGAAGTGGCGGAATGGTAGACGCGCTACGTTCAGGTCGTAGTGCCTGCAAGGGCGTGGAGGTTCAACTCCTCTCTTCGGTACCAGTACATTAAAATAAATTTGGGCGAGTGGTGAAATGGTATACACGCTACCTTGAGGTGGTAGTGCCCGCAAGGGCGTGAAGGTTCAACTCCTTTCTCGCCCACTATTTTTAATAGTGGGTTATAGTTATATAAGGGCACTTTAGATAGCGAAGCTATCGCAAGAGTCCCGAACGTTAGAGAGGGGCACTTAGCTCAGTTGGTAGAGCGCTTCATTTACACTGAAGATGTCAGGGGTTCGAGTCCCTTAGTGCCCACAGTTTATTAACAATGTTTGCGAAGCTCTGTTAGTTTATGGGGTTTTGTGTAATAGGAATTATCCAAATAGTATTTAATTTGCTGATTAAAAGGTAACATATAACCATCTTTTGTAAATTTTTGCAATGTTATCTCCAGAGGCATCGGGTGAGCTGAATTATCACTTGGAGCTGGCCCACAACCACTTTCTTTATATTGTAGAATAATTTTATGTGATCCTTTTTTGAATGCATAAGAGCTATAACTTTTACCATCGATAATAGCTCCCAGGTTAATCGTTTTATCCAGATAAGCATTAATAAGATACTCACCATCCTCTGGTATTTCTAGGCTAATATTAATATCGAAACTCGTAAAATTATATTTTGTATTTGTAGAACTTAAAGTCCCCTGTTCGAGTTTAATCGGCTGCTCTTCCAAACTAAGGATTTTTAAGGTTGGAGAAGATGTAATTATGATAGTAGGAGTAGGCATAAATTTTATAGCTGAAAGTATTTTTTCAAAAGTTGTTAAATAAGAAAGATCATATAAAGTAACAACTAAATATCCTGAATTATTGAGAGGAACAGCTACCTGAACGAATTGGTCTGTAGACATTAATCTCTTATCATCTTTTATCAATATATAGTCAGACTGTTTACCGTCAATATTTATAACTTTTTTACTTAGTATGCTGAATTCTGGACTTATATCTACACTGGTAGCTTGAGTAAAGCTTACTATGGGTAAGGAGTTAGTATTGTCTTTTAATCCCTGCCCTATTATAAGCATATCTGGCTTGAAGGCATCACAAGTTTTTTGTTCCCACTCGAAAGGGTATCTAAAATAATAACCCTTTGAACTATTTGCAGATATTTTCCAGGCAGCAATCTCTCCTGTGATGGTAGGTATTAACTTTGAAGTAGGAGTAGAATAAGGAATATTTTTGCATATCCCTGAAACTAATTTTTTCCAGGTTATCGCCCCATCTGTAGCAGCATCGACTTTTAAAGGTTGCTGAATATTTTTATTGTCTGGTAAGCCTGAGCTAGAAGATATTTTTTGAGAATTCAAAAATGCAGGATTACTATTTTTTATATACAAGGATCCTCCTACTATTATCCCTGAAATTAACAGTACTCCAACTAAAAACAAAATTACGAGTACAGATCCCTTTTGATTCATCAATAATAATCATCTAGTATTCCTTAAACAAAATCAAGAATCGATAGAATTTTGCATTGTTGAATTGTGGTGCGCACTAAAAAAATTTGCTATAATACCCAAGTATTGCCGCGATAGCCAAGATGGTCAAGGCGGGCGCCTGAAGAGCGTCTTATCCGGGTTCGAGTCCAGGTCGCGGCACAAAGTCTTATTATGTGTGGAATATTTGCAGTAATTGGTACTAGTAATAATGCCCCACAACTAACTTTCAAAGGTTTGTCTGATATTGAATATCGTGGCTATGACTCCTGGGGAATTTGTTTTTCATCAGATGATTTATTTAAAACAATAAAAAATATTGGTTTTTTACCTAAAACATTCCCAGAACAATTATCTCAGGTGTCTTTGGGGCATACCCGTTGGGCTACTCATGGTGGTGTTACAATAGCTAATGCTCATCCCCACTCAGATTGTAATAATGAATTAATTTTAGTTCACAATGGGATTATAGAAAACTATTTAGAACTTAAAGCAGGGTTAAGAAAACACCTTCTTAAGTCAGAAACAGATTCAGAAATTGCTATTCATTTAATTGAAGATGAATATAGCAAATCAAAGGATCTATCCTCATCTGTGTCTAAGGTTTTTAGTAAATTTGATGGTCTAAATGCAATTGTGGTAACAAATGGCACAAAGATAGTTGCCTGTAAAAAAGGCTCTCCTTTGGTTTTAGGCAAACTCACAGATGGCTATTGCCTTGCTTCTGATCCTAATGCCCTACTTCCTTTAACAGATAAATTAATTTTTATAGAAGACAATCAAATGGTGGTTTTAAATGATAAATTAACTATTTCTGATCTAAAAACAAAAAAAGAAATCCAGGTAAAATTTACCAAAGTAATTTGGGATTATGCCTCGTCTACTCTACAAAATTATGAATATTTTATGGAAAAAGAAATTAACGAACAACCAAAAGTGATTGAAACCATACTAAATAATTCAGCTGTGGCTGAAAAGATTGCAAAAGAAATAAAGTCGGCATTTGGCACTTATTTTATTGGTTGTGGTACAGCTGCTTATGCTTGTTTGGCTGGAACTTATCTTTTTTCAAAGTTTGCCAAAAAACATGTAAATTTTTCAATTGGATCAGAATTTAATTATATTGAAGATTATTTAACTCCTAAAAGTTTGGTTGTAGCAGTTTCTCAATCAGGCGAGACTATTGATACCATAGAACCAGTCAATGCTGCCAAGGCAAAAAAGTGCAAAATTGTGGCTATGACAAATACTTTGGGTTCCACGCTATACCGAACTGCAGACTATAAATTATTACTTAATGCAGGTGTGGAAAAAGCAGTTGCTTCCACTAAAGCTTTTATTGCAATGTTATCTGAAATGATTTTACTTACATTTATGGTGGCAGGAAAAAAACAAGCTGGTGTAGAAGTTCTTAAAAAAAGTGCTTTGGAAATAAAAAATATTTTAAAGAATGCTAATCTTTTAGATGAATTAGTAAACAAAATTGCCAAGCAGGAGCATATTTTTTGTTTGGGTAGAGGTTTGTCATATCCTGTTGCTTTAGAATCTGCTTTAAAAATTAAGGAAACTACATACATTCATGCAGAAGGCTATGCTGCAGGAGAATTAAAACATGGTCCCCTGGCTCTTATCACTAAAGGTACACCAGTAATTGTATATGTTCCAAATGATGAGACTAGAGACAGTATTTTAGCTAATGCTAAAGAGGTACAAGCCAGAGGTGCTTATGTAATTGGAGTTGGTCCGGATAATAACCCTGTCTTTGATTTTTTCTTTAAAGTTAAGGATTGTGGAGCAAGCTCTGTTATTCCTCACACTGTTTTTGCCCAAGTTTTAGCTTACAAACTAGCCCTTAAAAAAGGCCTAAATCCTGATAAACCCAGGAATCTAGCAAAAAGTGTGGTTGTAAGGTAAAATGTTTATACTTTCGGTAGCAACGAAGTGAGTTCAAGTTTTTATACCACAATTGCGGGAGTAACTCAGTGGTAGAGTGCCTGCTTGCCAAGTAGGATGCCGCGGGTTCGAATCCCGTCTCCCGCTCCAGATTGATAGTTGTGAAATTTTAGCTTCAGGTATCTCATAATTTAGGTATCATCCCGTCTCCCACCCAATAATTTATTCTCAATCTAAGCTCAAAATGGTTCCATGTAAAACCTTTGCCAAGATCTTGGAATGGGTTTGTTCTACGGTTAGAAAGGTTAAATAGTCCATCCTTTATATACATGATAAAGCTCTTCATAAACGTGACTGAACATAGAAATATCTAAGAGTTCTCGAAACTTTATCTCTTCTCTAAACTTAACATTTTTAAAATCATCCAAATCTCCTATTATTTCGTTATATTTAACCATAGGGTTTTTTAAAAATTGATAAGCTACATCTAATTCAGAATCATCCTTTGCTCTTAAGGGTAATTCCTTAACTAGGTCTAATACTTCTATATAATATTTATTCCTGAATTCTTCTGTATTGTATTGATCTACAAAGTATTCTAGTACAGACAGTATGGTTTGCATTGCCGACTTAATTCTCTTTTTATTTTCGAGAATAACAGCTTTTTTGTTTACATATAAAACAAAATGATAGAAAAGAATCCATAATTTGGCCAAATCTTCATTATTACAACCTAATAAGAATTCTAGGCTATTTTTTCTAGTATCCGTAGTTTTCCTTCCCTTCGTTAGCATTGAAACTAAGTCTTTATAGATATCTTGAGATGTGAATAAATTTATAAGTAATGATTTGTCTGAGTTTAAAATTTTTCTACCAGAACCTCTTCTGGGTTTAAGATATTTATTAACACACTCGCAATAGACCTGTTTTGCTATGTCTATATGTCTAAGTTTTTTATACATTAGCAAATTAGGATTAATTTCCTTTCCGTGAGTATAAAGGCTTCTTATTCGATAAAGCTCTATAAACCAATCTCTTAAGGCTTTACGCTCTCTTTCATCGGCAAGAGAGAAAAAAGAAAAAAGCTTGTTGGCAACGGTTTTACCTATGTCATTTGGTTCATCAACTTTGAAAAAGATCTCAAATGCTGTACAAAAATTCTGTATATCTTCTATTTCTGGGAATAAGAATAAATTTCTGTACTGAGTCCTGAAATAAAACGGAAGGCTTTTAATTACATTTTCTGCTCGAGAATTATTAAACAACTGTCTTAGTTTTTTAAATTCGTCAATTTCTATCTCTCTTAAATCAAACTTCATAATATTTGCTTCATATGTCTGAAATAATTTAAAACCTAGCGAAGCAACAAGCGACCAGACGAATTTATCTACCCTAGTATGATTTGCAGATCTTCCTTTTTGAGGCTTATTAATGTAAGTTTCGTAATAAAAAGATTCCGCCGTTATAGTGAAAAAATGACGCTTGGAAGGAATATAAAATAGAGTGGCAATTAAGAGTTTAAGTTTATCAGCGTTAAAACCCTTTTTAGACGTAACGATTGTTTTGTTTGCAATTTTTTTACCTTTTCTATCGACATAAATATTCAATAAGCTTGCTGGTCTTGGTGTATTGGTATATTTTTTCCAGTTTTCTTTATTATCTGGCCAAACATCAAAACCATGAAATCTAAATTCTTTTTCAACAATAATAAAAGGTAGAACTGTAAAATAAGTCTCTGTCATAATGTTTAATCAATTATATCAAAAGGTTGTCTCGTCAGCATTATAGATCTCCATTAACTTAGTAAAGTGAATTACGGCATAATCTGCGATGTGAAATGGGGCAAAGGGTTCTAAATAAAATGCATCTCCCGCTCCAAAATGATAGTTTTGAAAATTTAGCTTCAAATATCTCATAAGTTAGGTATCATTCCGTCTCCCACCCAATAATTTATCTTTAATTTAGGCTCAAAAAGGGTCTAGTGTAAAACCCATGTCAAGAACCTATAATGTATTTTATAAATTCTTTTCCAAAACTTGAAATCCATACAAAAGGAGCATTTACAGGACCAAGACGGGAAGATGGATCATTTAATAAAAGCCCTAAGTTAATGAGATTATAAATATTTGCCAACCTATATTCTTCATTACCATAGATCTGGTAATTCCTATCAATCTTGCTTATATCAACGTCCTTTAAAGTTAGTACATCTTCTACACTAAGTTGACTTAAAGTATGTGTAAGTTTTTCCAAAGGAAATGTATTTTTGTCTTCTGTTTTAGAGAATCCTAAAAATATATTTCTCATATACATACGTTTCTCTTCGTTGCGTTCGATTAGATATTTCTCAAATGCAAAAACAAACCCGTCCTGAAATTTTTCATCCTCCAACACTTCTTTTGTGAATATATCAGGATTATCTTTTACCATTTCTACCCATTCCAAAGCCTTGTTTTCTCTAAGCCTCATTGCCGATCCGAATAATGCTTTACATAATCCCCACGATGTCCCGAATGGTGTTAAAGGAATTTGTGTTTGCATCTGAAATGATGAGTCAATACTAGCAACAATATTATCAGCAATTACCAGTGCACTATCTTTTAATACTTGTTTGTCATTGTCATTCATATTTTTCGGGTAGAATAGAACTGCAACTCAATATCATAGTAAACTTCTTCTCGTCCCTGCCCTTATCAGCATCTTCAATTGAAATTTCCGGCCATTTTGTTTCAATGTTGTAAGGTATAATAGGCTCAGTTTGCATACTTCTCGTTTGAAAGCTTTTTTCCTTTACATTGTATAAACCCTGAGTTTCTATTATTTCAATTTGACCAGCGTAATGTTTTTCAACGACTTCATAAATAAAAACTATTTCACTCGGGATAATGATTTCCCCATTAATATCAATCAATTTTTTGTTTTCAGGAGATGGAGGCCTATATTCATAAACTCCAGGTACCTTTCTTAGGCTTGAGTCTAGTTCATTCCATAACCAAGCAAATATCTGATAAGCCGTTCCTCTCTTCCCTTGATCGTCGATAAAAATAATATTCCTCCAGTCGGGTGGTAGATTTATCCGAGGAGAGGCACTTTTAATTCGCAATCTAAAGCTTTTAACTGAAGTATCGGATAAGAGTAAGTTAGCAAAAACCCTCGCCCTAATACTTTTATTCCTAGAGTCAATTAAATTAAGTAAATCTATGCCCAAAGCAGATGCCATATTTCTTGCTGCCTCTGTATATGGTGAATTCGAAACAACTGCACCTTTTGCAGCTCCAATATCTCGTAGTTTTGTATTAAAAGCCTCAATAACTGGTACATCCAAAGATCTTTCATGGTCTTTGCACTCAAATGCTATGAATTCATACATTTCGGGCTTTACCAGCTGAATATCCACTTGTCTTTTAACTTTAGAAAGATTTCCCTCTATGTGAACATTTTTATATACTTGAGATTGTGGGTTAAGGGATTGTAATACTGAATGCGAAGTATCTTCGAATTTTTTCCATGCTTTCTTTGTCATCGGTTGGTAGCCTCCAATTTATAAGTCAATTCTATCAGAAAGCATCCTCTTCAGCATCAGCTTTATAGGCTTTCATTAGTTTGCCAAAATGAATTACAGCATAATCTGAGAGACAAAAAGGTAAAAAGGGTTCTAAATAAAATGCGTCTCTCGCTCAGATTTGAGGTTCTGATCCTTGCGATTTACTTAATAAGCCAAAGTGTTTGAAGGCATCAAGAAGCCCATTTTCATCCACAGAAGGAGCAATAAAATAATTTCCTTCACCTTTTGTTTTGACTAATTCTTTAAATTCATCCTTGGCATTTCCCATGGCTGTAACATATTTACAGGATGACATAAAATCCCAATCACTTAATGAATCACCAACCCCTAAAACAGAGTCAAAGTTTATCCCTAGCTTATCTAACACTAGTTTTACTCCATGTAATTTGCTTATCCCTTTAGTGGTTATATCTAAAAGCTCGAAATTAGCCATTGCAGGATTATGACCCCAAGCAAATGAAATAATATCCTTATTTTTTTCCAGCACCTCATCCACTACCTTTTTCTCTGTTGGCTTATTTGTAAAAACACTAACCTTGATAAGATTATTAGCTGGAATATCATTAAAGGATTCAACAATAATAGGATCTTTTTGCAAGATAGTTTGACGTAGCTTTGTGAGTTCAGAAACTTTACTTTTTTGAATGAAATAATTCTTATCAGAAAATACCTCTATATAGCTTTCCAAAGGCCAAGTTGTTTCAAGAACGACTTGAGCAACCTTGGGATCAATTATATGTTTTTCTAAAAAAATATCTTTGAATGTATCAACAATTAATGCTGATCTATCTGTAACATGTGGACTGCGTAGTTCAGCTTGCTTGATAATATTAATAATTGAGTAATAATAATTGCCTGTGCATAAAATAATCGGAATTCCTCCCCCATTTATTTTCTTCATTGCAGCCAAAACATCAGGGTGTGGCATAGGAAAATTGACTCCTTTCTTTGAGCCTTTGATTACCCCATCTACATCAAGAACAATTGCTTTAATCATGAAATATAATATATCACAATTCTTATATATGCTTGCACTTGAAGCAGTTTTTAAATTACCAGATAATAACAATTAATTATGAAACAAATAGCAATCAGCGCTAGTTTAAGACACAAAGATTTAATAAAACAAGTAATTTCTGATTTGGAAAAAGTTAATATTGTTGGATTATTTCCCAATCTTGATAGTGAGATAGCAAAGGATGATGTTTCTCTTAAACTTATGAAGAAGCTGGAAACAGAGCATTTTAATGCAATTGATATTAGTGAAGGGCTATATGTAATTTGTCCTGAAGGACATGTGGGAACTTTGGTTTCTGTGGAAATTGGATATGCTTTTGCTAAAGGAAAACCAATTATTTTTTCACAGGAACCAGAAGATTTAGGATTACAAGCAGTAGCCACAAACTATGTTTCTATAGAAAAAATAAAAGAGATTAAAGGCTTATAAATTTTAATTGTTGACATAACATTTCTCTTTGATATACTCAATTAAATATATCTGCTCCGAGACCATTTATGGAGAGACCGCCTCTTATTATTGCTGGAAATTCACATCCCCAACTCGCTTGTAATGTCGCCTCTTTATTAGGTGCTGACTATGCCACGGGAGCTCTTGAACCTTATGGAGATGGTGAAATTAATGTCCAATTATCTGATAGCGTACGTAGAAGAGATGTTTTTATTATTCAGTCAACTTGCCCACCGGATGTGAACGGAGCATGCATGGAACTTTTTTTAATGACCGCTGCATGTAAAGCTTCCTCTGCAGGTGAAATTACCGTTATATCACCATATACAGGTTATGCCAAAGCCGACCGATATAATGAAAAAAGAACAGCCATATCTATAGCTGTTTTCCTTAAACTGCTGCATAGATCCGGTGCTGATAGATTTGCTACAGTTGATATTCATCAAGAAGCTTCGCTTGGTGCTTTTGATGGCCCTTCTGATCACATATTTGCCAGCGAGCTTTTTGTACAAAAGATGAAGATAGATATTGAAAGAGAGCGTTTAAAAAATGTGGTAATAGGAGCCACAGACCAAGGAGGAGTAAAGATGATTGAGGCTTATGCCAGATTATTAAGGGAGGCTGGTGTGGATATTTCTGGTACTGCCTATGCAATTCAAAACCGCAATAAGATTACTAATAAAAAAGAATATATTGGGGTTACAGGCGATGTAGAGGGTGCGGATGTGTTTGTTATTGATGACCAAATCGCAAGCGGCTCTTCTGCAGTAAGCGCAGGGGACAAGTTTAAGGAAAAAGGGGCAAAAAGTATAAGGTTATTTGCGCCACACGGATTATTTCTTGACTCTAGAGACCATTATGGAAATTTACAGACTTCTATAGATAAGTTTAGAGATTCGTCCATTGAAAAAATCACTACAACTGACACTGTGGAATTAAGGCCAGATGTTTTAAAAGCAGATGATTATGCAAATGTTGTGGGTGTGACGCCATTGATAGCAGCGGCTATTGAGTGTATTCACAGGGGCGATAGCATGACTAATCGTCTTAGATCTTATTTAGGGCACTATCAACCAGTCGGTTAATTTAAATTGAGGCTTTTGAGGTATTTAATAAAATCTTCACCTAAATCCTCGTGTTTTATAGCATGTTCGACTACTGTCTTTAAGTAATCCAGTTTATTTCCAGTATCATAATAAGTAGCATTATCTACCACAACAGCATAAACAGGCATTCCTTCATCCCTAAGTAAATTTATGGCATCTACCAGCCAAATTTCACCGCTTTTACCTGGTTGGACTCTGTGTAAGGCTGAAAAAATCTCAGGAGGTAAAATATATGCCCCATGGGTAGCAATATTTGAAGGTGCTAAATCCGGATCTGGTTTTTCTACAATAGATTTAATTTTAAAAACATTTCCATCAACCGGTTCTAAATCTGCAATTCCATATCTGCTTAATTCTTTTTTATTTTTAATTTCTACACCAGAAATTACAATTCCACCCAACTTATCGTGGACATCTATCATTTGTTTAAGTCTTGGAGGATCAGCAGAGATAAATTCATCTCCCCAAAGTACTGCAAAAGGTTCATCTTTAATCACTGATTCTCCAGCCAAAATAGGTGTTCCATTTCCATAAGGACCCTTTTGTCTTATATAAATAAAGTTAGCCATATCTGAGATTCTTTTAATCTCATTAAGGATTTCAGTTTTATTGCCATTTAATAGGTTTTGAACCAGGTCTTCATTTGGGGTATCAAAATGATCTTCAATTGCTCTTTTGTTTGCACCGGTAACAATTATGATGTCTTCAATCCCGGAGTCAACAATTTCTTCTACAACATATTGGATAACAGGTTTATCTACGATAGGCAACATTTCCTTTGGCATTGCCTTGGTTTGTGGGAGAAATCTGGTTCCAAATCCAGCCGCTGGGATTAATGCTTTAGTTATTTTTTTAGCCATATTACTTGTTCATCATAAAAAAAAACACCGCCTTTATCAAGCGGTGTTTTAATATAAGTTCTCTTATAATCTATTATGCTTTTTTAACATACATATTATAAGCTACTAATAATGCTGATAATCCTACTAAATCATAAACAACACTTGTGAGCATTGTGCCTTCACCAAAGACCAAAGTAACAAGGTTTGTGTTTAATAAACCTACTAATCCCCAATTTAGGGCACCAACCAAAACTAAAATTCCTGCAACTTGTGATACTATTTTCATTTTCTCACCCCCTTAAAATTACGTTACTTAATTAGTATCTATCTACCAAAACAAAATGTCAAATGACTGATTTATAGGACTTTTAGGGAAGTTATATTATTGGATGTCTTGGATTAAGATTGTCTAAAATGTGAGGATATTTCCTATTTATTTCTTCGCTGATTGCTAGAAATGCACAAACTTGTAACTCTGGTTTTGAACTAAAGACTGCGTGTGGATCCCCAAATCTTCTCAAATTTCTAAAACCGACAGTATAAGTAGCAACAGGTTCTAAAACATCAGTATCTAATATTTGGCCTAGTTCCCCTATTTTTTGAATCATACTTTTCTTCATTCCTAATAAATCAAATGTTCCTTTAAATAGTTCTGGCTCTGCATGAGGACTATTTACTTCATGACTGGCTATTGCTAAATGTACTTCTTCATAAACTCCAGTTTTTCTTCTTGGGATTACTAGATTTGCTCTAGGATAAGCAGATGCAACGTGTATTTTACCAAATTGGTAATCTCCATTATTTCCAGTACCATCACCATATTTGAAAGCAATTACAAAAAGTCTACCAATATTTTCCCCTCTTAATGTTGCTGGTGTTTCGCTGCGTGCAGAATTGGGTTTTTCTGGAGTTGCATTAAGCATACAAGCACCGTTAATATCAAATTCCAGACCATTATTTGCAATTTCCTGATATCTTAAAAGGGCCACTTGTGTTGGTTCTTCAAATCTCGATAAAGGTATGCCTTCTACTTTATTTGTCATATTGGTATTTTAACAAAAAAGTATAAAATCACAAGCTATAGGATTAAAGTAATATTTTCTATTTGAAGAAGAGGCATAAATTGAGTATAATCTTAAGACATTGCGGGATCGTCTAATGGTAGGACAACAGACTTTGGATCTGTTTATCATGGTTCGAATCCATGTCCCGCAGCATTGAACAGAAACCGTCCCTTGTGGGCGGTTTTTTTGTTCAAATTTGTAGCATGGATGAGAAGCGCCGCTTCGAAGAAGCTAGCACCCTTGGGGTGCAGTGGTGAAGCAGCTTCGGCAATCCGCCAAAGGCGGATTTAGTGCATTATACATGTCCACACTTTATCCTATAGTTTGCATTTTTATTCCAAAATTGATATAATTCACAGCATGATTCAAGAAAGCGAAATCGCATCACCCACCATTCTAAACAGAGATAATGATACAGAAGACCCGTATTCTGTTTATATTAATCTTTTTGATTATTCTGAATTTCTGAGCTTAAATGGTATGTCAAAAGACTGAATTCAAGGACTTAAACTAAATACTTACCAAGAAGATATTAATAGCCCGCTGGGTACATTGAGAGCAGCATATAATCATAAAACTCAGGAAATCTCGATTAATTCTGGTTCATATTTTAGAGAGTATACATATTATAGAAAATTTTCAGAACACCTTGTGCAAACTAGAGCCCAAAAAAATGTAGAAGATGCAGATTATTTTAAGAATATTTTATACACTAAAAGATTGTTTAATTATTTAAGAACCGCACCGGAAGAAAGAGCTACTATATTCGCTGAAAAAATTATAAGAAAAGCTGTACAAAGAAAAATGAATAATGCCTTTTTACATGAATCTAAACATGCAATTGATAATGTTCAAGGTAGTAAAAAATTTATAGCCGGTTCTTTTACATTGGGATATTTAACCGGAGCAGGCCTAAGCTTACAATTTATTCAAAACATTGACTCGTTACCCTTAGAAACAGCTGCTATGATTGGAACTGCGTTGTTTTGCGGATACTTAGGGCTTAAAATTGGCTATAAACTAGATTTAAAAGAGGTTAGAGCTAAAAAATTTGCTTCTGAGTTTGAAAAACATCCCCGCTTCGGAGAACTCGTTCAATTCAATCCTATATAATATACCTATAAACACATGTCAGAAAGAGATACTTATACAACTGATCTAGAGATGCTTAAAGCAGAGGCTGAAAAAAGTTTAACAGAGTTGAGAGAACAAATTACCTATTTTGCTAAGTTTCATTGGGATTCATTAGTTAAATTGGGTATAGTTACTCTGGTAACCCGCAGAGAAGAACTTTCAAATCCGGATATGGATTGCGGGGATTATATTTTCGGAGAAGGAAAAGAAGAAATAATAAAAGAAATAACCCGTACAGAGGCAATGACACTAGCACCGCAACCCGGTGATTATGCTGTATATCTGAGTGATGACTTTAAATTTCAACTTCATTATGGACGTGTTACAGAAGATGGCAAAGTAATTTCCAAATGGGGACCTGATGGAGATGTATACAAATCAGAACCTCTAAAGGTGCCTCTTTGCTATGGCAAGAACTTATTTTACTTTAAACAACCTGAGACGACCTAATCCCTGATATAATTCTATTACATGAAGGAAATTAAAGAAATTGAGGTTAAAGCTAGGGTAAATGATCCTAAAGCACTACTTAAAAACCTTACTAAACTAGGCTGTAAATTTTCTAAACCTATTACTCAAAATGATAGAGTTTACAATAAAGATGGTAAAACACGAACTGGTTCAAGAACTGGCAGCACAACTCTTAGATTGCGCCAACAAAATGGAAAAGTTTTATTTACTATAAAACAAACCCTATCTGATGAGCTGGATTGCCTGGAAAAAGAGGTATTGGTAAGTGATTTAAATATTATGGAGGATGCCTTAAAAATGATGGGTTTTTTGGAGGTGGTTAGGGTAAATAAGGTTAGGCAGTATGCTAAATTCAAAGATTTTACAATATGCATGGATCAAGTAGAAGGTTTAGGATATTTTATAGAAGTAGAAAAAATGTCAGATGAAAATAGTCAAAAAATTCAAAATGAATTAATGGGGTTTTTAGCGTCTTTAGGTATAAAAAAAGAAGACAGAATAACAAAAGGTTATGATACTTTGGTTTTAGAATCAAATAATGGATGATTCCGAAATTTTTACTATACTTCAAAAATAATTTATGTCAAACAAATGTGATCAGTGTGGAGTCTGTTGTAGCTTATTTTTAATAAACTTATCAGAAAGTGAATATTATTCTGGTAAATATAAAACCCAACTAGAAAAGCTTGGTTTAATTAAGAATTTTTCTTTAGCTTCTGAATCTGGTTCAAATATTTTAAAACAGAAAAAAGATGGAAGTTGTTTTTATTTGAAGAAAAACAGTTGCTCTATTCATAAAATAAGACCACAAGTTTGCAGAGAGTTTTTTTGTGCTTCTAAAGCAAAGAAATTCCAGGAAATGATAAATCAGATTAAAAAGAAGCGCTAGTTTTTAGGTGCTAAACAGTCAATGCTTGTCTATGTTTAGGAATAAAGATATCGACACCATCATATTCATTTTCTAATCTTTTTGCTAATTCACATCTCTGTTTATCTCCTCCATGGTTCAAGATTATATTACTGATTCCACTAAAGCCATGAAGCCAATCTACAAGTGTATTTTGATCTGCGTGAGCACTAAATGTCCCGCTACTCCTAACATGTGCATTAACTGGAACCCATTGACCATCAATAAATACTAACTTTTCACCAGACGCGATCTGCTGGCTAATAGTTCCTTCTGACTGATATCCAACAAATAGAATTCTGGATTTTTCATCTGGTAAGTAATATCCGGCATGGCGTAAGATCCTTCCTCCTTGCATCATGCCTGCACCTGCCATAACGATTTTTGGTTTGTTGTTTCTTGGTATTGCCTCACTTGCCTGACGACTAGAAGTTAGTTTAAGTCCTTTGAACTTAAAAAGCTCTTCATAACTTAGTTCAGTTCTTTTTCCTTTAGGTTGATTAAAATATCGGTTATATATCTTGGTTGCCTCAATCCCCATGGGAGTGTCTAAGTAAACAGGTAGGTCATCGCTAATTAGTCCAAGAAGCTTAAGGTTACGTAAAATACCCAAGATCATTTGTGCTCTGTCTATGGAGAATGTTGGAATTAGAAGAGTTCCTTCATTTTGAACTTCAAGTTGATGAGCTTCCTGGTATAGAACATCATAAGGATCCTCTTTTACATGCATTTTGTCTCCATATGTTGATTCCATTATTATGGTATCTGCAAATACTGTGTTGCCATATGATCCATTACCCAAATCTCCACTAAAAATAGTTGTGTGATGTTTTCTACCGTATTTTTCAACAGCCACACTAGCAGAGCCTGCTATATGCCCGGAATTTACCAGGCTAACTATTTTATTTCCAATTTTAACAGGAGTATTGTAAGGTACACATACACACTGATTTAGTGTTTCATTAAGCTCTCGATAGTTATATAGTGGCTCATTGCCATTGCTTGCAACAACATGGATCATGTCACTTAGGACAAGCGCGGTTAACTCTTTAGTCTGAGGCGTCATTAAGAAATCACCTCGATATCCTGCTTTTACTAAACGTGCGATCAGACCAGAGTGGTCTAAATGTGCATGAGTTATAACAGCTAATTCAATCTCATTTACGTCAAAGTCAAAAGGCTTATAATTAATGCCTTCTTTTTCATCAATACCCTGATATAGCCCACAATCAACAAGTAGTGATTTATCATACAAAGTACACGATCCCGTAACTCCACCAACTGCTCCAAAAAAATCAATCTCAGTACCCATAGTTTTATATATTCTAGACATTAAAAAAATAAACTACAAGGACTAATATGATCATAAACAAGGTGTTATTATGCAAGAGATGAAATTTTATGTATATATTCTAAGAACTTCTAAAAATACTCTTTATATTGGTCAAACCAATAACCTCGAAAAAAGAATAAAAGAGCATCAATCAAAGACTATTAAATCTTCCAAGTATATGAAATCTTTCGATTCATTTGAACTTGTTTATCAGGAAGAATACCTTACCAGATCAGATGCAATGAAAAGAGAATACCAGCTAAAACAACTAACAAAAATTCAAAAAGAATTATTGCTTAAAAACGAAAAAACTTAGTTTAACTATCAAAATCTTTTGCAATTTTATCAACTAAAGAGTGTATAAGACGCTCCTGTAATATTTTTGTAGATTTGTTAACAGGATTAGGTATGAAATTATTTAGCCTTATATTCTTAGAATATATTAAGTTAATAGAGCTTACGGAGCTTAAGCTTATCAATAAAAAGACTACAAGGATAATAGAGCGACTTAAATACTTCATATTATCTCCTCCTTTATTTTAAAAACTATTATAATAACTAAATTAATTAAAAAGGAAACTCCTCCCAGTGGTATCATATCCAGGCTTTCCTTTCTGGCTTAAACCAAATTAAATTATTTTTTCTAAGTAATATCTCAAAAATAAACTGCTCAATAAACACAAAATAATGAATAAGGGTGATAAACAAATAAATTGGAGCAACTACAAACAGATCTAATCTTTTATCTCTAATTGCTCCAAAAATTGCAAATCCGAAAACAATAATAAAGTTAAATAAATAAAAGATCAGGAATGCTTTTATATTAATAAATAATGAAATTAAGATAAGAAGCGGAAAGATTAATCCTTCAAAATAAGTTAAGGAATGTTCCAAAGCGTGGCTGGGCTTGTCTAATACCCGGTAATGTTTTAAAAGGTTTTGCCAGTTACCAGCATTCCATCTTCGTAATTGTCTAACATAATCATATAAGTTTGCAGGGTCTTCTGTATAAACGATTGCCTTTTTGTTATATGAAATTTTTAGATTTTGTTCATGGTATTTATAAGTAAAATCCAAATCTTCTGCTAATGTATCGTGATCAAAAAGTATTAATTTTTTAAATATTTTTGTTCGATATGCTGCTGCGCAACCGGGGATAACATATAATGCATTAATATTTGACTGTGCTTTTCTGTGAATTTCCTGTCCAATTAGATAATCTATTTGCCTGCAGGCTGTTAACCAATTATCCTGAATGCTTTTTACATAACCTGCAGAAGCCACTACTTTTGGGTCATCAAAATCTTCAATAATATTTTTGATAAAATCTCTATCTAAAATAGTATCTGCATCAGTTGTAATTAATAAATCTCCATTTATTTTTTTTATACCCTGAGCTTGAGCTAAACTTTTTCTTGTTGTATGAACAGGTATATTCACTATTGTTATTTTTTCTTTAAATTTCTTCAGTATTTCAAGGCTTTTATCAGTACTGCCATCATTTACTACAACAATCTGATCAGCCTTTTTAGATTGGTTTAAACAAGAGAGAAGGCATCTTTTAATGGATTTTTCCTCGTTGTGACAAGGAACTAGAATAGATATTTTCATGAAGGCCTATAATAACATAAAATACGATAATAATCAAACTATAGGATTAGTTTCATGCCTGAAGAAATGTGCTGTTGAAATAAAATTGAATTTATAAATTATTGAGGTATAATTAAATTGAGATTGTGTGAGGGGGTGAGAAAGATAGTGAATCAAAATTTAGTAATCTTAGGAATAGTAGTGCTTATAGTAATTGGAGCTGCTTTTTTATTTACAAGGAATCAAAACCCCAAAAACTCGCAGCCAACAACTACTCAGGAAACTACGATAGTACAACCACAGAATACAACAGACTCAGGTCAGGTTGCTACACAGTCAGCCACAGTTAATATCCAGAATTTTGCTTTTTTGCCAAATGTTTTAACAGTTAAAACTGGCACAGCAGTTACCTGGATGAATAATGATACTGTTATGCATAGAATTAAATCACAAACATTTAATTCGAGCGACCTAAACCAGGGAGATACATTTGTATTTACCTTTAATAATAAAGGTACCTTTAATTATACTTGCGGCGTACACCCCAGTATGATGGGTCAAATTATAGTTGAGTAACAGATGATCCAAAGTATAGGATATTATTTAATTTTCGGTAAACCGGTTATTATGTATTTTGGCATCGTTACCCTACTCTCCTTTTTATTTACAGCTTTAATTGGATTTATGAACTACCACGGAATACATAAAATCCCTTTTAAATGGCACCCAAGAATGGCAGCTTTATCAATAACCCTGGCAGTTTTACATGGAATAATGGGCCTGTTAATATATTTTTAACGCAATATGGTGTTGCCAGATAAAGTTGAGTCGTTATGGATTGCTACTACTCCGGGTACAAGTTACCCCAATTTAGCTAATAATACAAAAACAGATGTGGTAATAGTTGGCGGTGGAATTGCAGGGCTTAACGTGGCCTATTTTTTGAAAAAAAAGGGCCTTAAAGTAATTGTAGTAGAAGCAAGGAATATTGCTTTAGGAACTTCCGGAAACACAACTGCAAAAGTAACCTCACAGCACGTATTAAAATATTCTTACTTAATTAATAACTTTGGTAAAGATAAAGCAAAAATTTATGCTGATGCCAATCAATGGGCAATTGGTAAACTTGAAGAAATTATTGGTAATGAAAAAATTAATTGTGATTTTTGTAAAACCTCAGCCTATACTTATACAAAAAAAGTAGATGAAGTTTCAGAAATTAAAAATGAAGTTGCTACAGCACAAAAATTGAATTTACCAGCATCTTTTGTTGATCATATAGATTTAATACCTTTTAAAATACACGGTGCAATTAAATTTGACAATCAAGCTTATTTTCACCCCAGAAAATATTTATTGGCGCTTGCAAATAAGATAAACGATCAAAATAATCATATCTTTGAGCAAACAAAAGCCTTAGACATTAAAGATGGTGAAGGTGAGTGTGAGGTAATTACTGATAAGGGTAACATTAAAGCAAAATTTGTTGTTATTGCAACTAACTTCCCGTTTTATGATAAAGATAATGTATTTTCAACTATGCCAAAAACACACTCTTTTGTAATAGCTGGCAAAGCGAGTTATGACCAATTTAAGGGTGTGCTTATTGGGACAGGAGAAAAAGACATCTCTTTAAGACATCATACAGAACATCAGGATAAGTGGTTATTAATTGGTGGAACTCATCAGTTAAATAACAAGCAAAGCACCGATGAAAGTTATAAACATTTATCAAATGAATCCAGCCAATTTAATATAGAATCAATTAGTTACAAATGGGGTGCCCAGGATAGTAATCCTTCTGACAGAGTCCCTTATATAGGTTTTTACCCAAATTCAAAAAGAGTTTTAGTAACAACTGGTTTTGGAGCCTGGGGGATGACTACGAGTTTTGTCTCTGCTAAGATACTAACAGACTTAATTACTGATGGAAAAAGTGAATGGGAAGCCTTGTATTCCCCTTCCAGACTTAAATCAGATATAAGAAGTAATAAAAACAATATGGATTCTACAAAAGATAAAGGACAAGTAATAATAAAATCCGGGAAACCAATTGCCGTTTATACAGATGAAAAAGGAGTAAAGCATTCTGTATCTGCAGTTTGTACTCATATGGGTTGTACTGTTGGATGGAATGATAAAGATAAGACATGGGACTGCCCCTGTCATGGTTCACGCTATGATAAATTTGGAAAAGTAATAAATGGTCCAGCCCCAAAAGATCTTCCTAAAGTTTAAATTTTGTATTGGGACATTTGTTGTAGGAGCTTAGCTGAATGCCTTTTGTAGAAGATAGTTGTCATATCTGTGCCACATTTAAATATATCCCCACCTGAATGTATAGTCCGATATTGAGTTACATCATATTTAGTATTATCAACTGTAATAATACATTTTGCTTCAGCTGCAGGCGAAGGAACTGAATTAGTAGGTTGTGCAGCCGGCTGAACGGTTGTTTTAGTTGTTGTAGGTAAAATAGGATCTTCTGTGTTCGTTACTGGTGCCTCTGTTGGAGTTATTGTTTCAGTAGTAGTTACAGTTGTACTTTGAAGTGGATTTAATTTTTGGATTGCAGGGCTATAGAAAATTACACCATAGGTGACTACTAAAATTAATATAAAAAAGGTAGTTATTTTAGCTAGTATAATCATCTATAATCAAAATCCTCATAAACTATTTTACCAGAGGGCACACCTATTGCCCTAAGTTGTTTTGATAAACTTTTCATCATAGGTGCAGGCCCACAAAGGAAAAACACCTTATCCTTTAATTCACCAACATAATCTTTTACAGCCTCTGCCTTTAAAAGACCATTCTTTTCTGTTGTTAAACATTCTAAATTAAGATTTGGCAGAACCTTTGCTTTATCATTTAGTTCTTCTTTAAATATAGCATCATGCTCGTCTTTTGCACAGTAAAATATACTAACCTTTTTAAGAAAATCTTTATGGTCCTCCAAATAATTAACCATACTTAAAAACGGAGTAACTCCGATTCCCCCCGCAATGCAAACCGCATCGGTTGCCTTAAGAAAGTACCTGCCCAAGAAACCGTATGGCCCAAAAACTACAGCACTATCCCCTGTTCTTAATAATCTCATATGATTTGTAAAGCTGCCATAAGTTTTAACAATAAAGCGTAAATTATCATCCTTTGGAGATGAACAAATAGAAAAAGGGTGTAATTCATTTGGGATATCTGGTGCATCAAATTCAATATAAACAAACTGACCCGGTTGAAAATTAATTTTTTTACCTTCAGGCTTTAAGGTAATCTCAAAAACATCATCAGACAGCATCTGAAAGCTATTTATACTGTACTTAAATTTTGGACCAAACCTAGAGTATAAAAAGACGCGGTAAAACCAAGAGATAAAACCAAGGAATGCAAAAAATACAAGAAAGATTGTTAAAGGAAGGTATCTCGAAGAATCAGATTTGATTAAAAGCATGTGAGCAATTCCTAGAACTAGAGGTATAATAAATAGCCTTTGGATACGCACAAACCACTGGTACTCAATCTTTGCATAGATAATTACAGAAATAGTTACAATTAGTGACCAAAGGCTAAAAATTCCTAGATTAAAACTTAATATGGAGCTTGGTAAAACAACTCTGGAAAGCATCTTACTATTATCAATGGAGTTTAAAATTAGAAATAAAACGTGCAGAATTAAAAAAACCACTGTAAATCTGGCTATAACTTGATGTAGCTTATAAATTTTATCAAGTGGACCAAAAATGCTTTCTAAAAAATTAAATCTGCTCGAGAGAAAAAAAGTAATTGTAAACAAGACCATTCCCCAAAGGGCAGTGATTTGAGTGGCTGCAGATAAAGAGCTTTGTAATACAAAGTACGGACTTGGCTTAGCTGTAAGGTATAAAAAAGTACATGCGATTATTGAAATTAATATTAAAAGCAGTCCTCTTTTTTTCATATTTTATATATACCTATAACTTTATATTTTCGTTTAATAATATCTCCTCCAGCAATATGAAGCAATGCGCTGGAATCTTTACCTGCCAAATCATGGTAATCTCCCCCTACTTCGTAAAATTCTTTTCCTGGTGTAACATCATAAACCAATCCATCAAGAGCCAGGAGTATTGGTTTTGAAGGATCTACCCCATTAAAGTTTAATAAATCACTTGCTGTATATGAAGGTAAGCCTTGTGGAGCACTATCTTGTCTTGGCCTTAAATAAATACTTCCCAGATATATGGAAATAAGGATGCCTAAAATAGCAAGTATAATTATTATCTTTTTGAGCATTCTATGTATTATAACCTGACTTACAATAACTCGCTAGGGTGTTAAGTGCGAGTTGAAATCGAGGCGATTATAACTCGCCAGAGTTTCAAGTGCGAGAGAAAAATTTAAGATGTTTGGTTAAAATATTCTTCTACTTTTTCCCAATTAATTACATTCCAAAAGGCATCTATATAATCTGCTCTTTTGTTTTTATACTTTAAATAATATGCATGTTCCCAAACATCAATCGTAAATATTGGGATTTGGCCAACTGAAATGGGAGAGTCTTGATTAGGAGTATTAGTAATTTCTAAGTTTCCTTTCTCATTTACAACAAGCCAGGTATAACCACTGCCAAAAACTTTAAGTGCAGAATTTTTAAATTCTTCTTTAAATTTTTCAAAATCACCATAAACAGAGCTTATTTTCTCAGATAGCTTTCCTTCCGGCTGTTCTTTTTCACCAGATCCCAGAATTGTCCAAAGAAAAGAATGATGAAAATGTCCACCAGCATTATTCTTTACCTTGGTACGAATATCCTCCGGAACCTGATCTAATGATTTGAGCAAATCTTTTATATCCATATTTAAAAGTTCAGTTTGCCCTTCCAGAGCTTCATTAAGATTTTTTACATAAGTTGCATGGTGACCGTCGTGATGAACACGCATTGTTTCTTCATCAATAAACGGTTCAAGTGCGGAATATTCAAAAGGTAAATCGGGTAGATTAAACATGAAATTATTATAACCTATAAACACAAAAAATCAGTAGTATTTATTACAAGTTTTCTAGTTTTTATGGTATATTTAGTGAATGGAAATGAAGGGTATATCACTTTTTTTAAGTAAAGAATTATTTATTACGATTGTAATAAGTTGTCTAATATCTATAGTCTTACTTTGGTACAATTCTTCTGTCTTTTCTTATAATAGTTACAATACTATTTGCACCTCGAATTATGGAAAGGTCGAAGAATATACCGATTGTATGAAACCATTTTTTAATCAGTTAACTATGAGTAGATTAGGCATAATTATTACATCAATAATACTCTTTTTAAGTACATTAACTTTTATCTTCAAACACTTTAAGAAAACAAAATAAAATGCCAATTGTTTTTGCTTTACTTACTTTTATTTCCACACTCTTAGGAGGTTTTGTAGGTTTAAAATACAGAGATAAACTCCATATTATTTTAGGTTATACAGCTGGTGTGCTTTTAGCTGTTGTTGCGTTTGAGATTCTGCCTGAAATAATTACTTTAGTTGGAGAAAACCATGTAGATCCAATAATACCAATGATAGCTTTGGTAATTGGATTTTTGATTTTTCATATCCTGGAAAAGATGCTTTTAATCCATCATGCCCAGGAAGAAGAATATGGTCATCATAAACATCCAACAGTAGGTATATTATCAGCTTTAGCCCTCTCAGGACATTCTTTTTTAGATGGTATAGGAATTGGTTTAGGTTTTCAAATTTCACCAGAAATTGGTATTTTAATCACTATTGCAGTAATTTCACATGATTTTACCGATGGTTTAAACACAGTAACTCTTGCTTTGATTAATAAAAATTCATCTAAAAAAGCCTTCTTGCTTCTGCTGCTTGATGCTATTGCTCCTGTTTTGGGATTTTTTGCATCCAGTTTCTTCTCTTTTCCAGGAAATATTTTAGTAATTTATTTAGGTTTTTTTGCAGGATTTTTGTTATATATAGGGGCATCAGAAATTTTACCAGAAGCACACAGTCAACACTCATCAATTGGGACTATTTTAATGACTATACTTGGAGTAATTTCAATTTTTCTGGTTACCAGAATTGTTTAGTGTAATAATTGTTGCTAATTTATTTCATAAGTTATAATTCACATTATGGAAGTTATTAATCACGGAAGATATGTCATTGGTAAAGGTATGGAGCATATTGTGCTGCAACCTAAGCGTAAAGAACTTTCAGAATGGGGTTTAGTTAAAATACCAAGGCTTCAAGCAGTGCTTTCTCTTTGGCCGTATGAACCATTACAAGTGCTTCGTGCTGAACTAAGAGAGGCTCAGGTATTGGTGGTTGGTACAAAAGTAAAAATTCCACGTACATACATTCATAAAACAAGGTCCGGTTGGCCTGGCAGTTTATTTCCAGGCTATGTTATAAGGCAGGAATTAATCAAAGAGGATGGAAGCGTGCCAAATATTAGAGACGTGCTTATTCAGGAGAACCTTCACACGCTAGCTGCTGAACATGGTCATGAAGAAGGAAATTTTAAGTCAAAGGATGGTTTTGTTTATTGGATAGATCCTACAAAAGGTCCGGCGGGACGAATTTTAGAAAATGTTGGAATTATGAATTTAGAAAATTGGAGAAAGCTTCGTCTTCTTTTACATACACCTATCAGATCTGTGGGTTTATAGGTTTATTCTTCTGGTGGTAGAAACTCTTCACCCGCACTGCTTAATTGTCCTTCTCCTGGTTTTAACCATTGAATATAAGTACACCCAGTGGCTTGTTTGGCTTCTCTATCCCACCCTGCTGTAGAACATTTTTTCATCTTTTTACCGGCAGCTGTGGTAAATAAAACCAACGGTTCGCTGCATTCCGGGCATTTTTCATCTAAACTTTCTGTTGTTCCGTTAATCCATTCTACATAATCACAACCAGTTGCCTGTTTAGCTTCTTTATCCCATCCACCAGCAGAACATTTTTTCATCTTTTTACCAAATCTGGTAACCTGTAGCATTAAAGCTGCACCACATTTTGGGCACTTCTCATCTAATTCTTTTGGTTCTACCTGTAACCACTTAACATAATCACAGCCTTCATTTTGTTTGGTTTCAGGATTCCAGGATCCTTTTACACATCTTTGTAGTTTTTTACCGGTTTTTGTTTCTGTGACATCCCCCAAGGCGGAACCACATTTAGGACATTTGTTTTCTTCTTGCATGTTTTTTACAATACCATGTTAAATTTTGAAAATAAAGTAGCAGTTTAGTATATAATTTTAGTTAAACTAATATGAAAAGACCAAAAGTTGGAGTTGGTATTATAGTCAGAAATGATAATAAGGTTTTGGTGGGAAAAAGAAAAGCAAAACACGGAAACCTAACCTGGGGCTTTCCCGGAGGACATTTGGAATTTATGGAAAGCATAGAGGCATGCGTGGTGAGGGAGTTATTGGAAGAAACCTCAATTAAAGTTAAAAATATTCATTTTGCAGCCCTAACTAATGATTTTTTTAAAAATCCACAAAAACATTACATAACTATCTATATGGTATGTGATTATGAACAGGGGGATGTTAAAAACGTAGAGCCTGAAAAATCAGAAGAATGGCATTGGTTTGCCTGGAAAGATCTGCCTAGGCCACTCTTTCTTCCAATTGAAAATCTGCTGGCTCAAAAATACGATCCTTTTCAGGAATAATCACGTAATTATCACGCAAATAATCGTGCAGCCAGTTTAGGAATTTAAAATGTAATAAGTGCTGGGCCCCTTACCTTTAAGAGTAATAAGCTTTTTATCAACTAATCCTTTTAGCTTAAGTTGAGATGTTCTTTTTGCTACATTTAAAATATCTTCAACATCATTACTTGTCATTCTTCCTGTAGTTGAAAGGAAATCCATGATTTTTATTTCGTCTTTATCCAAAAATACCTGTTCTGAAATATCTGAAACTTTACCAAATCCAATTTGTGCAATAGATTCTGCTGCTTTTCTTGCTTCTACCAAAAACCCCTGAACAAAATATTCAATCCAAAAGGTTGAGTCCTCACCTTCATGATAATGGTTGCCCTGTATTACGTTTAGAGCATTATAGTAACCTAATCTATCTCGATTATAATAATCCTCCAAAACAATGATTCTTCTGAAGTCCCAACTGTCACGATAAAGAATAAAGGTTGTTAAAAGCCTGGCCATTCTTCCATTTCCATCAGAAAAAGGATGAATAGTAACAAACTGAAGATGAAATATTGCTGCCTTAATAATAGGGTGAATCCCCTCCTGATCTGCTTCCGCTAACCACTTGACCAATTCCTGTATTAAAAAGGCAACCTTGGCGGCTGGAGGGCCTTCATACCTTAATTTTTCTCTCCCATCCCCTAGTTCATCAACCACAAAAATTGGACCAGGGCGAAAATGCCCTGTTTTCTTATCCTCCAATAAATTTGTCATCATCTGTCCATGCAACTTTAAGATATCTTCAATGCTTATAGATTTTTTACTCGGTGACATTTGTTCAATACTTTGTAAAACTTTTTGGTAATTTCTTACTTCCTGAATAGATTTATCATCAGCGTTAATAGACATACCTGCCAAAACTTTATCAACCTGAAACTCAGCCAGAGGATTTCCTTCAATAGATGTAGAAGTATGTGCCATACGTACAATTGCCTGTCGTTTTAATTGAGCCTCGTTTAAAGGGAGTACTTTAGATCTTTCAATAACAGCTTTAATCTCTGCAATTTCACTGATGTTTTTAAGAATTTGAGGTGAGATATTGTATACAGGTTTAAACATATTTTTATATTAACACAAAGCATATTATACCATAAATCACGCAATAATAGCGCAACAAATCGCGTAGAGCCTTTAGAAAAAGCAAAGCTTAAACTCCTGAGAAAGACTATAGACTTTTTGTCTTTGGGAGTTTATAGTAGTAAAACATGGACGAAGACGACCAAACAATTGTAAAACCAAAACAAGTTGATTCCGCAGAATTAGTTCTAAACATGGAAGGAATGATCAAGAATCTTATTTCCACTCTGGATGTTCAAAAGGAACAGGTAACCAAGTTTCAGGAAGCTTTAAATGATATTTTTGAAAACGATGAGACTTATACAACTCATGCTAAAGCTGCAAAAGAAGCTGCCAGAGTGAAATCTAATACTAAACAGCAAATTCTTAAACAACCACAAGCAGCAGACTTAAATGAAAAAGTGAAAACCTTAAAATCAGAAATGTCTGAGAATCAGGCATCTCTTTCTGACTACTTAAGAGAATTTCAAAAAATGTCGGGTATTTCTGAGATAGAAGGTGAAGACGGAGAGCTTCGGGAAATAGTTTATACTGCAAAACTTATCAGGAAATCTTCAAAATATGGTAATTAATCTTTTACTCTTACTTCTTTAGATATTATCTGTCCATCTTCATTTATTTGGTAAATATAGACCTCACAGTACTCTAATTCCAGCTTGGTTATATCCTTATCTGAAATATCATCCAGATATTTTACTAATGCCCTTAAGCTGTTTCCATGGGCTGAAACTAACACATTTTTACCTGATTTAAGTTTTGGCAAAATGTGTTCAACATAATAAGGTACAACTCGTTCATAAACATCCTTTAAGCTTTCTCCATTAGGAACCTGGACATCCCATCCTCTTCTCCATTTAATAAATTGATTATGACCATACTCTTTTTCTATCTCCCACTTATTTTTTCCTGTAAAATCACCGTAATCCCGTTCATTTAAAGCAGATGTTTCAAAGGTGGGAATGTGATCAATATCTAAAACCCTGAGTATTTCTTTTAGAGTGTGCTGAGCTCTTTTTAATTTAGAAGTAAAGGCTATTTGTGGCTTTATCCCCTTAATTAATTGTCCGGCTTCTTTAGCATCAATTATACCAGTTGGAGATAAATCTACGTCAACAAGTCCTGTCCATAAGCCCTGGGCATTCCATATAGACTCTCCATGTCTGACAAGTATTAAATAAGCCATACAAATTACCCTTTCTTCTGACTAAATATGTTAGAAGCTAGATTTGAAATTTTATCCAGTAAATATCCAAGTATCAGGAATAGTACTAAATATAAAACAGTGGCTATTGCAGGAGGAAAGTTTTTATAAAGAAGATCAAATCTTGATAAAATTGGCCAATGCAATAAATATATTTCATAAGAAAAAATACCAAGTAACCCTAATAATCTAAATCTAAAAAAGTTAAATGAAAATAAGTAAATTATTGAAATAGTTGTAATCATACTGATGTTTTGTTCAATTAATTCTGGTTTACCTACTCCGGAATAAATAGCTGTGTAGCCTGTGATATATGCAGCTAGAATAATTGTAATTATCCTAAAGAGTGTAACTAAATTTAAGTGGTTTCTAAATCTAGAGGCCATTGCTGTCCACAAACTACGGGTGTAAGAATTATTAGTAGCTAAGTCTGCAGTAATGATGCCTAAAGGAAAAGCAATAAAATGAGTTTTATATAACCTTAAGACATCTCCTGCTACTAAGTTATTATTTACCAATAAATCCCTTATGAAAGGGCTAAATAACAGCAAATATGTTGATCCCATTAATAAAACAGCAACCAGAGATAAGTATTTCTTATTAAATATTAATGGAAAGATAAAATAATAAAATAAAATAGGTGTAATAAACCAAAGAGGTGAGTTTACATTATAAATTAAGCTGGCTTTAGGGAAATATCCAAGAAAAGACTGGATTATTTCAATTAAAGAATATCCCCTGTTTAATATAAAAAAATCTAAAGTAAAAAAAAGAATTAAGATCATCCACATAGGAATAAATAATTTAATTATTCTTTTTTTATAAAAATCTAAGATAGAAAGCTTATTTCTTAAAGATGAAATTGTTAAACCATACCCTGATAAAAAGAAAAATAAATTTACCCCAATTCCTCCTCCTACAGATATAGGAAAAAGAAATCTATGGTCTGATACCAAAAAATAACCAATATGGGCAAAAACCACCATTAAGATTCCTACTCCCTTTAATTCATTGCTGGTTTGAACATCCAAAGAAATAGATTCTTTTCTTCTGGCTACACCTATTAAAATAGCCAGAACTAGAATAGCTATAAAAATTTGTGTCTGTATTTCTGCTGATTGAATTTGAATTGGCATAATTAAAGATCCTTTGATGGTACTAAATTTGACCACATTATGTAACCATCTCCTGATGGATGAAAATTATCACTGGAATAAAAGTTTGATTGCTTGGAAAAATATTCTTTGCTTGGTTTATAAAGATCAATCAAAGTAACATTATTCTTCTCTGCAATTTTTGTAAGCACCTGGTTATATCTCTCTACCTGATAATTCACTAAATAATTATAAGGAAAAACAATTAAGCTATCTGATCCTAAATATGGAATGTTAAACATAATTATTTTTGCCTGAGTATTTTTTATTAAATAACTAATTATGTGATTCATTTCTTCACTGTACTTTTCAACTGAAACAAGACTATGCAAATCATTGGTTCCTATCAGAATAGTTACATAGTTTGGTTTTTCATTCACAGCCTTATTCAGTTGATTCTTTATCAGACTTTCTGCAGTTGCACCACTGACTGCTAAATTAACAAATGACACAGACATTTGGCCAGCTAATTTTTGACTAATCAAATATGGTAAAGTTTTTGTTCGATCATTAGTTCCAACCCCTACTGTTAGACTGTCACCTAAGGCAACATACTTTACAGTATTTTGGAAATTTGGATTTTTAATTATAGTTGGATTTTGCCAGGAAATGTCAGAAATTTGTGATTCATCCCTGTTATATATTCTGGAATAACTTCGATTAAGATATAAGCCAAAAATTGTGACTAAAACTAACAAAATAATTACTTTATTCTTCATAATTTTTAGTATACCAAAATTATTGTACCTCTAAAGGTAGGTTTTGTATTAAACGTGAATAGATATAAGAATTTTGTTGGTTTGGCTCTAAAGCATAAGCATTCTTTATGGCAATAATTGATTTGTCTGTCTGCTTCAATTTATATTCTGCAATGGATAGCACAGTCCAAAGGGATCCGTTATTTGGCAGTATTTTTAACGATTGTTCGCAAAAATCCACGGTCTTTTGTGGACTTTCATAAACTAAATATATTTTTGCCAGGTTTTGATATGCCAAATAGTATTGTCCGTTATCAATTGCCCTTTGGTAATAAATTTTAGCTTCTTCTATTTTATTCTTTCTTTCTGCAATAACTCCTAAATTACTCCAGTTAGTCCACCAGTTAGGGGCAACTTGCGTGGAAATCGCAAAATGTTTTTCTGCTTCATCAAATCTGTTGGCGCGAAAAAGTTCTACTCCATAATTATTCTCTAAATCAAATGCAGGATTATAGACTAAAACATCATGACCATATAAGGTTAAACCATCCTTCCAGTTGGAGTTTCTGTTAATTGTTCGAATACTTAATAGGATGATAATAATACCTAGGGACAAAAAAGCTATATTTTTAATCCGGTTATTATACTTAAATTGGCTAAACACAACCCCAAGTACCCCCAAAAGCCCAATTATTGGAAAATAGAACCAACGATCTGAAACTGTCATATCAAGCGGGAAAATAATCTGCAAATGCAGCGTTATACCAATAACTAGCCAGATAATAAAAAATATATAAAGTTTTAGATAATCACTCTTTTTAGATTTTAGAAATGAGAAAATTAGCCCAAATACTATGGTGATTAATAAACATAACAATAGTGGTAAAAAGAAGTCCGGTGTATTCAGGTTTTTTACTATCCAGTGTTGGCTAATTGATAAATTAACAGGATAAATAAAAGTCTTAAAATAAAATACAATAATTTTCGGTACACTTACCAACCTTTCCTGAACAGGTAATATTGATATTGGTGTAAGGCCATGCTTATTAAAATATATACCTGCTATGATAAATCGCAAAAAGGAATAAGTTGCAACTGTGGTTAATATTGTAATTAAAATATTGCGTAAATAATTTCTTGAAAATATTAGGGTATATAAGGCAATTATTAAAATAAAAAGTAAGCCACTTTCTTTTGAAAGTAAGGAGCTAAGCATAAATAAGAAGAGTAAAAAATATTTTTTAAAAGATGTAAGTCTTTTAGAAACTATTAACCAAAATGCAAGGATTCCAAAAAAGAAAAATAATACTTCCTGAAAATCAGATATATATACTACAGCCTCTACATTTATAGGATGAACCAAAAAGATTAAAGAAATAATAAAAGAAATTAAATCCTTTCCGGAAGTTTTAAACAAATATCTTAGAACCAAAAATAAAATTATCGAGTTAATGATATGTAATGTAACCTGAAAAAAATGGAAAAAGAATGGAGAGGGTCCAAATAAGCTATAAATTATTGAAAATGCTGTTGTCATTAATGGCTTGTAATAAAGCCCTCCTAAAGAACCTGACCCGCCTGTATTAAAAGTGCTGCCGGAAAAAAAATTGGGAAAATTTGTTATGGAGTGTATAGCTACGTTGTTTAGGATTTGCTCTTCATCATCCCAAACAAAACCATTAAAGAGCACATTAAAGAAAACTATTATGCCAACCAGAATTAATAAGAAAATATAACCTTTTTTTGTCATGCTATTCCGCTTTGGTAGCTTTAGTATATGATATATCAATGAAAATAATTATATTAGCCCTCTCTATTTTTTTGTTAATTGTAATTACTTTTGACCTTTTTTTAAAAGAGCCTCCTGTTTGGCCAGACGAGGCTTCTTTAGTTCAAATATCATCTATTTTTAGCGTAAACTTTCAGGAAGGTTTTCGGCAATACCCCTCCTTTTATCCGCCCTTACTTAGTTCTATATTCAGTATTACGGGTATATCTATTGAAGTTCAAAGACTTTTATCTGCTTTTGCAGGGTTTGCTTTTATAGTTGTATTTTTAATGTTTGTTTTAAAAACCACCAGAGATTTTAAGTTCGAAACTAACTTAGCAGTCTTACCAATTGCTTTATTAATTACTGACTTTACTTTTCTTCAGTCCATGAGAGTTGGAAGACCAGAAATTTTTACCTTATTATTCGGATTAGTTTCAATTTTCTTATTATTTAAATATATTTCTGATTCTTTTGAAAAATTAATTTTGCTTATTCTAAGTTTTGTGTTTGCTATTTTAGCCTTATTGTTTCATCCTAATGGGTTTATCTATTTAGTCACAGAGGTTATTATTACAGCTTTTGTATTTAAAGATATAAGAAAAAGCGACCAAAAAATAATTGCTTCAGTTACCGGGATTATAAGCATTTTTGCAGGCATAATTATTTTGCGAATACTACCAACACTTAGTAGTATCATTAAAAGGATTGAAGTCTCAAATGCACAAGACTCCTGGCTTTTTACTGTTTTCACCAGTAAACCGATTGAATTAAAAACTATATATTTTTCATTTTTAATTATTTCAATAATATTTCTACTTTATTTAAATCGCAAAAAGAGTATTCAATTATTTACTTTGGGCCTATCATTAACCTTATCCTGGATAGTTTTACTTTTTAATAAAGACTTCTGGTATGCAGTTTATATAGTACCTTTTGTTTATCTTTCATTTTTAATTTTGGCTGATAATTACTACAAACAATGGCATTACCTCAAGACAGATATTGCTAAATATAAATTTATTGGTTTGATTTTTATATGTTTGTTAATTTTCTTATCCAACTTAATATTTCATATGAATATTTTAATTCAGGAAGGTGGGGATAAATATTCTTATGAGCAGTATATTAAGGAAATTCAGGAGTTTATTCCGGATCACGGAACTGTTTTTACATCAGCTATTCCGGATCCTTATTATGCTTTTGTTAATAGAAAAAATATAGTTAACCGGTTTCCTCAATCATATGTCGACAGAAATGATTATCTAAAAGAGTTAAATGAGTCAGAATACATTATATACAATGGTCCTTACGGCAATAACTATTACGGTACATTGGTAATGGATTACTTAAAACTAAACACTTTAGAAACAAAGAAAGTTGGACAAGCTGGTCAATATCAGTCGCTTGTTGTAAAACTAAAACCAAAAGACCAAAGGGTAAACCCATGAAGATAATCAAAATTTTTAGAAATACTTATGTACAAATCTTTTTGGTCTTTATGCTGGCGTCCCTTTTTAGGTTAACAAATATTAACTTAATTGAGTTTAAATACGATGAAGCACTAAGTTTTTACCAGACTAATCTTTTCTTTATTGACGGTACTCTCCCTCAAAAAGGAATTATGGCCAGCACCGGAATGTATAATTTTCCTCTATTTAGCTACCTTTTAATATTAATAGGACTTTTTTCACGCAATCCTCTTTATATGACTTTTCTAATTGCCTTAATTAATGTTGGAGTAATTATTCTTTTTTACATATTGATTAAAAGAGTATTTGGGACAAGCGTGGCTTTTGTTTCTGCAATAACTTTAGCTGTCTCCCCCTGGGCCATAATATTTTCCAGAAAAATTTGGGCACAAGATCTAATTCTGTTTTTTGCAATACCTATTTTTTATTTTTTAATAAAATCAGTGGAAAACAAAAAGGCATATAAGTTAACATTGTTGTCATTTTTACTTTTTTTATTAACACAACTTCATGCTTCCGGTGCTTTTTTAATGACATCAATAATTTTTATATTTATACTATTTAAAATTAATTTTACCAAAGCAAAATTAATTAGAGGCTTTATATTTGCATCTATTTTTGCTTTTCCTTATCTAATTTATCAACTCTCATCACTCCCCTTTTGCCGTGATTGTGTAGCTTTTTTACAATATCAAAAAGCAGATCGTATTTTTGATTTTATAAACTTCCTGCGTCCTTTTCAGATATTAAATGGTTTAGATTTTCAATTTTTATTGGGTATAGATTACTTAGATTTTCAAAATTATAATATTTTAATAAAGCCAATTGGCTATATATTTTTACTCGAGGTTTTTACATTTATCATTTCATTTTTATTTTATGTTAAAAACAACAGATCCAAAATATATTTATTTTTAATTTTTGTTATTATTCCTGTTTTATATTTTGTTTCACGCACACCAGGTTACATGCATTATTACGTAATATTATTACCGTTAGTTGCTGTTTCTTATGCTCTCTCTTTTAATTACATCTATTCTATTCAAAAAAGTAACTTTTTTAAGGCGTCTATTGTTATTATATTTTTAATCTTTTTCTTATCTAAAATTATTTTTATTACAGCCTTCTTTCAGTACTTAAACATGAAACAAAGTTTATCCGGTGATTATGGTCCTGCATTTCTATTAACTGAAAACTTAACAAGTAAACAGCTGGAACCATACTATGGTTATAAGGATTATAACGAGATTAAACAATTTTCATATATTTTTATTAATACAAAAATTTATCATCAGAAGATGGCAGAACTATTTTTAAATCTACAAAAACCTGAATTTGCTATCCTGGAATATAAACAAGCTCTTCAAAACAACGAACAAGATTTAAATTCAAGAATTAATCTAGCTTACCTTTATATTCAATTAAGAAAAACATCACTGGCTTTGGATGAAATAGATATTATTGAAAAACAAAATGCTACTGTTAGCGCAAAACTTAAAGGATTAATTAAAGAATAGGCGCCAATTTCACAGCTTGAAGCTGATCCCTTTTAATGAGAATAATAATAAAATTGTCCAAGTATACAGTTGCAAAACTATCATCCTTAATAATACTTCTCAAAAAGCTCTTACCCCACGGTGTTTGATCTGTGATTGAAAATACAACTGTTTGAAATTTATACTTATTATCTAATTCTTTAAAGTATGAATAATCTGATTGTGAGGGAATATATATATTAGTAAAAAAATCTGCCGGGTATGCTTCTGGCCTGCCATCTACAAATACTTTATATTTAGGGTAAGCGCGATAGATTATATAACTTCCAATATCAAAATTATTATAAATTGGCTGAGGCAAGTCATTTTGAAGTAAAAAATCTAAAGCTTTTTTTCCATTTTCCTGTAAAATTAATTTCGGTTCTGCAGGAATTTTATTTTCTTTATAGTAACTACCATTTAAGTAAAAAGCTGATTCAATAATTAATAAAAATGTCGTGCAGATGAATAACGCTAAAGACTTTTTATTAACTTCGGCATTGTTTAAACTTAAGAAAATAAAAGGAAAGGATAAATAGAAAATATAAGGAAATCCCCGGATACTAACTAATGCCAAAAATATTCCTTGTAAAGATATTAAGTTATTTTTTATTATGTAAGGTTTTTTAAGTATAGAAATTATTAAAGTAAATATGATTAGTAAGACACAAAGTTTTACAAAAATAAAATTAGGATCTGTAAACCCTAATCTTTCAAGCAAAAAGAGGTTTTGATTTTCAGCAATTGAATATCCATAGTTGCTAAAAATTTGTAAAGGATATAAGAGCCCGTTTATTGTGTTAGGGTTTATTAAACAAAGTATTAAAGAGCCAACAAAAATAAATAAAAGTGCTTTAAATTTCTGAACCTCTTTTCTTAAGAAGAGATCTATTAGATAAATACCTTGCAATAGAAATCCTACAAAAAAATAAATGTGTATATTAATCCAGAAAAATTGGATTATCGGTAAGATAAAAATAAGCTTGGAACTCTTATTACTATAAAATCTCTCCAAAACCCAGACTGTGACGGAGGTAAAAAGGAAGCTAAAGATTTCTGGTCTTAAATCTGTTCTTTCTCTTAAAACATGTAAAAATAAATATCCCAAAGGCAGCAATAAAATAGATTGTGTCCTTTTTGTATTCAAAAAAGTTAGCAGAACAGCAGTAAGAATAATAAGAATCTTTATGTGTAAAAATAACTGTAGATCAAAGAATTTACTCCAAAGATAAATTATTACTCCAAATAAAAAGTGATGATTAATAAAAGGAAAATTAGCATTTGTATATGAAAACAGATTTATATAAGGAACTGATAAACTATTTATAATTATCTCCCCTGTTTTTAAATGTCTTCCTAAATCCTGATCAAAGGAGCTATCAGATCTGTAAAGAATTGAAAAGGAATAAAATAACAGTAAGACGCAGGAAATTAAAAATAAATGGTTCTTAAAAATATGCACTACTAATTATTGTAGTAATGACGCGAAAGAAGCAATGTTTATTGATCCACTTATCCTAAGTCTTGGTGAATTATAAATAGTTCCCTCTGATTGGATCTTATTTGACCAGGTTCCAATTGCTCCTATATATCCTGCTTTTTGTACTAAACTAACAACAGAGGGACTTGTTTCACCATAAGGATATGCCATAAAGTTAACATTTATACCTAAGTGATCCTGTAGATCTTTTTTACTCTGTTGTAATTCCTGTAAAACAACATCCGGTGCAAGAGAAGCCAAATGGTAATGGTGAACTGAGTGTGCTTCAAAACTTACCAAGCCGGAAGAATGCATTTCTTGTATCATTGGCCAGGTTAAATATGCAGGGTTTCCAATAAGTCCGGTTGGAACAAAAACTGTTGCTGATAAGCCATATTGGCGCAAAATATTATAAGCGTTGTAGTAGAAATCAATATAGGCGTCATCAAAAGTTAAAATAATTGGCTTAGTTGGTAATACAGTCTGTTTTTTTAGTGCTGCGTATAAAGTATCGTAAGAAATTGTTGTAAAACCATTGTCTTTTAGATATTTCATTTGTTCAGCAAATTGTTCTGGATTAACTGAGAGAGCATCTCTTTGTGTGTCCTTAGGATCAGGATTATTGCCAATATAGTGATAATAAAGCACAGGTACTTTAACCTCATTGCCAGATAATGCAGTTCTAAATACCTGAGTTTGAGTAACTATTGGTTTTGCGGCCTCAGTTGAAGCACCCTTAACAGAAGATTCTGTTGTTATTGGCTCTTGAGTTTTTTCCTGGTTCCTAGAAATATTTTCTGGAGTCTTGGTTTTATTAAAATTAAAAGTACTAATACAAAGCGACACAAGAAAAATGAATATTACTACCAGGCTAAAAAATAAAATTGTTGTGGTATTTATTTTCTTTAAATTTATACTAAATTTATCCATTATTTGCGTATTTTAACATTGAAGCAGTTTTTGGTACAATACGAGGTATGCCGCGGTGGTGGAATGGTATACACGTTGGACTTAAAATCCAATGGCGCAAGTCTTGTGGGTTCGACTCCCACCCGCGGCACCAAGCTAATATTCAGTTTAACGGGTTTGCCCGCTGAAGCTTTAGCGAAAGCGGGGTGTAGTTCATCGGTAGAACGCTGCGTTTGGGACGCAGATGTAGCAGGTTCAATTCCTGTCACCCCGACTGATTTGAAGTTCAGACATTTATGTCTGGTTTTCAAATCAAACGAGTGATTTTAGGAATTAACTATGCGCTCCACACAGTGGTGAAGCAGGTTCAACTTTTGCAAGCTTACTTACTTTTGCATTGCAAAAGGAGACGAGTTTACGAAGGCTCATTCCTGTCACCCCGACAAAATTAATTAAACTTTTACCTATAAATTACATTGAAGTTATGTAATGCGTGTGCAATTGTATTAGAAACTAAACCAAATTTTCTTTGTAAATACCAATACGCAAATCCGCAAACAGTTTGAGAGGCGGGTATAGTTTTTAAATCAATACCATTGTTTGTAATATTATGACTAGTACCAAAGAGTAAAGAAGAAATAGCCCCCGTAATAAATTCGCGTCTAGACAGACCATACCCATCATTTAAGCCGCATAATATATCAGCTCCCAGCTGATCTGTATTACCTTCTACTACAGATAGGACAATAGATGGCGTAGCACGAAATGCAACTTCTTCAGCAAAAGGATTGAGTGAAACACCTAATACCTTAGATACAGGAGATAATTGTATGTTTTGTATACAATTATCTTGGTCAGGGTAATCCTTACAGGCCTCCTCGACTTGTCTTAAAATTCCAGCATTCCCTACAGGAAGACCGGTAACTGTACCTACCTGTTTATTTATCCTGATACTAATATCCGGAGAAATACTTCCGGTTACTACACCGGCAGCAAATGCACCACAAATCTTTAATGCTGTCCTACGATCAATTTCTTTCATAAAAATAGCCTCATAAGTATAACAAATAATACACACTTTATCAACTATAGGCCTTAATTAGTTTAATCTTTAAGTTTAAACTAAAGGTTTCATAAAAAGCACTTATTTGTTATATTTAGATCAATGGATGATTGTATTTTTGATAAAATAATTAAAGGTGAGGTTCCAGCAGAAAAAGTTTGGGAAAATGAAAACTTTTTAGCCTTTTTAAGCATTGCCCCTATTAATCCAGGACACACACTTGTTATCCCAAAGCAACACATTGATTACTTTTTTGATATGGATGATAAAATATTAGGAGAAATAATGGTTGTTTGTAAACCTATTGCTAAAGCTATAAAAAAAGCTTTTAACCCTAAACTTGGAAGAATTGGAGTTATGATTTCCGGATCTGGTGTTCCTCATGTTCATGTTCATTTAATACCCATGAATGATGAAAAAGATCTTACTTTTGAAAGACAAAAACCAGATACTTCAAAAGAAGAGCTAAAGGAAAATGCAGAAAAAATAAGGGAAAACCTAATATGAAAGCAATTGTTGCTGGTGGAACAGGATTTTTAGGATCACATCTTTGTGAATATTTATTAAATAAAGGTTATGAGGTTTTGTGTATAGATAATTTAATAACCAGCACAGGCTTAAATATTACTCATTTAGAAGATAATCCTAAATTTAGATTCCTAAGATATGATATTTCTAATAAATTACCAGAAGAAATGACTGCCGATGAAATTTATCATTTAGCCTCCCCTGCTTCTCCTAATATTCACAGCCCAAAAAGTTATCATGCCTTGGCTTTTGAAACAATGCAGGCAAATACAGTTGGCACCTGGAATTTAGCAGAATTAGCCTCAATTAATAAGGCAAAGTTTTTATTTGCTTCTACCTCAGAAATATATGGCGACCCTTTGGAACACCCTCAAAAGGAAAGTTACAGAGGAAATGTATCTACTACAGGCCCCAGAGCTGTTTATGATGAAGCAAAAAGGTTTGGGGAAACAATTACTTCAGCCTATATCAGATCAAAAAGCCTGGATGGAAGAATTATCAGAATATTTAATACGTATGGACCTAACATGGCTCTTGATGATGGAAGAGTGGTTACAGAATTTATCAAAGCCTCTATAGCAAACCAACCCTTACCTATTTTTGGAAATGGGACTCAAACCCGCTCTTTTTGTTATGTTTCAGACTTGATTGAAGGAATATTTTTGGCAATGCAAAAGCAAAATACTAAAGGAGAGGTAATTAACTTGGGTAATCCAAATGAATTTACTATCCTTGAATTAGCTGATTTAATAATTAAATTAACTAAAGCAACATCCAAGGAAATTAAGGAAAAACTACCTGAGGATGATCCATTACAAAGATGTCCAGACATTAGCAAAGCTAAAAACCTTCTTGGATGGGAACCACAAGTAGAACTAGAAGAAGGCCTTAAGAAAACGATAGAATTCTTTTCTGCTTCATAGCTGGTTCTTACACCCAAAATTTGATAAAATACATAAATCACTAAGCGCCCATAGCTCAGTGGATAGAGCAAGACGGTTCTAACGTCGAGGTCGGGGGTTCGAATCCCTCTGGGCGCACAAATAACCCCATAGTTTGAAATATTATTTTCTATATTTTATAATACTTCTACTTTTTAAATAATATGAATCTGGATAATATGGAAAAAAATATAAAATATCCTCTTGATCTTGTTGTAATTCACGGATCAGGTATGGAAGTAAGCAAACAAGGCCATTACATGCCACCTTTTGACTCAATGTTGAGAATTATGGCTGGAGTAAAAGCATACGAGTTAGGATGGACTCAAAAATTAGTTTTTTCCGGCGGTCAAACGTTTGGCAGTGATTGCCCATCAGAAGCACAAGTTGGCATAAATTTTCTTACCTCTTCTCATTATTTATGGGGTAATGAGCTCCCAAAAATTCCTGAACAAGCAATAATGCTAGAAGAAAAATCTAAAAGTACAAGAGATAATATTGCTGCTTTAGCAGATGCTTTAGGACCTTACAGTCGATTGAGAGTTGGAGTTTGTAGTAATGATTATCATTTACCTTATGTCCTTAATTTAGCTAGAGGATTTGGACTTTATCCAAATGCTTTATCAGCAGAAACACTTTCATTAGCAAGAAACCCGGGATTATACAAACTTATCAAAGAACTTTATTCCTCTCCTAAAATGAAAGGTATTGAAAGAACCCAAAGGCTTTTGCGTTTTGAATTACTATTTGATCCTACAGCAAAACTACCTGCACTTATTGCTAATTTAACAAGAAGCTAATTTTTATCTTTCTGGGCGCACCAGTAGCTTTTGTTTAGCATTAAAAGCAGGTACTTGAGGGTTTGCTGCAACTAAGGCTGTTTCAACTCCCATATGATTATGAGGTGGAAAAATAGTAAATGTTACAGCGTTTCTATCACCATTCATAAAGTGATATAGTGAACTTCTTAAACTCTGATCTTGGTCAGGGTTATAAGGCTTCTTAACACCTATTATCTCAACTTCTAAGTCCCGATAATATCTTACAACCATTAATGGTCTGGAATTGGGATCGTTTGCAGATCTATATTCAGTTGGATAATATGTACCAAACCCCTCTAACCGGGAAAACTTATTTGCCAATTCCTCAGTTATAGAGGCTGTTGTATATAAAACTGGTTTTTGTAAAGCTTCTCCTCTTTGGTTAATATCAGGGACACAGACCAAAAACTCCTGGTCTCCAGCCACTTCTGAGAGCGCTTTAATACTTCTGTCTATTACCCATGATCTTTCCTCTCCAACAAGATCGCGCATTCCTTTTAAATTATTATCACGCTTCTTACAAAGTTCTTCCCCCCAACGAACATGATTTTCGCTTAAATCCTCTGTTACTAAGCCTAAAACTGCATTTGAATACACTTGATGAATCAATTCTACCGGTAAAGGATCTCCTTGATAAACATATGCCATATTACTAGGATGAGGTGAGTAAGAAAAAGGTCTAACATCTAATCTGGTTTCCGCTGAATCTCTCGAACCAATACTGACACCTAAAGTTAAAGGGGCTGGCCAACCTATCCTTAAATTATCTCTACCGTAGTTGTCTTTTTCTAAATTAACATTTATGTGTCCACTTTCATTTCCTGTTAATAAACTACTAAGCGACGTGATAAATAAATATGCTGACTGTCCGGGATGATAACTTCCTATTTTATCTAAAAGTGTTGGTGAATTATAGTGATAATGTTGTGAAGCAAATCTTTTAGGAGCAATTGCTTTAAATTCAGTCAATAGTCGATTCGTTTTTTCTCTCTCTAAAACCAGGGGATCTGCAACACTTGTATTTACTGCTGATTTATCTTCTAAGCTCATTCTATAGGGTTATAGGGCAGATTTTGCAAATATAGCATCGTTAATCTATTTATGTCAAGAGCATTTTTTGAGTCTTTTGTTAGTTTAAACTTTTAGACCTTATAGATCTGTAATACATCCTACTTTTAATTTGTAATATATTTTACTGTTGATAATTCTAATATAGTTTATAAATAGGTTGCTCAGGTTGGGGGTAGGAAAAACCTAGTAAGATACTAGGAATGCAGGGAATAAGGTGGAGGACCAATAATAATTTATTAACCAAACTATAAATTCTCAGACCTACCCTACAACTGAGCATCTAATTAAAAGCAGGAATTAGATGAATAGATTAAATCCTAAATATAGAAAAGTACTTAAAAAATCAATCTTTGGACAATTATTTATGCTCTGGACTTCCCCAATTGATAATACAAAAATGGATATAACTAAAATTTCAAATAAAACAAAGTCTTTAGATAATTGGTTTCCAAACAGTTTAATAATTAGCCAAAAATCTAAAAGTTTAATCTAGTATGTTTCTTTGTGTATGATATCTTTTAGTGATTTCTTTGGAACGTGTAATACTTGCTTTTCATCTAACCAATATTTCACATCTCCTTTAAACTTATCCTCTATGGAAATTTGTTTTGGATAACCTAAAACTACTGCAAGTTCTATAAAGTATTTTTCTGGTATGGAAAGTATCTTAGATAACTTTTCCCTTTCTAGATTGCCTAAAATACAACTAGCAATACCCCTTTCTAAGGCTGTTAAAATTATATTTTGTGCAGCCAATCCCACATCAAATTTAGCTTGTTTGCTAATTTCTGTGTTAGATAAGATAAATATATAAGCATTAGGGTGTTCATTATGTTTTGGTGCTCCATCTTTTAAATAACCAGCCCAGTGAGTGCACTCAAAAACTAAGTTCAGGTTTTTGGTGACTAAAATATATTCTAAAGGCTGTAAATTTGCAGAACTGGGTGCGAGTCTAGCAGCATTAATACAATCTACAAGGTCTGCCTGTTTTATTTTTTTATTACTAAATTTTCTAATTGTTCTTCTTTTTAAGATTAATTTATATGTATTCATTATATTTTTATTCCTATATTTTGTTTGTGTCCTATTCCTAAAGATGCTTCTAACTCTTTTAGCCTTTTAATGATTATATCAAGTTGATTAATTACTACTGCATGCTCATGATCCAAAAACTTTTCCCTTGCATTATCTTTAACATAAAAGAAAATATCTGAAGGGCTAAAAGCTATTGATAGTAAAAGTGCATCTAAGTTAGAGCAATGCAAACCAAAAGCAATATCTTTTTTTGTTATTTTTTTTAAAGTATCAATAACTTTCAAGTTAACATCCTTAATATCATGAGAAAGTTGAGTATGTATAAATTTAACATTTTTTCTCTTCCTAGCCATAATTTGAATCTCTTTTTCAGAAGATAAGCCAGTAGACATAAAGATAGGTTTTTTAGTTTTTTCCAACTTTCCAATTAAAACATTATCATTAAAAGAGGTGCTTAATGTTTTCCAAAAATCTGCCTTATTTTCATCTAAAAAAGAAATCATATCCATATCTTTGATTGCAAAACCAATTTGTTTATTATTTTTATGTATAAAGTTAATGGCTTTTTTATAAAAAGCCTTACTTAGGGGATTAATATTAAACTTAAGATTTGAATAAAATTCTGGCTCTGGAAGCTGAAAAGTTACAGCATCGATATCTGCTTTAACCAACTGCTGAAGCATCTTAAAGGCTCTCTCTTCATTACCTTTATGATTTAAACCAATTTCTGCTATTAACATAGTGGTAATAATAGCATAAAGCAATCAACTATTGACTAAAATGTTGCTAAATAATATATTCAACTAGCTTATGGCTAACGAACGTCCTGTTATACCCAATGTTTTGGCTGACCGATACGCCAGCACCCCCATGATCAAGCTTTTTTCACCCGAAGGTAGAATAATCAGTGAACGTGGCCTTTGGATCACAGTTATGAAAGGTCAGGCATCCAGAGGATTAACTATACCTGATAATGTAATCGCAGCCTATGAAAATACTCAGAACATTGTTGATTTAGCTTGGATCAGAGAAAGAGAATTAATACTTCGCCATGATGAAAAAGCAAAACTTGAGGCTGCAAATAATCTGGCGGGCTTTGAGTTTGCTCATATGGGGATGACTTCCAGAGACCAGTCAGACAATGTAGAACAAATGTTAAACAAAGCAGCAATGCTAATGATTCGTGACAGGGTTGTGGCTACTTTAGCACGATTTGCTGACTTAGCAGCAACAAACAGTACACTAATTTATGGAGGACGTACTCATAATGCAGTTGCCCAACCCTCTTTAATTGGAAAAATGTTCTCTGATGCAGGTGAAGATTTATTATTAGGCCTTAACAGATTGGAAACAACTATCGAAAATTATCCCTTAAGAGGAATAAAAGGAGCAATGGGAACTCAAACAGACCAACTCCAGCTGCTTGGCAGCCAGGAAAATGTCGATGGCCTTGAGCAACTCGTAGCAGAGTCATTAGGCTTTAAAAAAATTCTCGGAAGCGTTGGACAGGTTTACCCAAGGTCATTAGATTATGATGTGGTTACAACTCTTTACCAGTTAGTCTCAGGACCAGCCAGCTTAGCCGTTACAATGAGACTTATGGCAGGTAATGAACAATTCACTGAAGGATTTAAGGAAGGTCAGGTTGGATCAAGTGCTATGCCTCATAAAATGAACTCCCGCACATCAGAAAGAATTAGAGGATTAAAGAATGTTCTAGGTGGACATGTAAATATGATTCAAAGTATAACCGGAGAACAATGGTATGGTGGAGATGTCAGTGATTCATCAACAAGACGAGTTGCCCTCCCTGATGCTTTTTTTACCACAGATGGTATTTTTCAGGCTATGTTAACTATCTGTGATGAATGTGGATTTTATCCGGCAGTAATTAAAAAGGAATACGACAGGATTCTCCCCTTCTTAACCACAACCAGATTATTAATGGTTGCTGTACAAGATGGTGCTCCAAGAGAAGAGGCTTACAAGATAATTCAAAAACATGCTAAAAAAGTAGCACTGGAAATGAGAGAAAAAGGTTCAACTGGTAATGATTTATTAGACAGATTAGCAGAGGATCCTGATTTTGGAGTACCTAAGGAAAAACTGGAAAAAGCTCTCTCTAACCCAATGGAATTTGTAGGTAGTGCTCCAAAGCAAATTACTGATTTTATTAATAAAGTTGAACCAATTATCAAGAAATACCCAGAGGCTGCAGCTTATATGCCGGAAGAAATACTCTAAAATTATTTTGTGGTTGGAGTAGTATATTTATCAGGGTTCTTTTCAATAATTAAAAACAGTTTTGAAAAAACTTTTTCCAAGGTAGTAAAATCATCGTTTCCAAGCTTTTTATAGTGATTAAGTATCATAAGTGATGTTTCTAAAGCTTTATGAAAGTCACGAGAAAAATATAAGGTTTCTTCAGGATCAAATTTTTCCAGAGTATGGGCATTTGCATGATAAATAAACATAACAGCTGTAATTAATTCAGGTGATATATTGTGTTTTTGGGTGCTAATGCTATCAACTTGATTCCCAGGAATACTTTTATACAGAGCTGCTATTTCTTCCAATCCCAGGTCGGCAGTAAGTAGTTTTTCTCTTATTTCTACCTCATCAAATCTAAGAAATTTTGGTTTATTACTATATATCTTCTCCTTCTTTTTTATACTTACTCTTGGTGAATACTCACTATTTGTTTCTGGCTGTTCAGCGGTATGTTTATCCTTATCATTCTCAAGTCTTGGTTGTTGATCTAATATATGAATCCGCTCAGATAAAGGGTTGCTACCCAACTTCTCCTTAGCCTCATAAACCATTTCTTTCCATGGAATATCTGACCATGGTACATTCATATTTGCCTTCAAACCTGGATACTTTGAATCCGGACTAAACTTAAGATAAACAACATGGGCAATGCTGGCAAAAGCCAAACAATTTTCCTTATCAAATCCATTAATCCTTTCTCTGCCAAGAGAATCCGGAATCTTTTGTATATCCAAAACCCTGCTATTAGTACAATAAGTTACAATTCTACTAACATCTTTAGACTTCAGTCGTAATTGTTCTGTATAAGGGTGTCTACAAAAACTTTCCAAAGCTATAGGATTACCATTCAGTTTATCGTCTAAGAACTCATCAAAAGAGGTAAGGTAGTTACGGAATTTTTCATCCGCAATGTCTTTATATCTCTCAACTCTTAATTTCGAAGCTTCCATATAAAATATTTAGGTGGATTATAACAGATTCAGGAGTAATAATTACTATAGGTTGATTTTAATTCAAAAGATTGCTATAATAAGCTATATGGAAATGCCACATAACTTTTTGAAGTATCATTCTGAACCAAGGTCTTTATTTGACTATGCAGGCAGAATTATTTGTGAATTCCCTACCAGATTAGCCACAGGAGAGTCTAAACCAAGCTTTGGTTGGACCTGGAAAAAACAACCATTCCCAGAAGACTTTAATGGTGCTTTTATCAGTGGAGATAGAAACGCTTTAACAGTAAGAAACTATTTACAAAAAGTAATGGCCTTAACAAGGTTTGGCTGGCAAACAATCAGAGTTATTCATGCTGATACCAACCAAATAGAACCTGAACGACTGCAAAAACTAGACTACTGGAAATATGCCTGGGCTCCGGAAGACCATTCTTTTTTGGATGTCTGTTCAACTGTTATAAACCCTAAAACTAGGATAAAAATCCTTAACGGAGACGCTTTTTGGGTATATGGAATTGGTAGCGATAAAAAAGAGGTGCCTTTGGTCGTATCTAATGCATATTATAGAGGCAGTAGAAACTATAAAGGCCTCCCACTCTTCTAAAAACTAACTCCTTCAATACTTGCTTTGGAGCTTCAATTTAGTCTAATATTAATATATGCTCCATAGGTTTATCCCTTTGTTTATGCTGGGAATAGGTGTTTTTGTGCTTGTTCAGGTACTTATGCCTCTTATTTCCTTTAAAATTTGGGAAACATTTGTATATTCTCAACAAAATATTACCCTGGTAAGCCCTACTTCAGATTCAAAAAGTGTTTTAGGGGTTTCTGTGGAAACCAGGAATAATTTCCCTGTAATTACTTCAAACAATAAAAGAGCTACACCTGCTTCCTATGAAACTTTTAACATTGCAATTCCCAGTATTAAGCTTGAAGGGGCAGAGGTATTTGTTGACAGCAATACTTTTGACAATCATTTATCTCATTTACCAGGCTCTGCTTTACCTGGTGAAAAAGGTAATGTGTTTATTTCTGGTCATTCCTCCCTACCACAATTTTTTAGACAAGATAACTATAAAGCTATATTTTCCAAATTACCTGATATTAAAAAAGGAGATTTAATAGTAGTTACTGCAGGCGGGCAAAAATTTGAATATATTGTTAAAGGATTAACTATAGTCAATCCAATGGAAACATGGGTAATAAATCCTCCTGATGAAGCAGGCAGGTACTTAACTCTTATGACTTGTGTTCCACCTGGACTAAATACAAAAAGGTTAACAGTTTTGGCTAAATTAAAAGGATTTTAAAGGAATTATTTCTTTGAAGCTTTTTTCTTAGGAGTTTTTACTTCTTCTTCAACAACCTCTTCTGGTAATTCTTCTGTAACTTCATCCTGAATTTCTTCTGCTATTTCTTCCAAAGCTTCTTTTGAAGCTGTACCTGGAGCTAGAATTGCTAAAATCTTGTCTAATTTGCTGTTTATCTGCTCTAGTTGCTTATTGTCCATAGGCTGTGAATTTGATTGTTCTCTTCTATTACCTCTTCCTTCTTTTTTGTCACCAAAACAATTGCTGCAAAAAACAGGCTTACCATTGGTTGGTTTAAAAGGAACCTGGCAGCTGGCACCACAATCTGCACAAGTAGCTGTAAACATCTCTCTGTCTTCAAAATTAGAAGATCTATCAAAGTTTCTGCCTTCTGATCTGGAATCTGAATTTCTGTTATTTTCAAAACAGCTTGAACAATAGACAGGTCTGTCATTAGTTGGTCTAAAAGGAATTTCGCAATTTTTTCCACACTTTGCACAAACTGCCTGATGCATCTCTACTTGTCTGTCAGAACCTCTGTTACTAAAGCTAGGTCTGCCATAATTTCTGTCTCCGCCTGATCTGCTACCACGATTAAAATTTCCCATAGTGTGTATTGTACCATTTATTCAATAAAAATGCGCAAGAAGCTAATTTCCTGTATAATACGCAGATGATTAGCGTACATAATTTATCGTTTTCCCATAACTCACATCATATTTTTGAAGATGCTGAGTTTACAATAACTGACGGACAAAAGGTTGGTTTAATTGGACATAATGGTGCCGGCAAAAGCACCTTGCTTAAAATCCTCTGTAAACAAGAGATCCCTCAGAATGGAAAAATTGAAATTACAGGCACAATTGGTATTGTTCCCCAGGAAGTAAAACATGATCCTATCATGGAAGCCTCTGCCACAATTCGTGAATATCTTAATCCAGATCATACAAAACAAGATTATGAATTATATAAAATGATTAGCGGAGTGGAACTTAGTGACCTTGATATGGAAGCTTCACCAAAAGATTTAAGCGGTGGACAAAAAACCAGATTAGCCCTTGCCAGAGCACTTTTAGCAGAGCCAGATACATTATTACTTGATGAACCTACTAACTTTTTGGATACAGCCGGTAAAAAATGGGTAATGGGCTTTTTAAGCAATTACCCAAAAACACTAATCCTGATTTCCCATGATTTAGAGTTATTAGATAAACACATTAATAAGATTTTATTTGTTAATTCGGAGTTACATAAGATTGAAGAATACAGAGGAAATTATACTCAGGCTTTGGAACAAAGGGCAGAAAAAGAAGCAACTCTTATTAAACAAGTTCATGTTGAACAAAGAAATATTTCCAGGTTGGAAGAAAGTGCTAAAGGAATGGGAGTTAAACAAAGGATAAATTTACAAAAAAGGGTTCATAAATTAAAGGAAAAGCTGCCAGATTTACCTCCGGAAGTAAGGGCAATTAGATTTAGGCTGCCAGAACCAGCAACAGTTGGAGCTTTACCAATCAAAGCTCTTAATATTTCTAAATCTTATGGGGAAAAAGAAATCTTAAAGGGGATTAATTTATCTATTGAACGTGGAGAATGTGTGGCACTTATAGGTCCTAATGGTGTTGGTAAAAGTACCTTTATTAAGATCCTTATGGGGTTATTGGAACCCAATGAGGGTGAAATACTAAGAGAGTCTAACTTAAAGGTTGGTTATTACTCACAGGAATTTGAGAATTTAGATTTTGATAAAAATCTTTTGGAAACAGCCATGAGTTTAAGCCATCAGCCAGAGAGTGTTGCCCGTCCCCTGCTTGCCAGCTTTCTATTTCCTGCCAGTAAGGTCTATCAAAAAATAGGAACTTTATCCGGGGGTGAAAAAACCAGGCTTTCAATAGCCTTACTGCTACTTCAAGATTACAATCTTTTAATACTTGATGAACCAACTACCTATTTAGATATGATGTCTCAAAGAATTATTCTACAGGTTTTAAAGGAATATAAAGGAGCTTTACTTATTGTGTCTCACACAGAAGAATTTATCCAGGAGTTACAACCAAGCAGAGCATTAATATTACCTGAAAATTACTTTGATGTTTGGTCAGAAGACCTTTTAGAGCGTGTTTCCAGTATTTAATTTGAGAGCGGGTGAGGTCTTCGACTTCGCTCAGACTTATAAGGGGAGTAAGAACCTTTCGCTTTGCGAAAGAACCTTGCGACCAGGTCTTAAGAACCTCCAATCTGATCGGAGAACCTTGCGACCTGCGGTCTTCGAACCTGATTCCTACTGCGTAGAGCGCATAATTCTTTTCCTATCACATCCAGTCACAAAAAAGCCCCACGCAAGGTGGGGACTTTTGTTGTGAGCGGGTGAGGGGAGTCGAACCCCTTGCGTTCACTTTGGAAAAGTGACATTCTACCGGTGAATTACACCCGCAATATTATGTATTATAACAGACAAAGTTAATTTGTTCTAAAACTACATCCCTGTTTAGTACATGAATCTAAGTATGTTTTTACAGAAGCATCTCTTATCATTGTATATAGCATACTTTCCTTAACTACATCCCTGTTTAGTACATGAATCTAAGTATGTTTTTACAGAAGCATCTCTTATCATTGTATATAGCATACTTTCCTTATCATCTAAATACTTCTTAAGCCTGGATGCAGGAATATCAAAAGGAATATTTCGTGTGATAAGAACTTCACATTTATTGCATGAGTAAGTTAGTTCTAACTCAGAACCTAATATAGTTTTTACAGGTTCTCCTATTTTTATCTCAAGTCCGCAGTTATTTATTTCCATGAAGGCTAATTATATCCGAATTAAAAGCAAAATTCCAACTATTGACTTCGGGTATTCTTTGGGTGTAGTCTAAATAAACATATGATTCAAAAAATTAATGCCCCTATTTCTGTTAACTTAGTATATGATCACAAGCGAAAGTCTGTCTACCCTAAATATATCCATTGGGATAGTAAAACTTACCAGGTTACTAAAATTGGCTTACATCATACCTATCACCTGGGTAAAACCTTATACCATGTTTTTTCAATAGATACCCCTACTCTATTTTTTAAATTGGTGATGAATACTGAGAATTTACACTGGAGTGTGGAAGAAATTGCTGATGGGGAATGCAATTAACTCCTCTTTTAATTTAAAAGATCCCACCATAATGCATCTGGATCTTAATTCCTGTTTTGCTACTATAGAACAACAAGCTAATCCCAGACTTAGGGGTAAACCAATTGCTGTGGCTGCTTATAATAGCCCTTCTGGCTGTATCTTAGCCCCTTCTGTGGAAGCTAAAAAGTTAGGTATTAAAACAGGGTTTAAGGTTAGAGAAGCTAAAATGCTTTGCCCAAATTTAATAGTTCTACTTCCTGATCCCAATAAGTATAGAAATATTCACCTTAAATTCAGAGCTGTTTTAGAGGCTTACAGTGATAAAGTAACTCCCAAGTCCATAGATGAATTTATTCTTGATTTAACCACTTCCCCAGCCCTTAAAAAGGGTGTAAAAGAGGTAAGCTTAGAAATAAAACAAAGAATAAAGGAAGAGATTGGTGAATGGTTAACTATTTCTGTTGGTATTGCCCCAAACCGTTTCTTAGCTAAAACTGCAGCAGGATTACATAAACCAGATGGTTTGGATGTAATTGATAAAAGTAATTATTTGGAAATCTTTAAAAGCCTTAAATTAGTAGATCTTTGTGGAATAAAAGCCAAAAATGCTGCCAGATTAAACAACATGGGTATTTATACTGTTTTAGATTTTTTTAACTCCCCCATCTGGAAATTAAAAGCAGCTTTTAAATCAATTACCGGATATTATTGGTGGTGCAGATTACATGGCTGGGAAATTGATGAAACGCTTAGTAAGCGTGGTAGTTTTGGTAATTCTTTTGCCTTACCTAAACCATTGGTTACCCCGGAAGAATTAGCCCCTATTTTACAAAAATTAGTAGAAAAGATGGGTTTTAGAATGAGACAGGCTGGTTTTAGAGCCAGAGGTGTACATTTATCTATACTTTATCGTGATTTTGATTATTGGCATCAGGGAATATCTTCTCCTAATTTTTTATTTGATTCCAGGGATATCTACAGAATTATTTTTAATTTATTGCTTAAATGTCCAAATCAAAAATCTGTCCGTGAGCTAGCAGTATCTTGTTTTAATTTACAAAAAGATACTTTTACTCAAATGAGTTTATTTGAAGATTTAAAAGTAAAAAACAATTTGGTTAAAGCTATGGATAATATCAATGAAAGATGGGGAGATTTTATTATTACCCCTGCTACCATGATGGAAACACAGGATCTTATGCCTGATAGGATCTCTTTTGGAGGAGTTAAGGGGTTAGAAGAAATAATTAGGTCTGAAATGGTAAAATAAGCATGCATGAAATTCATAAAGTATTTACTCGTATTTTTTTTGTTGATTTTTATAAACTCTGTATCACTAAAACCCGCTAAAGCAATTGTGGATCCATTGCTGGCACAGAATAATAAATTTGGTATTCATATGATCTCACCTATAGCAGATGAGTCTTCGCCTGCAGCCACTTTGGTAAATTCCAGTGGTGGTGACTGGGGTTATGTAACTATTTTAATTGAAAGCAAAGACAGAGATACAAATAAATGGCAGTCATTTTTTGATGATTTAAGAAGAAAACATTTAATTCCTATTATTAGGCTTGCAACTTGCCCTGAAAAGGATTACTGGTTAAGGCCTTATGATGGTGAAGAAACAGCCTGGGCAGACTTTCTGGATACCCTGAATTGGCCTACCAAAAACCGGTATATTGTAGTTTATAACGAACCAAACCAAGGTCAGGAATGGGGTGGAAATGTTGACCCAAAATCTTATGCCAGAATTTTGGATAAAACAATTACAGCCTTAAAAAATAAAAATCCTGATTTCTTTGTGATAAATGCAGGTTTTGATGCTTCTGCTCCACAGCAAACACCAAAATATATGGATGAAGAGGTTTTTTTAACCCAAATGGAAGAAGAAGTTCCTGGAATATTAAATAGATTAGATGGCTGGTCAACTCACTCTTACCCAAACCCTGGATTTACTGCTTCACCAGATAGTGCTGGTAGGATTTCTGTTCGAACCTGGATTTGGGAAACATTATTGTTACAAAGATTTGGTGTTACTAAAAATATACCTGTATTTATAACAGAAACAGGCTGGAAGCATGCTGAGGGGGTGGATTATGATAAATCCTTACCTTCAGCTGATAAAGTGGGAAATTACTATAAAACTGCTTTTGAAAATGCCTGGAACAGTAATAGGATTGTTGCTGTTAGCCCCTTCCTATTAGATTATCAAGGCACCCCTTTTGACCATTTTTCCTTTAAAAGGATTTCGGGAGACACAAAAAATCTTAATGTTTTAGGAGCAACCACAGACACCGCTAATAAAACTGATTTATCTTATTATTCACCTTATACACAACTAAAAGAGATGCCTAAGACAAGTGGTAAACCTGTGCAGGATAATAGAGCTGAGCTAGTTAAAGGAGAAATTTATACATCATTAATTTCCGGAGAAACATATAATATTTCCCTTACTTTTAAAAATACCGGGCAGTCAATCTGGAATGATGGAAATGAGGTTGAATTAAAAGCAACCAAAGGTGGAAATGAGTTACAAATCGAGTCTATAAAATTAAAATCAGACCAAAAGGTAGAACCAGGGCAAACAGGAACCTTTAGTGTGAAGCTAAAAACACCAATAAGCGGAACTTATCTTATTGCTTTACAACTATTTAACAATGGCAAGGAATTTGATCAGGCACCTTTTATTTTTAGCACAACAATTAAATCTCCGGTCCAATTAATCTTACAAACTGCATTGCAATGGAAAAATGATCCTACAGGTGATTACATATTAACTATTTCCTCTGATTCTGTGGAAAATTCCAGTGGAGTTAAAATTAATAGCAATGGAACATCAAGTAAAATCCCAGCCAGGTATTTATTACCTGATTACACTTTTCAATTTACGTTAAATAAACCATTCTATAAGCCAAAAACAGTTACCACAAAAGTTGTTCCTGGTGATAATGTTTTAAATTTTGGAACTTTGGAACCAGACTTCTTTTCAGCTTTATTAACACCTATAAATTTATGGGAATTACTCCCCTTTTTCAATTAATGTTGACTACAATCGTGTAAACCGAGTGTAGTTGACTTTTTTTCAGTGAAAGTTTATAAATAAAGTACTTATTAACCTTACGGGTTTTTAAGTATGTGTTTTGAAAAAGGCTTCGAAAGGAGCCTTTTTCTTGTGAATCTGGTAAAATACAGAATATGGTGGTCGTAGCTCAATGGTAGAGCGCTGCCCTGTGGAGGCAGTTGTTGGGGGTTCGAATCCCCTCGATCACCCCAAATAACTATAGGTTGATATTTATCCACATTTGTGCTAGAATTTTCTCATGTCAATTGAACCAGAATCTGGAGATATTTGGAAACAATTAGAAGGTGTTGACCTGTCTGGACTGGATAAGGGAAAAGAAGATCAGTACCCTACAATTTCTCCTAGTGAAATTTCAGAAGCTTATGGAACATACCCTTTAAGAGGTGATTTAATGCACCTTGCTCACGATTCTTTAAGAAAAGCACAGGCTCAGGCTGAAGGTGAAACAGCAAGAGTAAAAAGTTATAGAGAACAAGGTTGGCGATTAGCTATACAAACTCCTAAAGGTATCCTAGGACTATGGAGTCATTGGTTAGGAAATCAATTCTACTTAGGTTATCCAAAAACTATTTTAAAACCAGAGGCTAAAGAAACAGATGAACTTATCATGAAAGTTTTAGAAGTGGAAAAAGCAGAACCTGTAAAACAAGTAAATGTGACTGCAGTAAGTGACTGGAATTGCAAAGATAGAAAGTTTGTTGACCCTAATAAACCGCTAGAGCAAAATATTGCTGGGCAAATTATAGGCTATAAAGATGCTGGACTTAGACTTTGGTCAAGATTTTATGGTCCTTTAGAGCCAACTGGAGGCAGGGTTTGGATTGATTCCTCTGATTTTGATTCTTATGATCATCAATTCCAGTATATTGAAGATGGACAGATAAGACAAATTCATTTTGGATACGAGAGTTCAAATGGAGTATCCACCTTTCCTTTTGAAACATATAATAAGTATGCCTCTGAAGGACCTACAACAGAGGTGAAAGCAGTTCAGAGATATAAAGATAGATTTATAAATTTAGCAGCAGAAATTGTTTTTGTTATGGGAGGCCCAAGAGCTGTAGATATTAATTATGGTTTTGTTTTAGTTCCTGAGGATTTAGATAGAGAAGGTTATCAAAATGTAAAATTTCTGAAAGGACAGTGGGGTAATGAAATTATTAGAGGTCAAAAAGGAGATAGCACTGTTATATTAAAAAGCGGAAATAGCTTAGTTCCATGGTCTACCATCCTCCATGCTCCAGCACCTGCTGATTTCCTAAGAACCCCTAAAATGTTGGCAGATTTTATTAGAGAAGATATTCTTTGGTTTTAAAAATTAAAGCTTGAAAATGAAGATAGATGATTACAAACTAAGCCTACCCAGTCACTAAATAACTATAGGTTGAATTAAACCCTAATTTTGATATAATTGTATTCACTATGACAACAGAAATGACTCCGGAGGATTTGGACCGATATTCAGAACAACATCAAGGACAATATGATGTACAAAAAGGCGCTACAAGACTATATGGCTGGAGATGCTTTCTTCTGGATGAGTCAGAATTAAGGAGATTAGCTATACTGGAAACAAATACTCGTGATAGCTTATTCTTCTCAAAACATGTCAGACTGGTTTCTCAACTCACCGGAATTCCTTCTGAATCTATTGAGTGCACAAACATACAAGGAAAGATACTATCAATTATTCCTAATAATGAAGTATAAATGGTCTTACAGTTATACCATTTTTGTTAGTGCGTAATTTTGAAAAAGAGTGCTATACATTAGTAGATCATCAGCTATATACTCTTTATCACCAGCTAAAGCTTCTTTCATTTTTAAAATAAGAAACATTAAATAGCTATCTAAATTTTCACTCTCCAACTCGTTACTTCTTTTTAAAGACTCCTCTTTAAACCTTTCTGCCATAACATTTGATCCTCTATAAAGACCTAAAGATACTCTTTTTAGGTCCATAGCAAGAGATTCAACGATTAATTTTTGGTTATTCATATATTTCCTTAAAAAAAAATTTAGTTAATTCTTCATACTTTTCTCTAATTGTAGCGTCCTGGATTTCATTACTTGTATTATTATCATCGGGCCTTATATTAATAAAAGAGTTATAATCCACTACCGAAGTCTCTAAATCTACTCCGCCACCCCAAATATTAGATTGCTTAGAACCCTGCTTCAGCAGAATTTCTTCACCCTCAAAATGTCTATCCATACCAGCAGAGCAAATCTTATTCTCAATATCAATTACAGTTTTAATATATACGTCAAAAACCTCTTTTAGCTGTTCAATTTCTTCTTTGGTAAAAGGAATAGTTTTGGTAATTATCATGAAGATATTTTAACACAGCCCCCTTATCATCCCAAAAATAACAAGACCCTCATAAATCTAAGTCCTTGTTTTTATTTCCTATCTATTAAATAATTATTTAAATGAAGCATAAAAGTTCTCCCAAACATAAAAAGAAAGGTTTTACCCCATTAATAATTATTCCTGGGATTATATTGGTGTTTGGAATAATCTATGGAATATACTTTTTAGTTAATACAGGCTACTTTAACCCAAAAGAATCAACTAAACTCTTAGCTTTTCCTACAGTAGACATTGGATATTCCAGCCCCACTCTTGGGTTTAAATTAACATTACCAGGCAACTGGACTGTTTGTGATCCAGGCTATAACCCTGGAGTAATTGGTTTACAACCACAAGCAATTTCTACTGATCGATGTTCTGCATACACAATTACAACAGACCGCTATAATATTTATCCGGAAAATCCTGCTCTAAAAAGACAACCAAAGGAATCATTTTTTGATTATGTAATAAGACTGGATGCAGCTTATATGCAACAACCACAGGTAATTAAATCCAAAATCAGTAATCCCAAAGTAGAATTTAGAGGTATTGATGCACATACTGTTTTGAAAAAGATTACTACAAGCTACCCACAAAACATCCCGGTAGGAACAAGAAGACAAGTGCTATATGTTGAAGGTGCACAAAAAGAAACCTTAATCATTAGCTCAAACTTTGGTGATTTTACCTCCAAAGAAGATGACGCTAATCTTAAATTAATTGCATCCAACCTTGCCAGCATCCCCATCTCAACCGGAGATATATCAGGCCAGGTTAATTCTGTAACATCTGAAAACAACCATGAAAAAACTACTCCCATGCCTAACTTCCCAGTAACTATTTATACAGATCTAACTGATAAAAAGGCTATTGCAGCATCTACTAAGTCAGATGATTCAGGAAAGTATGTTATTCATCTTAAACCAGGCACTTATTATGCAGAATATGCCAATGGAATCAAGCAAACAATCACTGTATCTTTGGGTGGAATAACCTCTTTTAATCCAGGAATCACCCCAAAATCTGAGCCCACACCTCTTACCCCTTTTTGAAAGTAATTTGGGTGCGCAGCTTAATCATTAATTGACTTCCTTTTTTAGATATGAAATAGTTTAATTACACAAATAATAACCTTATTTACCAATGCAGGAAAAAGGATTTGCACCTATATTTTTAATATTTGCGGGTTTGCTGCTCATTGCAGGCTATACAATTGGCAGTTTCACAGCTACTCATTCAATAACTGTAACCAAAATAAATCCAGACCAAACTTCTCAGCCAACAGCTTCACCTACCCCCACCGCGAGACTTGAAAATTCGTTTTTTAGCTTTTTTACAAAGCCTACTCCCACTCCTACACCTCAGGCTCAGACAACATCTCAAACAGAAAAATCCCCACAATCCCCTGCAACTACTTTACCTACAGCTACTCCTGCATTAAATTCTATAATTACTGCCTCTGGTGGGTATTCTTATGCTGGTCAGAATTTAACCTATTCTTTTACTTTTCCCAGAAACGGTGGGGATGTTACAGGATATGTTACTGGTATTTGTACGGGATCTGTTAACGGTAAATATTACGGTGGAGAAGGAGGAAATGTTAGCGGACAAATTCCAGCCACATGCAGTGTAGGATTTATGAAACAAAGCACCTTAATAAATTACACTGGTAAAGTTTACCTGAATGAAAAAAGAGTAGATATAAACTGGACTGGTAATATCCCCTTCTATTCAGGCTCAAACTCATTTAGCCTGTATTTTCAATAAAATTTTATAACTACTAAGCAGTCAACTCAAATTTTAGTGGAGCTCTTCTCTTTTAAATCATTCTACTTTAATATTTGACCCTCTAAAAAGACCCATAGTTTGATTAATGTTAATAGAAAAAGTATAATTACTACTTATGAGTGAACAATGTACAGAAGAAAAAATTGCACTTAAAAACATCATTGAGAAGGCAAGAGTAACTTCTAGGGAAGTTATGACACACCAAGAACGAACAAGATTGAACCATATCATTGGACAAAGCCATCAACAAATTCTGAGCCTTAACGGAAAATATATAAAGAGACCACTGAAGGATAGTACAGTAGCTTCAAAATTTATTTTACTTAGCCAGCAATCCTATGACTCAGTCATACAGGAAACACGAGAGGTTCGCGGTATTGATGCTTCTGGAAATATAGATGCTTATTCGAAAATGATTCCAATAGGCAGACAAAGATTCTTCCCTCTTTACTGGCCGAATATTTGGTCTGAACTATCAGAAGATAATCAAGAACGACTAGTAAATCGTCATAAGAGCATTAAGAACGCCCAAAAATACTCGAACGATGCTATTTGCTATATGATCACAACACATGAAATTTCCCATTTGTACATGGATGATTCCTTACCGTTATGGCTTCAAGAAACAGGCGCATACTACTACAGTCGTGAGTCTGTTAAAACAATGGGTATCAGTGCACGATCCCCAAACTGGGAACCTTATGAAAAAATATATGATACTTTAGAAGAAAAATTTGATGAAAATTTACATCACACATATTTTGGGACACTTGAAGCACAGCTATATAGATTATTAATTTGTTTACAATACTCAGCAGATGATTCTATAAAAAAGCTTTTTCCAGCTAAAAATCCTACTTAGAATAATAGCTGGTAATTATGTATACCCATAGCTAAAACTTTTAGGTTTGAGGGATTTTAAAAGAAAATAAATTATGCTGTAAAATGTGGAACTTTGAGATCTTCTGGAGGTTCAATTGCTAATTCCTCTTCCACAACGTTCAGTCTTGTGTCTAACCTATTAATATTACGCTGATTTTCTTGGTAGCTATCTGCATAAGAACCTACAGTTTTCTCTAAAGATAGTACTGATACCTTTAAAGTTTGTACATCTTCTTTCAAATCATGTACATCTTCTTTCAAATCATGTACATCTTCTTTCAAGTCATGTACATCTTCTCGAAGTGGAGTTAAAGCCTCATCTAATATTTTCTTAAAACTATTCTCATCCATGAATTGATCATAGTATTACCTACATAATAACACAATATATTTTATCTATATCAGATTTTTTCTTAAAATATGGGTAATAGATGAATCTAAGCAGAAAAAATTCTATTATAAAATCTATGATTTGTGCTTAATAAATAACCGCTTTTTCGGACCGATATTGGCAATGCAAGGTTATAATGTGATGCTTCAACAAACCTATATAATTCAATAATAGCTTTTCTCAAAAGAGTGACATTATCACCTAATCTTTTCCTTTTATCATGATAATCCCGCTTAAGTAAACCGTAAACAAAATCACCTTCATAAGCTTCTTCACTATGTCCAATTTCTAACTCAAAAAGCTCTTCATATGAAACTATTTGCTCAGGAGTCATCATCAATCTCCCAAGGATCTCATTTTGTGCAGGAGTTAGTCTAAGACGTCCAAATCTAGATTCATTTAGAGAACTATACACCCTTTTATTTTTTGGATCATGGAATAAACTTAAGTAGCCTTTTACTTGTGGCCTTTTCAAAAACTTTGGGCCCACAAAACAAAGCTTGCTTTCCTCAGTTTTAGGCACTTCAACCGGCTTATCATTTGTTGTTAACGTATACCCCAAAGACTTTGTATATTTAATAGATGCTTGGGGACCATCATGACCAGTGCGATTATATAAGAAGTCTATTTTCCCTCTAAGGCCCTTTATATATTTTCTTAGTTCTTCAGAATGATTAGTGTCTTTGGGATTAGCAGAACATAAAGCCTCCACAAGACGCTTTCTAAGTACAAATTGTTCAGGAGTAATAATAAGTTCTTCTAACACAACCTCTTCAGGCAATCGTAGTCTTACTTGTAGATCATCTACAGTAAATAACCCCTACTTGGATGGAAGTTTAATTTTAAACCAGCATATTCAAAGAGAGTCTGTCCTGGTAGAACCATGCTTTCTCTTACGGGAGATTCAATATCTTTATACATAAAATGAAAGTATATTATACTAAATTTACAACTATTAGTCAAACTATAGGACTAATTAAACATAGGTAATTGACATTGCTTTGTTTTACTAATATAGTTTTTCTGGACTTTATTAATGAAAAAAATTAGAAAAAATTCATTTGCTTTTTGTGGAGGAGTATATGGCGATGAAGGTAAGGGCAGAATTGTTGACGAATATGTTGATTTTTACTCAAAAAAAGGTTCTCCTGTAATAGTTTATAGAGATAATGGTGGTGCAAATGCAGGACACACCATCGAGCTTACAGATGGCAGAAGATTAGCCATGCATTTATTACCCTCCGGAATTTTATGTAAGTCTGCAAAAGTAATTTTAGGAAAAGGCATGGTTATTCACCCCGAAGATTTATTAACAGAAATAAATGAAGTTAAAGAACATAATGGAGATAAAATTTGTGCACAGATAATAATTGATGAGAATACTTACCTTGCTTTAGATACCCACAGAGCCTATGAAGCAGCTTTAAAGAACTGGCAAAAAGGAGGTAGCGGTGCAACAGGCAGAGGTATTGCCCCTGCTTATGCTGATATTTTATTACGTCACCCTTTACAGATTAAAGATATTGCAGTCTTTAATGAAAATAAGATCTCCAGACACTATAGATTGTATCAAGCACTTCTAAAAGGCTTAGGAGTTAAGTTAAGTACTGCAAAAGTACCTGCATATAATAAAACAGAGCTACAAACTGTGGGAACTGAGCAGGAATTTGTTAAAAAGCTGGAAGCTCAGGGTAAATTAATTAAAGGCATGGTTGAAGATATAAATGCTTCTTTGGGTCAAATGTGGAGTGACGAAAAAAAAGTATTTATTTTTGAAAAGGCACAGGCTATTGGTTTAGATTGCAGATACGGTGTATATCCTGATATTACAGCCTCAGATACTACCTTTGATGGGATCTTTTCTTCTACAGAAGGAATAGTAGATCCGGATCAAATAGGAACAAGGGCTGCTGTAATAAAAGCTACATACATGAGTAGTGTGGGAAGCAGAATTCTACCCACAATAATGGGTGAAAAGTTAGCAGCTAAAATCCGTGAAGATGCACATGAGTATGGAGCTACCACAAAAAGACCCCGTGATATTGCATATATTGATTTACCAGCTTTAAGATTTTTTACCAGGGTGGGAAATGTTAATTCCCATATCCTTACTCATATGGATATTGTTTATCCCAATACCCCCATTAAAATCTGCACAAAATATAAAATAAATGGAAAAGAAGTAGAATACAGACCTTCTCAGGAATATTTATTAAAAGTAAAACCTGAATTTATTGAATTAGAAACCTGGGATCAGGCAGAAATTCAAAAAGCTAAAAGCTATAAAGAATTACCAAAAGAAGCTAAAAAATACCTGGATTTTATTGCTAAAAATTTGAACAGTAAAATTAGTATGATCACTACAGGACCTCAAAGAAACCAAAGTATCAAAATACCTTAAAGCAAAGATGGTGCTTGACATTAATAACACTATAGTTTATACTATACAAACTTATTAATCGTAAGATTAATTAGTCTTCTTGTTTTCCGTAAGGTTTACAAGTTGGGAAAAAGGCTCCGAAAGGGGCTTTTTTCATGCTAAAATTACCCAATGACAAATTTTTGGAAATCTCTTAAGAAACCTTTTACAGTACTTGCTCCAATGGAGGATGTTACTGATACTGTTTTTAGACAAATTGTAGCCAAATATAGTAAACCTGATGTTTTCTTTACAGAGTTCGTTTCAGTTGATGGCTTATTATCAGAAGGCTTTGAAAAGGTATCAACCAGGCTTCAGTTTTCAAAAACTGAAAAACCATTGATTGCTCAAATTTGGGGAAATAATCCGGAAAAGTTTTATCAGACAGCACTGATGATTTCAAAAATGGGTTTTGATGGAATTGATATAAATATGGGCTGCCCAGATAAAAACGTGGTTAAAAAAGGATCAGGCGGAGCACTTATTTTAACTCCTAATTTAGCAAAAGAGATTGTAATAGCCACTAAAAAAGGAGCAGGAGGCTTGCCTGTCAGTGTTAAAACAAGAATTGGGATGAGGTCTATAGCAACAGAAGAATGGATAGGTTTTTTATTATCACTAGATTTAGATGCATTAACAATTCACGGAAGAACAGTAAAGGAGAAATCAAAAGTCTTAGCGCATTGGGATGAAATTGGAGCAGCTGTTAAATTAAGAGATAAAATAAGCCCCAAAACTTTAATTATTGGAAATGGTGATGTAATGAGCTATAAACAGGCACAAGAATATGCCAAAAAATATGGTGTTGATGGAATTATGATTGGCAGAGGAGTATTCAATAATTTATGGGTTTTTAATCCTAAAATAAGAGAAGAAGATATTAGTCCTGAAATGAGAATTGAAGCATTGATAACTCATATTAATCTTTTTGAAAAAACCTGGGGAATAAATAAAAATTATGATATTTTGAAGAAATTTTTTAAGGCTTATATATCAGGGTTTGATGGTTCAAAAACACTTCGTACTAAATTAATGGACACAAAAACACCTGCAGAAGCCTTAAATATACTGTCCCCAAAAAAGCCTTAATCTGGTACAATCTAGAGGTGCCCAAGCGAATTCCCTTTCTACTTATTTCTATTCTATTATTCCTTAGTTTTGTTTTATTTTCTTATGTTGTTGCCAAAGAAGTATTTACTCAAATAGATTTTGATATCACTACAAAACTTCAGGATCATATTTCCAGGAAATTTGATTTACCTTTTTCACTCTTCTCAATACTTGGTTCTGTTGAAGTAACTGCTATATTTTGGTTTATTTTAAGTATTTTTGCTTTAATTAAGAGATACTGGCTTACGTTCATTGCTCTTTTTTCATTCTGGTTTGCACATTTCCTGGAGATTTTTGGTAAAATTTTTGTTCTTCACCCTGGACCTCCACACCTTTTTTACAGAGGAACAATAGACCTTAATTTCCCTAGTCATTTTGTTCAAACTGACTTTTCATATCCATCAGGACATATGATGAGAACAACATACCTTGTGACTTTTTTAATCCTCTTTACTTTTTATAAAATAAAGAGCCCTTTAAAATTCCCCATTATATTGGGTTTAATTGCATTTACTTTTTTAATGATTATTTCCAGGATTTATCTGGCAGAACATTGGACTACTGATGTTATTGGTGGGATGCTACTTGGAATTTCTTTAGGAGTTTTTACTTCTGTTTGGGTTCCTAAAAAATTAAATTGAAAGTATTACTTCTGCAAGCTTTAAAGGGTTATGTCTTAATAAATTAGTATCTTTATCATAGCTAGCAACTTGTTTTGTAATAATTTTTATTCCCGGAGCTTGTACCAAACATTGTTCTTGATCTAACTTAATAGGAGTTTGACCTTTATTTTTATAAATATCCAAAATTTCTTTAGTTAAATGATTTTGATTAAAAACAATACTATGAATCCTGCTTTTTCCGGTTTTTTTAATATATTCAAAATCACCCAAATAATACTGAAAAACATTAAGCCAACTGGATGCATTACTTAAATGATGATCTTCACCAGATGTAGTCATTAAATTCAAAGCTATAATTAGTTTTGCTTTTGATTCTAAAATACTTTTAGATACACCAGGTACTAATAAATGTGGAAATATACTTGTAAAAGGACTACCTGGTGGAATTACAATTTTATCTGCTTTTAAAAAAGCAGCTAGTACATCTGGATTTGGTTCTGGCTTAACATCAAAAAATATCCTTGAAATACTATCACCATTTTTAAAATCAGGATCATCTTTAATTTCATCTATTTCATGTTCACTGGAGTATTTTTTCCCATTTTTGGTTTCTGAATGAAGATGAATATCTGTCAAAGTAACTGGTAATATATTTCCTCTCACACGAAACAAGGCTCTTAATCCATCAATACCGCCTTTTACTCCATGATGACATCTTTCTGAATATGCTCCCAAAAGGTTTACGATTGGATGACCACTAGATCGATCTTTTAAAATTAAAATTGCTTCCTGACGCTGAGTTGAATCCTCCATCATAGCAAGCAAGCATTGCATGTAATCGCCGGGAGGTAAAATTCCTTCATTGACCCTTAATTCTCCTGAACTTCCACCACTATCCCATGTTCCAAAAACTGCTGTATTTTTAGCGGGATTATTTAATATAGAAGCGCCTGACCACCAGGTAAAGGCGCCGGTGCCGCCACCAGGAGCCACAATTGTTTGGTTGTACTTATATTTCAAAGCCACGTTGAAATAATACCACAAATTAGGATTTTTGCAGATTAATTGGTAAAATGTGCATAAGCACCTGTAGCTTTAGATAGTTATACACGAAGTGGAACTATCGCAAGATACAGCGCGAATAAATGTAAGCGCCTGTAGCTTAATGGATTGAGCATCTCGCTTCGGACGAGACGGTTGGGGGTTCGAGTCCCTCCAGGCGCACAAAGTAAGGGGGTGAAATATGACAAGCTTAAATGATGATGATAAAAAACATCTTGATGTTGAATCCCCAGAAGAGCAGGATGCAGAATCAGCACTGGGATCTGAAGTTAAATCTGGCTCAGAAGACGTTAATGATGTTGATAAGATAGCTGAAAGTATGGGAATGTATGAGGAAGACTTAGAATCACCTGATGCAGGGCCAGAAAATCCAGCTGAAGTTGATGTTGCCAAGGAAATTGAAAAACACAACGAAGGATAATTTAAACTCCTGTTTTATTGGATTTACACCTCAAATAGGTTAAAATATAAACCCAAAGGCCCGGTAATCGGAGTTCGCGATTTGTGATCCCTACATGGCCCGGTAGCTCAGTGGTAGAGCAGGAGACTCTTAATCTCTTTGTCGTGGGTTCGACTCCCACCCGGGTCACCGAATGGGACATTCATAGTTTGAGTGTCCTGAATAGATTGATATAACGGGCTAATCTCTCGGTTCGAACAGCCCGGATAGCCCCAAATGATTCCCGAGAGGAATATCGAACCAAGAAGACAACGAAGCTGGCTTAAAGAAGAATTAGAATAAGTTTCTCCGAGATCTGCAAGCTTATTATTAATAAATTCAACAAGAGAATCTATATTATATTGATCTATCATTTCATCGTTCTTTGCTGCTTGAGCTGCAATAATTTTATTTTCGATGACTGCATTTTGCTCTTTAAATATTTCGTCAGAGTATACACCGGATAAATTCTTTTCTATTAATACTTTGCGCAAAGTGTGCAATTTATCTATTTCTTCATCGGAATTTGCTTTTATTTTTCTGAGCTTTAATGCTTTCGAATGATAGATTTTAAGTAACTGTGAAATATAGAGTTTTCGCCCTTCTTCGCTAGGGCTTGTCTTCCTTAAAAATAGCATCATTTCTTTTTCAACGTCACCAACAGGGACTGAAGGAGTGCCGCATCTATTCCTGCAAAAATAATATGCGTATCTATGTCTTTTGCTCCATGCTCCTGTAAAAGGCGTTCCACACTTGCTGCACCGAAGGATTCTTCTTAATGGAAAATCTGTATTATCTCTCGTGTTTTTTGGCATTAATGGATTCTGTCTATTTCTTCCATCTAGGATGGATTGAACTTTATAAAATTGTTCTTCTGTTACCATTGGAATATGTTGTCCCTTTACCGTTTCAGGATAACTCTCAGAGGTAAGTATCCCCATATAGAATTTATTTCTAAACATTCTTTGAACGGATGAATGTCTGGTTTTAACACCCCAACTATGTAAAATTTTTTCAATTTCCTTTAAACTTTTCGTGCCAGTTGCCATTAAATCCCAAGCTTTTTTAATATTATCGAATGTTGATGGATCTTTTAGAGCATGTCCGGATTGATTAATGTAGCCCACGGGAACATGGTTAGTAACCAGTCCTGAAAGAAACCTTGCTCTCATGCCATTCTTTGTCCTCTCGCTCCTTACATCATTATCGTGTTGAGCAAAACTAGCTAATACTGTTTCTAACAGCTTTTCTGTAGGAGAGTTTCCGGTTGGCTCAGAAGCTGAAATAATCGCTATATTTACATCAAAAAGTCTTTTTCTAATTGATAAATAATCAGATGTTTGTCTAGAAAGACGGTCTAGTCGATAAACAAAAATTGCCCTAACAGTCTTTTTGTTTTTCCTACAAAACTCCAACATTTTAAGAAGTTCTGGTCTTCCTATTATAGTTTTAGCGGATTTACCTTCTTCCCTAAATACTTCTACTACTTCAAAACCTCTATGCTTGGCTTCTCTGCGACAAATTTCTTCCTGGGTTCCTAATGAGAAATTTTCTACTTGTTCCTCACTGGAAACACGAATATAAATAACTGCTTGTTTTGGCCCTATATTAATCAGATTATTTTGAGTATTCATTATGGATTAAGATTTAGTAGCTCATTAAGTGTCTTTCCGCTGAAAACCTTTTGTTCATATTCTTCTATCCAGCTATCTACAAGGAATTGAATTTCATTAACTAAGTCAAATACTTGTGAGTCAGTTAGAGATTCTGCAGTTTCACCCAGAATTTCCCTGGCTTCTAAAATTGTCCTTTTTTGCTTATCTTGCTCAATAAATATCTCATTTAACTTTTCGTATGTGTTCTGCTGAGTAAGCGGTGAATCATTAGGAGCATTTGTTGACTCCAGATCGTAGATAGTTTGATTATTTAATGATTGTATCTCACGATTTTCCATATCTTCAGCCTTAAATAAACTATAAATATATTTACAGTATATATAAATATAATTACAGTTGTCAAGTATGAAAAAGGTAAATTTAAGCTCAATACATACCTAATTTTATGTGATATACTCACGCTATAATTCCATCTGCCCGAAGGGTAAGAATGGTTGACTTAGAGAAGCTAAGATTTGATTATTTACTGAATCAGTTTGTTTCATATTTTCAGAATCCAAAAGATGGTGCTCTTCCTCCTGTTCAAAATTTCATCCCCATTTTGACCCTTTTTCTTTTATCCGTTTTTCTGTTAATTATTATCCGAAAAATTCTTGCCTTTAAAAAATCACTAGATGAGCAATCAATATTACTTGAGCTAACTCCACCCTCTTTTACAGAAAAGCAGTCATACACCACTGATCAGCTTTTTTCTATTATTCATGCCCTTGGAAATCAAAAATCATTTAAGGATAGATTGTTGGGTAATCAACCGAGATTTTCTTTAGAGATAGTTTCAAGTAAAAATGAAGGCATAAGGTATTTAGTAAGAACTTCTCCAAAACAAGTGAATACTCTGAAAAAGAGTTTACTTGCATACCTACCTCATTTAAGAGTTAAAACAGTCAATGAGTATTTACCGGGAAATACAAATACTTTAAGTAAAAACTTCTACAGAATTATGGAGTTCAAACTCTCTAAACATTTTGCATTCTCGCTTAAAAGACAAAGTGAGCTGAATAAACATGATCCTATTGCCTATATCACAGGTCAGATGACAAAACTTGCTCCTGGGGAACTAATTTCTCTACAAATTGTTGTTTCCCCAACAGGAAATAAAGGAACAAAAAAGATTTCAAAACTTATTTCTGCAAATGGTGATGTTGTGAAACATTTAAAAACTCCAGCAATATTTAAATGGATCTTTTACAACTCACATTTAGCACCTAAAACAAAATCCCCATCTGAGATGGAGATAATAAGCTCAATTGATTCAAAGATTAATCAACCATTATTTAAAACAACAATAAGAATTCTTATGGCTTTTAAAGACAACGATGATCTAGTTGAAAGAATGCAGGGTTTCAAATCTTCCTTTTCAACCTTTTCTTCTACAGGATACCAATCATTAGTAGCTAAGAGATTTCTGAATATTAATAAAGTAAGGAAATATTTATTTTATTCCTTCAAAAAAAGAATATTGTCACCAACTAAAACTTCTATACTCTCTATTTCAGAAATTTCTGATATTTATCACTTTCCCTATACCAGCATGACAAATACGGAAAATTTAGTTAAATCCCACAGTAAAACTTTGCCTGCTCCGCTATCTCTTAAAAAAGGAAATAAATATGATGTTGTTTTCGGTAGAAATAATTATGGAGGGACAATCACTGATATTGGTTTAACAGAACAAGAAAGGGAAACTCATATGTATATTATCGGAAGAACTGGGTCTGGTAAAACAACAATGATGTTTTCAATGGCTAAGCAGGATATCGAGGAAGGCAGAGGGTTAGCTTTCTTGGATCCTCACGGTGATGCTGCAGACGACTTAATTTCTATTATTCCTGAAAAAAGATTAAACGATTTAGTCTTTATAAACCCAATTGATTTAAAATACCCCATTGGAATTAATATCCTTGAACTTACCCCTGGCTTAGATGAAGATGAAGCAGAATTAGAAAAAGAAGTTGTTGCAGAAGGAGTCATTTCATTATTTAGAAAAGTTTTTTCCAAAGAAGAAAATACTAATGCACATAGAATTGAATATGTCCTGCGAAATGCTATTTATACTGCTTTTACTGTAGAGAACAGAACAATTTTTACAGTCTATGATCTTCTAAATAATCCTCCATTCCAAAAACAAGTTATTGCTAAATTAAAAGATGAAAATCTAAAAAACTTTTGGAAATATGAATTTGGCAGAGCTGGTGATTATCAGGTAGTTAAAATGGTTGGTGGTGTTACAGCCAAGATTGGTAGATTCCTTTTTTCTCCAACAGCTAAAAGAATCTTAGAACAGCCAAAATCTACTATTAATTTTGACGAGTTAATGAACTCTGGAAAAATAATTATATGCAATTTATCTCAAGGTAAATTAGGAGAAGATACGTCAAGACTTTTAGGAACCACTATTATGACAAAAATTCAACAGGCAGCCTTAAAAAGATCCAAAATGCCTGAAAACAAAAGGACCCCATTTTACTTATACGTTGATGAGTTTCAAAACTTTGCTACTCACTCTTTTACCAAGATGCTATCTGAAGGAAGGAAGTATAAACTCCGGGTTATTATCGCTGAACAATCCACCTCACAACAGGATGATAGAAATATTGTTAATGTGATTTTAGCTAATGTCACAACTGTAGTTTGTTTCAGAACTGCAAATTATATTGATGAAGAGTTAATGCTTAATCAATTTGCACCTTTTGTTGATAAAGGAGAAATAGCTAATTTACCAAAGTATAACTTCTATATTAAAGTTTCAGCTTTAGAACCAGAAGAACCTTTTTCTGGTGAAACAATCTATATTCCTCTAAAAAAAGATGATAAAAAGATAGAAGAACTAATCGAAAGCTCTCGGAAAAACTGGGCAATAGAATATAAAAAAGTTACATCTAATCTAGATGAGGATAACGACAAGAAGCATTCAAATAATAAAAATATAGTTACGTCTAAAGGTGGTTTTCCTATTAGTAAAGTTGTCTAAAAATTGTACCTACGTGTAGGTACTAAGTAATGCATAAGATTGAGGCTAAAAAAGAAAAAAGCACAGACTCTTTATACTTATATAAATATAAGGGGATGTAATATAATCCAAACAAGGATCTGCTACCCTAACTACTGCCTAAAATCTTCTGCTCTCTGCTCCAAGCTATTATGAAACATAAAACTAAACTTCCACCCATAACCAATAAACAAAAACTCATACTTCTAATTCTTTATAAATTTCGCTTTCTAACCATACTCCAACTACAAAAATACTTTAAACACAAAGACCCACACAGAATTAAAGCATGGCTCAAAGACTTAAAAGAAAAAGGATATGCATATGCAATTACTGATTCAAAAAATATTACCAAGCCATATATCTATTGCCTTGCAGCTAAATCAAGGTATTTTCTACAAGAAGAAGGTTGTAATGAAGACTTCTTAAGCAGAATATACAAAGAGAAGAAATTGACCGGGACTTTTATAAACCATTGCCTATTTATAGTTGATATTTATCTATTCTTTAGTTCTCAACAAGAGAACAACTCTAAATTAAATTTTTGCACAAAACAGGATTTAATGGGTTTTGATTATTTACCAGAAGATTTAGATGCTTATATTGAGGTTGATGGGAAAGATAGATATTTCTTGGAATTATTTGATGAATATAGACAAGCTCCAGGAGAAGCAAGATTCGCAGTTAGGAAATATATTGAGTATTCCGAAGAAGGCAGTTGGCAAGCTAATACAGAAAACAGTGCTTTTCCAACACTTTTATTTGTTGTTGCTGATGAGAGAAGAAGAAAACATCTTTATATGTATGGCAAAGCAAAATTGGCAAAAACATTTCAAGATATTCCTCTCTTTTTAACCACGCAAGACGCTATTAGATTTAGTAAGGATAAAACAAATATTTGGAAAGAGGCAGTATAAAACTACAATAAATTTTTAATAAAATGTATTTACTTGACAAGGTGTTATCATTTCAAGGATCATAAAACTATTAGAATGAATGAATTGTTTCATAAAACTGCGGTTGTAATTTCTACATTAATGGGATCTTCGTCGGCTTTCTTAGCAGCACTTTTGGGGGTGATATTATGGTTTATTATTGGATCATTTAATGGGATGTCTGATAGCTGGCAGATTTTTATTCAAACAGTAACAGCTATTATAACTTTCTTAATGGTATTTTTAATTCAAAATGCTCAAAACAGGGATGCCAGAGCAATTCATATAAAACTTGATGAACTGATTAAGTCCTCAAAAAACGCCAGAAATGCCATGGTGGACATAGAAGAACTGCCTGGAGATGAATTAGAACAGCTTCACAATGAATTTAAAGAATTTCATGAAAAATGTGAGAAGGAATTAATTAAAAGAGGTCGCAAACTACCTTCTCCATAATCTCTGGTATACTTTGTTAATGGACAATATATGGTATGTAAAAAAGGCTCCCGAGGTCCTGGAAATACTTCAATCAAACGAGAATGGCTTAACCCAAGAAGAAGTTAAAAATCGTCTTGCAAAATATGGTCATAATAAACTTCCAGAAGCTAAATTAGATAGTTTAGCAGTTATTTTCCTTCATCAGTTCCAGAGTCCTCTTATTTATATCTTACTTATTGCCAGTTTAATTGTGTTTTTTATGAGGGAGTTTATTGATGGTTTAATTATTCTCTTTGTCCTTACCTTTAATGCTATTGTCGGAACAATTCAGGAGGGTAAGGCTCAAAATACTCTACTCGCTTTAAAAAAATTTGCAGAAACTAACACTAAAGTTCTGCGTGATGGCAAAGAGCTGGTTATTCCTGATTATGAGGTTGTACCTGGGGATATAGTTATCTTACAAGAAGGAGACAAGGTACCAGCAGATGCTAGAATAATTATTTCTAATAATTTAACAGTTAATGAAGCTGCTATGACTGGCGAATCGCAACCAGTTCATAAGTTTGAAGAGGTACTGTCTGCTCCAAATTTATCAACAGCTGATCAAAAAAATATGGTTTTTAAGGGAACTAACGTCTTAGCTGGTAATGGCAAAGCGGTTGTTGTTGCCACAGGGTTAGATTCAGTTTTAGGGAAGATCTCAAAAGAGATTGCCGTTATTCATTCAGAAATTCCTCTTAAAGCCAATATCCGTTATCTTACCAGACTAATTATTATCACTGTTGGGGTAATTAGCACTTCAATATTTATCTTGGGAATTTTCTTGGGTCATTCAGCAAAGGAAATGTTTACAACTGTTGTGTCATTGTCTGTTTCTATTATCCCGGAAGGGTTACCTATTGTGATGACTTTAGTATTGGCTACAGGAGTTTGGAGAATGAGCAAACGCAATGCTTTAGTTAAAAAACTTCAGGCAGTTGAAGCATTAGGTCAGGCTAGAATTATTGCTGTAGATAAAACAGGTACTCTTACCAAAAACGAAATTCTTTTGCAGGAGGTCTATGTTAATGGAAAAATATTTAATATAGAGGGTGAAGGTTACAGACCAGAGGGAGCAGTAATTTTAAATAATAATAAAATTGATCCTCTTAATCATCCGGAATTACTTCTGGCAGGAAAATTAGCAGCTTTTGTTACTAATAATGGTGTTACCCTCGATGATGAATCAAAAACCTGGCAGGCTACTGGTGATCCAACAGAATCATCATTGTCAGTCTTTGCTCAAAAAGTGGGGTTCAATAAGGAAATTTTAGAAAAAGAATCACCCAGACTTTCTGAAATACCATTTGATTATAAAAATAAATATCATGCTGTTTCAAACAAGATTAATGGAAAGATGAGTTTAACTGTTCTTGGTGCACCCGAGGAGATTTTAGAATTAACTACTAAAATATGGCATGAGAGCAAGAGTCAGACATTATCCCAAGAAAAGAAAAAAGAGCTTGAATCTGTATTGGTCAAAATGTCTCAGGAAGGGCTAAGAGTTCTAGCTTTTGCTTTGAAAGATAATGTTGGTGATGATATTAAACCTAAAGACGTTGAGGAGCTTACCTTTGTTGGGTTCTTTGGATTAAAAGATACTTTGCGTCCTGAAGTCCATGAAGCTATGAAGCAAGCTATGTCAGCAGGTATAAAAGTCGTAATGATAACAGGAGATCATAAAATCACAGCAGAAGCTATAGCCAAAGAAGCAGGCATTTACCATGACGGAGACACCATCCTAACTGGAGAAGATATAGACTCGCTATCCGAGAATGAGTTTGCTGATATGTTAGATGGAGTAACTGTTTTTGCCAGAGTTACCCCAGATCATAAACTAAAGATTGTTCAAGCTTATAAAAGAAAAGGACTGATTATTGCTATGACAGGAGATGGGGTAAATGATGCCCCATCACTGGTAGCAGCAGATTTGGGTGTATCTATGGGTAAGATTGGGACAGAAGTAGCTAAAGAAGCCTCAGATATAATACTTCTTGATGATAACTTTGCCAGCATTATTGCAGCGATAGAGGAAGGCAGAAGTATTTATAAAACTATTAAAAAAGTTATTCTGTATTTATTTTCAACCAGTTTTGGAGAGGTGTTTACTATTATTGGAGCATTACTTCTAGGTTTTCCTTTACCAATTTTAGCAGCCCAAATTTTGTGGCTAAACTTTGTGACTGATGGCTTTCTTGATGTATCTTTAGCCATGGAACCAAAAGAAGAAGGTTTGCTTAAAAGTAACTTTGAACATCCTAAAAAGTATCTTTTAGATAAATTGAGTATATTAAGGATGTTTTTAATGGCTGTACCAATGATGTTGGGGACACTCTTTCTTTTTAGCAGATACTATCAAACTGATATGGTGAAAGCATGGACAATTTCCCTAACTGTTTTGGCAGCTTTTCAGTGGTTTAATGCTTGGAATTGCAGAAATGAAACTAGATCTATTTTTCAGCTAAATCCTTTTTCAAATAAATTTTTATTAGGCTCAACTTTAACTATTATTATCTTACAGCTTTTGGCTGTCTATAATCCTTTAATGCAGCAAATATTACACACTACAGCCCTTGATTTATCTGATTGGTTATTAATATTCCCAATTGCTGCCTCTATAATAGTAGTTGAGGAAATCAGGAAATTTATTTATAGACATACAATGAGCAGTAAGAAATTACTTTATCAGAATTAACCCAAAAATTATTGATAAATTCATCAAAATTCCTGCCAAATTAGTAAAGATAATGGGTTTTTCTTTATGAATTATTCCATAAAACAACCAAAATAGTGACCCAACTAAAAAACCACTCCAAGTAATCAATGAAACTCCGCTTGTATTTTTACCGACCCAAATGTTTAGTGTTTGAGGTAGAACTATAAGAATACCTAAAAAGCTTACACAATATACCCCTTTATTTATAAAGCTTGTAAATAAAGCGTTTTTGATTACTAAATCTTTTCCTTGATATTTATATTTGTTGAGGAGGTGATGAAAACCAATATTCACCTTCTCATTATACATGCACAAGAGGTTGCTTAAACAGAACTCAAAATATTTAGTAACTGACCGTGTATCTTTTCTGGGGAATATTCATCAAAGATCATTTTTCTAACCATTGGATTAACGCCCTGCTTACTAATTTCCTTTGCCTTGTCGTAAACGTTTTTTACTGAGTTAAAATCAACTATCCAATCTTGCAATCCTAGTTTTCTATATGTTTCTGAAACTCCCATATTCGAACTCACAAGAGCTGGAGTGTTGGCGGCTAAGGCTTCTTGGGCAACATTTCCGTATGTTTCAAAAACTGAAGGGCTAATAATAATCCCCATTTTTCCATAAAAATCAGCAAGTCTTTGATTATTCATTGGCTCCTGAAAATGAACAGACTCAGAAATTCCTTTATAAACTTTGCTATCTTTTTTGAGATCAGTAACGATATTTAGTAAAAATTGATTACTATGTTTTTGATTGTAAGTAACAATTCTTTTAATAAATGAAGGGTTTTTAACCATTGCCCATCTGCTAACTATGCCAATATTTTTGCTACTACCTTTTTTATTAATTTGAAAAAAGTGTTTTGGAACTGGGTTAGGTAAAACTGAAAAGTTAACAATCTTATGACCGTAGATCTCATTCTCTACCACCTCCTTGGCTAAATTTGATGGAAAAAGATAATATAAACCTTTTTGGTCAAAACTTTTTTCCATTTGGCCCAATAGTAACCGCTGTTTTTCTTCCCAATGAGCCACCTCCTTACTTAAAATCCCATGATAATGAAGCACTGTCGGGGTATTAAATCCTTGGCTTGCCTTAAATAGACACCAAGGTATTAAATAAGTGCCATTCAATAAAATTACATCAGGCCTTTCCTTTTTAATAATCTCTTGATAAATATTAATTAAGTTAACGTAAGTATTCTCTATTTCTTGAATGTTTTTTGAGTTCCGGCTTGCTTCACTTATGTTGGGAAAGTTACTCTCAAGAGAGATTAAAGTGAACTTTCCTTTCTTTTTTTCTCTTCTTTTAGGCTTATCTAATTTAGAATTGGCTATGATCTCAACTCCGGTAATATCAAAGCGCCTCTTGTGTTCCTTTTCTGCAGACTCCAAAAAAGAGGAAAAGGTTTGAGAGATACCTGCCAAATGTGAAGTCTGGATGTTCGTTAGTATTTTCATTTTGTTGATTATACTAAATATAGTGAAAGAAAATGTCTAAATTAGTTGTATTACTTTATAAGTTATCTAATTGTTTGTGCAAAAATGTTTTTTCAGCTTCTCCATAAATGAGATGCTTTATTATAATCATTACTAATATAGTCATATAGTATTTTAACAGAGAATGCATAATATTATCTAATTTTCTGGGACTTGCATGACACAATATCTTGTGTTATAAAACGCATAACGTTAAGTTCTTGTTTTTTCTGCCTCTGCCCAAAGTTGAAAGTTGGTGAGGTATGAAAAAAATAATTTATACATCTTCATTATTATTAACCGCTTTGATAGTTACCTCTCCTGTGTTTGCAGCTTCTGCTGATGTTTCTAAAATTCAAAGTTTCATTCAAAACATTATTCAGATTTTTGTGACTTTAGCAGGCTTAGTTGCTACTGCATTTCTAGTTTGGGGAGGTTTTAGATATATGACATCATCCGGAAATCCTGAAGCACTAGATGGAGCAAAGAAAACTGTCATGTATTCTGCAATTGGCCTAGCAATAGTTTTAGGAGCATACGTTCTTTCTAATATTATTACTCAGGTTGCCACTTCTGCATTTGGCACAATCTAATAAACCTGTCCAGGCTTAACTATGAAGTTATTTACAGGTTTCTTGGCAGTAATTTGTTTACTTTTAAACCCCTCCTTAGTTTTTGCTGCAACAACAAATTCAGAAATTACTACATTCACTAATCAAACTCTAAGCACGTTGTTAATATTTGCAACAGCAGCTGCTACATTTTTCTTGGTAAGAGGAGGTTATATGTATATGACCTCTACCGGTAAACCAGATGCATTGGAACATGCGAAATTAACTGTTAGAAATGCTTTGATAGGTCTTATTATTATAATTGCTGCTGCTGTTTTTTCGTCTTTACTTCAAAATGCTTTTGATACACCATCACAGGCAACATCATCTGCACAACTTGACCTTTCTCCAATCCAGCCTGTTCAACCATCTGATGGTTTAACACAGGTACTTTTAGATGCAATCGCAGGATTCTTACAAAACATTGTCCAATCAGCTACCAAACCACTAACTGATGGGATTGTTACATTCCTAACTAATACTCCATCTATACTGACAAATTCTGTAATCTTTAACTTTTGGCTGGTGATGGTTGGAATTACTGATTCTTTATTCGTTTTAGTTATAGCTCTTATGGGATTTCACTTTATGTCAGCTTCTACATTTGGATTTGAAGAAATTGAGCTTAAACATTTATTACCAAGAATAGGCTTAGCTTTTTTAGGGGCTAATATGTCCATATTTCTTTGTGACTGGATTGTTTTATCCTGTAATACCATTATAACTGCTGTTCTCCATGCCACAGGCGGATTAAATAGTGCTTGGATCCAAAATGCTTTTGCGCCCACTTCCATTGTTACAAACACCACACCGCTCATAACATTTATTTTCATGATTATTTTTATAATCGTAGCTATAGTACTTCTTTTGTTCTATGTCACAAGACTGATTACAATTGCCTTAGGAGCTGTAATGTCCCCCCTAATTTTTCTTTTATGGGCAATCCCTAAATTTGCTGATTTTGCTGAAGTTTCAGTTAAAACCTATATAACTGCTGTTTATACTGTTTTTGTTCATGTAGTTATCATCCAACTTGCAGCCTCATTTTTAAGTATTTCCAGTCAAGCAGGAACTAATTCGTTAATATCTATCCTTGTGGGTATAGGACTGCTAACTACTCTTCTTAAAACACCTTCTGTCATGATGCAGCTAGTTTTCTATAACACAGGTAGAGGTATGGTCAGAAAAATCGGAGGACAAATAATGAATGTTATATCAACATCATCAAAGGAAGCTTCAATGGTAGAAAAGCTTAGAGGACCGAAAATTACATCAAGGAGAACAGTAGCAGCATGAGAACAACAATAATACCAGCACAAATAACCACAGTTGAGGATAAGATTGCAGGTAATTTTAATTTAGCGCAAATACTACTGCTTTTAGCTTCACTTTTTATAGCAGTTTTTATCTATTCAGTTTTACCTGAGAGGCTTCACTTCACATTATATAAACTACCATTGATTGCATTAGAGTTTATAGTCTGTTGCACCTTGGCATTGCGTATTAAGGGAAGAATTGTATTAAGCTGGCTGTTTATCTTGGCTGGATATTATTTTAGACCTAGCTTTTATATATCTAATAAGAATGATCTATATCTGAGAGATATTGTTTTAGACTCGGTTGCGACTATGGAAACAAAAAAAGCTCTAAGGGCTAAAGAAGCTAAAAATGAAGAAAGTGTCCCAATCTTCGATCCGGAAAGTGTTGAACGGATTTTAGGTATCTCAAGGGCAAAATTATCCTTTAAATTTGATAAGGAGGGCTTAAATGCTGTTTGGCAAGTCAAAAAGTAAAGTCTCATCAAGAAGGCAAATAAGAATTAAAGAAGTTAAGGACAATATCCTAATACTTCCTGGTAATAAGTACCGAAGTATTATTGAAACCTCAGCGATTAATTTTGAGCTTAAAAGTGAAGATGAACAGGATGCAATCATTGATAATTTTCAAAACTTTTTAAATTCGCTTCCTTGCTCACTTCAGATTCTAATCAGGGTAAGAGAGGTGGATATTGATAGGTATCTGGAGGAATTTAGTAAAAAAGAAAGCAAGGAAGAAGAGAGTGTTTATAAGAACCAGATTCAAAACTACTGCTCATTTATATCTGATCTGGTATCAGGAAGCAAAATATTATCCAGAAGATTTTATGTGGTTATTCCTTATGATGTACCCGACAACAAGCATGATTTTGCTCTGATTAAAGAACAGTTAAGCCTAAATCAAGATATAGTCATTAAAGGTTTAGAGAAATTAGGCATGAAAACAAGAATTTTAGATTCTCTTGAAATACTTGAACTTTTTTATACTTTTTACAATTCTGATCAGATAAAATCGCAACCTCTTAGAGCAGAATCTTTAAAACCAATATTTGAAGGGTCATATGCAATTTAATTTTCTCAAAGATATTCAGGAAAGAAATAAGGCTAAACAACAAGCTGTAAAGTTTAATGTAGGAGGGCAGGACCAAGTTGACCTTATTTCTTATTCTGGCTTAGAAGAACAGTCTAGTTACCTAGTTTTGGGTAATAAAGTTGTTAGAACACTTTTTGTATCCGGCTACCCATATACAGCTTCAACTGGATGGCTTTCCATGTTAATTAACTTCAACCATAACGTTGATATTTCCTATCATATAGAACACATTGACCCAATACTTGCTTTACCTAAGTTAAACAGAAAAATTACAGAGCTTGAATCAACAAAACGATCAATGCAGCAATCAGGCAAAATAATTGGCTCTGAAATCTTAGATCCTTTAGATTCTGCAATTGAGCTTAAAAATAAGATTCAAAGAGGTCAAGAAAAGCTTTTCCAAATATCTATTTATATAACTATTACTGCTGATTCTTTAATTGAGCTCAATAAAATTACCACTTTACTTGAAACTGTACTTTCAACAAGACTTTTTTACTCTAAAACTGCAACTTTCCAACAACTTGAAGGTTTACAATCAGTGCTTCCAAGAGCAGAAAATCAACTAAACCAGAAAAGAAACCTTGATTCTTCTTCAACCGCATTGACTTTTCCTTTTACCTCATCAGAACTAGTGCAGGAATCAGGAATACTTTATGGAGTAAATAAATCCAATAATTCATTGGTAATGATTGATAGATTTTCATTAAATAATTCAAATAGCATTACATTTGCACAGTCAGGATCTGGAAAGAGTTATATAGCCAAAGTAGAGATATTAAGACACTTAATGCAGGGAACAAAGGTTATAGTAATTGATCCTGAAAGAGAATATAAAAGACTAGCTGAATCAGTTGGTGGAACATATATAAAATTGTCTGTCAGATCAAAAGAAAAAATAAATCCATTTGATTTTTCATTGTCTTCAAATAATGAGGAAGGAAATGGTCTACCTGAACATATTCAGGATTTAACAGAACTTGTTTCTCTTTTGGCAGACGGGTTAACACCAGAAGAAAAGGCGGTTGTAGATAAAGCTATTATCCAAACATATAAGCAATTCCATCATTCTATGAAGGAAGAACAGGTTAATGAAGATATTCATAAAAAAGGCAGAAAAAAGAAGGTTAAAAGAGGAAGACCAAAGAAAATAAGGACATATCCCATGCTAAAGGATTTATATAGTACTTTAAGACTATTAGGTCAGAAAAAGCTATGTACAAGGCTTACAAAGTACATTAAAGGGTCATTGTCTGGTGTATTTGATGAACAGACCAACATTGAATTAAATAACAGATTGGTGGTCTTTGATATTAAGGATCTTTCTGAATCATTAAGACAAATAATGATGTTTGTTGTAGCCTCCTTTGTCTTTAATCAAGTCAAAAAAGATCCTGTAAAAAGAATGCTGGTTATAGATGAGGGTTGGATGCTTCTAAAACATGAAGAAACAGCTAATTTTATAGCAGGGTTAGCAAGAAGAGCCAGAAAATACTACTTAGGGGTGTCTGTTATATCCCAACAGGCTAATGATTTCCTGTCTAATGAATATGGTAAAGCAATAGCTTCACAGTCTTCTTTAAGAGTTTTAATGAGGCAGGATACAACTACTATTAAAAAGGTTGCTGAAGAATTTAATTTGAGTGAATATGAACAGAAGTTTTTACTGTCTTGTGATAGAGGAGAAGCTTTAATTATTGCTGATCAAAATCATGTAGCCCTAAAAGTTGTAGCTTCAGAATCCGAACATCCACTAATAACTACAAATCCAGCTGAAAAAATAGTGCTTAATTAAATGAATGAACCCAAAATTTGCATTTCTTATATTTTCTTTTAAAAGAGAACTCAAATTTGTTTTAGTAGCTTTTGGTATAGCCATCTTAATACCAATAATTGCCATAATTTTATTAACCCAAATTGGACTTGATATTATTTCGGATAAACTGGTTTCAGTTAACGAGCAAACTCAAAATGTTGAAATACATGACCCTGTTACTGGTGAAGCTATCCCTCTTGAGGTCTCTGTTAGTTGGCCTACATTTGGAGTCATTACTTTAGAATTTGGACAAAGTAGTGGTTTTCAGATTTTTCATACTGGTATTGATATAGCTAATGCCAATGGTCAAATTGGTGACCCCATTAACCCATTTTTACCTGGAAAAGTTATATATGCTGGTGAAATATCATGGGGATATGGCAAGCACATAATAATTGACCACGGTAACAATATTACCTCTGTATATGCTCATCTTGATAAAATATTTGTAGTCAAAGGACAGGAAATAACTTCTACTAAACAGGTTATAGGAAGGATGGGTTCAACAGGTTGGTCAACAGGCCCACACTTACATTTTGAAGCTAGAGCCTATGGAATACCTGTTAATCCAAGAACATTTTTAGGTAACGGAAATCCTTGATGCTAAAGTAAAAATTATTTGATATTATTCAGCAAGCTATGACACTAACAGATAAAGAGAAAAAGAAAATTGAGGAAGAAGAGAAATACAGGGCTCAAGTTAAGAGTAAATATTCGCCTGTTTTAGAGTCAAAGACTAGTAAAAGTAGAATAGCAGCTGCATTACTTGCTATTTTTCTTGGTGATTTTGGCATTCATAAATTCTATTTAGGAAAACCTGTGCAAGGAATTATCTATTTACTATTCTTTTGGACATTTATTCCAGGATTTATAGGTTTTTTTGAAGGCATTATTTATCTTCTGATGTCTGACAAATCTTTTGAAAATAAATACTCCTAAATTTATTTACTCCTAGAACTTTTCAACTCGTATTTTTACATTATTCCAAACTTTAACCAAAGTTAAGTATGGGGTGCGTTGTGTAATATGCCTGCCAGAATCCAAGCAAAATATATGGTTAAAATTATCCACTTAATATTGATTCCGAGCTTTACTTTTAAAAAGTCTCTGACCGTCTTATGGCTTTTAATAATCAAAATTGCTGTAATAGCTACATAACTTAGCAATTTATCTTTCACTTTATTCTTTGGAGATTAAAACTTTTCTTGGTTTTGCTCCTTCTCCTGATCCAACAATTCCAGCCTCTTCTAACTCATCTAAAATTCTTGCTGCCCGAGCATAACCAATCATTAATCGACGTTGGAGGAGAGCGGAGGAAGCTTCATTGTATTGACTGACAGTTTTTACAGCTTCATCAAATAAATCATCTTTATCTAGTCCAGGAGTCCTTCGGGAGTTCGTGCTATTCTCTAGTTGGGCAACTCTTTTCTCTAGCTTATTAATTGCTTCTTTCAGTTCTTCATAATCGTTTGTCATATCTTGATATTACATCAATTGCTAGAATTATTCATAAAACCATGAATATTCCGGGTTATTTACTTCTTTAATATGCGCTTCCCAAAGCTGCCATTTATCTTCAGATTTCTTTACATCCCAATAGCCTTCAAAATATTTATAAATTATCTCTTCATTAATAAGTTCTTTGGTAGCAAGCTTAACATTAATCCTATCTTTGGTATCTTTGTCTTCTGTTATCTTGATAGCAGTATTATCAAGTAATGAGCTATAACCCTTTTCCCAATAATTAAAATCATATCCCTTTTTAAAATTGCCTGATAATAATCCAAAAGCTTCCTGCATCTTTCTCATTTTCAGATAGCTGTAAAAAGCATTCACTGCATCTAAGGCGCTTTTGTTTGGTTCTAGTGTGATTTTCTTGATGTCTTTTAGAGGATTATCAGAGACTAACATATCAAATTGCTTGTCTTTAAAAGATTTCGAGGAAATTGCTAATCCAAGCCCTGCAGTTCCAGCAGTATTAATTCCCATCACTTTACCGCATATATCTACCATTGGCCCACCTGACACTCCTGGATTCAAGGTAGTATCTGTTTGAATATATTGAATTCCATTATCTTTAGAGTATCTAGTGCCTGCCAAAATACCCTTATTAACAGACGGATCACCAAGTAACTGTCCGCCAAATGGATAGCCAATTGCTAAAAGCTCTTCTGTTTGCTCTAGCAACTCTGACCTTCCCCAGCTTAATACAGGTAGGTTTTTATTAATTTTAAGGATTGCCAAGTCAGCGTTCTTATCTGCCATAATTATCTCGGCAGTTTCAAAAGTATTATCAGGTAATATTACTTTTGGACTTGGTTCAAATTCTATAACATGGAAATTAGTTACTATTGTTCCACCTTCTTTGATAGCAAAACCTGAGCCTTCTGATTCTCCACCAACAATTCTAACAACTGATTGACGCACTTTAGCTATTGTATCCTTCTCGTTACATGCTATTTTGGAAGATCCACCAAGCCTGTTTTCGATAACGCCTAAGCGATTACTAAGCTGATCAATTTGCCATAAAGCTACTGCAAGTCCTGAAACTAAAACTACGATTGCTACTTTAGAAAAATGTTTGCTTCTTATTAACAGCGGTAGCTTAATTATTGCCAGTAAAGTTTCCAGTAACAAAGAAACAAACTTTTTAATTAATAAGGCAATATGTTTAGGACGCAACTTAATTAAATTCAAAATTAGTTTCATCATTAAAGCAGTAAATCCTGCTAGAGACAGTAATATTGCGAGATTAGTAAGTTCTTTTAGAATAAGAGGGCTTTTGGGTAGATTTAAAGCAACTAGGAGGAAAACAATACTAGTCATGACCAGAATGAAGTAATGCCATCCTTTGTCTTTTAACCATCTTACAGCTGGAAATGCTAATCCTACTACTGTATACCAAATTAAATAGTTAACAATAAATGAAACGATATAATTATTTTCATTAAAACCATTAAAATATTTAGCTTCGGAAATAAAATCCACAATAAAACAGAATAGCAAAACAATTAGAACAAGCTTAATGTTAAAAAGAAGTTGAAAAAATTTAATTAAACATTTAAATAAGTTTTTCATAGATTCATTATCTTTAATATAGGATATATCATCAAGACAAACCAGAAAGAGTTAGTAGAAGCAGCTCCCCAAAAAGCCGACGAGGTTCGATTTGACTTATTAAGTCAAATCGTGAATGGGAGCTGAAGAAGCCCAGCTTTTGACCCAATTAATTGCGTCAACTGCTCCTTGCTTGGTTGTATAACCTTCGCTCCAACAAACAATTTGATTATTTGAAGCGACAAGTCGCCACCAGAACTCTCCAGTACGATTACGAAGAATTTCGAATCTTACCATTACAATCACCCCCTTTCTTTATATAGTTATATTGGGAAGCTTACTCTACCGCTCCCCGCCTAAAGCCATATAATTTTATGACCTTAGGAGGAGGCGTGAGGTAAACTAATCGCAAACTATATTAGGGCCGGAGGTTATCCTCGCCAGCTTTTCAAAGAGCTACGTCAAAATTATTACTAATTTTGTCTGCTTATATCTTATTTAAATTTAACCCTAACATTCCCCGAAGTCAAGATCTTAAATATGACTTAAGCATTAGCTTTAATAGCAAATAAAAAAATGTGAAATGAGCAGTAATACAGAGGAATGAGTGTTATAATCACTCAAAGGTTTGTGAATCTAAACTTTTATTAAAACATCATGAAGTATCAAAACCTATTAGGGGTTGAGGAATCTAAAAAGTGGATAGAAATTGAGGTAAGCATCGAAAGCAATACTGCCCTAATACATGAGGAATGGAATAGATTGGTAGCTTTTCTCAAAAACTTCACTCCAAATGAAATTAATAAGATTGTAACTGTTACAGGACAAGGAATCGATTTAACTAAAACATTACCTGTAACCAAAAGGAATGTTCGCCTTTTATTGATCAAGAGCTTCATAAATCAAAACAACCCACTCATAATTGGTGAAGCTATGACTACAACTTTAAAAGGTCTATTGCTCGAGAAATATATATTTCTTCAAATAATGGATGATTTTTTTACAAAATCATTATTCCCAACTAGTCTTTTTGCTTATAGTACTTTTAAAAGTCGTGGAAGCCCTGTGACTTGGTTAAAAATTAATAGCGATTTAACAGCTGATAAAATCTCTGAATTAATCCGAAATAAAGTTGACGCTTTATGTAGAAGTCTGGCCTATAAACTAAAAAAATCAAGAAAAGTCAGATTTCATGAGAGTATTAATGGATTAGATATATATTTAATAACCAAGCCTGCGGGTGCCAATGTAGTAAGAGCTGAAGGTCATAATCAAGAAATCCAGACTGCTTCGTTCTCCATCCTAGTCTTTGATTCAATTAATCTTAGGATTGGGTATATATCTGGTTTTAAGAAAGAAATAGGTGACGCGCATGGATTTATTAAAGGAAAAATATTACCAGATCAAGTTTACGCTTCACGGAGTGATGTGGAATATGCGGGTAAAAAATTGTTGGAGGATTTACTGATAATTAATAGCGAAAAAAGTAGCCTTCAACTTTCTGCAATGGGTTTAATTAGTGCCAATCTTCCAGAAAGTCCTTCTGTAAAAATATCAAGTAATGAAGAGCATACTATCGATGCAGCTGTAGCAAATATTAAAAGCTTGTGGGTCGATAGAGATATTTCTGATATGAGATCAATAGACTACAGAATAGCTGGCCAAAATATATCCATATATCCTTTTGGAGACAAATGGAAAAGATTTTCTTTAAATGTAGATTCAAAAGGAAAATCAAATTTCATTGAATCTCAATTGCTCGAAGAATTGATTAAGATTTTAGGTGTAAATATTAAAGAAACATGGTTCATAACTCAAAATCTTACTGTAGATTTTATCGTTGATAAATTATTAAGAGACAAAATGGTAAGTACTGATCCACCAATTCCTGAAAAGGCTGAAAAAGTACTAATTGATCTAATTAAACAAGAATTATTTAAAAAGCCTAAAGAAATCGCAAAAAGAAGGTGTGAAAGTTGGACCTGTCGTACAACCTCATGGATTGATTGGCCTTGTCCTAAATGTGGTCGCCCGATGATAGTTATTGGTGAATATATCACAGTACAAGTCAATGAAACTCAATGTCTTGAACAACTTGCAAGTATTCTAGAATCTAACTTCGGAAATTATGAAATACAAAAACAGTTAATTCAAAGAAAAAAATACAAGAAAAATGTGATCAGGATACATAACCGGACAAAAAATATTGCTATGTATGTTGTTACTGTAATCAATCAGAGGGATTTAAATTTCTGCCGATCTTTAGCATCTGAAGGATATGGTCTAATTGCTTTAATAGATCCTGAGATGGTGAATAAAAAGGATGAGCTTGAAAATCTAGGGGCAGATTGCTTGGAGATTTCAAAAATTATTACACAGCTTAAACTTACAACAGATGGTTCTACCTCAACTATTAAGGATATCTTTGATACTGCATTTACAGTCCAGGAAAATAAAATGTTAACAAGGATTAATCAAAGATTAGTTGCTTCAGAAAATAGTCTAAAAATTAAGAGTAATTATGATGCAGAAATTTTCGAAGTTGACCTTAAGAATATTCTTCAAGCTTTAGTTCCAAACGTTGTAAGGTTAGGAACTAAATTTAAAGGTAAAAAAGTACCCGATGGTTACTGTTCTTTTAAACTTAGCGATACTGGTATTCAAAGAATTTTTGGATGGGATGCAAAATTTAGTATGTTAGGTAACTATTCGCTAACTAATAGAGATTTGACAAAACAACTTGGTTATATTGATTGGTTGAAGTCTACTCATGAGCCAAAATCACTAGGAAGTCTGAGAATTTATGCGATTATTTCAAATTTTAATAGTATAAATGGATTTGCTAAAGTGATGACTGCAATAAAAAGGAGCAGCAAAAAACCAAGACTATGCAGAATTGTTTTAATTGAAGACCTGTTAATAGTGAACCTTGCAACATGGATGTTAAGTAATTGGCAAAAAGTACTTGATAAAGGTCCTCAAATCTCACAAACGTTCTTTAATTGGATAATTTCTTCAGATAGAAGTCATCGAAATAAATGGTCATATTCGACTGCGCAAGATTGGACTGATCTAGAGAGCAAACTAAACGCTCTTTAGAATAATAACTTTTTCATTTCAAACTTTTATTCAGCCTACACTTACTTGACCAGTCATAAGTAAAGGTAGTAACCAATCTCTTAAATTAGAAAGCACTAGATTCTCTTTTAATATAAGATCTCTTTTATTTTGGATTTGGGTTTTAAGTTTATTGAATTTTTCAAGTATTCCTTTAGGAGGAATAACGCATTTATACCATTCAATACCATTTGTATCTAAATGAAGGACCAATGTTCCGCTTGCGAACCCTTTAATATATCTATGATAATTATCAGAATTAAATAACATTTCTAAATAAAATTTATCTAATTTTTCATCTACCTCAACTTGAGCTATATCACAGGATGCTACGACAGTTTCTTCAAATAAATCGGGCAGAATAAATGATTTACCAATTATATAAGCGTTCCTAGTAACATCGGTTGTTGCAACTATTAAATCACCTGATTTGATTTCTTTATTAATATTTAAATTTCCTGAGAAATATTTTATACCCTCGATTTTATAATTGCCATTTAAGTGGAAAGAATTTAGGTTAATCATGGGAGTACCCTTATCCTTTAAGTCGGAACTTTTGTATGAAATTCCCCGATTAATTTTTATATGTGGACCAAGCACATCTACAGCCCATCCGGCTGGTATTTTTCTTCCTAAATCTTCATTCCACACAAGTTCGCCGCCAGAGCTTTTATAAGGATTATTATTTGAATCAGGGAAATCATATTGCATAAACCAGTATTCGAATATTAACTTTGTCATTTCTTCCAATTTTTCGTTTAATTGATTATTAATTTCAATTTTGTCATCTAAAGATTTTAATACCTCTATTACTAGCTTCTGGTATTTAATCTCAGGCAATAATATTGGATATTGATTCAACGAATCTAAATCTACTCCTGTCTGTCCTCCGGTGCGTTTAGATAAAGCATCTACATATTTAAAAATAGCTTTTTGATTTAATAAATAATAAAGGTAATCATTAAGAATATTTGGTTTAGGAACGGCTTTCATAAGCGCAACATTATACGCTCCCTCTAAACCCCTAAAAATTTGAAAAACTGGAGGGCCATATCTTCCAATAATAATGTCATCTTTTTCACATTTCCTTTTTGCAAACTCTTGTGGAATAAATGTTAAATAATTGTCAGTTTTATAATCACGAGTTTGTATCAATCGAATAAAACCATTTTTGGGCGCATTTGCAAAAACACTCTTAGGAGGCTGACTACCTCCCACAAAATCACAAACATCATTTATTACAACTGTTTTACTAACCATATTTTAAGTCTTTAATTTGATTTTTAATTTTAATATCAAGTTCTTTAGATTTAGTAAATAATCTATCGATATTATCGTTAAACTCATTCATTTTAGCTAAAAATTCATTCTGGGTTATATCTGTATATTCGATTTTTACTTCAAAATATTGGCCAGCGCTAAATGAATAATTTTTCTCAATAATTTTCCTATAAGGCACAACAACTGAAAAACCATCTTTTGCCCCTTGCTCGTTAAAAGTTTGGGTAATTAAATTTTCTTCATCTGGTGAGAGTAAAGTTTTTTGATTTTTACCTTCTTTTATTGTTGTACCTAATTTAGAAGCATCCATTAACACTATATCTCCATCCTTATTAGTCTTGTCTATAAATAAAACTGAAACATTTGTTCCTGTAGTTGCAAATATATTACTAGGCATCGAGATTACTCCACGTAGCATTTTTTCGTTTATTAACTTCTGTCTTATTTTCATTTCAATTCCACTTTGTGCTGTTAAAAATCCTGTTGGGACAACGATTGCTGCTTTGCCTTTTTCCGAGAGGGAAAAAATAATATGTTGAATGAATAGAAGGTAAATTGCCATTTTGTCGATATCTTTTTGAGGTATTTTTGGGATACCTGCAAAAAAGCGTTCATGATTTTGTTTGGTATCGAGTGAGGCATGGAATTCAGTAAAATCTAATTTGAAAGGAGGATTTGAAACAATATAGTCAAACTTCATTAATTTATCTCCTGAACGATGGTAAGGGATTGTGAGAGTATTACCTTGAATTATATTTTGTATTGAATGTACTAAGTTATTTAAAATTAAATTAAGCCGTAGCATGCTTGACGATTTTTGAGAAATATCTTGAGAATAAAGTGTGCAACGATTCTCCCCAATAGCATGGGCTAAGTTCATTAAAAGCGTTCCTGAACCTGCAGCAGGATCATAGCAAGTTACGTTACTTACGGATTTATTTACTAGTATAGATGCCATTATTTTTGATACTGCATGCGGCGTATAATATTCAGCATATTTACCTCCGCCATCCTTGTTATAATCCTTTATCAAATATTCAAAGATCGTAGAGAAAAAGTCGAATTTCTCATTAAAAATATTTTCAAAACTAAAATTTAATAATTGATTTATAAGAGCTCTACAAAAATTGTCTCTTTGTGAACTATCAGTAATATATTGACTAAGTTCATCAAATAACTTGATTTTGGATCCGGTACCAGTCTTAACAGAGAAGATTTCATTATTAAATATTGCAATGTCCCTTAAGGTATCATCGAATAATTTTGCAAATTCTTCCTGATTTTGTCTGTTATGAAGATTGGATAAAAAATGTTCTTTTTTTAGCTTTGCACTATCAGGACTCATCTTCATTAGAAGCAACTGGTATTCCTTTTCTGAAAAATTACTGATAGCTTCCTCCCAATTATTAGCATTTCTTAATCTGCTATCGATTCTTTTAACTTCATAACTGAATTTATCATTCATGAATTTATATAGAAATACTTGAGTGATTATTTTAAACTCATTTCCGTCATTACCTAATCCATATGAATTACAAACCCCTTTCAAATTATCAATGAGATTTTTAGTTTGTTGTTTAAAATCTTGAGTTACCATATTCTTTTTCCATGAAATTCATTTATATATTCAGCAACTACTGCATTATTGATAAATTGTGCAGATTCAGGGTCTAAACTTATTTTATTATTCTCAAATCCAGTAATAACTATTGGTGTCATCATTTGATCGAAATAGCTCTCATTATTTAATAACTTTGTATTTATCAATACTTTTTCATCGGCCTGCTTTTTTATATCTATAAGGGTGCTGTAAATATCTTGTTCCCTTCTTGAAATAATATTTTTTTCTAAAATTCTCTTATGCACACGAGCGTATTTAGAATCATTCTCGTACTTAGCCTTTAATAAATTATTTCTTCTATTAAGTTCCGTAACTTTATCAAGGATTTGTTGCAATGAATCTATATTTTGATTCATTTCTTCCTGAGTAATTTCATCAAGATTTTTCTTATCAAATAATCTTTTAAGTTCTTCATACAAAGAAATAAATTCAGGATCTTTTTGGTCGAAGTTGCTAGCTAAAGCCTCTCTCGTTTTACGTAGAATATCTTTGAGTTTGTCCGCGATGACTAACTCGTTCTCCGAAACTTTACGGAACATGAATAATACATTTTCTAATGCAACGTTCAGGAGATTAGTGGTATCTACGCTATTTTCTAGGGAATCCTTTAAATTCAATAATTCAAGATGTCGGTCTGCCTCATTATATAATTCATTTAACTTTTTGAAATCGATCTTCTCCAATAATTCAAAATGTCCATACAATCGAATTATATTGTATAAATTTTTGGCACTCTCTAAAGCTTTTTTAATTTCTAATACTTTTTTTCGATCTTCAATTTGAGTGATCTGCTGTGAGAATATTTCTGCGTTTTGCAGATCAAAGTGGAAAAGTTGATCTTTAATTTCCTGTATTTCCTCTTCAATTTCTTCTTTGGATTTGAAAAGACTTGAGTATGTTTTAAATTCATCTCCCAATTCCTGTTGTAGCTCTTCAAAATAGGCTTTATTTGTAACATCGAATTCTTTTCTAATGTCAGCAAAATCTACAACATACCCATATCTGAATTCTTTGTAGGGACGATTTACTCTTGTTAGTGTTTGTAACAAATTATGATCTTTAATAATTCGGGCAATATAAAGCTTTTTAAGTCTTTTAGAGTCGAAGCCTGTAAGTAACATATTGTATACAAAAAGAAAATCTATTTTCCCTACTTTAAAATCCTCAACTTCTTTCTTCCTTATCTCTTTGTTATTAATATCATGAAGAATAAGTGCAGCTGTTAACTTTGTTTCATTTGTATCACTCTTTATGGCGTATTTGCTACTAAATATTCTGTACATTTCTTCGGCCTGTTCTGAACTATCACATACAACCATACCTCCAATCGAATTATCTCCAAATCGCATTCTGCTTTGTGTAAAATCTTGAATAATATACTCAAGCATGGGCTCTACAAATTTTGGATGCGCATAAACTTGACGCCTATCGACATCACCCCTCAATATTTCCACTTCTTTTAAAGCTTTCTCAAGCAATAATTTATAGCTTGTCTCTATACCTTCCCGAATTAACTTCAAAGTATATCCGTCGGCGATTGAAGAGTTGTAATAATACTTATGGATATAATCTCCAAAGATATCTCTTGATCGTCTGTCTTGATTTATAAGTGGTGTTCCAGTCAAACCTATTAGTATTGCCTCTCGGTCAGAGTTTATTAGATTCGCTAGAAAACTTCCTGAAGGATTGTAACTTCGATGTACTTCATCCAAGAAATAAATTCTTTGAGTATTAATGTCGTAATCCTTTGTAGATAAAACATCATCTTCGTCTTTAAATTTCTGGATATTCACTACTGTAATTTCTCTTTTTCCAGACAGATTATTAATTGCTCTATTTGATTTAAAATCCTGAACAAGTTCTTCTTTTGAATTAACTGTATGAACAATTAATCCACGACTTGAAAATTCACGCATTGCTTGATCCATCAAATCAATTCGATCAACTATGAAATAAAATTTAGGGATAATATCTTTTTGTTGGAAATAATCTGTAAGATATTGAACGTTATAAAACGCTAGTGCAGTTTTTCCACTTCCTTGAGTATGCCAAATGATTCCTCTTTTAACTCCTTGTTTAATTTTATTTTCTATAGCTTTTGTAGCGAAAAATTGAGGGTATCGCATTATATGTTTCTCAAGTCCATTTTCACTAATTACGTAAGCAATACTATATTTAAGTAGCATTGCTAAACGATCTTTACTAAAAAGAGATGTTAGGATTCTATTCGTAGGTGTATTTAATTCTTTATTAGTAATGAATTCTGGAGAAAATTTTATCGAAGATAAGTTATTATCTTTTAATACAAAATTTTCTATATCTTCATTTACTGGTTGTACTACCTTTGATAACTCTGAAATACTTTCTTCTCTAAAACAATTAAAATCTGCTTTTTGATACGAAGTGGTTGAGTAGAAAGCGCCTTGAATTGGGTAAATTGATTCAGAGTCGTATTCCATATTATTTGTGAATACAAGTATTTGGGAGATATTAATAAATTTACGGAATTTTTCATTTTTAAACCTTACATTTATTCTGTCTCGCTCAGCCAATATCCCTTCTTTGTTATTAGGTTTTTTGACTTCTATAAATGCGAGGGGCATACCATTTATTAAAAGTGTTATGTCTGGCCGAAATTCTTCATCACCATTTTTGAATGCCAACTCTGTAACAACATTAAAAGTATTTTTCTCGAAGTTTTTAAAATCTATAAGTTTTAAACCTGAGGTGGAGGTAAGTAATTCATAGAAAGATTTACCCAAATCTTCATTTCCAAGTGATAGAAGCACATTTTCATATAACTTTTTTATTTCAGTCGGTTCAATATCTGGATTAATTTTAGATATACTATCATTAAATATATCTATAAATATATTAGAGCTCTCATCTCTTTTTGTATTAGTTAAAGAGATATAACCATAACCTAATCTACATAGATGTAGAATTGCAGGAATTTTAACTCGTGTGTTTTCGTTGAAAGCCATAGATAAGATCAATTTTAGCAAAAAAGTAGGCTATAAGATAGTAGAAAAGGTTTAAAATAATATTTATATGGATGAACAAAAGTTTCTAAAAGATGAAGAGTATTATAAATATCGTTATGATCTTCAGACTGTTATTGAAAGTTTGAAGTTATATTGGGATCTTAGAAGAGGTTTGGACGCTAAAAGAGATCAACTCAAAGATATGACTCAAGAACAATTTGACGATCAGTCAAATAGGGCTGCAAGTTATGCTACAAATGCCTTTAAAACTGAGAAATTTAGTCATCGGGCGGAAACTATCAAAAAATGGATGGATAGCGATAGAAAACTTCAAGAAAAGTATGATTTAGCTATTCCTCCCCGGAATGTTCTCTGTAAAGAATGTGGTTCGCCCACTAAAGTCGCCTCAAAAGACCTTTTGGATACATTAAATGATGATTCTCAGGTTCTATTTATGTTCACCTGTACGAAATGTAAAAAGAATCAGGCTTTTTATGAAGATGGTACAGAATGGGTATATAAACCACCTCTTTGTCCGGAATGTAACTCTCAATTAAATAGAAAAAATAAAAACAAAAAAGGTATTCTGACAACAACTTACACTTGTACGAATTGTTCATATACCAACAGTGAAATTTATGATTTCAAAAAGTCTAAGCAAGAAAGAGAAGAAAGAGATGCTTGGGAGAAAAAGATTTTTGAAGAGAATAAAGACTTCTTTTGTTATAACGATGAGAATGGCCCAAGAGCAGTAGCGGATATGGAACATTTTACTGAATCTTTTAAATGGATAGAAGAGGAACAGAAGAAAAATAACGATCCTCTTATTCAAAAGGCTAGACAGCTAAAAACACTTAAAGCTCTACAACTTAAAGACTTAATTCAAAAAACTATAGAGGTAGAAAGATATGTAGATCTTCAGTTTGGAAAACCAGAGATAGGTCAATTTGTCATTATTGATTTTACTGTTAATGATTCAAAGGAGGGTCGTAGTGATTATGACAGTAGCAATACATTAAAGAAACTTATTAAATTTGTTCTTGAGGATACTAATTGGAGGCTGATGAGTGATGGGATATCTTGTAGGCTTGGGATATTAAGCGGAAGATTAAAAGCTTACGAAAGAGAGGAGGATTTAACTAAGTTAGTAGAAAAATAACCCCATTAAATAAAAATATGACCCATAGTTTAATTATTTAACAAAAAATGCTATACTATAAATATATTTATGGAATCTAATAAAGAAAAACTTGATCCAGAGATCGTTGCTCAAATACGCGAAGCCAGAGAAAAAAGTAAGTTAACTCAGGTTGAAGTTGCAAAACAAGCAGGATTAACTGAAACTTTTTATGCAATGATAGAAAGAGGAGAGGCTAATCCTTCTGTTTCTAAGCTTAATAAAGTGCTTAAAGTTCTTGGGCTTAAAATCTTGATTAAAAAGGCTTAAAGTTTACCTTCATCCACACGTTTTTCTATTGTTTCTTTTAATGTTTTCCCAACCAACTGTAAAACTTTTGAGAAGACTTCGGCATATTCCTCATTAGCATTTTCAGAATCAGTTGCTTTTAAAATCTTTAAAACATCTTCCTTAGATTTAACATTTAAATTATTAACGACAGCGTAGCTGTAAGCATTCTTCAATTTTTCTCCGTTTTGTTTGATCCAATCTTTTGAAAGCATATTTTTAATCATCTTTATTCCTCCTTTCCTTATAGTATATCTAAAGGAACTTTTCCAGTTTCAAAAATTCAAACATTTGCATAGCTATTTCTTTATTCTCGATTCTTCTCATGATTTCTCTGCTGTAAGCTTGGGATAAAATATTCAAACTGCCTTCCCAAAGTACCTTACGATCTAAAATAGCTAGTTTTCTATGATGATTTCCTATACAAAGCAGAACTTCCACTCCCATACGTTCAAAATTACTGATTTCACTTTCTGACTGTAGCTCCATACCTTCTTCATGTTCTTTAGGATCTCGGGTAAAAACATAGATTTTCACTCCTCGTTTAAGAAGTTTTTGAAATATTGGTCTAAAAAGATTCATTCGTCCAGCTGTGATATAAGGGCTTTCTATAATGACTTCTTTTTGACAATGATTTAGATCTTTAACAAAAGATTGATAAAAAGTATTCTCATCATGAAGTTGAGAGATTTGGAGGCTATTCATTCCATTTTCTCCTCATTAGTTGTTTGATATACTTGCCTAAGGTGATCTAACCAGGCTAGAGAAAGTTCGAACTGTTTAGCGTTCGGGTCACTTAGAACTTAAAGATCGATGCTATTGAATAGGGCATCCACTAATTACTTTTTCAACTTTTAAAACCCCTTCATATCTAGATAATTCGTTTATCCACTTCTCCTCCTCGCCAGGTTTTACTTTTAGTTTAAGCCACGGATAATTATTAGCAATATTATAATTTTGATTAGCTAATATTTTTACTGCATCATCTTCACTATAGTTGTTTGCAAACTCAATAATAATATCACTCGGACCACCAGCATAAGAAATATACCAATTAACCCCTGGGTATTTACTTAATTCTTGAAGAAAATCCAGTCTCTTATTTAAAGCGTTAATTGTAAAAAAATAAGTGGATACAGTAACATCTTTTCTGCTTTTGCTGAAATATTTAACAGATGTATTAGATGGGAAAGGAGTTAATTCGGGATAATCCTTTAAAAAAGCATCAAAATAAGATTTATCTTTTAAGTTAACAGCAAACATACCGTCACTCAAAGCATCAATTTTATTATAACCACCACTAAAAATTACCCTACTGTCTCCATATACTTTCTCTGAAATAACTTTTAATTCACTATTATATTTAGACGCTATCTTTTCCTGATTGCCAATAAGAAAGTAATAAGAAGTAAGATATGGCTCAGTTCGTAATAAATCATTTAAACCAGGATTAATATCATTTTCTTGAAAGTTATATTTTTTCACCAAAATATCTTTATAGAAGTCTGCTTCACTACTAGCATCAGCAGAAGAATTAAATCTTATAGATAGTAAACCTGGAATTGGTTTACTACAATTCAGTACCTCAGCGTCACTCAATGGAGTAAACATATTTCTTTGTGTAACAAATGGAATTTGTCTAGTATTTTTTATATATAAAGCTACACCTGCAGTGATTATTACAGCTATAACAACCAAAATATAGGGCAAAATAAAGCCCTTTTCTTTCATAATTTAACTATTTCATAATATAATCGCAAAATCAATAAATTCCAGCACCTTTATTTATGTTGCAGTATAATTTAGTGGTAATGAATGCAAGCGAGAAAATTGATCAACTAATTGCAGAACTTAATGATTGGCGGGGCCAGACATTAGCTGATATTCGAAAAGTTATCCTTGAGGCAGATCCAGAGATAATTGAAGAATGGAAATGGATGGGAAATCCTGTCTGGTCACACTCTGGCATAGTCTGTTTAGCAGTTATCTGTAAAGATAAGGTAAAACTAACATTTCAGGAAGGAGCAAGTCTTTCTGATCCTGATAAACTCTTTAACAACGGGCTTAATGGCAAAAAGTGGCGAACCACCGACTATTTTAAAGATGACAAGATCAAGGAACACGAGCTGAAAAACTTAGTTCACACTGCGATAAATTACAACCTTACTAAAAAATCCACCTAATATATGTCAACCAAAGAACAACCCTCACGTTTTGATGAACTTGCCAGAAGAGATATAGAGCAAGCAGGATTGTTAAAGAAAACACATCAAAAAGCAAGTAAAATATTCCCCGACACTAAATTTGAAAAGCTCACCTTATTGGAAAAAATGACTGCAATTTATTCTTCTGAAACCGTGGCAACAGACCTAAACGGAAGAAGAAATGCTACCCCATCAGAAATTGCCAAAGTAATAAATCCAAGAAATATAAGAAGATATTAAACTGCTTGTTCAGCTTTCTTCATCATCATATCTTGCATTTGCTTAGCATCGTTCATCATATGATCCCAAACCATACTCATTTCTTGCTTCTCCTCTGTACCCATTTCCTTCATTTTTTCGTTTAAATTATTCATGCTAGACATCATTTTTTCCCACTCCATTTTCATATCATCATTCATCATATCCATATCACCTCACCCCCTCACTATCAAATAAAAAATAACATACTAGTAATAATTAATCTGTAATATTCTTTACAAGTTGAATTAATTATTTAGTTATCTTATTATTTAATAGTGCTAAAACAAATCGGAAACACAGCAGCTACTTTAGTTATCTTTTTTATTCTTTTATTTGTTTATACTAAATTTATTGGACCTATCCCCTTTCAGGTAAACTCTACCTCTACTACTAAAACCACAACTTTTGATGTAACAGGAGAAGGTAAGAGTACAGTTAAACCGGATTTTGTAAGCATCTCTGCAGGCATTAGTGCTACAGGAAGTACAACAAAAGAAGTGCAGGATCAGATTAATGTAATTATTAATAAAGTCACAGAAAATATTAAAGCATTAGGAATAGATAGTAAGGATATTCAAACCAGTAATTACAGTATAAATCCCACCTATGATTACCGTGATGGCTCTCAAAAAATTACAGGTTATTCTGCTAATACAACCTTAACTATTAAAGTAAGGGATCTAGGTAAAGCAGGACAGGTAATTGATACTGCCACCAAAGCCGGGGCTAATAATGTTAATAACTTAGGTTTTGATACAACTGATAAAACTGCAGCAGAAAATGAGGCCAGAACAAAAGCTGTAGCTGCAGCTAAGAAAAAAGCAGAAGATGCTGCCAAAATAGCAGGGTTTTCCTTAGGTAAAATAGTTAATTACAATGAAAATACCGCCGGTTCACCAATTCTTCGGGCTATGGGCATAGGCGGAGCTGATAAAGTTGCGTCCCCTGAAACAACTTTACAGCCAGGGTCTAATGAAGTAATTGTTGCTGTTACTTTAAGTTACGAAATCCGCTAAAGATATATGTTAAACTCAGGTTATGACTGGAAGAACTCATGATCTTGCAGCGTTCACTGCTGTAAATCTAATTTTAACCACACAAGCCTTACCACCTATAAGTTTATCCACAGCCTTGGTTTCCCTGGGTGCTTGTTTTATAGGAGGCCTTGCACCAGATATTGATACTGCAACTTCATCTTTTTGGCAAAAAGTTCCTGCAGGAACTTTTATGGGTAGAATCCTTCACCCCTTATTTCGGGGCCATCGTTTAATTTCCCATTCTATATTAGGTTTAATAATTTTTGGGCTCATAATGAAGCGGTTGTTAGGACTAGCAAGCGCTACACTACTTGTAAACATGGATATTGTTTGGTGGGCATTTATGATTGGCTTAATTTCCCATTTAATTATGGATAGCCTTACCCAAGAAGGTGTACCTTGGTTATTCCCTATTCCAATTCGTTTTGGCTTTCCACCTTTAAGAGCTTTTAGAATAAATACAGGTGGATTATTAGAAAAAATCTTAATATTCCCCTCACTTTTAATACTAAATGGATATCTATTTTATTCTTTTTACCAAATTTATATTAATTTCTTCAGACAATTTATTAGGTAAAATCATAATTGTAATTTGTACTTTGAAGCTGAAAATGGTATCATTAAGGATCGCGTAAAGCGAATTTTTGAGGAAACCAATGAATAACATAAGAAACGTAGCCATCATTGCTCACGTAGATCACGGTAAAACCACTTTAGTGGATGCTTTACTTCGCCAATCTTCTACTAAATTAGGTAAGGAATTTACAGAAACCTCCCATTTAATCATGGATAACAATGATTTAGAAAAAGAAAGAGGAATTACTATTTTCTCCAAGAACGCTTCAATTATCTGGAAAGATATAAAAATTAATATTATTGATACTCCCGGACACGCTGACTTTGGTGGAGAAGTAGAACGAGTGTTAAAAATGGCTGATGGTTGTTTATTACTAATCGATGCTAAAGAAGGGCCAATGCCTCAAACCAGATTTGTTTTAAAGAGAGCCTTAGAAATGAAACACAAGGTTATTGTGGTTATAAATAAAATTGATAAAGCTGATGCTCGAATTCAGGAAGTATTAAATAAAACCTTTGATTTATTCCTAGAACTAGGAGCAGATGAAGAAACTGCATATTTCCCTACTGTTTATTGTTCAAGTAAATTAGCAAAAGCAGGCTTAGAACCAGATTTGGATAAAATGGAAGATATTACTCCTATTTTTGATGCTATTTTAGAACATATTCCAGCTCCAACAGGTTCTTCTGATAAACCATTACAAATGTTAATTACTTCTACAGTTGGCGATAATTTTAAGGGCAGAATCGCTGTAGGAAGAGTTTACAATGGTAAGTTAAATGCCGCACAAGATGTAACCTGGATTAATCGCGCTGGTGAAATGAAGAAATGTCATTTAACATCTCTTATGACATTTTCAGGCCTAGAAAGATTAGATACTTCAGAGGTCCAGGCAGGAGATATTTGTGCAATTGCCGGTATTCCGGATATTACTATCGGAGAAACAATTGCTGATCTAAAAAACCCGGAAGCCTTACCGCTTTTGGATATTGAAGAACCAACAATTAGAATGACAGTTTCAGTAAATGCTTCCCCTTTTGCAGGACGTGAAGGTGTGTATAAAACCTCAAGACAAATTCAGGAAAGACTTTATAAAGAACTGGAAACAGATGTTGCTCTTCAGGTAGAAGACACAGGTGGAGGATGGATTATTTCCGGTCGGGGAGAATTACATTTAGCTATATTAATCGAAAGAATGAGACGAGAAGGTTACGAATTTCAAGTGTCCCGTCCTCAGGTTATTGAAAAAGAAATCGATGGAGTAATTCACACACCAATTGAAAGTGTTTCAATTGAAGTACCGGAAGAATATTCAGGAGCTGTAATGCAAAAAATGGGGCTTAGACATGGAATATTACAACAAATGAATTCCGAAAATGGCATAGTTTCAATGGAATTTGTAATAGCTACCAAAGAGCTTTTTGGTTACCGAAGTGAATTTATCACAGCAACTCACGGACTTGGGATTATTAATAGCGCCTTCTTAGAATATCGCAAAGACACAGGTGGAAACTTTTCCAGGGAAAGAGGCTCTCTTGTTGTTTTTGAAAGTGGTGTTACCAAACTCTTTGGCTTATTGGCAGCACAAGGAAGAGGAGACTTGTTTATCGGACCTGCAACCCAGGTTTATGCAGGACAGGTAATTGGATCAAATGCCAGAGAAGATGATATTAAAATAAATGTCTGTAAGGAAAAACAACAAACAAATCACAGGTCTGCTGGTGAAGGAGTTTCAGAACATTTTAATGTACCTGAACTAATGACTTTAGAAAGAGCCTTAGAATATATTGTTGGTGCAGATGATGAGATTGTTGAAGTTACGCCAAAAAACGTCCGTATCCGCAAAACTAACTAAGCTTAGAATTGTACTATCTGGCTTGGTAAAATCTTATTTAAATTTGTTTCAACTTTCTTACGATAGACTATATTAATTTTAGGAAAATAAAGAAAGGTTGCAGGTACATCATCCTGAATAACTTTTTGAAAGTCAAAATATTTTTCTTTTCTGTTATCTATATTAGTTGTTTTTCTCCCATCCTCTAAATCCTTATCCACCCTAGGTGAAGAATATTTTGAAATATTTGTATTTGTTTGAGTTGAATGCCAAAGTGCATACTGGTCAGGATCATGTGGTATGGAGACAGTTGTTAATAAAGCCTGAAAATTTTGTGGATTACCACTCTCTGTCCTTATAACAGCATTAACACCAATCTTTTTCCAATCTTCAACAACCTTTTGGGCAAGACCTTCAAAGTATGTTGATGTTGTAATAACAACTGGTTTATCTTTTCCGGTTTCCACTTTAGCTAAGAATGTCTTTGCAGAGGCAATATCACCACGCACTTCCTTTAAATCATTATTATGTGCCCATGATATCGTAGGAATAGACGTATCAGCTTCATCCTCTCCTTTAACCGTATTTACTGAATAATTAAGTGCTTTACGATAATTTTTATCTAGAATTGAATCCTTAATATTGTAAAAAATTGCAACTAATTTATTATAATTTTGTATTTTTTTAATAGTCACATTCGATTGCTTAGAAAAATCATTAGTATCCTGAATTGCTAAAATAGCATCAATCTCTCCTAAATTAAAAGCTGTTTTAATTGTCTGCTCATCCTGATAAAAACGTATTGATACGAGAGGATTATCTTTGCAACTGTTTTTGTTGATTGGTTCTAAAACTAATTTTGAAATATGTCCCCTATTAATTTCCTGATAGTTAACTTTATATTTCCCTAAACCAACTAGACTATTTGGTTTAAGTACAGGGGTTGTAAGTAATCCCAAAAAAGGGGAAAAACTGTCAGCCAGTTTAAAACTAATTGTTTGATTATTAGGATAAGTTACCTCAATATCCGGTAAATTTATTTTAATATCGGATGATTTTACAGCAGTACCATCATTCCACATCAGACCATTCTTTAAGGTAATATTAAAGAGTGTATTATCCTGGTTTACATCAATCTTATCTACCAAACTTGCGGAAGGGCTGCCTGACTTATCTAACACAAATAAGCTACCGGATAACAACGAAGTAACACTAGGGGGTAAATTCGTTCGATTATAGGCACCTACAATTCCTTCAGAAACAATTGGGCAAGTAAGGTTGGTTTGGTTTTTAGATAAAATGGAAATGACTAAAGTCAAAACAAACATGAGTATGAAAATATAAATAAATTTACTTATTAAGTTCTTGCTGGTAAATTCAGTTTCCTTGGATGAACTCAGAATTTTCTGGGCGTAACGATGAAGCAGTCTTTGCAAATAGAGCCTGAAAAATTTTATATTGTTCACTTAATTAATTCTATTAAAGAAGTAATAATAAATAATGCCACAACAAGAATGGTGCCTCTAAACATTAATTTTTCGAATCCTCTTTTTGTTCGGTAGAAGCCCATATCACCGCCAAAAGTGGATCCCATACCAGTCCCTTTAGCTTGTAATAAAACTAGTGCCATAAGGAGAACCCCTAAAACCATTTGAATGATAGTAATAATATTGTTCATAAATAATTCGAATTTAATTCTACACTTTTTAAACTAATTAATCAAAGTGGTTGTTACTTAACTAACCAATTTGAAAAATGAATAATAAAACCCAATAGCAGCGAGGCAATAATAACAACCTGAAAAACTGTTAAATCCACAGCTGGAAGAGAAAACCCCTGCCAATAAATTCCACTAAAGCTATATGGGGAAACTCTAAAGTATGGTACTACATTTACTAAAAAGTATAAGGCTAAAACATTACTTAACCAGGCAAAAAGACCTAATGTTAGTAAATTTAGAGGTAAAAGCAGGATCTTTAATAAAGGTACCAGTAGAATATTTGCTATCATAAAAGCTAAAGCTCCTATAAATAATCCCTTGGCACCGCCAACTATACTAATAGCTGGTAAAACCTGGGTGGTAACCCACAAAGCACCCAAATTAATCAAGTAATTTCTAATGACAGATTTCATTACTTTTTTTATTATACAACGTTTAAGAGAAACTAAAGGAACTTCTTAATTTTCTATGATAGATAATCGCAAAACGGTGAGCTTCATCTCTAATTCTTTGCAAAATCTTTAAAGCTAGCGAATTCCGGGGTAATCTAATTGTTGAATAATCTGCTGCTACTACCAATTCCAACCTTTTGGCTAAACCAAATACAGGCACATTCCATCCTGCAAGCTTTATCTGCTCGCTTACTGCTCCTACTTGGGGTTTACCTCCATCAACAAGGATCAGGTCTGGTTTTGGCCATTCATGATGCCTGCAGCGCCTTTGCACCATTTCTCTTAGCATCATCACATCATTTGGTTTATTCTCAAGCCTTATTTTAAATCTTCGATACCATTTCTTATCAACTTCTCCGCCAGTTAAGACTACCAAAGACCCTACAGCCTGCTGACCCATTGTGTTTGAGATATCGTAACATTCTATTCTTTGGGGAATATGATCTAGTTTTAAAACATCTTTTAATTCCTGCACAGCTTTTTTAGTTTGATCTTCAATAAAATTTGGATTCTCCAGATAAACAGAAGTTCTATTACTCTGTAGTAAATATTTTAGTCCTTCAAGAGTAACTTTAATTTGTTCAGCCCTTTCAAATTCAAGGCTTTTTACATAACCATTCATTTCTTTTTCATACTCTTCTAAAACTTCCTCTTTTTTACCCTGCATAAAGCTGGAAAACTGTCTGATAATTTTATTGTATTCATGTTTATCAACAATATCCGCACAGCTTCCTGGACAAAGACCCAGGTGATAATAAAAACAAGGTCTCTTACTTTTTGTTTTTAAGGGGTCATTGGAAATAGAACACCAGGGAAAAAATCTTCTTAATTTTTTTAAAGTAGTTCTAACAGTCCTGCCAGAGGGAAATGGTCCAAAATATTCTTTTGCATCCCCCAGGTCTTGTTTCCTGGCAACTAATATCTGAGGAAACTCTTCTTTAGTAATCTTTATATATAAGTAATCTTTATCATCTGTTAGCCTTATATTAAAAGGTGGTAAGTACCTCTTTATATAATTTGCCTCTAGAATTAAGGCTTCAATTTCCGATTCAACAATAATTGTTTCTAAAGAGTGAATTTCTGATACTAACTTTGCTGTTTTAGGATCTTTATTTTTACCAGTAAAATATGAACCTACTCTGTGATAAAGATCAATTGCTTTTCCAACATATAATATATTCCCAGATTTATCTTTATAGATATATATTCCAGGCTTGTGCGGTATTTTTAAACGATCGAATGAATTTGGGATCATAGCGCCGCTATTATACACTAAAACCTATTTTTTATTTTTATGGTGGTGAATTCCTAATACCAAAGAATAAAGACCAACTACTAAGACAGTCAGGAAAATAAATAGGTATGGAAATAGCTGAAGGACAAAGAAAGGTTCAATCTTAACTTCTTTAATATATCTTTGACCCATGTAATCAATCACTATTTCATCCTTATCAGACTGTTTTAAAAAAGGTGCTCTAAAATTAATTTTGAATGAAGTGAAGCCAGCTGGAGGTATAGAACTTATTAAGATATTCTTAGAATTTAAAATATTAATTTTATCAGAATTAATGCTTAAACTGTTCGTTGGAATTAAAGCATTTCCACTATTTAAAATCTTTATAGTAACAGTTCCTGGTAAACCTGACCAAATATTGTTATTTATTTCAATTTGCACATCCGGTTTTATTAATATATTAAATTCACCCTCAGATGCTTTTATTTCCACAGTGGTAATAGAGACTGGTAACTCTGAAGAATTACCACGAATATTTAACACAAAATGATTCAAGTCTAGTTTACTAAAATAGTCTACTCCGCCGGATGTTTGTTCCCATGTTGGATCTATCATTACCCACCCCTGCTGTTCATCATAATATTCCGGCCAGGTGTGTAGTACATCTGAAATAACTGAAAGCGGCCTTAATTGTTTATTGTTGCTATTTGCATAGCCTACTAATTCTCTTGCAGGAATTCCATCAGCCCTGGACAAAGTTATAAATAAATCTGTAAATTCTTCTGCTGAAGCCTTATCTATGTTGGATAAAGTAGTAAATGCGCCTAATCTTGGTAAAGAAGAGGATTTATTTGAATTAAATTTTAAGGTTGAAACTACATATGCATAAATAAGCTTTGCTTTTTCTTGGGTGGTTTTTGGTTGCCCTTTTTTAAATATCTCTGCAATAGTAGCCTTCATACTGGGATTATCTTTTTCCCAAAATTTATCAGACTTAGTTAAATTTGAAATTTCACTTTTTTGTAATTTTGAAAAATTACTTTTTGGATTTATTAATAACTCAACTTGTCCTTTCACTGCTATTTCTAAAGTAGAACGTTTTTCAACTTGGTACCAGGCCCGGTAATTACCATCAGAATCTATTGTTACATTCAAAGGTTGAGGAGTAATTGATGAAATTAAAACATTTTGATAGTTTGTATCCATTGGCAGGGTAATAAAAGAAACATTTGGAAGGAAAGAAGAATTATTTAGAGAATATTTTAAACTATAATCAAAAACCTGAGTGCTGCCAAATCTTACTGAGACACCACTATTTGCTAACTGTTCCTTGGTAAAGTTTATAGTTAACTTTCCAGAGCCATCTGACTCTGATTTTGGTTTGGGAACTATAACTGTTGGTTCACCAAAAGCAAAAGGCACAGCTAAATTTAAATTATAACTTTCTACATCTGTTCCCTCATGAATTCTTGGTAAATTAACTTCCCAATTTTTTCCTATTTTTTCTACAAAGTCTTTAGATCTATATTTCAGTACAAATGCCTGAGTCTTTCCTATACCTGTTATTTGCTCATTAAATTTCAAACTAACTACACTTTTATTATCCTTAACTTCTACTGTAGCTCCCATATCACCCTGCTTATCAATGGCAGAAACATCACTTAAAGAAGTAGCTCCAATTGTTAATAAAAAAGTAGAAGCATAAAAAGTTTCTGTTAAATTAGTAAGTGTTATTTTTTCTGTAACCTGAGTTACGCCATCCAGCCCGATATCATAGCTCACATTATAGTCAGTTTTAAATTCATTCGCTGCAAAAGTTGATTTAGGAATTATTAGGATAATCAAAAAAAGAACTATTGATAAAACTAATCTTTTTGCCATTTGAATCATTATAGAACAAATTTGGAATTGTTTTAAAGTATACCAGCCAAATATTTTCCAGTTATAGAAGATTTATTGGAAGCAATTTCAGCAGGTGAGCCCTGAGCAATAATTTGCCCTCCGCCTTCTCCACCTTCCGGACCTAAATCAATTATCCAGTCTGTATTTTTAATAACATCTAAATTATGTTCAATAATAATTACAGTATTACCAAAATTAACAAGTTTTCTAAGAATTGTAAGCAGTCTTTCAATATCTGCAAAATGCAAGCCAGTGGTAGGCTCATCTAAAATATAAACAGTACTGCCTGTTTGTCTTTTAGAAAGTTCGGAACTTAATTTTATTCTTTGGGCTTCTCCACCAGATAAGGTTGGGGCTGGCTGACCCAATCTGATATAACCTAATCCAACATCATTTAAAACTACCAACTTATTTTTTATTTGAGGGATCTTATCAAAAAATATCAAAGCTTCTTCCACAGTCATATCTAAAACTTCTGCAATATTCTTTTCTTTAAAAGTAATCTCCAGAGCTTCTCTGTTATATCTTTTACCATTACAGGATTCACAATCAACATAAACATCCGGCAAAAACTGCATTTCAATTTTAAGTTGTCCTTCACCCTCACAAACCTCACATCTTCCACCTTTTACGTTAAAGCTAAACCTGCCTGGTCCGTATCCCCGTACTTTCGCTTCTGGGGAATTAGCAAATAATTCGCGAATAAAGGTAAATGCTCCGGTATATGTTGCAGGATTAGAACGGGGAGTTCTGCCAATTGGAGACTGGTCAACCATTACTACCTTATCAATATTTTCTGTACCTTCTATTAATTCATGTTTTCCAACCTTTTCTCTGGAATGATAAAACTTTGAAGCTAAAGATCTATATAAAATATCATGCACTAATGTTGATTTACCAGAACCGGATACCCCTGTTACAGTTACAAATTTTCCTAAAGGAAATCTTACATCGATATTTTTTAGGTTATGTTCAGAAGCCCCAACTATTTTTAGTGCCCCTGCTTCAACTTGTGGCCTTGTCAAAGAGCTATCTACACCAACCTTTTTTTTGCCTGATAAATATTTTCCGGTTAAGGAGTCTGGGTTACTTTTAACTTGTTCCGGAGTACCCTGAGCCACGATATTTCCACCATGCTCCCCTGCTCCAGGCCCAAAGTCAATTAAGAAGTCCGCATTTTCCATTGTTTCTGCATCATGCTCAACCACAACTACAGTATTTCCTAAATCTCTAAGTCTTTTTAATGTTTCAATAAGACGGCTGTTATCTCTTTGGTGTAAGCCAATTGAAGGTTCATCTAAAACATATAACACTCCAGATAAACCTGAGCCAATTTGTGAAGCTAATCTAATTCTTTGAGCTTCCCCACCTGCTAAAGTCATTGATGCTCTGTCTAATGTTAAATAATCTAATCCCACATCAATTAAAAATTGTAGCCTGGCTTTAATTTCTTTGACTATTGAATTAGCAATGGTTAAATCACGATTATTTAAAAGAGGAGCTTTTAATTCCTCAACAAATTCCAAAGCCTTTGTTATAGGAAGAGCTGTCATCTGGCTAATATTAAAATTATTTATGGTAATTGAAAGTGCTTCTTTTTTTAATCTGGCCCCAAGACATTCAGGACAAACTTCCTGAACCATATACTTTTCAATTTCACGTTTTACATATTCTGATTCTGTTTCCTGGTAGCGTCTTTCTAAATTTACTAACAAACCTTCAAAGCTGGTGTTAAAGTGAGTCCATTTACCTTCCCTATTTTTACCTTCTACTTTAAATTGTTGGTCACCTGCTCCATACAGTAAGACTTTTTTAGATTCAGGGCTAAATTCACCTAATCTGGTATTTAAATCAAAACCATATTCTTCCCCAACTGATTTAATTAACCTACTAAACCAGGTTTCTGTTTCCCCAAGGTGAGACCAGGCTAAAACCCCTCCTTCAGCAATTGTTAATATGGGGTTAAGAATAGAGTCAGGATCTATTTTTAAAAGCATTCCTAATCCTGTGCAAGTTGGGCAAGCTCCATGAGGAGAATTAAAGGAAAATGTTCTTGGTTCAATCTCTGATAAAGCAATATTACAAACAGGACAGGCAAACTTTTCTGAATACAAAACATCTTTCATTTTGGTAGGATTTGGAGGAAATTCCAGGGAAGCATCTAAAACATCAGACACAATAACAAATCCTTCTCCAAGCTTTAACGCAGTTTCAATGCTTTGGCTTAAACGGAGCAATGTATTTTGGTCTTTTACGGAATTTTTAAGAGCTTCTGCAGAAGCTCGCAAGCTCTGCTTATCTAGGACTAGACGATCAACCACTGCATCTATTGTATGTTTATTTGTTTTGATTAATAAAAAGTCATCTGATAAATCTTTAACATGTCCATCTACTCTGACCTTGGAAAACCCCTTTTTCTTTAGGTCTGTAAAAAGCTGGCTATATTCACCCTTTCTATCTTTAATAACCGGAGCCAAAATCATAATTCTTCTGCCTTGTCTTGTGTCATATGATTGATTACTAATAACTGATTCCAATATTTGTTCCACACTCATGCGGGAAACTTCCATTCCACAATTTGAACAATGTGGATGACCAATTCTGGCATATAAAAGCCTTAAATAGTCATATATTTCAGTTGTTGTACCCACTGTGGATCTGGGGTTATGAGAAGCGCTTTTTTGATCGATGGAGATTGCTGGAGATAAACCTTCAATATAGTCTACATCAGGCTTATCCATTACTCCTAAAAATTGCCTGGCATAAGAGGAAAGTGATTCTACGTATCTGCGCTGACCTTCTGCATAAAGAGTATCAAAGGCCAAAGAAGATTTTCCAGAACCAGAAAGTCCGGTTAAAACCACTAATTTTCCTTTAGGAATTTCAAGATCAATATTTTTAAGATTATGCTCTCTGGCACCCTTTATTACGATTTTGTCTGTAGACATATTTTTTACTCCTTTTTAAGAACGAAGTTTTCCCGAAAAGAACCAATCTATTCTAACAGTTTTAGGGATATTTTAAAAGGGGGCAGGAAGAACTTATTAGAGCTTAGGAAAGATATCCCACAACATACTAAGATGGGGATGATAATAAATTTCCTGAGCTCTTTTAAAAACGGCTTCTACAATACTGGGACCTGAAATTGGAGTAAGTTTAAAACGAGTTTCTCCATCCAAACCAACAAATGGATTAAGCTCTTTTGTGTAAACGGTTTTAGAATAAGGAGAACCACAATTTTCTATTACCTTAAAAAGCCTTGGTTTCTTATTATTCTCGGGCGCGCCATTTTCATCTATAACAATTTGACCTTCAAACTCAGTATAACTATGCATATTTTTTAATTTAAACTACAAATACAATTGTACTCTTTATACCTGGATAAGCACAAACAATACTTTATTCAACTAGTTTAGCCTGAATAACTAAATTAAATATTACTGTCCCTGGTGGCCAGCCTGAAACAATAGTTAGTAGCTTACGATCTGATTTACCCGTGTAAGCTTTAATTTGTTTTTCAGTAACTGTATAACTGTCTAAAACTTCATAATCAAACTTCTCTCCTTTATAAAAAATCTGAATTATATCTTTAGGTTTAAGTTTATAATCTAAATAAAATTGTGGATTAGATCTAGTGTATTTATACCAATCTCCAGAAACCTGGGAAATAATTACCATATTACCAACCTGACCTGGATATGCTGAATCAGAGGGATGAAGTAAGCCATTAACCAGGGTAAATTCCATGGATCTTGTTTTAAAATCAGAGGAATCTAATATCTTACCATTTGCTGCTATCTTATTTATAACAATTCCAAACTGATCATCAACTGGAGTAAGATTACGAACCCTTTTATCCATTGCCTCAATCTGAGACTTAAAATCATTATTATCTGATTTTATTAAGTTATATTCAGAAACCAAGACCGGATAAAAAAAGAATAAAATGGCAGCTATGATAACTACTAGTAAAACGGCAACTATAAGTTTCATTAGGGTGGGTATTTTTAGTATAACACCATTGCCCTAACAATAAATCTTTTACCATCCAAAAATCCTGTACATGTATAAAGTGTAATTTCATTACTATCTGAAGAATTAAAGAGTATACTAACCTCCTCAGGATTAACAGTTTCAAAAGCACTAATTTTATATTCTTTAATAAAACCATCTGAAAACTTCACTATAATCTTCTCACCCAATTGAAGCTTAGTAATATTCCCCAGTAAATTTGGCCAATTGTGTCCATAAAAAATATTACTTCTCAAAATATCAGATGAATCTGAATCTATTAAATAAGATACTCCAAAAGATGATAATTCCCATTTCCCTTTCACAAGTTTTGCTGGAATTACTGGCAAATCTAAATTTATACTTGGAATTATAATTTCAAGAGGTAAAGGGTTTGAAGAAACATTATTATTTTGTTGATTATATAGATCTTTAGCTAAGGTTAAAGGAATATATCTTTGGAGAATAAAAAATACAGTTAAAAATAAGAAAATTAATCCCAGGAAAAAAGAGATCTTACACCACTTATTCATACTGACTAGTGTCCAGCTTTTTTATGAAAAATAATGCCTAATGATAAAAATATTACAGCAGTCAGAAAACTGATTAATAAAAATATACTATTTCCTGTATAAGCCAAACCCAAAACCTGACCTGCTGAAGCAGCTTCACGGGTAATTTCTCCTCCACCTGTACCATTATCGCCTGAATTACCTGGGGTACAGGTATAGTTTGAATTTTGTGCCATATATGCACCGTCTTTTAATCCCCATAAAGCCCCATTTGGTATATATTTCCACCCTAAATTTCTAAGTATTTTTTGTTGATTTTCATCCAGAGAAGAAATCCTCCACCAATTTGTTTGAATTCCCTGCCCACTTGTTGAACAAAAACATTGCTGCAAATTATCACTATCTAACTCATAAACAGTGTCTTTACCTGTGTATGTTGAACCATCTCCCGCAATTCCATGAGTACCTTCATTATATTGAACTTTTATTACTCCGGATGGTTTGTTACAGGAAGGAAAATTAGGAGCTTCTACAGCCAAAACATAGTGAACATTGAAAATTATATTAAATATTGTTAGTAGTATTACAAGGAATGCTTTCATTATATTATCTCTGGGCAGATAATAAATTATTATGGGGTGAATAGTAGCACTAGTTTGATATATTTGCAAGATAGAATTGGTTAGGAGTTATCTTGTTAAGTTATAATACTTTTTAATTACTTCTACAGCTTTTTTAGGGTTTCCTTCACTATCCCAAATCTGTGCAGAACCTCCAACATTAACCCAATAATTAACTCCTATTACTTCAGGAGTTTCACTTAATTTCTTCATAGCTTTATCTATCCAAACAGCCTGCTCATCCTCTGTCATATCACCATTTAGATCAGGAATTGGTGCCCCAAATTCACCTAAAACTACTTTTCCTCCACTACTTAATGCTATTTTTTCTGCATCAGCTGATAGTTGTTCCGGAGTAGCTACATAATGATCTATCACTACAATTCCACCTACTGAATTAGTAGTAACAGGATCCATTACTAACTTAGCCACATCATAATTCATAGAAAAATATCCCGCTTTAACTTGTTTGCTTATTTTTTTGAAAGCAGAATTACTAATTTCATATTCATCTATTAAGAATGACCTAAATTCAACAACGTCCCCTGTTTTTCTGGGATCTCCTGTCCCTCCATTTTCGCATTCAGGACAAGAAGTAAAAATATCACCGTTCTCAAATAAATCTGGATTTTCCAAAATAAACTTTTCTGTATTTTGCAAATGAGTTTTTCTGTCTATACTTTGATAACCAAACCACTCTTCCCACCCGGAAAAATTACCTCTAAACCATACTTTCATTTGATATTTTCTTGCCATATTTACCCATCTTTTTAAAAATGGTAAAAATTCAAAGTCATAAGGTGTTCCAATTGCTATATGAGTTGCACCTGTTTGCTTAATATTTTTCACCTGTTCTTCAATAGTTAAATCAAAAGTATTACTGCTGTTTTTTTCTCTGGCTAAATCACGGGAATACTTTACCGTATCAATGGAACGAATAGTCCACACAGGTTTTTCTGATTTTGAAATCTTGGTGATTGAGGATTTAGGATACATTGATATTATTAGTGCTACACCCAAAACTACCAGGAAAATTAAAATCAGATTAATATGCTTCATTAGTTTATTTTTGTTTTCCCAGGATTGGTGTGGTAATTAAGGAGGGCAAATAGTCATCTTTTAATTCATAAATATCAGCAAAAGGATATTTACCAACCATGTTATATTTTATCAAATCCGGAGTTTTACTAACTGCTCTATAAGTCATATCCTGATTATCATAGGTTCTCATTATAATCCACCTTGCCCAGTGACCGGGATTAGTTGTTGCTTCTTCCCAATATGCACCAGTACCTTCATGAATAAATTTACTCATTGGTAAGCCAGATGAGAAGATTATAGCATCATGTGAAGCAGCTGAGATAAGAACAAATCCTGGTTTATCTTTAGCATTTTTGTTTAACCAGCCAGATACTTCAGATACATTTTTTTGAGAAGAACCTACTTTTGCGTCATCAATAGTAGTTGCATCTAAACTGGTAAATGAGAAGAATATTACAAAAAGAAGAAGTCCAATTGTAACAATTCTTAAAGTTTTTAAACGATCTACTAGGAAACCTATGAATATAGCTATTGATGGCATTAAAGTAATTCCATATCTTACATTAAACCAGGTGTTACCTGATAAACCCTGAATAAATAAAACTGACTGACCAAGATAAAGAGAAAGAATATTAAAAAATAAAGGAGCCATCAATGCAGTTGTAGCAATTTTTAAAGAAACCTTAATTCTCTTATCCATCCATAAGATTAATGCACCAATTAAACCTAAAAGAGCAATAAAGGTATTAGAATTATAGGCAATAGCAAAAAGATAAACTTTAATTGAAAATAATAAGTTACCTTTTGTAGCCAAATTTCCAGCAATTTCTAACTGTTCCTGTTGTGTATGAGCAGAGAAAGGCCCAAACATAAAATATAAAGCATCTTTAAAAATTAATTGGTTCCATAAAAACCAAAGAAAAATGCCAAATCCCGCCAAAGTAGCAAATAAAATTACAACTCCTTCAGTAATCTTATATCCTTTTTTTCTGTAAACTTCAATTGAAATTAAAGCTATACAAAACATTACTAAAAACCAACCATCATAGCGCACCATGGTAGAAAGCATTGCAAAAAAAGCTGATTTAAGTAAGTTTAAAATATTTTCTTTTTTAAACCATAATAAAAGTTCATAAACTGTTGCTGTCATCGTTACCAAAAGAAGCATCTCTGTCATGGCTGTTGATTGTAAATACAAAATATTAAGGTTAGCCACAAAAATTAATACACCAATTAATCTACCTATTGCTCCAACACCAAGTTCTTTTAGAAATTTATAAATTAAAAGTCCGGTTATAACGAATGAAATCATTGATACCAAAGCTCCGGATAGACCTGTATGCCACATAAAATCATTCCACACAGTTGGAATCATTAATATATGGGGCAAAGGCAACCAGACAGAACCAAGTTGGGCTAAACCAGGTTTTAAACCTTCCACCACTCTTCTACCAATATCTAAGTGAGATCTTGCATCATTATAGGAGAGCCCTAGACCATTTGTATAATAAATAATAAAAGTAACAATAGATACGACAGATAAAACAATCAGGTAAATATATATCTCTCTGTTTTGTAAAAAAGATACAACCTTTTGTAGATTTTTTAAATTTATTGAAAATCTTAAATTATTCATTTATTGTTCTTCCTTTTTACTCTTCCAGAAATCAAGAGAATAGTTGTAAGAGATAAACCAGAAAGAATAATTAATCCAGCTAAAATTTCATAATATTGGACAGCTGACATATACTTTCGGGCTGCAACTTGAAAAACAAAGGACTTCGAGTTGTTGCTTCGTAAGAAATCCCAATTTCTTTCGAACGTATATTTTTGAACCAAACCTGAAACTTTTTCTAATTCTAAAACTTCTGCCTTTGGTGGATTAGCACTGGAAGTAATTGCTCCAAGAGTATTCACACCTACAGAAAATCCAAAGAGAATTATAAAGATCAAAAGTAACCAAATTTTTCTTTGCCAGTAAGAAAGAAGCAACGCAATAAAAATTGATAATATAGCATAGGATGGAATTAAGTATCTGGAACCAAAAGCCCAACCGCCCCAGGGATCACCCCACATGGAATAAAGCAAAATATTAGCCCCAATAATAGCAACAAAAAGAGGTACCATTTTTACTTTTCTTTTATATGCTAAAAAAGCACCCAATACACCTAAAAGAATCACAGGGGAAAAATACAATATACCTCTATCAGGGCTAATGAATTGGATATAAAAACCGTTCAGCATTTGTCTTGTTTTAAAAAACCCAAGTGCACTTTTATTGTTTGCAGCATTAACAGGTGGAGTTGGCACCGCAAATTGAGACTCTAAACTAGTGTTTGAGGTAACATTCTTAGAAAGAGGTGCTCTTTTTGCAGAAGGCAGTGTTCCTGAAAGTTGAAAAGCATTACCGTATGAAACCTGATTAAACCAAAGAAAAAATAATATTGGTAAAGTCATTGCAGAAATAGTTATAAATTTAACAAAATTAAATCTAATTTTAAAATTATTCCCTTGATACCTGGTTGTAATTGTTCTGCCTAAAGCATAAACACCAATTGGAAAAAGAAAAAATAAGTTTGGGTAATCCAAAGGAATTGCTAAAGCACAAAGAAAAAATACTAAAAACAATGACCACACACTTCTAGAATGCAACAACAGGTAAATACTCATTAATATTAGAAATGTAGAAATATGATGCTGATATAAATTAACCGCATAAGCAAAAGCAGGTGTAGCAAAAAGAAAAACAGTTGCACCGAGTAGCGCAGCTATCCGATTAGCACCTACCCTGATGGAAATTGATCTTATTAATAAAAAGTTGAAAAAAGCAAAGAGGGAAATTATTGCAAATGCACCAACTTGGGCTATTCCAAAATATTTTCCAATAATATATCCAGGTATTGTAATAAAAGATAATAACGGCGCAAACAAAGAAACATATCTGCCTTTTGAGACTGCAACGTCAGGCCTGGCAAATTGTCCCAATTGGTCTGAAAAATAGAAAGAATGATCCTCTATTACTGAATAAAGCAAAGTGAACCTCCCTCTTTCAGGAGATAATTCAAATGGACCGTTTTCTTTCCAGGAAGATTGATTTAAGTCATAAGCATTTGGATTTCCCTGAAGACCTCTTAAAGAAAGAATTAGAGCGATTAATAATATAAATGAGTAAAAGAAATATATTTTTTTCATAATAGTTTAAGAAAGCGTTTTAAATAAAAAGTCATGATCACGAGTATGTTTAATAGGAAAGAGTATTTGATTAACCCTTCTGGCAAAATTTACAAACTTCCACCACAACATGATGAGCATGTTTTTTGAATAAAACATATTATAAAGTAAGCGATAATTCGGAGTAAACTCTTGCTTAAAAGAACTTATTCCACCTCCAAAATCAAGCATATCTATTGGCTCGTGAGTTAAGCTATCAATTAATTTAAAAAGAACAATTTTACCTGGAAATATCTTTCTATACTCGTTAAGATATGCAATTTGATAAGCAGCATAAGTTTTTCTATACAAAAATCCAAACTGATATGCAATTGGCTGGTTATTATAATAAAGAACATATGTTCTGATAAACCCACGACAAGATTCAGATAATTTACTAAAAAAGACTCTATTTATCTCTTCTGAAAAAATATCTTTTGAGTGAATTTTTTTTGAACTCTTTTGCTCAATTTCAAACATCATTTTAAGGCACTGATTTAAATCACTTTTAATATCATAAACTTTAAGCTTAAAAAGAAAGTCATTTTTCTTTATTACAGATCTAATTTTACTAAGAGCTGATTTAGACATTAAGCTTACAGGATCCCCGGAAATATGCACACAAGGATTTACTGAAATTAAAGAGAAAAATGTATCTGGAAAAAGCTTGTGTATAAGACAAGATGCCTTATCATCAATTTTTTGAATAAATAGATTATTGTTTTTCATTATTTCACCGAAGAAATATTTTATCAATTTAGTATCATATTTTTCTGCCAAAAAAGGAGTATCAACAAGAAAATTATTACAAATAGTACCCAATACTTTTATACCTGCATATCGTAATGAACATAAAGGTAATACCATTACCAATCTCTTATCATAATAGCAAACATATAATTCATAACTTCCTATATTATATGTATTTAGGCACGCCTCAAACCACTGATAAGAATTAAAAACAGTCGAATTCTCCGCTTCTTCCCATAGGTTGTTCCACTGCTTTATTAGGTCATCATCTATCTCTGTGATAATATCTGTTCTATATTTATTAGTGTTCATATGTAAATATTCTTGCAAAAGTGCGATATGTTGAATAAAGTAAATTACTTTGAAATAATAAATTATAAAAATAATTTTTAAGAGAATAAATTACAATAAAGTATTTCTCGATAATAATATTCTTAGTAATTATAATTTGATATAAAATTATAAAATCTTTTGTTAGAGATCTTTTTACAGAACTATCTCCTGAACCAAAATCTAATATTTCAACACCCATTGATACTAAATTTTCAATTAGTTTAAATAATAAAACTTTTCCAGGCTCGTATTGCTTATATTTATCACTAAAAGCTAGTTGGTTACCAAAATAAGTAGTACCAATAATAAAACCTATTTCATATGCAATAGCTCTATTTTTATAATATAAAATATTAATTAAAAAATTATTGTTGAAATGTTTCGCTAAAGACTGATAAAATTTTATAATTTTTTTATTAGAAAATGTATTATATCCCCTTGTTTTCTTTTGACTCTCATTATCAATTTTTAAAACAACATTCAAAATATTTGGTTTATCTCCGGTAAATGATTTTAAGGTAAATTCTTTCTCAATATTCTGAATTTTATGCATAAGCTTTTTCCTATTAGGAATTACAACTTGGTTGCTTTTATCTTTAATAAGCGGTAGAAGGAAGTTAAATGCTTGTTCAATAATATTTTGCTTTCGCAAATTACTATTCAAATCTTGAATGAACTGCTCAGGAATGTTTTCAAAAAAAATGTTACCAACTTCTAATAATTGTTCTGATAACATTTTAAACGAGACTTTATCATCTGGATTAACTAAAAACGGAATACCCAGTGAAAAATCTTCAGGAAGCATTGTATATACCTTTAAACCAATTTTTTGTGTTTTCACTACAACAGCTAGCGCAGTTAACTTACCTTTTTTCCGTACTGTAATTATTTTATAATCTTTGATATCAAAGTTCTCTATAAGAGACAATAACCACTCTGGAGCATTTACATAATTTGCATAGGGTGATTTCTTCCACATCTCTCTCCACTCAAATTCTATTTCAGAAGAAAGTTTAGAGTAAATATTTATAGAAATTTGCTGATTCAATTGAACAAGGTTTTCAAAATATAACTCATTATGTTTTGGCATAATGCCTGATGAAAAAAGACCTGAGACTTGTGATTTATAACACGAAACAAGTTTATTCTTTTGATTATAATTTATTAATACTTCACATTTCCGATAATTTTCTTTCTCAATACATTTCTTATTTCGGTAACTGTAGGGAAATTCCGAGTAATATACTATATTGTCGAACAGACTCTCACATGCTTCACGAACTATTAAATGATCAACATGTCCAGCTATATTAAGAGGAACAAATATTAAAGAGTCTTTAGGTATTATTTTTTTTAGATGATCTTTAATTTCCTGCAATGTAGGATCTGATTTAGATATATTACCCAATATATTCCAACGATATGTGGGATAAATATGTTCTAATTCCGGAGTAATTTTGCCCCATATACTTTGCTTTATTTTTTTTCTAAATAAGGCATCAGTAAAATCTAGGTTAATTTTTTTAACGTTCAGTGAATTTAGTGCAGACTCATCTTCTTGAAGTCTGCTCAAATACAAATTATTAGCATCATTTTTGTGTCCAGAACTCTTCAAATACTTTTTTGCTGATAAGGTATAGGGACCAGAATGAGCCTGAGTAAAAATATTTACAACTGTTATGTTAGTCTTATCAGTTAACTTCATTATTAAACCACTACATGACAAGACTACATCATCCAGATGAGGAGAAATGAAGTAGCATGGTTTTTTATTAGCGTGTGATATTAAATCATTCATAATTACTTCCTATACTAACTTTAGTAATATATTGATCGTATTGTTTGGCTAGATTATCCCAGGATAGATTCTTTACATATAACTGGCCACAGGAACCCAGGCTAGTTCTTAAATGGTTATCTGTTGCTAGCCGAAGCATCTCCTTTGTCAATAAATTCACGTCAAAAGGCTTCACTTTAATTACACTATTTTTAGGAATCCACTTCAATCCATCAATATCGAAAGTAATTAATGGCAAAGAAAAAGATAATGCCTCCAAAGCCACCAGTGAAAATGTTTCAAATCTAGAAGAAATTACTATAAATGAAGCATACTTAAGCAATCTATCTTTCGTAGTTCCTGTGACTCGACCAATAAACTTAACTTTTTTATTTAATCCTAAATCTGAAATTAAGTTAACTAGTTTTTTTTCTTCAGATTTGACACCAAAACCAGCAATAATAAGCTGCATGTTATCTTCTTTTAGAAAAGATTTGTATGATTTTAAAAGCAGATCAAGACCTTTTTGATTTACCTCAATTCTTCCCAAGAATAATATATATTCTCCTATTTTTTTGTTTTGGATTAAATAGTTCTTAGGTAATGAGATTCCATTAGATACACGTAAAAATGAAGCTCTTCGATTAATATGAACGATTTTTAATTTTGTACTTTCGGTCAACACAATAAAGTGTCTATATGTTTTAAGTCCTATATTTTCTAACGCCTCTAAAACCCCAAAAGGAATTTTATATTTTCTTTGCATATCACTTGCACAAAGCATATGAACAAGTCCAACTACTGGCTTTTTTGTAAATAATTGTAAACAGGCAGTAGAAAAGGGCGGAGTAAAGCTTTCTATCCAAAGATTGTATTCTTTTACTACCGCATAATATGGTAAAAGTAATTGAAATATTAATTGACCTATTCGTGGCCCTAACAATGAGCTTCCAATTCTTTGATACAATATTTTATCAACAACGATGTTTTTTGAACCTGGATACGTTCCTGTTAGAACTACCACTTGATAATTATTTGTTAATCTCTTAAAAACCTCATGAATTGCGACAGCACCGCCACCACCATAAAAAGGATTTTTAAGATCATCATAAGATGAAATAATTATCTTTGGTTTAATTAATTTAGTCATTGTGAAAAAGGCTTTTTTGTTGACTTCACAATATCCCAAACAGCAGAATTCTTCTTTTTGATATTTTTAAGTACAAATATAGATATATAGAGGGACAATACTATTGCCAAAGGGGTATAAAATGGTTGTCTGATCAATGATTTAACAATTCCTTTAATTTTGTATCCTGTTGGAATATAGTAAATACTCTCAATATCTTTTCCGAATAATTTTATTAATTCATTATCTTTTTTACCAATGGAACGTTGCAGGAATTTTTTTAAATCAGAAATCGTTGAGATAGGCCAGACCAATATTTCAGCTGTCTTGCAATATATAAAGCCATTCACCTCTCTGGCTTTCATAAAAATATATAGATGAGGATCAGATAATGATGATGGCATATTAATTGAACAGACAAAAGAACCTCGATATGCTGTGGCAGAGCCTAAATAATTGAGTGCACTATTTTGATTAGGAAAATTTAACCTTATGTAACTCCACATCTCAAAATGTGTATGAATAATCTTTCCGATAAAATCAGACGGTTGTAGTGAAATTTGATGAGCCGAAACAAGTACAGCTTTCTTATTTGAAGATATAACATCTATTAATTTTTCTAAAAAGTCCTTCCCGACTAAGGCTATGTCTGCATCTAGAATTACCAATACATCAGTTTTACAGTTTCTAAAAGCCTCATTAACTCTAAAATATTTACCTTTTCTTACAGACCCTTTTATTAACTTTATAGTTTCATGTTTTTTACTCAGTGAATTTACTATTTCATATGTTTTATCTGTGCTAGCATCTAAACGAACAATTATATCTTCTAAGACAAATTTTTTATGTTTCTGACTAAGCAGTGAAACTAAAAGTGATTTAATGTTCTCCTCTTCGTTATAAGCTGGGATACAAATCGAGACAGTTGGAAGATTATTTTTCATATTTTTTCAGAATCCTTTTTTAGTAGACTTATAAATTTTCCAGAACACAGTATATCTTGGTAAAAATTGGCTATATATTCTTGAAATTAATACCAGCGAAATATATGATGTAAACATAAAAGGATTTCTGAAAAAGAATTTTTGGATAATTTTTAAAATCTCTACGTAACTCACGTTAAGTTTATAAATATCAGAATAAGAGTCTTCTTTATCCTTGGCTTTTTGAAATTTACCACTTTGAATTAAATAATCATTAAAGTTTTCTGCAGAACGATAATAAGCAATTGCACTCGGGTTTCTATAAATTTCTAAATCAGACTTTAGCGCCTCTCTGTAGCAATATGAATCCTCATGAAAATTCTCGCTCCACAAGAATGTTTTTAAAAAATCTTTCGAAAGTAATTTAGGACCATTACATAAATATAAACTTAACCCATTCCTATTAGCTTTAAAAAACTCACTTCGTAGTTCAAAACCAAAGATGATAATTTTTGCAAATAAATTACCTGTTGGTATTGGTACAAAACTACCAGTAATTAAACTAAATCTCTTATCATAAGGAACCATTTCAACCAATCTTGAAATATATTTACTATCTTTCGGTAAAATGTCTGCCTCAATTAATAGTAAACAATCAGACCGTTTGGACATAGATTTTATAATCTCGTTTTGACGGATATTTTGTCCTTTCCTATTCTTACCCTCAATTAATCTAATTAATTTATTATTAATGCTCATTACCTGCTCAGAGGTCTTATCAGTACTTCCATCAGAAATAACAATAATTTCATTTATCTTAAATCCTTTTCTCTCTTGTAATATTAATGAGCTAAGAAGATGTCCAATATTTTCTTCCTCATTGTAGGCAGGTATTCCAATGGTAATTGATAATATATTTTTCATTTTTTAGAAAAGCTAACATCCTGTGCTACTGTGGTATAAGGTTCAAGCGAAGGAATAATATTTGTTTCCAGAATATCCTCAATTAATAAATATAATTTTGAAGCATTGTTTTTCCAGGAAAAGTTTCTGGACCATTTATACGCCTCAGAACTTAACGAATCTCTCAATGTTTTATGCTTAATTAATTGAATCATTGTTTCTGTAAAATCTTTTATAACCTTAGGATTAACCAAAAATCCTGTTTTTCCATCTAATACCGAATCTGTCAAACCTGAAACTTTAGATGCTATAACAGGTGTACCGGCAGCGTTTGCTTCTATTACTGTAATTCCCCATCCTTCTATCATGGAAGGCTGTATCATCACCCAACTGGTTGCTAAAAGTTCTGCTTTTTCTACATCTGTTACCTTTCCTAAAAAATTTATCTTTTTATCTAATTTTAATTCTTTTGTTAATTTTTTTAACGGATATAGACTTTCGCCAAATCCTGCAATATTAAATCTCGCTTCTGGATATTCTTTGACAACTTCCTTAAAAGCCTTAATTGCAATATCAATATTTTTATAAGGTTTTAATCTTCCTAAATATACAAAAGATGGATAGTCTGTTTTCCTCATCTTTTTAAATAAATCTAATTCAACCCCAGGATTCATTACCTCAATATTTTCTTCTGATCCTAGCTTTATTCTTAAAATTGCTCTTTTAGATGATTCCGATACAGTGATGATTCTTTGATTCTTATATATGAAAGGCATTAACTTGCCTTCTAAGAACATTGCAATAATTGATAGAGGAAACTTTAAATGCTCATGAAATACCTCCTGATGGATATGATGAATTAGTAAAAACTTAGGTTTAAAACAATAAAGAGGAGTAAAGAATGGTAAACCATTTTCAGAATCAATAATTACATCATACAATCCTCTAAAAAATCTTACATAATATAGGAACGCCCAAATGTAAACTGTATAAAAACCTCCGCGGCGTATTACCTCTACACCGTCAACTATTTCGTATCTAGCGCAATGCCCGTCATTTCCACAAAATAATGTAACCTTATTACCGTTATTTACCCATTCTTTGGCTACTTCATGTACATAACTCTCTGCTCCTCCAGACCATATATGTTTTGTATCTCTCCAATTAAATATTAATATTCTTAGCCCTTGTACTGATTGTTCCCTTAGCTCTTTTTTTGAAATCCTTAAAGCTGCTAAACCCTGAAGATCCTTTAAATTTGAAATAAGTACCGCTAGTTGACTCTTAAATATATAAACAAAAAGAATTAAAATTACATGAAATATACTTGCATAAAATATCATCTGAACAAACTGGTTTAAACTATTATGAAAGAGGGATAATAAAATCACCTCTACAACACAAAGCAAAATACCAGGAATTGTAAATAAATAATTCTTTTTTGCCTGAAAATATTGAGTAATTGGCCTGGTAATAGCGTATAAACCAATTCCCAATAAATAAACATTTAGATAAGACAATATACTTAAAGACTTTGAACCAAATAAAAATGGAACAAAAATATTACCAAAAATACCTAATACAATATAAGCAGAACTAATAATAAATCCTGTTAAGCCGAGTAAAAATAAAAAGGCAGTTTTACTATTCTTTCCTGCGCCATCATTTTTCGCAACAATTGGAATTACAAAAGGAAGAAGCAAAGATCCTCCGAAGAATGTCATTTTACCAACCAAACTTAAAACTCCATACTGACCTGCTTCAAAAGGACTTAAAAAATGTTTAGCAAGAATGATATCTACACCCAAAAATGAAATTGTTGATAATCCTGATAAAGTAGAAACAGTGAAAAAAGTTTTATCAAAACGTAGCTCTGAAGCTTGTGTTGGCTCACGCTTAATTTTAGAAACTGTTTTCCATGTTAAAAGTAGTGAAACTAACATTGAAATTGGAAATACAATCACTACATAACTATGAAAACCAAAATTAACCATTAAAACTACAACTGCTAATTTAACCAATACCTCTGTTATAGAAATAATCCCTAATTTGCTAAAAGATAAAATACCTTGTAAGTATCCGCCAAAATTTGCATTAAGTAATCCTATTGCCCACACAGGAGTAAATAATATAAATGGTAATATAGATTCATAGTGAAAAAAACTTATTAAAACCGGAATTGAAATCAGCCAAAGCAGAGATAGAAAAATAGCTGATATTAATGCAAATGGAACTGTTTGATTTAAATAACTTTTAGCTTTTTCTTTTGTATATTTTCCAAATAGATAAGCTACTTTATGGGAAACAGTAGTAGACAAAGCCCCTAATGGAATTGAGGCAATAAAAAGAAAACTTGTAAAAAGACTTAACTCTCCATATTCTTCAAAACTCAAACTCCTGCCCAAATATGTATTAAGGGCAAAGTATAGGAAATTTGATAATAAGCTAGAACTAACTAATATAATTCCACTTACAAAAATCTGTTGTTCCCCAATCAATTGCTGTAATCTTAACCTAATTCTTTTGGGAAACCCGGAAAGTGTGTAATCAGGAATTGCTTCCTGGGTAATTTCTGTTATTTCTTCTGTTATTTCTTCTGTTATTTCTTCTGTTTTTAGATGAAGACCATGAATTGTTTTTTCCCAGTAATGAGGTTTAGTTAAAAGTTGATAAAAAGCAATTAAGGCAGCAGCTGAGGCCATTAACCAATAAAATGGAATAAGAAAAACAAACTTTACTAAGCTCCATTGTCCTCTTTTAGCACAACCCAACATATAGTTATAAAGATAAATAAAATTACCAAACACTAAAGAGAACACAGCCATATAAAAAATATAACTTGGATAGAAAGATTCAATTGTCGGTCCAACTATTGAATATAAAAGAAAATAAGAGATAGTCATCAACCATAAGAATGGATTAATTAGCATGAATGACATCCTGGCACCAATTATCAATTGAAAAACTAATGCATGAATTCCCTGTTTTCTAAAAAATTCTACAGGATGCCTGTTGTGAATAAAAAAGGTTTGAAAGTAGCCTTTTATCCATCTGGATCTTTGTCTTAACCAGTTTTTAAAATTACTATTTGCTTCTTCAAGTGTTGTGGAATCAATAACTGCAGTCTTATAACCATTTTTAAAAAGCCTAATTCCTAAATCACAATCCTCAGTAACATTAAAAGGATCCCAACCTTGTAACTCTCTTAATACCTTAGTTTTAAAGTGATTACTGGTTCCACCCAAAGGAAGGGCAGTATTTATAGTTTGTAATCCTGTAAGCATAATATCAAACCACAGTGAATATTCAGCTGTAAATAACCTGGTTAAAAGATTTTGATTTGGATTGTAATAATTTAGCTTTGCCTGTAAACAAACAATATCTTTGGGTGAACGTAAAAATCCCAAGTAGGCTTTCTTTAATTGGTCAGGATCTGGTTTATCTTCTGCGTCATAAATAACTAAATATTCTCCATTTGCATACCCTAAGCCATAATTACAAGCTTTAGGCTTCGTTTTAGGTTCAGAATGCGGAACAATTAAAGTTCGGACATAAAAAGGGGGTTGTAGCGCCAAAGCAGCTTGTTGGGTTTCCATATCGTTTTCTTCTAATAACAAAATTACTTCCAGCCTGTCTTTTGGCCAATCAAGATTTTCCATGCTTTTTAAAAAGGAAGGTAAGATCTTTACTTCACGATAAAGAGGACAAAGAATTGTATAAATTGGCAGCTTTTCATCATCAATATTGTTGATCTTTCTTCGGCTCAAACTAACTTCAGGAGGAAAATATAAACTTCTTAATATTACATATATGTTAAAAAGAGTATCACTAAAGTACACAATACTAAGTAATCCCAAAATAATAGCTGCAACAGTTAAGGGGTGAATAATTAACCCTGCAACTAAGGTAATAGCAATAACAATCATGGCTAAAATTTGCCATGGTACAAAAGTTCTGAGGGCCGAATTGTTGAAATGAAGGGTTGTGTGAGTAATTAGTTTTTTGCCCTTATGAATATAACCCGCACCAATCATGCAATCATCATTCTTTGGAAGAATAGAAAAAGTCTTTTGTGTGAAAAATCTGGATTTTAGGGTTTCGAAGCTAACCTTTCTGGAATAAACACCTCTAAACTTATTCTTAACAAATAATACTGCCTCTCTATATTGCATATCGTATACAAGTTTAGTAGGGGGCAGGCCAATAACAGATACAGTACCCTTCTATTATTTACCAAACTAAATTTTTTTTCAAGAGCCTATAATACCACAATTAGGTTCAAAGGTATATAAAAAACATTTTGCCTAGCTTCAAAAGGGTTGATATAAATTTTTTAAGGGTCTAAAATAGTTATATGATTGAAGCTCATATTCCCCCCAGTTGTGAAGATTGCGCTCTTTGGAAAGAAAATTCAGACAATTCAAATAGCCATGAAAGGGCTTCTTTTAGCAAAAAGATGATTGCTCAAGCTTCAAGCGCAGTCGCAGAAAAAGGAATAAGAACCTGCACAACACCAAATCAACTTATTAAATCCAATCACTTATGCGATAGACCGAAAGAATTTACACCAAGGATAAACTTAATATAGAGTTAAATACTTAATTCTTTAATCTGGTCTCGTAATCTTGCTGCTGACTCAAAATCCTGCATTTCTGCTGCCTGCTTCATTTGTTCTTCTAAATTCTTTGCCATTCTTGCCCTTTCACTAGGTGGAATATCTGTTATTGAAAAATCCTTATTTCCTAATTCTTCTTCTAGCTCTTCTACTTTATCTATTAGTCTATCCCGAAGTGCTTTTACAATTGGTTTTGGAGTTATATTATGTTTTTTATTAAATTCTGTTTGATATTCACGACGTCTTTTTACTTCTTCTATCGCAGCTTCCATTGAGCCAGTAATATGATCAGCATACATAATAACCTTGCCTTGAATGTGCCTTGCAGCTCTTCCCATACTCTGAATTAATGCAGATCTGGATCTTAAGAATCCTTCTTTGTCTGCATCCAATATTGCCACAAGTGAAACTTCAGGCAAATCCAATCCTTCACGAAGTAAGTTTATACCAACAATCACATCAAACTCCCCTAGCCTTAACGATTGCAATATATCTCCCCGCTCCATAGTTTTAATATCAGAGTGCAAATATGTGACCTTTATTCCTTTTTCATGCAAATATTCTGATAAATCCTCTGCCATCCGCTTAGTCATGGTAGTAACAATAGTTCGTTCACCTTTTTTTACCCTTATCTCTATTTCCTTTAATAAATCTGCAACCTGATTTCTACTTGGGCGCACACTTATTTCCGGGTCTAAAATACCAGTTGGACGCACTAATTGTTCTGCTATTCCGTCAGGCCCTACAAGAGATAATTCATATTCATTTGGTGTTGCTGAAGTATAAATCACCTGATTAATTTTTCGCATAAATTCATCAAATTTAAGAGGTCTATTATCCAAAGCAGAAGGTAGTCTAAATCCAAAATCAATCAAAGTCTCTTTTCTGGCTCTGTCACCGTTATACATTCCCCTGATTTGTGGTAAAGACATATGGGATTCATCAATAATAATTAAATAATCATCTGAAAAGTAATCAAGCAAAGTATATGGAGGATCACCAGGATTTCTTCCATCAAAATATCTGGAATAATTTTCTATACCATTACAATAACCATATTGTTTAATCATTTCCAAATCATAAAAAGTCCTTTGCTCTAATCTTTGTGCTTCCAGTAGTTTACCCTGATCTCTTAGCTGCTTTAATCTGTCTTCTAAATCATCTTCAATTTGCTTGACTGCCGGAATTAACCTTTGCATAGGAGTTACGTAGTGTTTTGAAGGATAAATTACCTGAGTATCTGAAGCTGGTATAGTTTCACCTGAAACAGGATTTAGTGTATAAATTTTTTGAATATCATCTCCCAAAAATTCAACCCTTAAAGCTTCATCTTTATAAGCAGGAAAAATATCTAAAGTATCTCCCCGTAAACGAAATGTACCTCTCTTAAAATCGATATCATTTCTTTCGTAATAAATAGTTGTGAGGATTTTCAATATAGAATGCATACTGGCTTTCATGCCCTTTTTAATTTCCAGAATTGCCTGGCCATATTCTACCGGAGAACCTAAGTTATAGATGGCAGAAACTGATGCTACTACAATAATATCCTTACGAGTCATTAAGGAAGCTGTTGTAGAAAGCCTCAACTTCTCTATCTCTTCATTAATTTGTGCTTCTTTTTCAATATAAGTATCTGATTGGGGAACGTAAGCCTCAGGCTGATAATAATCATAATAAGACACAAAATACTCAACAGCATTTTCCGGAAATAAGGACCTAAACTCCTGAGCTAATTGTCCTGCCAAAGTTTTATTATGAGAAATAATTAGAGTAGGCTTATCAACCTTCTGAATAATTTGAGCCATAGTGAAAGTTTTTCCACTACCAGTTACACCAAGTAAAACTTGATGTTGTTTTTTATCATTAATACCTTTTACCAGCTTTTCTATAGCTTGGGGCTGATCTCCAGTAGGCTTAAAGTCAGAAATAATCTTAAATTTTGACATATGCCTATTTTAACACGAAAAATACCCGAATTAAATGCCTCTTTAAAAAGCTAGAAAATTAACTACAGATCTTTTTCTAAAATAGAAGTGACTCCTGCATAATCTTCCAGTTCAATTACAATCTTCATATTATGAATTCCACTATAATAAGTACAAGTTCCGCCTGCAGAGCATGTTCCTAGTTTTATACCATCAATCCCATATTCACTTTCCCCACCAAGACCCACTGTTCCAGACACACCATCAGAAATTGTGTCAGTTTCATATGTAAGTAAATATTTTAATTTTCTAAATCCGCTAATATTAAACACTTTAAAACCTAAAGTTTTATAATCTTCTGAGATAATTAAATTAATATTAGCCTCATTGGATAAATTTGCTGATTTAGGAGTTCCATAATTATTCCCTTCAGTATCCCAATAAGTTAAATCATTGCAACCAGCATCAATACATGTATGCCAACTACCTGCTATTAATCCATCACCAGGAGTATCATTTCTTTCCATAGATTGTTTTTTTGTTCCGTTTTGACCTGCAGGCCAACTATCGCCTTTTGCCTGATCAATAATAACTCCATCTTCATTTTTTAAGATAATATTTCCATTATTAGAGTTAAGAAGCTCTAAATTAGCCACTTCATCCACATCTACATTAAGAGTTGAGTTTGCACTTGTTTTTGGATAATTGGCAATTAAAAAATAACCATGTGCAGGAATACTTTTATTAGCTGAAATCATTAATTTTCTATTACTGCTATCTTTTGAATTTTCCAGAATCCATTTACTAATATCTACATCGTGATCAGTGGTATTTCGAAGCTCTATCCATTCATCAGCAGAAGATCCTGTAGATCCCATCCACATCACCTCATTTATTATCACACTTCTATTACTCTCTTCTGAAGCCACTAAAATACTATTATTTAAAGTATGTGTATCCTGAAACCCTGAAGTTTCTTCGCTATCTAGCTGCCATCCCCTAACAACAAAGCTAAAATCACAACTTTTACCCCTTAAAACTGAGCTGTTATTATTAAAGCTTAAAACTAAAGCCCAATCATCCTGACCAGAAGAACTAATATTTTGTGGAGTGGTTAAGTTTAAACCTAATAAACTACCATTATATCTGACAATGCCTCCAAGGCTTACAGATATATTAAGAGAATTACAAAGATCATTGTCACCAGTTATTTGTAATGCTGAAAACTGGTATTTAAAGTCTTCCAACCCATCTTTTCTAATTCTAATAACCTTAGACTGAGAATATCCGGGAACGATTCCCGTTGAATTAAAAATAGGAGAAATCAGAAAGCTGTTATCAGTTGTGTCTCTTATAGATAAATCCAATGTTGAAGCAGAAAAGATATTAGCTACAGAGGGTTCATTGTCCAACAAGTAGGCATCTGTATCTGATGAAATATTAAGCAGAAAAAAGACTGAAATTAGAAACAGTAATTTTATAATTTTCTTAATAATCATTTTTCTTACTTCTTCACTACCTTATTAATCTTTTCTTCCACAGCAATAATCTCTTCTCCAACCTGTTCTTCTATTTTTTCCTTTAATGTTAATTTTCTGCTCTTCCTCTCCTTAATAAGTCTCTGCGCTTCTTTTTTTATATTTAAAATTTCTGAATAAACAATAACCACAGACGGAATAATCACTAAAATAATTAGACCCTGACTTGTTTTGGCAAAATTAATTAAATATCCTATCCAGGGAATAGATAAAATCTCTTTCCCTAAAATCTGATTCTTGCTGATTTTAGCAGCGTCAGAAGATTTATTGGCATCCCCTTTGGTAATAAACGAAATCATGCCAGATTCATTTTGTATTTCATTAATTCTATGAGTAACCGTTATTTTTGGCTTTCCTGGATCTTTGAATGTTATAACATCCCCTATTTGATAATTATCTTCAGGCTTAATAACCACGATACTACCGGTTTTAATAAAAGGCTCCATAGATCCTGACTGAACTATCATTAACTTATAACTACCCCGAATAGTTAAGGCAGAAAACGCTGTTAATCCAGCTACTAAAATCAGAGTTATTAAAACTATTCCGTATAAAATTTTACCTGCTTTTTTCATTATTTTTACTTAAACTATATATACTAATTAAGTGACTTAGTAAGGCGAAGGAAGGGTTAATAATTAACCCTTCCTTCAAAACCTCCTCCTGCTTAAATTGGGCTCTGATCTAATTCAAAGGTCATATCCAGGGTTGCAGTGTCCCCCTGTCCTTTATTATCAAGCGTTCCGGCATGTGAATGCCAGTTTACTTGCAAGGTAACATAATTTGCGCCACCTGCTGGGATAAGTAAGTTTTGGTTATAGTGATCAGCTAAACCACCAAAAGGGCCGGAATATAGAACTGGTTCTCCTGTTCCCACCCAACCATTACCATCTGTATCAACAAAAAGCTGAACATCCAGCAAGGTTCCTAAATTACCAGCATTTTCTGGGTCTCCAGCCTCAGCCTCTGGGTCAGTAAATGCACCTCCTGCGTTGGTTAATGCAATGTTCTTTAAATTTAAGTAGCCGTTTAATGTACCGACGTTATTTAATCTCCATGTACCTATCGGTTGATTACCTGGTCTTAAATTAGAAACATTAAATTTAACTACGTTTGTATTACCTCCATCCACATTTAAGTCTAAACTTCCAGCAGCAAAGGTGTTTCCTGTGCTGGTTTCTGTATCAGAAAGATAAGCATTTGTAGCTCCGGTTGCAACTGTTGCAACCATAATGATCATTAACAAACTCATTAATATTTTATTCATTTTTCTCACCTCCTTCCTTTTTAAGGCACAAAAAAACCAGTAGTTAACTGGTTCAAGTCCTAGAATACGCTATAATTTTATAAATATTAGGCAAAAACATGGGTAAAATATTATAGTTTAGTGTTACATTTATATAACCTCTAGTTAATTTATAAGGAAAATTTACTATAAGTGTCAAGCACCAAATTGGTATATTGACACGTTCGGGTTGTCTTTGGTATGGTAAATACACAAACAAAAAGCGAACTAAAGATATGCCAATAACCTTATATAAACGCCAAAAACAAATATTAGATTTTCTAAAACAATATATTGAAAAGTATGGTTACTCACCTACTTTAGCAGAAATCGCTAATTGCCTTGGAGTATCTTCATTAGCAACAGTTCATGAACATTTACAAGCTCTGGTACATAAAGGCTTAATTAAAAAGTTTGAAGGAGCAATTAGAGGCATCGAGGTTTTAGATATGCAAGTTTCACAATCTCTTAAAGGTATTGAATTGCCAATTTTGGGTTATATTGCTGCAGGACAACCAATTATGGTTTATACAGACCCTAATGCCACAGTTAATGTTCCTACCAATATGATCACTGGTAAAAAACGCTCTTTTGTACTTCAGGTTAAAGGTGATTCCATGATAGAAGAAGGAATTTTAGATGGTGATTATGTTGTCATTGAAGAACAAACCTCTGCCAATAATGGAGAAATCGTAGTTGCGCTACTTGAAAATGGTTTAGCTACATTAAAGAAATATTACAGAGAAGCTACAAGAATTAGATTAGAACCTGCTAATTCTGCTATGGAACCAATTTATGCAACAGATGTTAAAATCCAGGGTAAATGTGTTGGTGTTATAAGAAGATTCTAATCGCTTAGGGATAAGAATAAGGCTGTGGTCCTACACGAAAAGTATCTCTTGGCTTCGTTACACTGGGTATATAATTATAAAAAAGTTCACCGTCTTCAGCACCTGGAGTTATATATTCCCAAATATCTCTTTCAAAACAAGTATCCGGAGACATCCAAATTTCACCGTTTATCCTGCTTCTAACTTTGGTTATAACCTGAGCACATATGGTAGACTCAGATGTAAGATTAACGACATCCTGTTGACCCGTCGCTGATACATTTTCCATCTGGCTCATTCCTAAAATACCTACAGATATCAATATTGATAAACCAGTAGGTATTAGTAGCGTTGAAGCTCTTGTTGTTTTTTGAGGTAATAATCCGTCTGGCATCAAACTATATTCTTCGGACTTAATTGAATTTTCTGTTGACATTAGCCAATAATATTCCTTATAAGGCTATTTGTCAATTCCTTTTTCATGTTCTGCAGGATTCAGAGGAAAGCCATTACTTCTTATTCTTTTTAAGCTTATAACGAATATAAAGTCCACCTGCAATTAATATCAAAACAACAATAACAGCATCCACTTTATGAAAGTATGGCCCTAAAGTATCCCAATTTTCTCCCATAAAAAATCCAATCCATGCCAGAAGATATGACCAAATAAATGAACCAATAAAAGTCATTATGATAAATCTATAGATTGGAAGCTTGGCAAAACCACAAGGTAAGGATATTACTGTTCTAATTCCTGGAACTACCCTGCTTCCTAAAACTACCAAATCCTTATATTTGTGTAATAATTTTTCAGTTTCATCAAGCTCATCTTCTGAAATCAAAATCCATTTCCCGAATTTTCTAATAAATCTTCTAACTAATTTTTCATGACCATAATAACCAATGGCATAAGCAACTAAAGAGCCAAGAAGATTTCCCACAGCGCCTGCTAAGGCAACTCCTAATAAGCTAAATTTCCCAACTGATGCAAGATAACCAGAAAATGGCATAATTATTTCTGAAGGAAGTGGAATTAAGGCAGATTCGATCGCCATAGTTACTATAATTCCAGGGTAGCCCAAAGTCGAGATGACATTTATTATCCAGGATGCTAAACTTTCAATCATGTTAATCATTGTATCAACACCTATAGGAAATTTAAAAGATATCAGTTTAAGAGCACTTGAAGCTCTAAAGGCCTGTGATGCAGTAATTTGTGAAGACTCAAGACACACCGGTTTACTTCTTCATCATTTTGAAATTAAAAAACCAATGGTAGTTTTAAATGATAATAATGAAGCAAGAACTTTTCCTTTAATTATTTCCAGATTACAAAATGGCGAAAATTTAGTTCTGGTATCAGATGCTGGGACTCCCTTAATTTCTGATCCAGGATATAAATTAATTAAGGAATGTATAGCACAAGATATTGTAGTAGATTCCCTACCAGGCCCAACAGCAGCTATTACTGCATTAACTCTATCCGGATTACCACCTGATAAGTTTATGTTTTTAGGTTACCTGCCAGAAAAACAGGGCAAAAGAACAGGGCTACTCAAAAAACTTACTTTGATTAACGAGCAGCTAGCCTCTACTTTTATAGCTTATGTTGCTCCCCATAAACTAATTAGAACACTGGAAGATATGGAAACAATTTATGGAGATAATTTCGAGGTAGTTTTAGCAAAAGAATTAACTAAAATTCATCAAAATGTAAAATCCCAAACAATTTCTAAATGGCTAGCAGACTTTAAAAAACAGTCTCCAAAAGGAGAATATGTTCTTCTTCTAAATTTAGTCTAAAACGACAACATAATGATCTCTTCGGAAGAAACCTTGCCCGATATACGCATCTGTTTGACCATTATTTTTAACAATACAGGTGCACCTGCTACGCTCCAATTCAACCGCTTTATACTGGATACCTTTTGATCTTCTAATATAATCATCAAGTGCAAATTTCATATCATACCTTGATATCAATTCATCAGAAATTGCAAAGCCTATTCGTTTGGTATGAGCCTTAGTATGATATTGAAATAAATAAGATAACTGGTTTCTTCTGGATAAAGCACTGGTCGGTTCAGTATGCTCTCCTATTAGGTCACGACTAAGAAAATAGAATGATGTTCCTATTAGTGCTTGATATCCTTTAAATTCTTCGTGAACCACTTGCCATTTTTCTTTATCTGTCATTAACTCTAAAGTACCGTCTAATTTAAAACCAAAAGCTCCTCTTCTTTGGCCGGGAGGACTGGTCTCACAGAAATCATTTTTAACAGTAGCCCCATGGAAATAGAATCCATTATTTGGTATATAATCCCCTCTTATAAAAGTTGGTCCCGAAAATGTAGCTATTGCCCCATCAACTTCATCTATTGACTCCGAAGTATGCATAGCCCCTGCTTTACTGGTTAAAATAGGTATTACTCTGCTTCTTAAGGGAAAATCATAAACTCTTAGACTAGCAGGAAAAGACTCATCAACCAGCTCGTCAGAATATGAATATTCGGCAACAGCAAGATCCTCAATTCCCATAAAATTCGGACGGTTTACCATAAACCTCAACCCACCTTCATAGACTTTACATTTTGTGACCAAGTTTTTAGCTTGAGATAAACCGGTTAAGAGGGTCTTCGGATCAAATTCTCCGTTTTTAATATGTCTAATAACCCGTTGAGGGAAACTTTCAAGCATTATAATGAATAATTATAGGCTTTCTTGTGGCTGAAGTCAAACTATAAGTTATTACCGTAACTTAGTTTTAATTGCAGAAGGGGTTGCTGAAGAACTGCTTGAAGGATTTAGATCTTGTCTAATTTGTTCAAAACCTTGTTTTACCAAACTTAGATCTTGTTTTGCTAACACTAACTTTTTTCTTGCATCCTGTAAGGCTTGTTTATTTGCAGCAAATTTACTTTTATTACCCTGATCCGGAACCAATAATGTAACTAAATCCGTGGCTGCCTTAGCCTGAGTATTTGCGTCTGTTATTTTACTTTTAATATTATCCAGATTTGATTGCATAGTTGTAATATCTTTACCCTTCTTTTTTTCAGAATCAATTCTTGTTTGCATCTTAGAAACTAACTTATCCATATCTGCTGTTATTTCAAAAATCCTATCAGAAGCAGCTAAAATATGCATTTTTGGGATAAATAATAGATAAATACGGTACTCTTCAGTTATAGCTAAGCGATCATCTTTAAAAGATTGAATATCAGAATCATTTTGTATTTTAAGTTTTAAAGCATTTAAGCTATTTATTTGATCCTGAACTTGTAAAATAAGGGTGTTTTTGCTTTCATTACTTAACTTTTTCATTGCTTCTACTCTTGTATTTAAATTTGATAAAGAAGTTAATCTGCGATTTATCTCAAGTTCTGTTTTATTTCGTAAAACCTCTTCTTTTTGGGTTAGTTTCTCTGCTTTTACAGCAGATTCAGTAGAGCTTTCTGCCAAAGTATTATTATAGACTCCAAATGTAGCCATAATTACTAATATTAAAATGATAAAAAACTTATATTTATTCATTATCAACTGGATTATCGTTTAAACCATCATCAATATTACTAAAATCAGTATCCAAACTTGTTACTTTTATATTCAAAGCCTGAATATCTTTATCAATTTGTGGATCAGAAACATCCACAGTATTAGTTACCAAAGGGGTTGGAGTAGGTTGAATACTACTGGTATTCTTTTTATTAAAAAACATATTTAATATAGAACCACCAGGATTAATTACAAAAAAATAGATACTTATACTTAAAAACACAAGAATAATTAAACTAATTAACACAATTTTCTTTTTATTAGAAACAGGTTGCAATTCAACTTTTGGTTGCGCAGCTACAACTTGCTCCTCTATAACATCAACTCCTGATTCCTCTTTTACAGATTGTTTTGGGGCAGTTTCTTGATCCATACTTAATTAATTTTATATCTAATCTTCTATAATTTGCAACTTCACCAATAAATATTTTTAAGCCTAATTAGTAGAGTTTCTTTTGAATAATCCTATTTTCCACCCAATGAAGATGTTCTGGTAAATTACTTACTTCTGATAAAGTATTTGCCACAATTCCCCAAACCCCTTTTTCTATCAAAAAATCTAACATCTCAGGATGTAAAACCACACTCCCTCTGGCAATAATAGGTACTTTTGCCTTATGACAACTCAAAAAAGCAGGACTAATAAATTTAATTAAAGTAGTCACATGTTCTTTAATTAAATCCGGCTGATTATCTCTTGTATCACATATAATTTTTTGCATTAAATCCAGATCTAAAAGTATTGTATCCAAGCCTGATTCTAAATAATTTTCTATATTAATAATATTTTCCGGAATGGATATCTCCAACCCTAATTTCATTGAACCTTTTCTACTAATACCACGACTTGCCAATTCTCTTTTCATTTCTAAAAATTCGTTTAAAGATGCAACCCGCGGAATAAATAATTCCACATTCAGCAAATTCTTTTTATTTCTTACAAACAAGAGTGCATTACATGCTTCATCTAACATATTTTTTCTATGAAGTAACCTCATGGTTCCACGAAGTTCTCCTTCATCCTTATCTTGTAATCTATATATAACCGGCTTATCAGGAAATGATAAAGCCCCTTCTGATAACCTAAATACAAGTTCATCAAAATCTTTTGCACGTTCCCCCTCTATTAATAATCCATCAACATCTTTATCAATAGTAAAACCTGAAGAAAGGTTTAAAAACAATTTAATAGCAGATTTAATAATTTTTCTTTGTGGTACCTGAGGCAAAACAATATCCTTGGTTTTAGCCAAAGGTAAAGACTCTGTAAAAGGCTTCACACCAATAATTTTTGCATCATTATTTTGAATCAAAAAACTATATATTTGTGGAATAAATAATTTTTGATTACCAAGCATAACTGTTTTATCAATCAAGTTTAATAACTGAGGTGAAAGATTATTTTTATTAGAAATAGCCACATCTTTTATTTCAGGATCAAAATAAGCTTCTGCAATCTCAAATTTTTCTTTATTCCAAAATATTACCTGTGGTGATAAATTATTAGCCACACCTTCTCCTAAGCCAGTATTCCAAATCTTAACTCTAATTTCATCTAGCCATAAACTCAAAAGTTTTTGCCAGAGAGCTTCTTTTTTATCAAACACAAAACCTTCTAATAAATAGTGTGTTTCTTTTTTTAGTTTATCCAAAAGTTCAGGCGGCAAAGGAATTTTAGAAATTTCTGATTTAATTAAAGTTAAATTTGCCTCAAATATTTCTCTTTTATTGTCTTCTAAATGTTGTAAAATTATTTTTAATACAATTTCCGGGGGGTAAATAATTACACCGTTTGGTACAGGAAAATCTAATCGTTTTAAAAGGGATAAATTATACAAATTGGCGCCATATATATCTTTTTCAAAATCAGATAGGCTTTCAATCGGCAGTACTTCCATGTTTTACTTTACAAGTGTAACACTATCTCCAACTTTAATTCCATGAGAATCAATATATCCACTACTAACCTCCAATACCATATCCACAGGAGTAATTGGGGAAAGAATTGGTAAATCAGAATCTTTTTGATTGGCGCCTGGAGGAACAATATTTTTAAGAAGATCCACAACACCACCTTCATTTATAAAAATAATATCTAGTGGAATTTTCATATCCTTCATCCAAAACCGATACTTTTGACTTTCAGAAAAAACAAACAACATACCAGAATCAGAAGCTAGTTTCTCTCTACCGCTTAAACCCTTTGCCCTTTCCTCAGTATTATCAGCAATTTCTATATTTAGAATATTATTTCCTACCTTTAATTTTGTCGTCACAATAGGTGCGTTGTTAGGAAAAAACATATATATAACCGAAGGATTACTATAAAAGTATAAACCACCAAAGATTATTAATGTTAAAGCAATAATTTGAATCCAAAATTTCTTCATTTTATTTATTATACACGTTACAAACACATCTTCCACAAGCCCCGGGACGCTTCCCTGGCTTCTCTTTCAGCCTCCACAAATTGTTTGGAAAATTTAACATCCGGAGGATAAGTTGATGCCTTAGCAAAACCTTCTCTTACTAAATAATCATTTACAAAAATGAAATTCCCATCATCCTGTTTCAAATATACCAGCCTTAACAATCTACCAAATTGATCCTTATCAGATATATCTTTCATCAAAACTACAGTTTTTCCTTCAACTAATTTTTTATTCTCATTTGATGCTTCCTTACCAAAACAACCAACAGCTCTCCTTGGGTCAACTGTTTCTGGTGTATCAATGCCAATATATCTAACTTTTTCTCCACTGGAAATAACAATTGTATCTCCATCAACTACTCTGGTTACTTCTGCCTCTTCCCCTTTAATAGGCTCCTCAGATATACGGGCAGACTGAGTTGAACTTACTGAAGGCTGAGGAGTTTCTGTTTTATTAACTGTTTCAGAAGAACCTTGATTAAAACCTAAAAAAAGCAAAAGAATACCCACAATTAATAAAACTAAAGCTATAGCAAAAAACCTTAAATTAATACTTTTTTCTTCATTCATAACGAAGAGCTTCAATTGGACTCATTCGTGAAGCCTTACGAGCTGGCATAACCCCAAAGATGATTCCTATAATAAATGAAACTGAGAACGCTAGTAGAACTGCCCAAAAAGTTACCTGTGATGGAATAACACTACTTAGAAGTAAAGCACCCCCACCTCCAATTAGTATTCCAATAATCCCTCCACCAGCTGAAAGAACAATCGCTTCGATTAAGAATTGCATTAAAATCACGTTTGGTGTTGCTCCCAAAGCCTTACGTAAACCAATCTCATGCGTTCTTTCTGTAACTGAGACTAACATAATATTCATAATTCCAATTCCTCCCACAATCAAAGATATAGCAGCAATACCTCCCAAAGCCACAGTCAATGTTCCTAAAATCGAAGAGACAGCCCCTAAAATATCTTTTTGTGTCAGGATTGTAAAATCATCCTCTGTCAGTCTATTTAATAATATAGTTTTTGCCTCAGCAATAGCCTGATCTACCTGTTCAGCATTATTTGCCTGAGCATAAATTACTTGTACTTTTTGTTGATTAAATATTCTCATTGCTACAGTAATTGGTATAACTACATGATCCTCACTTGCTCCCCCTAAACCCCGGCTGTTTAAAACGCCAATAACTGTAAATTTAGTGTCTCCAATGGATATTTTCTTATTTAAAGGATCATCACTTTTAAATAAAGTTTTAGCAACTTCTGATCCTATTACTGCCACACGTCTCCCACCACGATCATCAGTTTCGGTAAAATGTTCACCCAAAGCCAACGGTGAGTTCATAATTTCCGGATAATTAGCAGTAATTCCTACAACCTGAGAAAACATCTTTTCTGTTCCATATTTAATAGCAGCCTGAGCAGTTGTGCCTGGTGCAGCAGCTTTTATAAAAGAACTATTTGAAACTAAATCTTTTGCATCCTTTGAGGTTAATTTAGAAGTTAAAAGACCTGCTGTTGGACCACCACCCTGACTTACTTTTTTAAGATCTAATTTACCAGGCACAATTAAAATTAAATTTGAACCAATTCCTTCTAATTGATTAGAAATATATTTTTGTAAACCAGAACCTACAGATACCAATAAAATAACAGAGGCTACACCAATAATTACACCTAACATGGTTAAAAAAGAACGAACTTTATTGGCCTGAAGAGAACGTAGCGCCATTGAAATAATTTGGTTAAATTGCATTTTACGAAACCACCTTTCCATCTCTGATTTTTATCTGCCTTTTTGCACTTACTGCTACATCCGAATCATGTGTTACTAAAACTACAGTATGACCTTCTTTATTCAACTTATGCAAAAGATCTAAAATATCTTTGCCTGTTTTAGAATCTAAATTTCCGGTTGGTTCATCAGCCAAAATAATCAGAGGATTTAAAATCAAAGCTCTGGCAATAGCTACTCTTTGTTGCTGGCCTCCGGATAATTGATTTGGCCAATTATTTAATCTCTCACCCAACCCAACCATCTCAAGCATCTTAGTGGCTCTTTGTCTTCTTTCACCAGCCCCCACACCTTTATAAATTAAAGGCAACTCCACATTTTCCAAAGCTGAAACTCTTGGTAAAAGATTAAATTGCTGAAAAACAAATCCAATATGCTCATTTCGCAGTTTTGCTAAAGTTGCTTCTGACATACGGGTTACCTCTTTATCTTCTAAAAGAACTTTTCCGGAAGTTGGGGTATCAAGCAAACCAACGATATGCATAAGAGTAGATTTACCAGAACCAGAAGGTCCAACAATCGCCACAAACTCTCCTTCTTTAATATCTATGCTCACACCATCAAGAGCACGCACTTCAGCACCTTCAAGACAATAGGTTTTTGTTACGTTTCGCAACGAAAGAATCATTTTACAATATCACCCAAAACTACAGCATCACCTTCATTTAAACCACCAATAACTTCTGTTTGACTGCCTAGTGTTTCACCCACAGTAATATTCCTTTTTTCTACCTTGTTATTGATTAACACATAAACATACCTAGAGTCCCCTTCTTTTCTGATAGCAGAGTTTGGCAAGACCAAAACACTAGTTTTAGAAGTAATAGTGACATTCATTTCACCATTTAATCCACTTTTCAGCTTCTCAGTGTTATTAATTGTTAAATCAGCAGGCACAACAGACCCACCTGTGGTAAGTCTTGTAGCAACAGCTCCAATTTTAGTGATTTGGCCACTAAATTTTTCATCAGGATAAGCATCAAGTAAAATTTCCGCCTGATCACCTACTTTTAACTTAGAATAATCAATTTCATCAACATTGGCCACAAATTTTAACTGACCAAGTCCTACGATTTTTACTGAACTGGGGCTGGCAGCAGATACATTTTGACCAACATATATCCCTGAAATATCAGAAATAATACCATCAAATGGAGCAATTATTGTAGAAAACTCCAATGCCTTAGCAGCTGATTGTAAATCACGAAAAGCCTCATCCTTGGCGTTTTCTGCTAACTCTCTGGTATTTTTTTGAGTCATTGTTTCATTACTGGAACCAACATTTGAAAACCCGCCATTCCCATATTGAGCTAAATGAATATCATCCAAAACTTTTGTAAGAGATGATTGAGCACTTTTATAAGCTGATTGTGCCTTATTATATGTTAATTGTGCCTGAGTAGAATCCAGTGAAGCAATTACCTGGCCTTTGCTAACATTATCACCTGTTTTAAACCCCAAAAATGCTATCCTTCCTGGACTAAGAAAGCTTAAAGTAGCTTCATTTTCAGACTCAATCTGACCTGAAGCATTAATCACAGTTGCTAAATCCCCTTTTGATAAAGTTATAGTTTTATATACCGGTTCTTTTGATCCTATCCAACCCACTCTGAAAGAAATAAAGACAGCTAAAATTATAAAAAGTATCAAAGCAATTAGAGCTTTTTTATGTAGTTTTAAGAATGAAAAAATTGATTTCATATATTACAGGCTAGTCTATCATTTCCAGATAAAATTTCAAAGCATGTAATGCTTCCTGATATTTAGTGTATATTGCTATTCAAACAGCAACCTGCTATACTCAACTTACTTCTGAGCGATCAGTAGAGTAGAAAGTATTATTTAAACGACAGCCCACTTCATGTTTTCAATTTTCCCTGATTTTCATTTGATTTTTAGCGCAGTTTAACACACATAGAAAGGTGGTGATATTAATGACAAAGATATTCGTTGGAAGCTTACCATACAGTACAACCAGCCAAGAGTTACAAGAAATGTTCGAGAAATTCGGACAAGTTGTATCTGCAACTGTTGTAATGGATAAGTTTACAGGACAATCAAGAGGATTCGGTTTTGTAGAAATGCAAAATGACGATGAAGCAAATAAAGCTATTCAAGATTTGAATGGTTCTGACATGAACGGAAGAGCATTAGCTGTATCCGTCGCCAGACCAAGAGAAGAAAGACCTCAAGGAGATAATTTCCGTAGAGATAACGGTGGTTATCAAAATAGAGGTGGAAATGGCGGAGGCTACGATAAACGTGGCGGAGGAAGAAGATAATTCTTTTTTTGGATTAATCCGAAAATAATAGCCTTTAGTTTAAAAGCTGAGGCTATTTTTTTGCCCAAAAAAGCTGATCTCCTGGCTTTGTTTTACTGATATTAACAGAGCCTTCAGGCAATTCAATTACAATATTATATTTTGGGTTCCAAAAGAATAGTTGATTATGATGCAAGCCTATATTTATTTTTACAACCTTATGCTCTTTATCTAAGATTAATACATCTATATTTTTAGTCATCCCAAAAGTATGAATTCCAAATCTGGTATAAAATAACATTCCCTGATTAGATTGTCTTAATAATCCAAACAAATTGTCAAAAAATGTTGAGGCAATTTTTAAATTTGAACAAAGAATAGTTTTTTGGGAAAGGTTTTTTAGGATCACAACTAATTTTAGAGTTTAAACCTCTTTTTCGCTACCCTGGCAATAATATCAACTGCTTCTTCCGCTGGTAAGACAAGGCTGGTTTTAATAACCAAATCATAGTTTTTAGGATCAGTTATATCTTTATTATATAAATTAGAGATAAATTTTGTGCTTTCTTTATCTGTTTCATCTGCTTCCTCTGTAGCTGCCTTTTCTGATAACTTCTCATATTGCATCAGCCATTTAATTCTTTGCTCTTTATCAGCAATAATACGAACCTTCAAAGAGTTGGGGAAAATGAAGTTTGCTCCCCGTCCAACTAAAATAGAATGTCCCTTACTTCCGAGTGCATAAAGCACTTTAATAAGATTTTTATGGTATTTATTTACATCCATACCGTCCCCACCAATCCAGCCTTCTAGAAAGTCTTGCAAGTACGGAATTGGTTTTTCTTCCAGCTCTTCAACCCTCTCAGGAGATGTTTTTGATTCCTTTGCAATTTGATCTACTATATCTTTATGGTAATAATCCCACTTTTTACCAAGTTTTTTAGCTAGTTTTTCAGCAACAACAATACCGCCCGCGCCTTTTTCGCGAGAAATTGTTATGATGGGAAAGCTCTTATTTTCTAGAACGCTCTTTGTGAAGGGGTGATTGATGGAAGACTGTAAATTTTTATTTACTATATTAAAAATTTTCATATCCGATTGCGCTGTAATTGTATTACTATGGTATTTAATTGTAAATATCTGTACATTATCAGAAAGTTGATATTTACTATAAGATATAATATAATTAGCAGATATGATTTCTGAACTAACCATTAAATCAAACATAAATACAAAAACAGACTCAAAACCCGTTGAGAGGACTCTCTATGGACAAGATCCAAACCGGCTAAGCACCGAATGGTTATTAAGGCAATGTCCCACAACCCCACTTAAATTAGATGAGTTATTGGACAAATCCTACAGAGATAAGTTAGCTATTTCCTATGGTGAGGAAAAAGATGGAGTATTAATTTATTGTGCAGAACCAGCTGTTGATTTGGAAACAAATGCTTTCTGGGAAAACAGCGCTTCAAAGCAATTAACTAAAGCCTCCAGCAATATTTCTGATAAAATAGCAATATTTTTGGCAGGTCAAGTAGCTGATGACGCTGAAGCTCATTCAATATTTCAGGAAATACAATCAGGCAGGCTAACTTATTCTCAAACTGAAGCTGAAGATATCACAAATGGGCGTTGGTATGGAATTAGTGCTTTTCCAATCCGCATGTCAATACAGGATAAGATAGATGTAGCAATAAAGATAACTGATATTACAGAACAAAAATTAAGAGATAGAGTTAAACAATTAGAATATCAGCTATTAAAAGCAGAAGCAATAATACCTACAGTGCAAGATATTGCACATGATTTAAGATCTCCTTTAACAATTATCAGTGGATTTGCACAATTATTAACAAAAGACTGTGAAAAAAACGATACTCTTAATATAACAACTGTAGATACTTGTTCTAAGTATATATTAACAGGTGCAAATAGGCTTGAGCAATTAATTACAGAAGCCCTGGACCAACTTGAATATTTAAGAGAGCCAAAATTAATAGTTGTAGACGCAAATGAATTTTTGTCTGCAGCTACAACCAGCAAAAGAGCATTTATTAGTGGTGACACAGAACTCAAAGTAACTCAATTAAATGAATCAGTTAATATTAAAATAGATGAAGGTAAATTCCTACGTGCTTTAGGAGTTTTTATATTTAACGCCGAGCAAGCAGGAGCAACAAAAATTGATCTTTACACTAATGCTATAAACGGAGTACTTACCATCTCTGTAATCGACAACGGTCCTGGTATGTCCCCTGAAGACTTAAAAAACTGCATGATTGATGGGTTTTCTAAAAAAGGAAGCTCAGGAAAAGGCATAGGAATGGCTAAGAAAAATATAGAAGACTGCGGTGGTATATTATATGCTCCAACCAGCGAGCTTGGTAAAGGAACCACTTTTTCTTTCTCTATACCTATTAGCAGGTAAACAATCTGCTGATAATTAAGGTGCGTTTCTTTGAATTCCGGTTAAATAGGATTTATAATTCAAATTCTCAATAACAGGTGTTGCTGTAGGTATAACAGTAGGTATAGGAGTGGCTTCTGAAGCAATATTTATAGTCCCAATCGACCTTCCTTTACCAATTGCATCACCTGATACTTTATTTAAAGAGACATCAGCTTCTAATCGTATTTCACCTGAAGAAATTCCAGGCTTAACCTGCATAACTACATCAATTAACTTAATATCACCCTCAGGACCATTAGGGTATTTACCCCAGCTAATAAATGGAAAAGTAATAGAACCATCCTTATTAGCTTTCTCTACTGCATCCAATACTTGACCTGGACCTAAAGCAGGAGCAACCACCCTACCGGTTTTACTAAAATCAGCATTTGGCTTAATCTCTTTTAATTCAATTTTTTGTGGATCAAAAACTAAATGAATCTCTTCCCCACCCACACCTTCAGTAGCTCTTACATCTTTTCCTATAATAGTTTTAGTAACTATTCCTCCTGCTCTTACAGGGTTACTTTCAGGATCAAAGGATATATTAACCATAGGAGATAAACCTAATAAATTAACAGCTATTTGGCTTAAGTTATTTGTAATACCAGCAATTGGATATGTTTGTCTATATAAAGCAGCAGCCCTTTGGACATCTCCAGCATCATTGCTTCCATTAGGCATATCATAATCATCAGCTTCTTTTGAATAATTACTGGTACAAATATTCTCTCTATAACGACCAGCTATAAATTGAAGTGTGCTGCCATTTACAATTCCCTGGTTAAACATCCGGTCCACCCGGCGTGCTTGTTCCTCCAAGGTTAATGTTGGAGCCACAGCTGGATCATAACCCCCAAATTCAGTCTCAATTGAAGCCTGAAACCCATCTGGTAATTCAGCAAAAATTGTTGCCGCACCATCATTAAGATGCTCTGGTAAACCCGTAGCATACTTTGCCCGCATATAACCATAGCTGCATCCAGAAACTGTATTAGTATAATAACCACTTACCCCCACCACATTAGTAATATTTGTTGTGGCTACAATAGGAGAACGATAATAATTTATTATTCTTACCCTTGTTGAATCTCCTGCAGCAGGAGGAGGAAATATTGAGTCAGCGCTTAAGATACGCGGTAATACATCCGCCGCAGTGATACTAGCCACTGTTAATGTAGCTACTACAAGAGGAGCTAGTGCTGTCCTACGATAACGCTTTTCTATATTTTCCAGGATTTCAGCTCCCCACCGTTCACCTGTAGCAGCAATTCTTAGTATTTGGTTTAAAGGATCATCAACAATCCTCCTCCACTTTTTACTATTCTCTGATACTTGTTCTGTATTACCTCTAATTACACCGGATTCTAAACTCATAAATTTAATTCCTTTTACCTAAAAAACCAAATAGATTAAAAAACTTTGATAAAAGATCCTGAAAGATCTGAATTAACTTAAAAACCAATCCCTGGTCCCCTAATTCTACTGTTGATTCACCTAAAACATTTCCCTTCTCATGCGATCGATTTTGGCTGGCTCTTTGATCAGCAGTAAAATTGAAAGTCAAATCAAAGATTGCCTTTTGAGATTGAAAATCAAGAGGGGCTGATTCTGCCATTGCCAAAGTAGTTATTAGTTCTAAACTTTCATTAGCCCTTATCTTTCCTAAGGAAACTGATTTTTTACCATTAAGATTTTTAAGACTTCCCCTCCAAATAATATTTTTATTTTGGTTATTTGTAAGAGTTACATTTAAAACATTTTCCAAATTGCCCATTTGGTATTTTTTACTGTTTTGTAAGTTTACTTCCTTTTCAGTCTGACCTTCATTTTTTATGATAATAATTTTGGAAATAGATTTACCTGGATACCATAAACCATCATTTGAACTAAACAAAGGCTGTTCTGTTGATTTTAAACATTCCTTTTGAGAACAGGTAATTTCTAAATCAGCAGCCCTAACCAACCCCGATAAAGTAAAGAAATTAAAAGTTAATATAACTGCTATTAAAAACTTAAAAATAAGCATAAATTATTGAACTATAACAGTCCCTCCTGTGATTTGACCATTTAATTGAGAGTTTCCCCAAATATCATTTACTTGAATATCACTGAGATTTAAATTACTTGAACCCGAAGCTTTTGCCCGAAAAGTAAAGCTTGCAACTACCCCATCTCCATTTGGTCCTGCTGGAGTACTACCTAAAGAGTAAGAACCATAACCTACAGTTCCACTTGTATTATTAACTATTGGGCCTAATGGATTTGCATATCTACCAGTACTATTTAATAAAGAACCCAAAGAAGCACTAACAAATTCTACATTAGCAGGATTAAAAGATATTGTAGAATCAAATCCTCCCAGGTTTATAGCATTGGTTACCATCAAATTAACAGTAAAGTTTTGGTTTACAGAAATAGTTGTGCTTGCTGGATCAAGCCTTGTATTAGCAGCATAGGGATTTGGGGTTGGTGTTGAGGTTGGAGTTGGTGTTGGAATTACACCATCCCACCCTGAGATTCTTGCCATCATCACCCAAAAAGCCTGAGCTACCCTTTGTGATCCTGCAGCAGTTAGATGTCCTCCATCAGAAGAATAAGCAGGATACATAGCTTCCAGACCACCTGAGGTAATAGCATTACCTGCTGGATCATGTGATTCAATAGCAGCCAGATCAAAAAGAATTATATTGTGGGTAGCTGCATAAGTTCTTAAATTATTATTAAAAGCATCTCTTGAGGGATCACCTGAGGTCATAATGGGCATGGTCCACCAGATAAACTTTTTGGTAGGATAGGCAGCCATTAAAGCTTCCATATGGGTTCTGTAATAATTCCAGTCAGCTCCCTGATCTATATAGCAAAACTTTTGTGAGAGAACATCCATTGTGCTTGCTTGTAGGGCTACCTGAACATCAAAATCATCCACCTTTGCCTGCCAGCCAGGATTACCTCTGGCCTGAAAGGACCAGTTGGTTCTGTTGTATTTGGTGTTTTGAGCAGTGAGAGCATTTAAACCATCATTAATATTTGATCCCACTGAGGCATGTCTGAACATCATTTTTAAAGCTGAGGCTTGAGTAATTACAGTATCAGGCATTGCACTAAATTGGCTTACGTTTTGGTGATTAACCAGTAATTTTATGGCAACAGGGGTTGGAGTAGGCCAACTACCAGTGGAAATATTATTATTTGTAACACTTGCAGAACTCGTAAACAAAGCTTTAGAAACTTCAATTGGTAAAATAGTTTTTAAACTGACTAAAACAATTAATAATGAAATAACTGCAAATATGTGTTTCATAGATTTAATTTGATTCGCTGTATCTTTCTTTTTGTTCTTCTGATTTGTTTTACCTCTTTAAAAATTACTAAAATTTCGCTAATAGCTATAAACAATAATGGTAAAAGGACTATCACCACTAAACCAATCTTAGTTTTAGAAAAATTGATTAAATACCCAAGAAGAGGAACAACCAAACTAACTTTTCCCCAAACAGATTCTTTTTGAACTAACCACATATCCTGGGAATCATTTGCGTCTCCTTTGGTAAGGTAACTTAAACTATTTCCCTCTACCTTTGTACCAATTACTCTATGAGTTACATACTCAGTAGGATTATTTGGATGGATAAAGGTGATTATATCCCCATTAGAAAAAATCCGTGCTTGATGCTCTACAATAATCATGGATCCTGCAGAAATATTAGGTTCCATACTGCCGGATAAAACAATAAATGCTTTTAAAGGGGTTTTGGAGGGAAATAAAACCAACACCAAAAGCACCCCAATTAAGGCAACAATACAAAAAATTATAATTTTTATGATTAAGACCGGCTTTTTCATAACTTTATAAGGAGCCAAATGAATTCATTTGGCTCCCAAAAAGACAGGAAAAACAAGTCTTTATAGCTGTGTACCGGTAACGGTAAAAGCAAAAGTTACTGTTCTTCCCTGCCAATCATCAGCAGCAGTGCCGCTTAATCTGGCATATACGTCGTATTGCTGGCTTGCGCCTGCATTCAAAGTACCCAAAGATTGATTAGTTGACCATTCAGATAAGGAATGGTAATTGGCATCAACTGGGGTAGCACCATGAGTGACAACAGCTATTTGTAAGCTAGTTGTATCCACAGGCTGTGTGTCTCCAGAAATAGTACCTGTACCAACGGCTCCTAAGTTAAAATTAACTCCATCTGAGCTGTCGTTTCTAATATAAAAGACTGTACCAATATTGCTACCTCCTGGCATTAAACCGGAAATAGTTGTATTTGAAGATACAGCTTTACTGTAATTTGTGCCATTTAAGGATACATTTAAGTTAACGCTACCTGTAGTTATAACGTTATTGCTTACTGTGACAGACGAAGTCCAGGCAGCCCAAGTTGTTACAGCTACTAAGGAAAGGGAAACGGTTGCTACTACAGCAGCAAATATAATTCTTTTCATTTATTTCACCTCCTTTCAATGGTTTAACCACACGGCAGGAATATGGTGTTATTAATTTAAAAACGGAGTAAATAGGCAAACATGAGGGCAAGACATGGGACAGGAGTTAATATCTCCGAAAATAAACGCTGGATTCATTTAAAAGCAATTAGGCTGATTTGTCAAGATAAATAGGAGGGTTTAGAACTTTCAGAACTTGGTTCTGTCTGTTCTCGAGCTCCTGCTGTTACATCTGGTTTTTGAGCATTAAAGGCAGCTAGTACTTCATCTTTTTCTTTTTGAGGTACATTAAAATAATCAAGGGCTTTACCAAGTTCCATGGAAACTTCATCAAACACTTCTGGTGGGACATGTAAATCAAAATGAGCATCATGTAATGATTTTCCTGTATATTTAAAAGGACCTCCTGTAACATCAGCCACCCATAAAGTCCTCATAAACTTAAGCCCATCAAGTCTTTGCTTATATTTCTCTGTATGCCATTCTTTCAATTCAGGGCTTGAGTTAACAATCTTGGGGTTTTGTAAAAGAGCATCACTAAAATGACTTACCACTCCAGCAATTGCATATATTCCTCCCAGGCGTTCATAAAGACTTTGATCTTCCATAGGTAGATAATAAGTTAGATCTTAATTTTTAGCTGTAAGTTAAATTACAAACGCGGGAGTTTTCGTTTGTGAGCCGACGTGGCGTTATTTCGAACGCAGATGTTTTTGAAGACTAAGAATTTATCAAAATTGGCAAGAATTATTAAATCATTTTGAGTTATAAGTGTATAATTAAGATATGACTGAGTCAGAAAAGAAAGAATGGGTCGATTGGTTAAATACTAAAGTACTTCAGAAAGCTGTGGTGGTAGATGAGGATGGTAATTTTCTATCTATACGACGGACAGAGAGTGGTCCAGGAGGCCGTCTGGGAAAATGGGATTTACCAGGAGGAAGTATGGAGGCTGATGATTTGGTTATTGGAACCAAACCTCATGCAGAAACGATTAAAAGAGAGCTTAGAGAAGAAACTGGTTTGGAGGGCGATGAAGTAGAAGTAATATTTGCAGACTCTGGAATTAAAAAAACTCAAACTGCGGGGAATGTTTTATTAATGACTTTAGGTTACAAATGCAAAGTGAAGGGGGAAAAGCCAGAGGTTAAGCTTAGCAATGAACATGTAGAAGCTAAATGGGGGCCAAAAGAAGAAATATTGAATTTAGATTTTGGTGATGATGGTGGTTTCCATGCTTCAATAATTAAGAAGGCCTAACTTACTCGAACCCAAAATAGGCTGTCCATTTAAACTAACCGAAGAGATTACGAACTCCTTGTCTTCGAATGTGAGCCGGGTGGGGGTAAGCAAAGCTTGCGACCTTCGGTCTTCGAACCTGCTTCACCACTGTGTGGAGCGCATAGTTCTCTCCCAGACCGCCATAAAACAAAAAAGCGAGGCTAAACCTCGCACTTTTTGTTGTGAGCCGGGTGGGGGTCGAACCCACGACCAAGAGATTAAAAGTCTCCTGCTCTACCACTGAGCTACCGGCCCAATTTGTATATTTTACCTCAGCAAAGCTAAGGAGGCAAGCTTAAGTTGTAATTTTACTTTGAAAGTTAATCTCTGTCTTTAGCAGAAGAGGAGGAAGAAGTGGCTTCTGCTGATTTGGTGGAAGATTTATTTGAATTAAAAGATTTTAAATTTCTAATTATTTTAGAAGCATCTTGTTTAACAATATTTAAATCTTTGTGTACTGCTTGAAGGGTTTTTTGTGCTTCCCTGAATCCATTTTTATCTAAATCTGTACCTACCAAAGCTTTAAGGGAAGTTAATTTAGATTGTGCATCAGCTAATTTTGCCCTTGCATCTCTCATAGCATTAACTGAATCTGTAGTATCTTTTCCGGCATCTTTAGCTCTATCAATTCTGACTTGTAATTTATCTAAAAGCTGACCAGATCTACTAGCTAATTTAGTATAAGCATTTACTCTGGCTGTTATAGAATTCCTAACTCTTTTCTTATTCTCCTCTTTCTTGCTGTTTAAAGATGCTGCCGAACTTGCTGATTTAGTACCTACTTTTTCAGGTTTTCCCCCTAAGAAGTTTTGTACCTTTTCTTTGATTTCCTGTACTTTTTCTCTTGCATTCTCTCTATCATTATCCTCATTTTCTTTTTCTTTAGCCAAAACAGGAGATAAGGTAAATACAAGCATTAATACAAGAATTAAACCTAAGGATATTTTTTTCATAAACCGTTAACCTCCTGTGTTAATACTGTATCTGATTGTTCTAAACCTAATAAATCTCTATCTAAAGCAGATAAGTCAGAGTCAAGTGTTTCATCACTTGCTACAGCAGTATTTGTGTTTATTTTGTTTACAGAATTTTGAGCCACTGAGTTTTGGTTCTTTGAGTAATACACTGCTCCACTCACTAAAACTAACATTACAAGGATAATTGCTAAAAGCTTTACCATGAAGACTTATTAAACAATGTGAAAACTTATTTGTCAAGTTAAGCACAATCTGATAAAATAACAGGTATGACTCCTTCGTCATTAGAGGACAAAGTCCTCGCAGACGAAGAGGATTCATAAAACGGCGCCTTCGTCATTAGAGCTATAGCTCGCAGATGAAGGCAAATTTAAAAAAACGGCGCCTTCGTCTAGTGGTTAGGACACTGGGTTTTCATCCCAGTAATCACGGGTTCGAATCCCGTAGGCGCTACAAAACAAAAAGGTCTCCAAGCGATTAAAAATATGCCTGAAATTATAAGTACTGGTCTTGTCTCACCTGCTATCCAAATTAAAGAGTTGGATGGAGAACCTCATGAAGCTATTAGAGCTGATGCTGGAAATTTAACTTATGCTGCTGCCTATCAAATATATTTTCTTAGAGAAGATGAAGATGATAGTCATGGAGAGTTAGCTGCAGAATATTTAAGAAAACTGGGTATGGATGAAATTAATGTGTGCAGAATAGTAGGGGCTGCAGCAGCTGGAATAACAGGGTTTGGAGCAATATTTAAAACACGTTTTTTAGAACCAGATAGAATAGGCGGACCAAGAGTTTATGAGGATTTCCTACCAATAAATAGAAATAACCAACCTTAATAATGAAAATCTATGTTACCCATTCCTCAGGCTTTGATTACCAAAAAGAACTTTATCAACCACTTCGTAAATCGAAGCTAAATAATCTACATGAAATAACCTTACCTCATGAATTCTTCCTGGAGCAATTTAATTCAAAAGAATACCTGAAAGAGTGTGATTTAGTATTAGCAGAAGTGTCTTATCCTTCAGAAGGACAAAAAATAGAACTTGGTTGGGCAAGCTCATATAAAGTTCCAATTATTTGTATATATAAAAAAGGCAAAAAAATATCAGATACTTTAAAGACAGCTTCAAATGTTTTTATTGAATATGAAAGCAGTGAAGACATGATTCAAAAATTAACTGAGAGTTTATCCTGTAATATTCTTAATTAACTCTATATTTGGGTTATCAGGATTTTCTGCAAAATCTATGGAAATAAAATCTAATCTATAGGGTTTATCTCCCCATTTTATCTTTTGAATATAAAACTGGGCTGTTTTTAGTAAGTGTTTTATTTTCCAATAAGTCATAGCTTCTACTGGTAAACCAAACTTATGTGAAGACCTGGTTTTTACTTCTATAAATACTAAATAATCCTTATCCTTTGCTACTATATCTATTTCCCCACCTCTTATCCGATAATTTTTCTCTAAAATCTGATAGCCTAATTTTTGTAAATACTTACAAGCTAAATCTTCTCCTTTATTTCCCACTGCAACTGTAGACATAAGAATATTATTACACCTTTTTGTCATTCTGAACGAAGAGAAGAATCTAGATCCTTCTCCACCAGAGGTGGATCAGGATGACAGAAAAACGAATGACATTTAAAGGAACTTATCCAGGTTAAAAGAAGTTCTGTGAAACTCACAAAGTCCATGTTTTTTTAAAGCATCCCTGTGATCTTTGGTTCCATAACCATTATTTTGTTCAAACCCATACTGGGGATAAACCTGAGAAAGTTTTCTCATTAAATCATCTCTATAAACTTTAGCAATAATTGAAGCAGCAGAAATAGAAGCACAAATTTTATCACCAGATGGAATTGGTTTTTGATTTTTTTTATCTAAATCCTTAATAAAAAAAGCATCAATTAAATAATAATCCGGGGTTTTACCTAAGTTCTTTATAGCTTCTAAAAAAGCCAGGTTAGTAGAAACACCTATTCCTACTTCATTAATAGATTCAACACTAATTTCCCCAACAGCCCAAAAAAGAGCCACTTCTTTAATAATCTTAGATAAAATTTCTCTTTTTTTAGGGGTTAATAATTTTGAATCAGCAATACCTTCTGGTAAAACAATATCTTTAGGAAAAACTACTGCACCAGCTACAACTGGACCTGCAAAACAGCCTCTTCCAACTTCATCTATACCACAGATTAAATTATAACCTTGACTCCAAAGTTCTTTTTCTATATCAAGAGTTGGACAAACCATGTATTGTTAAATTAACCTAATTGATCTAATTAATCTAATTTCTAAATAAACCCAAAATACCAAACCAAATGTGATAATTGTGGATTGGGAATTATTTAGGTTAATTAGAAATTAGTACTTAGAAATTATTTTTTAGACTCTAGTAGCATTTCTACCAATAAGTTTTCTAAGATAAAAAAGTTTGCTGCGTCTAACGTTTTTAGCGTGCTTTACTACTTCTATCTTTACAATAGACTTAGCATTCAAAGGCCATTTTTTTTCTACTCCCATTCCACCTGTACCAATATGACGAACAGTCATCATTTTATTTTCTTCCCTGCCTGCTAAAGCTATTAAGATTCCTTCAAAAATCTGAACCCTGCTTTTGGCTCCTTCAACCACAGTTGAGTGAACACGAATAGTGTCGCCGATATGAATATTTAGATTATTTAATTCAAATGAAATCATGAGGATAATTTTAACCTTTTACGACACTTAAATCAATAACCGCTCCTTTACCCAATAATTGCTCTAATTCTTCCAACATTAGAGGCTCTAAATTAACCCCAAAAGGTAAGTCCATCACTCTCAAATTTGAACCTCCACTTGGTAATAAAATAGCAACTTTCTTTTTTCCAGGATAACCCCGAAGTGTTTTATTAACCTTTTGTAAGATTTCTACAGCACAATCTTGTGGAACCATAATCTCTATATCCCGATAAGTAGTTGGCTCACTTGAGTAGGATTTTTTATCTTCAACACCATCACCAATTTGATCTGGTGGTAAATTTGGATCAAAAGCAGTGATTTCATCAATGATTAAAGACAGCTTATCTTCACGACTATCTACCTTACCCCAAATTATTACTACAGTATCTTTAATTAAAAAACTCTTGGTTAATTCATAAGTTTTTGGGAATACTACTGTTTCAATTTCTGAAGTTAAATCTGAAATCTTTAGAAAAGCCATTTCAGATTGATTCTTTTTTGTTAATACTTTTTTTGCTTCTGCAATGACTCCTCCGATTACCACTTTTTGCCCCACAATATGTTCAGAAATATCTGCAATCTTATAAGAGGTATATTTACCAACTTGTGCTAACAATTTTACATAAGGAGGTTCATGAAGATAAAAACCCAATAGATCTTTTTCAAAAGTTAGCATCTCATCAAGACCTAATTCTTCTACTTCCGGTAAATCAATGTTAATTACATTCACACCTTCTTCTTCCCCAAATAATCCCACCTGTCCTGTGATAGCTTTTTTAGAGTTTTGATGAATCTTTTCTAAAACTTGTTCTAAAACTAATAATTGAGAAGCCCTACTACCCAAACTATCCATTGCTCCTGATTTAATTAAACTTTCTAAAGTTTTTTTATTTACCAAACGGTTATCAACCCTATTGCAAAGATCAACCAAAGATTTAAACTCACCTTTTTGTCTGGATTTTAGAATAGATTCTATAGCAAGTAGACCCACGTTCTTAATAGCAGATAATCCAAAAATAATAGCTTTTTCATATGCTACTGTTTTTGTTTCACCAATTTGACGTTTTAATTGATCCGCTGTTAGATCCTTTATATTTTGTAATGTAAAATCAACTTTTGATTTATTTACATCTGGTGGTAAAACAATTATTCCTAATCTTTTACATTCATCCATAGCAGCTGCAATCTTATCTGTATCCCCATATTCAGCAGTCATCACAGCAGCCATAAACTCTGCAGTGTAGTTTGCCTTCATGTAAGCTGTTTGATAAGCCACCATGGCATACGAGGCAGCATGAGCCTTATTAAATCCATACGCAGCAAATGGCTCAATTAACTTAAAAAGCTCTTCTGCTTTTTTCTTTTCCATCCCATTAGCAACTGCCCCTGTTATAAAATGATCCTTTTGTTTTGCCATCTCTGCAGGAATTTTTTTACCCATGGCTTTTCTAAATTTATCTGCTTCTTCCCAATCATATCCGGCAATTTTTATAGCTGTAAGTAAAACATCATCCTGATAAACCAAAAGACCTAAAGATCTTTGTAAATATTCTTCCATTCTGGGGTCAAAATAGGTTATTTTTCCCGGATCACGTTTTCTGGCAATATACTCTGGAATAATTGCCAAAGGTCCTGGTCGGTAAAGTGCCACCATAGCAGAAATATCAAAAATATTAGTAGGCTTTAGATCAACCAGATATTTAGTCATCCCCGCACCTTCAAGCTGAAAAAGACCAATTGTATCTCCTCTACCCAAAAGCTCATATGTTTTTTTATCATCAAGAGGTAAATTATTTAAATCTATATCTATCCCATGGGTATCTTTTACAATGGCAACAGCTCTACCTAAAATCGAAAGATTCCGAATACCCAACATATCCATTTTTACGAGCCCCACATCTTCTATTGAATGCATCTCATATTGAGTAACTATTTTATTTCCCTTAGATTCTCTTTGGATTGGGGAAAAATCAGTTAAAGCAGTGGGGGAAATTACCAATCCTGCAGCATGCACAGAAGCATGGCGAATGGTTCCTTCAACTTTTTTAGCCAAGTCTATTAAAGCTTTAATTTCCGGATCCTGTTTATAAGCCAAACTTAATTCAGGAACTTCTTTTACTGCATCATCTAAGGTCTGATGAAAGCCTTGTCTTGGAGGTGGTACTAATTTGGCAATTGTATCAACCTGCCCATAAGCAAGCCCCAGAACCCGCCCTACATCTCTTATTGCTGCCCGACCCATCATTGTTCCATAGGTAATAATATGTGCCACTTTATCATGACCATATTTTTCCATAATGTAGCGAATAACATCATCCCGACGGTCATCTGCAATATCAGAATCTATATCGGGTAAAGATGGCCTAAATGGATTTAAAAATCTCTCAAAAGGAAGCATGTATTCAATTGGATCAATATTTGTAACCCCTAAACAAAAAAGCACCAGAGACCCTGCAGCAGAACCCCTGGTATTAGTAATAATCTTTTGATCATGAGACCAATTTATAAAATCAGAAACAATCAAAAAATAAGTAGGATAGTTTTTCTTTTCAATAACAGAAAGTTCATAATCCAATCTCTCTCGCAGCACTTCCATAGTAGCTGGCAGCTTTTTTGACCCTTCCGGATATTTTTCTTTAAATCCTATTTCACACTGTTGTCTTAAATAATCCATAGCAGATAATCCCTGAGGAATATCAAAAATAGGAAAATAAGCTTTACCCAAAGGAATCTCCAGATTTGTTAAGTCAGCAACCTTCACAGTATTAGAAATAGCATCAGGAATTTCTTTAAATAAAGTAGCCATCTCATCTGATGAGCGAATATAAAGATTTGGGGTATCAATCATCCTTAATCTATCAATGTCTTTAATGAACTTTCCTGTTTGCACACAAAGCAAGGCATCCTGAGCATTAGCATCATCCTCTCTTACATAGTGATAATCATTGGTAGCTACTATTGGAATGCTTAATTTAGGACTAATTTCTTTAACTGCCTTCCACCAAAGATTTTGAAAAGTTGCCATTCTTTCTAAATCTGCTTTTATTTTAGGATCAAACCTCGGGTTATTTTTTAAAATGGTTTCATATTCATGGTCCTGTAACTCCATGAAATAATTACCTTCACCAAAAATTTCTAAATATTTTCTGGCAACTTCTTCACCATCTTTAAAGCTATCTTCTTTTAAACTTTCTGCAAATTCACCTCCAGGACAACCAGATAAAGCAATAATTCCTTCGTGATAAGTTTTTAATAATTCTCTGTCTACCCTGGGTTTGTAATAATAGCCATCAAGGTGTGCAATAGACACCAACTTCATCAAGTTTTTATAACCTTCATAATTTTTAGCTAAAAGAGTTAAATGATAGGGTTCAGTATCTATTTTTCCTTCTTTGTCTGTGTGAGATCTTTTTGCTACATATACTTCACAACCAACAATAGGTTTAATTTCTTCCTCCAAGGCTGCTTTATAAAATTCTATTGCTCCATACATGACTCCGTGATCAGTCACTGCGATGGCTGGCATATCAAAATCTTTTGCTAATTTAACCAGCTTTTTTATCTTTGATAAACCATCAAGCAGAGAATATTCACTATGACCATGAAGATGAACAAATTTAGGCATGTACGGCTAATATTCTACCAGCTGTATAGACACCTATTTCAAGAGGGAGTTTATTTTAAATTATCTTCTAATAATTGACGGATTTTATCTGCGTTAACTTTACCATTTGATTTCTTCATTACTGAACCTAAGATAACGTTTAAAGCACCTAATTTACCACTTTTATAAGCGTCTGCTGAATCTTTATTCTCTGTTATTGCTTCTTGAACTAATCTTATAAGTTCACTTTCATCTTCAATCATGTCAACTTTCTTATTGGCAATACTTTCTAAAATAGAAGCAATATCTTCCTCAGAATCTAGTTTAATTTTTTGGTTTACAATAAAATTAGCAATCTGCTGTGGTTTGATTTGTTTTTCTAATCCTTGTTTTATAGCTTCTTCAAATAAATCTGCAGAAATTCTTTCTTCTGTTAAAATTTTGGCATTATTAAGTGAGATCTCATAATCTTCCACAAATCTTTCTAATTTTTCCCAAGGTAATTCTGGTAAATCATTTTTCATTTGACCAACTTCAGCACTGGTAAACTCCAGTACTGGTAAATCAGGATCTGGAAAATACCGATAATCATTTGCCTCTTCTTTTACTCTTTGAACAAATGTTTGTTTTTTATTTTCATCCCATCCTCTTGTTTCCTGAACTAGCTTTTCACCCTTTTCTAAAGCTTCAATTTGTCTTTTCACTTCATATTCAATAGCAGCCACCATAAACCTAAAAGAGTTAATATTTTTGAGTTCTACTCTGTAGCTAGGTAACTCTTTAGTTCCTTCTAAACGAACACTAACATTTGCCTCCAGCCTCATATCCCCTCTTTCCATATCTGCATTAGAAACCCCTAAATATCTAAATAGCTGCTGGAGCTTTTTAGCATAATCCCGAACTTCTGCAGTATCACGAAAGTCTGGTTCTGTTACAACTTCAACCAAAGGAACACTGGAACGGTTGTAATCAATTAAAGTTTCACCATTTGAGTGAGTTAATTTACCAGTATCCTCTTCCTGGTGAGCACGGTTAATGCGGATTACTACTTTTTCACCTTTTTCATTTTCTACTTCCAGCCATCCATTTATACAAAGAGGCCAGCGGTATTGAGAGATCTGATAACCTTTGGCTAAATCTGGATAAAAATAATTTTTTCTTTCAAATCTAGAAAGATTGGAAATCTCACAATTTAATGCCAAACCAATTTCCATACAATCTTCTATTGCTTGTTTATTTATATAAGGCAAAGCACCAGGCAGGCCCAAACAAACAGGACAAGTATGTGTATTTGGTTTTGCACCAAAATAATCTACAGAGCATCTGCAAAACATTTTTGATTTTGTATTAAGTTCTACATGGACCTCTAGCCCTATTACTGTCTCGTATTTATTCATTAATCTATATTCCTAAATCTGGCTTTTTATTATGCCACTCAGTATTTTGTTCATAAACTTCTCCCACATTTAAGATAGTTTCTTCATCCATATATTTTCCTAAAATCTGTAATCCTACAGGTAAACCTTCAGAAAAACCACAAGGAACAGATAACCCTGGAATTCCTGCTAAATTTGCAGGAATAGTATAGATGTCAGATAAATACATAGTTAAAGGATCATTTATTTTTTCACCTATATTCCAGGCAACTGTTGGAGAAACAGGACCAACAATCACATCACATTCATCATAAGCTTTTTCAAAGTCCAGCTTTATTAGATTTCTGACTTTAGCAGCCTTAGCAAAATAATCATCATAATAGCCAGTAGAAAGGGCAAAAGTTCCCAACATTATTCTTCTTTTTACTTCTTCCCCAAAATCCTCCCTTTTTGTACCAAACCTAATCCCATCAAATCTGGCAAAGTTAGAAGAAACTTCTGAAGCCATTAAAACATAGTAGGCTGCTACAGCATATTCAGTATGAGGCAAACTTATTTCTATGATTTCTGCCCCCAATTCTTCTAATTTGGAAATAGCTTCCTTAATAACTTTTTCTACCCCAGAGTCTAACCCTTTACCAAAATACTCTTTTGGTACCCCAACCTTTAATCCATTTAGATCATTCTTAAGTTTTAAATCTTTACTCTTAAATCCATCTTCAATACAGTTAGAATCAAACCCATCAGGCCCTGAAATCCATTCCAAAACTTTTCTGGCATCAGCTACTGTTTTAGTAATAGGTCCTATTTGATCTAAAGAAGATGCCATTGCCATGGCTCCATAGCGGGAAACTCTGCCATAACTTGGTTTTAAACCTACTACTCCACAAAGAGACGCTGGCTGCCTAATGGATCCACCTGTATCAGTAGCAAGTGCAAAAACACAAAGATCTGCTGCAACAGCAGCTGCAGAACCTGAGGATGAACCTCCAGGAACTTTATTTAAATCCCAGGGGTTATTTGTTACACCATAAGCTGAATTTTCCCCGGAAGAACCCATGGCAAATTCATCCATATTTGCTTTTCCAATAATTCCCATACCCTTTGAAACCAATTTATCAACCACAGTTGCATTATATTGAGGTAAAAAATTGCTCAATATTTTAGAGCCTGCTGTTGTCTCAATATTTTGAGTACAAATTATATCCTTTATAGCTACAGGTACTTCAGAAGCTTCATCAATAACTTTTATATATGCATTAAGTTTTGGATTTAATTCCTTAATTCTTTCTAAATAAGCTTTATTTAATTCTTCTTTAGAAAATTTCTTTTCCTCTAAAGACTTTAGGGTTTCAATCAAGGATAAGTTTGTAATATCATTATTCATTTTCAAACACTCCTTTTGTTACAAAGAAACCATCTTTTTTGGCAGAAGCATTTTGCAAAACAGCATCTTGTTCTAAACTTGGGGTAATTTCATCATCAGCTAAAACATTACTTAAATCTGTAACATTAAAGGTAGGTTCAGCACTTTTTGTATCTACTAAGTTTAACTGATCAATATAACTCAGAACATCAGATAATTGATCTGCATACTTATCTTCTTCTTCGGAAGTAAGTGTTAGATTTGCAAGATTTGCTACTTTTTTTACCTGATCTTGAGAAAGCTTCATGAAGAGATTATACGTTACTAAATGGCTGGTGTTAAGAGTTACTTTTTAAATACTCTTTTAATGCTTCCAAACTATCCCAATCATGAATTGAAACTGGAATAATTTCTTTTTTTAACTTTTTTAATACTTTTAACTTTTCAGCTATTTGTTTTTTTTCTACCAAATCTGTTTTAGTAAGTAATATTATTTCTTTCTTTTTTAATATCTCAGGATTAAATTTTTCCATTTCATCTTTAACTACTTTATAATCTTCAAGTGGAGTTTCTGATTCTGCAGAAATACAATGTAATAATAAATTAACTTTTTCTATATGTTTTAAGAATCTTATTCCAAGCCCTTTTCCCTCTGATGCTCCTTCAATAAGCCCAGGAATATCAGCTAAAATCTTAGTATTCATTACTCCTAAGTTAGGTTCTAGAGTGGTAAAAGGATAATTTGCAGTTTTTACATTTGCTTTTGTTAGCTCATTTAATAAACTACTTTTACCGGCATTTGGTAAACCAATAAGTCCATAATCTGCTATTAATTTTAAATTTACTTTAAAGAAGAATTCTTCACCAGGTAAACCAGGTTGAGCAAACTTTGGAGTTGTTCTAAGTGAAGACTTAAATTCTGTATTTCCTCTTCCACCTAAACCACCTTTAGCAATTAAAATTCTTTGATCGACTTCAGTTAAATCAATCTCCTCACCTGTTTTTTTATTTGTCATTGTTACCCCAACAGGCATAATAATTTCTATATCTTCAGCATTTAAACCTGATTTTACATTACTTCCACCAGGATCACCGTTTTTTCCCTCAACAATTTTTTTTCTGGAAAATTGATTTAAAGCAGTTAAATCAGAAACAGTTCTAATATAAACATCTCCACCCTTACCCCCGTTTCCACCATCAGGGCCACCATAATGTCCAGGGAAAAAAGAAACTTTTCCAGCTCCTCCATGCCCTCCTCTAATAATAATATCTACTTCATCAATTAACATATGTATAGTATATAACATTCATATCTATATATGTAACCCATAGTTTGCGTTTAACTTAATTTTTTAATATAATTTCAGATTATGTCATTAGAGCTACTAACAAATCTATATCCATTAAACAATGAAAGTTATTTACCTTATCTAAGGAGAGGCATAAATCCACCTTTAGATATTGCCAGAATAAGCACAGAATTCTTACTGGGCGATTATCGGGAGCGATATTTATCTACTACTTATACCGGTGATGGTAGTTTAGTTACGAGCTATGAGCGTGATGGACGCAAATATGATGGACTCACTATCAGCTTAGAAGAAAAAGACGGAATTCTTTCGGTATTACAGATTCAAGGAGCACGCAACAGAATATCTTACCGCCTAACAACAGGCTTAAATATAAACTGGTTCTCCGCGGATCAAATAGAGACGATCGGTTGTTTTCTACTTCAATCTAAGTTAGCCGAGAGGATATCTTTTCCTTTTCTTATGTCCGGCATGGATCATGTTGAATCAGAAAATGCACATGAAAGATACAGGGTTATCGCATCTCTTTTAGGTTTAAAATATTCTACGGATGAAAAATCATATATCGGGAAAATAAGAAGTCTTTATGGAAAATGCAAAAACCCTTGCCATAATTGCCCTTTAATTTAATTAAACTTGACCTGCCATCCCACGCAAAGCTTTAAGACGATCTTCAACTGAAGGATGTGTATTAAAAAGACCTGCAAACCAGCCTGTTAAATCTTTACCCTTTAACGGATTAACTATATACATATGAGCAGTTCCCCTATTCGCTACTTCCAAAGGTTCTTTATCTGAAGAAATTTTAATAAGAGCATTTTCCAACCCCTGAGGATATCTTGTTAAAAGTACACCAGAAGCATCAGCTAGAAATTCTCTTCTTCTGGAAATTGCTAATTGGATAAGGGTTGCAATAAGAGGAGCTAAAATAGCAGCTATAATTGCCAGGATTAACATTAAAGTATTATTATTTTCTCTATCATTATCCCTACCACCAAACCACATTGATCTTAAGAAAAAATCAGAAAGTAAAGCAATAGAACCTACTAAAATTGCTACCACTGCCATTAATAGTGTATCTCTGTTACCAATATGAGATAACTCATGAGCAATTACTCCTTCTAGCTCTTGTTTGTTCAGCTTATCTAAAATACCAGAAGTCAAAGCAATTGCTGCATGTTTTGCATCTCTGCCAGTAGCAAAAGCATTGGGAGCACTGTCATCTATTACATATATTTTTGGAACTGGGAGTCCTCCTGCAATACAAAGATTTTCAACAAGATGATAAATTTCAGGATTTTTATCATGTTCAATTAACTTAGCACCAGAAATTCCTAAAACAATTTGATCTGAAAAAAAGTAAGAAACAAAATTCATTATCCCTGCAATAATTAGAGCAAAACCTACAATCCCCAAAGTCCCTACTTCTCCATAACCAAATCCCCTTGCAAGAATATAAACTACAATAACAGTAAATAAAGAAAATAAAAACATAATGAGATATGTTTTGAAGATGTTTCCCGAAACCTGATCCCAAGCAGTATTAATCGTTGTCATGGAGTAATTTTAACATTCTTCCAACAATGTATCCAATGGATTATTTTTTAAAAAGAAAAACACCAATTAATTCTTCAGTTTTACTTCTACCACATCTTCTCCGTAAAGCAGTTACGAAAGAGCGTGGTGTAAAATCTGTTGACTTATTAATTCTTAATCCACTAGGCATAACCGGATCGAGTTTTTTACCTAATTCTGCATTAGCTTCTTTTATAGCTCTATAAGTCTTTAGTGTGCGTTCTGAGGCTTGATCATAAAAAGGAACTTTTACAACAGAATTCCAAGCTCTCGGTGCAAGATGTTCAGTAATCAAGGAGAAAGCAACTCCTTCCACTCCTTCTATTTCTTGTAATGTAGTTAAAAAAGCGACTATTCCTCTGGTTGCCTCCGCCTCAGCAGCAAAACCTAAAAACTCTGAAGAAATATTCTCTACCTCACATGGAAACGCTTCTGAAGAAACTACAGTCGGTTTTCTGCCTTTTTGCTCCCAAACCTCAATCATCTACATTTTAACTTCAACGTCTTTTTTCTCAGCTTCAGTTGCCTGGAAAAAATCTGTTTTCTGGAAGTGAAAAATCCCTGCAATTAATGCAGTTGGCATAACCTCAAGAGAATTATTGTAATCTAGAACATTTGTATTATAAAACTGCCTGGAAGCAGCTACTTTAGTTTCTGTGTCAGAAATTTCAGTTTGTAAAGTTTTAAAATTATCAGATGCTTTTAAATCAGGATAATTTTCTGCCACTGCAAATAATGTTTTCAAAGCTCCGGACATTTGATCACTTGCTACAGCTGCATCAGCCGGTCCTTTTGCCTGCATCAAAGCACTTCTGGCTTTAGTTACATTTTCAAATACTTCTTTTTCGTGTTTAGCATAACCTTTAACAGTTTCTACTAAGTTTGGAATTAAAGACGATCTTCTTTTCAATTGGACATCAATTTGTGACCAGGCTTCACGGACACGATTACGAAGAGTAACCAAGCTGTTATAAGTCATAAACAACCAACCAAATATTACTAATAAAACAGCTCCAATAATTAGAAATATATTCATTAATTAAATCTTAATCCAAATTGAACCATTTTGCAAATTTAGGCCAATCCCAGGCATTAACTACATCTTCCTTTGTTAGCCACCCACGTCTGCCAACGGATATTCCAAAAAACATTAAATCCATTTGTGAAACCTCATGTGAATCTGTACTAATAACAAACTTAACTCCATATTCTTTTGCCCTCCGTACTAAATAATCAGAAAGGTCTAGTCTATTTGGGTAAGCACTAATTTCTAAAGCTTTTTTATGCGTAGCAGCAGTTTTAAAAACTAAATCCCAATCAGCATCTGATGCTTCCCTTTCATTTAAAAGCCTTCCTGTAGGATGGGTAATAACTTTAATATATGGATTCTCTAAAGCCTTAATCAACCGCTTTGTCATTTCTTCCTTAGGCTGGTGATGAGAAGAATGCACTCCTGCCAAAGCAAAATCTAAAAGTTTAAGCCCTTCTTCAGGCACAGAAACTAATCCATCAGTCATAATGTCTAATTCGAGTAAATTTAGTACTCGAACACTTTTCTGTGAGTAATTAAGTTGTTCAACCACTTTTTTCTTATTATTTATGAGTTCAATTACCTGTTCTGGACTATGATTAGCCTTAGATGGTTGATGTTCTGAGGCCCCAATATATTCATAACCAAGAGACTGACCTTTTTCTATTAATTGATGCATTGTACTTACCCCAAGGTCGTGGGAAGGCTCAATATTAAAATTTGAATGTAGGTGTAAATCCCCTTTTATATCTTCAGGCTTAATAAAAGTAGGTAAACTATGCTTTATTGCCATCTCTATTTCACCTGTATTTTCTCTTATCTCAGGAATAGGTGTTTGCATTCCTAAATTACTATAAACTTCTTCTTCTGTTTCACAATTAATTAATTCCTTATTTTTTACTTTTAAAAGACCATACTCAGATAATGAAAATCCTTTTGACTCTGCATATGACCTAAGGTGAATATTATGGCTTTTTGAACCTGTAAAATGCTGTAACAAAGCACCATATACTTCCGGCTTTGCGATTAAAAAATCAACATGAATACCTTCTGATATAAAAATCGCAGCTTTTGTTTCACCTTTTTCTATAACTTCTTTTATTCCAGGCATATTTAAGATATGTTTCATAACCTTTTCTGGATTATTTGTAGATATTGCAAAATCTAAATCCCCTACAGTTGCTACCATCCTCCTAAGGCTTCCTAAAACATCTGCTTTTAGAACACTATTATCTTGTTTTAAATAATCTAGAATTTTCTGAGCCTGAATAAAGGCATAAGGAAGTAGCATTCTGCCTGTTTTTAAGGATTGTGATTGTTTTAGTCCAATTTTTAGCTTATCTAATAACTTTTGTGAAAAATCTGCTTTTTGAAGTTCTCTGTTTTCCAACTTGTTCTCCAGATCAACTAAATCTACTACACCAGCAGAAGATAGCTTTAAGGCCGTCTGAGGGCCTACTCCAGGAATATCCAGAAAACTAAAAACAGACTCTGGGATATCCTTTTTTATATCTATCCAATGCTTTACTTCTCCTGTCCTAAATAGCTCATCTAAATAAGCCTTTAGGCTTTCTCCAATTCCTGGTACATTATCTAATTGCTGATCCTGCCATAAATCCTTTAATTCACTGGTTAAACGTTCAATAGTATCAGCTGCATTTTCATAAGCTCTAATCTGAAAATTATTAGCTTTTTTAAGGGTATAGGCCGTGGCTACATCACGAAGCATGTGCGCAACTTTAGCATTACTAAAATCCATTAAAAATAATATATCACAAACCCACCTAATATTACCTATTTACTAAAATTGTTTACATAGTTCTCACGGAGAAAGCTAGTGCAATAGCTAAAGAAATGCCAGTTAGAAGAAAAACAGTTCCTATTAGCTTCAGTATTGTGATATTTTTCACAAAACCAACAACCGTTATAATTGCAGAAATGATACAGGTTAACAATAAATAAAAAGCAAAAGACATGTTAACTTTATATTACCATAGAAGGTATTTAATTGACCGTGTAGCCAGGCTCTGATACAATATCACAGTCTTGGGGCCGTAGCTCAATGGTTAGAGCGGTCCGATGTGACATCGGACAGGTTGCCTTATTATGGCTTATGTTTATATAGTGCAATCAGAAGTAAATAGTCGGTACTATATTGGATCAACAAACGATCTTAAACGAAGGTTAGCGGAGCATAATAATGGTAAGACTAAAAGCCTTAAGTTTATAAGACCTGTAAAACTGGTATTACATCAAGAATATTCTTCTTTGATAGAAGCCAGAAAGATTGAATTAAAACTGAAGAAGTTTAAAAACAAGAATATACTTGAAAGGATGATTCGAGAAGGAATCATTTTATTGGGGCCGTAGCTCAATGGTTAGAGCGCTTCCCTGTCACGGAAGAGGTTGCGGGTTCGAATCCCGTCGGTCCCGCTAGATAGGTTTTTACTTCTTGAATAACCTATAATATTTAGATATAATTTACTAATGAGTCAGCCGGATTTTGATCCATATGAATTTGAACAATTTAAAATAGAGATAGACGAAGAGATTGATTTTTTGGATAATAACATGTATTTAAAAATAGATCGTTTAGCCTCTAAAACCCTACAGGAATTAGTTGAACAAGGTTACACTAGCAGACAAGTAGTGATAAAAGGGGAAACTCCTGAAATAGGTGCTTCTATTTACCGTCAAATTGAAATTTTGAGAAGGGAGTCAGGCTCTGCAGGAACTATTTTGAGTTTTTCTTTATTTTCTTTTGATCAAATGTCCGGTGGAGGAGAAGACTTCTACGCAGATGTAATAGAGCTAGATGCTGAATCGTTAGAAACAGAGCTGCAAGAAACTAGCAAACGATTAGGATTGCCTATTGATAAAAGAAAAATTCTACCTATTGTTATTCGCTAATTCTTTCATACCAGTTAATTTCTCAACAAGTTTAAAAGAAGTAAGTTTTTTAGGCTTGTGTTTTAATAAATTAAATCCCATTAAATTGTGTCTGGGAATTAAATGCCAGTGCACATGCTTAATTTCATCCATGTACATTAAATATACTTTATCTACTTTCATAACCTTCATCAAAGTATCTCTAGTCTTATCAACTATGTTCATTAAATATTCATAATCTTCTCTTGATAATAGGTGTAAATCTGTTACTGGTTTTTTCCAAACTACTATAGAATGACCTTTTGTAATTGGAAAACTTGCTAAACAAGCATAAACTTTTTCATCTTCATAAAAAACTTTATCGGAATTCGGAGATGTCAGGTTATCCATACCTAACTATAACAATTTAGGCAAAAATTTGTAAGCTATTTAACACTTTATATTGATGTACAAAACATTTGAATAAGAGTTCCAGATTTTTTGCTTCAAGCCCACAAATATATTATATCCACTTGACAAAAATTCCTGAATCAATTAAATATAAATCAACATAATTTTTCTGCTCAAAGTAATGTTTTTGCTCTGCCCCGAATTCTGCCCAATAAAAAAGGAGGTGAATTTAATTGCCAAGATCTAAAAAAACTGTTAACAACGAAATAACAAACAAAAACCAATCATTATTACAAAAACTTCAAGAACAACTTAAACTAGATCAATCTTATTTAAGTTTAGTTTTGGGTTTATTAATAGTAGTAATTGCTGGAATTTTAGTATTTAACTATTTTAAAACAAACAAAGCTACCATTGGTCCTTCTAATCAAATAGAAGAAACAGCCCAGGCTGATGTAACACCTGATAATTTACCAGGAAAATACACAGTAAAGAATGGAGATACTTTATTTACAATAGCTCAAAAATACTATAATAATGGATTTAAATATACTGAGATAACTAAAGCTAATAATTTAACTAATGCAGACTCCATTAATACCGGACAAGTTTTAGAAATTCCTAAGCTTGAAGAAACAACTGCAGCTGCAACCCCAACTATAACTCAAACTGCAACTTCATCTGCCTCAACCACAAATGAAATAGCAACAGGAGGTTCAGAGAACCAAACAACTTGGGGTGAAAAAATTACTGGAAATACATATACAGTAGTTGAAGGCGACTGGTTATCAAAAATATCTGGAAGAGCTTATGGTGATATTATGCAATTCAACAAACTCGCTGAAGCAAACAATATCGCAAACCCTGATCTCATCCAACCAGGAATGGTGTTAAAAATCCCACGCTAATTTAAATTTGAGTGTATAATTATTCAGAAATAAGTTAACGCGGGATTAGTACACCGGTAGTATGCCGCCTTCCCAAGATAGAGAAGCCAGTCAGATGTTTTTAGTAAGGCGCCTTTCTGAACATAATAGAGGGCATACTAAATCTACAAGACAAAAAGGAATATGGGAGGTAGTCTACACGGAAGAGTATAATGAATATCTTGAATGTTGCAGAAGAGAAAAACAAATAAAGTCTTATAAAGGCGGGAATGGGTTCAAGAAATTATTCGTGCGGGGTTAGTACACCGGTAGTATGCTACCTTCCCAAGGTAGAGAAGCGAGTCCGATTCTCGTACCCCGCTCCAGACGGGACAGTGTCCCCAGAATAGTCCCTTTTATTGATTTTAGGCTCGAAATAGTGGTTTGGCTAAATAAACATAAAAGCGGTTAGTATTTGCTACCAAGGGTTTATAGATTGCCCAAGTAGAAAAACTAATGGTAGATAAATAATACTTACTAAAATGATGATAAATAAGGTGGATGGGTTAAATGCTTGAGTGAAAAAAGTTACAAACCTTTTATCTAGTGATCCGTTGCCTCCTACTAAGTTTTCACTAGAATTAAGTCGGTAGCTAAAGAATAATACAAAACCTAAATAGATTAACAAATCCTCTAGCGCTTGTATTTTTAGACCACTGCCAGAATAAAAACGAGAGGAAACAGACCATCCTAAATTTTTCCAAACAACCTGATCGTGTAGAAAACCATAAACAGCTCTGTAAAGAAAAAAGGAAGGAACAAGGCCAAAAATCATTGTTAAAAGGAAATTTCTTTTAAACATATTAATTATATATTACAATAAAATAGTCATTTATCAAAAAAGGTAATTTAAACTTATGGAATTTATTAATCGTTTAAGTGGATTAGATTGGGCTTTTCTCGTGTTTGGGTTATTTACCTGGTTTGATGCTATACCAACATTATTAAGTAAACAACGAAAACTTAATGATCAATCAATTGGAAGCATTATAGATAAAATCCTTTATCAAATTATAGGAGAAAGGAATCTAAAAGGTAGAAAAGCCACAATGGTAGGTTTGGTGTACTTTTTTGTTGGCTTAATTTTTATTCTTATAGCTTTTGGGGATATATTGCTGAAGTTATAACTCTTTTTCTAGATAGATTTTCATAGTACACAGTGTTAAGCAGTAAGAGGACTATCACCCCAATTTTTTCAGTTTAAATACACCTCCATTAAATTGTTAAAATGAGATAGTATTTGAGGCAGAAAGAGTTCGGAATAACTTGCATCTCTCGCTCTAAAATTAAAACTCTCTATTTTGGTTGATTATAAAGTTGGATTACTTGAGTTGCAAAATCTTGTATAGTTTGAACAGCTGTCTGACCAAAATCTGTAATTGTTTGAATTCCAAAACCATTATTTGTCGTGCTGGCAACAGTGCTTGTACTTGCAGAACCAGCATTTGTATAAAGTCCTCTCATGCTTTCTGACCATAATCTGTTAATAGAGACTGATCCTAAACTATTTGGATGTAAACGATCAGGACCTAATTCATTTTGATGGTTATAAAACCAGGTATATAAATCCGGCCCTGGGATTAAACCATTTGTCCTAGCTAAATCATCAATAACTGTATTAAAAGCAGCTATATTATTATGATTTCCATCAGCAATATAATGAATTCTGGCAATCACAGGAATCTTGCCTGCTGCTTTAATTTTATTAATAATTATTTGCATGTTATTTCTAAAATTCGTAGTATTTGAATTATTCCCTGCAGCATCATTTCCTCCGTAATTAATTGCCCAATATTTCATATCAGGATTTAATGAAAGCCAATTATCAATATGTGAAACACCATTCGCACTGGTTTCAAATCCAATCCCACCATTAATTTCGGCTGGATAATAACTGGAATTAAAGGCATTAATACTAGCTGCATAATCAGGCTGATTCGATCGATTGTCATTTGCGGTAAGGCTATCACCCATAAAAAACCAAGTATCTGAAGATGAACGTGAAACATCATGAATATCAATTTCATCCAAAGCAACTCCATACATATTATTCCAACTGCTTGCAGTAGTCTTTGTAATATATAACCTCACCCAGCTTTTACCACTAAAATCAAAGCTGTGAGCTCTATTTCTAACATTATTTGCAGCTACAGTTACCACATTTGACCATGTTCCATCTCTTCCATTTGTTGAATTACCAGATGTTTGAATTACATAGTCACTTGGGGTTCCATAACCTGTATCTGTGTAATTATAGCTAGCTGTATTAGTCCAATTTAATAATAATCTGGATGGTCCAGATCCTATATTAATTGCTATCCAGGCAGGACTGGAAGCAGTAGGAATTCCAGGTCTCCAACCATAATCATTATAAATTCCATTAACCAGGCTTTGTCCATCTCCAGATGAAGCAGATACTGTTTTACCTCGCGAAATTATCATATTAGGAGACATACTCCCAGTTGGAGGAGAGGTTGGTGCAGGAGTAGTAGTTAAAGTGGGTACCGGAGTGGAAGTTTGAGTTATTGTTGGTGTTAATGTGAGAGTGGGTGTTACAGTTCCCGATGATGATGGTATCACTAAAATAGTTGAACTATCTGCTGGCAATGAAATATTAAACTGATTACCAATACCATTTAAAGATGATTGTCTGGGTGGTGTTTGAGGTCCACCGTTTCGGTTGGTTGCTCCGTGAGTACAACAATCCTGAGGTAAAGCGGGTTGATTCTGAGAACAATCTTTTGGATACTCCTTAAAACTCGTTCCCAAAAGAGCCTGATCATATTGTCGAAGTGTTGCAGTACCGGATGGGGTAAACCCGGATAATTTAACAGTCATATTTGAAGAATTACTACTATTATTAAGTAACAAAATACTTAAAGACCCATTACTTAGTTTTGAAGCATAAGTATAAACATTTGGATTACCAGAAGAAGCAGAAACCAGTTTATCTCCACCTCTTCCAAAATCTTTCATCATGTCAAATGCCCAGTAAATTGGTCCAACTTGATAATTATCTTGGATCATAGAGAAATTACTAGTACCTTGGTTAATATTCCAGTAGGTTGTAGAAAAATAATTTGACAACTGTGCCTCTGCCAGGGTTCGCATGGCAAATAAATGGCTGTATATACTTAAGACATCCCAATCACAGGGTTCACCGGAATTTGGCCCCCACTCCGTCAAATTTAACTCAATTCTATTAGAGCTACCCGGAGAAGCAGCCTCAAGCAATCCTCTCATCCAATCTGCTGCAATCTTAGGGTAAGAACCTGCGTATTTTACAAAATCATTATGCCCATACGCCGCATTCTGCTGACGTTCAATACCCCATGTATTATATGAACCATCATCCCAATATCTATACCAATGAACAACAAGAAAGTCTACCTTTCCAAGAGTATTATTGGCAGCCAATGCCTTTATTGATCTATCAGTCCAGGAACCTACATATTTATCATAAGCTTCCATAACAAAGCCTACTTTTATAGAAGGATCTACTGCTTTCATAGCATCAGCAAACGGAACATAGGCAACAGCATAATGTTCTGGATTATCTATTAAATTTCTGTTTCCATCCCTATGATAGTAAATTTCATTACCAACTTCCCAATACTTTGCCCCATAAGGAGCTGGATGTCCAGCACAAACTTTGCATGTTGTTGTTGGCCCCGGTTGAGCTCTTAACCAAGCAAAATAGCCTTTTGGAGCTGCCTGATTACCAGCATAAGAGGATGTGGTCCATCCTGCACCAGGATTTGCAGGCACCGGACTATTCATATATTCCACCCAGTTAGCAGCTTCTCTGGGAGTACCGCTTCTGTAATTAACGGTAATCATAGGCTTTGCTCCAACTGATTCTGTAAAGTATAGGTAATCTACAAGCTGTGGAGGAGTGCCAGTCCACATATAACCTCTGTCAGCTAAAACTTGCATTGTTCCATTCCACCAATGATAACCATCAGCCTCATACCCACCAGGAATTCTTATTGTGTTGTATTTCAAGGGAGCAACTTTATTAATAAAATTTTGATTTTTAGTCATAGATGGTCCACCATACGGAGTTAAATTGTTACCATAAAAATCAGCACTGATTGTCCCTACTGTACTTTCAGTATTAATACTAACTACATCGCCACTGGGTACAGGTGGTTGCTGATTAACAACCATTTTTGGATCTGCAGAAGTTACTGTATGTGTATCACCAACCATATTTACCTTAAAGTAATACTCTGAAGCAGTAGCTGCTTGTGGTGTAATAATATTTTCAAAGAAAGAAACTATTTGCTGAAATACACCTACTTGTGCAGGCTGAATATATTCTGCTACCCAAGAACCAGTAGCCTGATTATTCACAATTACAGCATTGGATGGCGAAACACGCGATCTGGTATCTCCAACCCCTGCAACACCGGTTGCCGCCCAAACCTCAAAAGACACTGTTTTTCCATCACAGTTACCAGAGGTAATTACATTTAAGTTAGTTAAAGTTCCTTCAATTACCGGGTTTGCAGATGCAGACCAAGCTGCAAGTGAAGCTGTACATACTTCAGTTATTGGTGGTGCTGTGACTGTTGGAGAAGGAGAAACAGTAATTACACTTGTTGGGGTTGGTGTATTTATTCTTGTGGGAGTTATGCTTAAGGTTGGTGTAGGCGTTATAGTAGGAATGATAGTGGAGGTTGGTAGAGGAGTAATAATATCCGACCCATTCACAAAAATTATATCTTCAAGATAAACAGTGTCCTGAGAAGATCCGCTTGTCGACACCAAAGCTAACCTGTTTATTGAATTTCCTAAAACAGAACCCTTTAAAACACTTAGTGGGATAGCCACCTTTTTCCATTGATTAGCTGCAACTCTACCTCCTTCAATATAATTATTTATCGGCACCCTTGGTCCAATAGTTGAACTATCTCGTAATTCAAGTGCAAATAATTGATTTCCAACTGTTCCTCCGTTTATATAAAAGGTAATTTGGTTATATGGAGAAATATCAAAAGAACCGCTTGTTAAGGCAGGAGAAAATCCACCCCCACCTGCAGGGGTAAAGGCTATAGATCTATTGCCTGAATAAGAATTCTTTGTTGAAGACAGGTTAACTGTTGAACTCCACGACCAGTTTGCCCATCCTTTTGCTAAAGAATCAGAATAAATTACTGGTGAAGAGATACTGGAGGTAGGAGAAGGAGTAACAGTATTGGTAGGTATTGGGGTTACTGTAGGGGTTGAGGTTAAAGTTGGAGTAGGAGTTAAAACAGCTGCAGTATAAAAGCCAAGATCATCAATATATACAGTTGATTCAGAAATACCAAGTGCTTCTTTTAAAGCAATTCTATTAATTATCCCATTAGTTAAAACACTCCCTTTTAATATACTTAATGGAATATCTACTTTTCTCCATTGATTAGCTGCAATACTACCCCCTTCAATATAATTATTAATATTAATTGATGGACCAACTATATCTCCATTACGAATTTCAATATTTAATCGTTGTCCACCAGCAGATCCTCCATTAATATAAAAACGTAAATTGGTATAGGGATTTGTATCCAGTGTTCCACTGGCCATAGCTGGAGATAATCCACCCCAGGCTTGTGGTGTAAAGGCAATTGAAGTATTTCCAGACCTAACTATAGTGGTAGAAAAGAAATCTATATTAGCACTCCATGACCAGTTATACCAACCAGAGGATAGTGAGTCACTATAAATTAAGCTCTCAGAGGCAATAGAAACAGAGGGGTTTAGTTGATTACCAATAAACACAACCATTGATATAGAAATAACAGACAGAATCAGAACAAAAAGAATAAGGTGCTTTTTTGAAAATCTTCTTATAAACCTATGCAAACGATTATCAGCTTTCTGTAAAGAATCCATATTTTTAGTTTGAAACAAGTGAAACATTATCTATCCAAATACTGGCTTTTGTACTAGCTAAGTTAAAGCCGAGAAAAACATTACTTAAGTTAGCTGTCGCATTGTAAAAGTAACTATACTTTTGCCATTTTGTTGATAAATTTATTGACTTCCCAAAATATACTGTATAAGGACTCTCCATTTGCTGTAATGCATAATCAATTTTTAATCGCTTATCTGCTTTTGCCCAAAAAGTAAGAGTATAAGATTTACCAGCAAGAAGAGAAAGGTTGTCCTGGCGGAATTGTACATACCAAGATTGCGATGCATTAGAGTTAATATTGACTGTAGCAGAAGATCTCCCGTCAATTGCGGTATTTGTTGCTGATAATAAACTACCTGCTGCTGGAGGTGTAACATTTAGAAACCAGGGAGCCACTCCTTCTTCAAAAGAACCATTTTTCAATAAATTTAAACCAGTGGTAGGAGCTGGTGTAGAAGTAATTGAAGCGTATGATGCTTGTTTGGGAAAAAGCGATGACAGCAGCATATTTTTAAAAGGTGATAAAGATGCAACTGTAAAGAATAAAACCAAGCTTAAAACAGAGGTCAAAACAGCTAATTTCACATTGCTATTTTGAGCAAAAGAAAAATGCCTCAAAACACTAATTGTTGATTGTTTAGCTCTCGCCATTTATTTTATAGTCTTTATTAATTAATACATTCTAACTAATAATTGTCAACGATCTAAAAGGCTTATAGCAAATCAAGTGTTTTTGTAATTGTAAAAGTAAATGTAAGTATAGACTTTGCTGGATTAAATTGTGCCACAAAAGGGATATTCAAATGATTAATAATGTTTTTAGCAATATAACCCTCTAAACCACTTCCTAAATAAAGATTACTTCTGGTTGTAAAATCGGGATAATATTGAATAAAAAGCTTATCTATTTCTTGATCAGAAATACTTTGGTATGGTGTAGATATCACCAACTCTATTATATTTTCATCTGAAACAGAGTGTCTGACTAACAGGTCTATTTGTTGATTAGTTTTCTCTGAGGCAAGTAGCAAACTAATATCTAATAACTTTTGAAGCAAAACCATAAACCATGCTTTATCTACAGGAGCTGTAAAAGATGATAAAGGCAAAGCTTCTGCTTCCACATGAGTGTCAATTAAACTTAACCGACTAGCTTCAGCTATTTCTTCTTTTGGCAAAATAAATTGAATACTTACACCTAAATGTTGTGCCAATGCTTGTTTACTGGCAACAGCCTGTTTACCAATAAGAGCAATATCATCCGGACTTATTACAGGTTTTATTGAATGATCCTGAATTTCATAAGCCAACACCAAGTCAGTCTCTGATTTATTAAAAAGTTCAACCTTAGAGATAATATTATTTAACCCTGCCTTAATTAATGTGCTTTTTAAATCTTCAAACATTAATTTTTGTTTTGTAAATGCTTCTTGTAAATCAGCATGTCGTTGCAGCTCAGCATTTCTTCGGGGGTTAGTTATTAAAAAGACAATCTGACTAACTACCCCGTTAGAATCTAAAACAGGACGAATTTGAATAGCAATAGAACGAAGTTTAGAGCTTTTTAGCTCTTTGTAGTAAAACCCATCCATAATTCTGGTTGCCTTATCTGCTAATACTTGAGAAATAGATAATTCATCCATAGTGACACTTTCATTTTTCTCATTCTTTAGAGGCACTATTTCTAATATAGAGCGGCCTATACAGTCTTCCTGAACAATATTAAGAGATTGTTCTAAAGCTTCGTTGATTGAAAGAATTTGTAAATTTTTATCTGTAACTACAACTAATTCAGCAATATTATTTAGTATCGAGGCTTCTCTTTGTTCCCCTGTTTCTGCATATTCTTTTATAACTTTAAAGATCGTATCTTTTAGGTGATATCTATAAACAATATATTGCGCCATTGGAAGAATGACTATAAATGAAATAAAGTATAAAGCTGCTGACCCGGGATCATCTTTAAAAATAGCTAACATTTGCGGATTTGAATATATGCTTGTAACTAAAATTGATAGTGTTAATGCTAAAAAAACCATTGATGAAGAAATATTTACCAAAAAGCTAGATCCTAAAGTAAAAAGATGTATCAAAATCAAAAAAGAACTATATATTCCCCCTGTAGCCAAAATTAATATCTGCACAAAAAATGAACTTAAAAACAATCCAATAAAGTACCCTAACTTTCCAAATACAAAATCATTGCGAACCATCATAATTCGCCCTAACAATATTAATATCGCAAAAAGTAATACAGCTGTTATTTGCTGAAAATTTGCAGTAGATAGATGAAAGTAAATTAGAGCATAGGTTACAGCTGAGGAAATAATATATATTAAGGTTGAATAAGAAAACATATGTTCTTCTTATTCTATGTATTTTTTAAAAGCCTGTCTACCTAACTGATGACTCGTAAACCTTTGTATTTTTTTGTAAAATGTATAAACAGTTTGGCATAATACTGCCAGCGTAGCTCAGCGGTAGAGCGCTCCCTTCGTAAGGGATGGGTCGTGAGTTCAATTCTCACCGCTGGCTCCGAAAGCAATGAGGAGACAAGGTGTGATAAAGAAGGAAGTGTGCTAAGCTTGCGCAGCACAAGCCTATCTTATTCTCACCGCTGGCTCCGAGAGTAACAATTAATATGAAACGTAAAAAATATTCAAATAAATCATTTTTATCAAGAAGACTGGAAAGAAAAAGCAAAAAGAGATTTTATTTAACCTTAATAATTTGTGCAGTTTTACTATATATATTAGTTGCCTGGTTTATCCCAAACTTTATAGGTAGCCTTTCTTTGTTGAACCGCTTTAAAGAACCTGTTAAATCTCAAGAATCAATCACAGAAAACGCATCCCTTGCTCCTCCTGTTTTAAATATTCCTTATGAAGCAACATCGTCAGCACAAATCCTTGTCAAAGGCTATTCTCTTTCAAATACAAAAGTAGAAATATACTTAGACGGAGAACTAAAATCATCTATTGATACAAGTGGTGACGGAAGCTTTGTGAGTGAACCTATTGATCTAAGTTTAGGTACTAATAAAATTTCAGGAATAACAATTGACAGTAATGGCAATAAAAGCCTTTCTTCAAAACCAATATTAATTGTTTATTCAAACGAGAAACCTATATTGGAGATTCAATCTCCCACAGATAATCAAGAAATTAATGGAGGAGACAAAAAGGTTACTGTCACTGGAAAAACAAATTCCGACAAAGATATCTCCATTACTATAAATGGAACCAGAACAATTGTAGATTCTGATGGCAAATTCTCCAGAACCATAGATATAAATGAAGGAGAGAACAATATCACTATTATTGCCACAGATATTGCAGGAAACTCAATACAAGTTACACGTAAAGTAACTTACAAATCTTAATAAAAAATTATTTCTTTTTTAATAAACCCCAATATGTAATATTTTTAGAAAACAAAAATTTCTCGATTTCATCATCTTTAATCTTTTTGGAACTCTGAATGCTAAAACGCATTTTTAAAAGAATTGGTAAGTGTAATATTATCCAAAAATCGGCTAAAAGTGATGGCCAATAAAAACCATTTTTAAACATATAAATATAGGTATTTAAATGGACCAAAACTATTTTTAACCATCTTCCTTGTTTTAATAAGATATTCATTGGAAAATCTTTAATTATTGTTTGTGTCATATTTCTAAATTGCCAATATTCCAAATGTTGTGGTGTTTTTTTGGAGGACATTTTATGTTTATGATAAACAATAGCATTCGGACAATAAATTGCCTTGTATCCTGAAAACTGTGCCCTAAAAGCCCAGTCAACTTCTTCGCAGTACATAAAATAGTTTTCATCAAACATTCCTACTTTAATAAATATAGATCTCCGAAAAAGAGAAGCGCCTCCTGTTACACCAAATACTAACATTTCTTTTTCGTATTGACCTTTGTCTTTTTCATTCCAGCCAATTGATTTTGCCTGTCCCACCTCATTAATTTGAATACCTACTCCATCAATAATTTTTCTGTTATAAAAATTTAATAATTTTGATCCAACCGAAGCAGCCTCAGGATGTTTATCTATAGTTTTTACTAAATTATTTAACCAGCTTTTATCTACCTCTGTGTCATTATTTAAAAAAGCTACATACTTAGCTTTAGATAATTTAACACCACTATTAATCGCTTTTGCAAATCCATAATTCCTATCTAAAATAACTATCTTTATTTTTGGATAATTTTCTTTAATAAAATTTACAGAAGTGTCTGTTGAACCATTGTCTACAACAATTATTTCAAAATTCTTATATGTCTGTTTCTTTAAGGATACTAGACAATCAAATAGCAAATCTGCTCCGTTCCAATTTGGAATTATTACAGAAACATCTACCATTTTATACTCCAACACTAAAGTCCTCTTTATCCTTAGTCAGATGAGGATTATAAAAAGGATCCTTACTCACCACCTCTCCCCACTTATTATGAAAAAATAAAGTTTCGTTTCTCCATAGATTAGTATCGCGCTCTTTTTTATCTATAGTTTGAATGGTTGCAGATTCTTTATGAAATAGTTCTGCATTAGGATTAATTAAATTAAAATATTTCTTATCTTTGTATAATTTTAAACATAGATCTATGTCATTAAAAGCTATTTTAAATTTTTCATCAAAACCGCCTACTTCTTTAAATTTCTTTTTTGAAACCATTAAACATGCAGCTGTCACAAAGCTATAATTTTTTATAGCATAAGAATCAAAATTTATGAAAGTTTCTGATGGAATGTATTTATAAGCATGCCCCGCAAATCCTTTTTTTTCTTTGTTAGTGCATACCCCCAATACTCCTCCCAAATGTTGAATTTTTTTATCTGGATACAATAATTTTGCCCCAACAGCCCCTACCTCCTTACGCTGAGCATGTTCTAATAAGCTTTCAATCCAATCAGGCGTAATTACCTCAGTATCATTATTTAAAAATACTAAATATTCACCCTTTGCTTTTTCAGCACCAAAATTTGAAACAGAGGAAAAATTAAACTCATTAGTCCAATTAATTATTTGCGTTTTAGGATGCTTTTTCTTAATCAAATCATAAAAATCTCGAACGCCTGATTCTGTAGACCCAGTATCTAAAATAATTAATTCAAAATTACGATAAGTAGATTTTTGAATAATTGAATTCAAACAATTGGAAATATTTCTAAATTGATTTTTAGTAGGAATAATAATAGAGACCAGTGGATTACCTATAATATCATAACGTACTCTCCAACTACCTAAATTCTTTGTTTGCACAACATTCCCTACATAACCTCTTAATTTTAAATCTTCTACTAAACTTTTTTGCTGATTTCTGTAAGCATAACTTTTAACAGAAAGTCCATTCTTTTCTGAAGCAGTAGAAAAAGGAGATTTTCTCCAACTGTATAGAATTGTAGGAATATGGATAATTTTTGAAGAATCATCAATTTGATTAGTTGCCCTTAAAAATAAATCCAAATCCTGAGATCCCTCAAAACCAACTCTAAATCCATTTATTTTATTTACCAGTGATCTTTTTAATACAGAAAAATGAGTAATATAATTAATTGATCTTAAATAATCCGGGCTCCAATCTGGTTTAAAAAATGGGTTTACATGTGTTCTACCATCTTCATCTAGTTTATCTTCGTCTGAATAGAAAAACTCTGCTTTGGGATGATTATTAAGCGCTTTTACTAGCTCGAATAATGCGTTAGGCCATAATATATCATCATGATCAAGTAACCCAATATATCCACCAGTAGCAATTTCTAGTGCCGAGTTTGAAGCCTGTGATATATGACCATTCTCTTTTCGAAAAATATATTTAATCCGCTTATCTTTATGAGCATATTCTCTAATAATTTCTCTCACTTTTGGATCAGTTGAAGCATCATCCGCGATACAAAGTTCAAAATTTTGATAACTTTGATTTTGAACTGATTCAATACAATCTCTTAAAAACCTTTCCGGGGTGTTAAAAGTTGGTGTTATAATAGAAATTTTTGGTTTCAGTTTAAATCCTTCAGCTTCTTTTTGCTGTTGAAGTAATTTTTTCTTAGAAGGATAATTAATAGCAAACCATTTTTGATAAGCGTCAAAATTTGAATTCAAATTCGCAATTAATTTAAGTTTAAAAATAAAACTTGCGAACGACCTAAATACATCTCTAACTTTTATGTAATATGGCCATAAAATAAAAAATTTTGAATACTTAATATAATCCAACTCTCCTCTTACACTATCTAATTCAAATTCCGTTCTTTTATTTCTTTCATTCAGGCTTTCAATAAATTTATGTAGAGTAGAAAATTGCTTTTCCAAAGAAACTAAACCCTGAGTTAAATCATAGCTATCCACACGATCAGTATTTACTGAAACAGTCTTTGTTTGTAATTGATTCTTAGTGTTACTACACACTGCAACTAAATATTGTGAATTTTTAGTATTGGCTTTAGGCCCATAAACATCTTGTTGCAACTTAATATAATCTTCCTCTAATTTAAAATCAATTTTTTCATTTGATTTTATAACTTGAGAAAATTCATAGCCTTGATAAAAAATGTTTACAAATTTAAAATACTTTTTTAAAAGATTAACAAACTGTTCTGGAGTAAATTCTTGTGTATGATAAGGATTATCTTGAGTAGAAGCATTTTTATTTGGTGTTGAAACAATTAGTAATCCATTTGGTTTTAATGAACTTTTTAATACTTCCAGGAATAAGGAATACTCTTTAAGATGTTCAATAATTTCAAAAGCAGTAATAACTTCAGCTTTATCCTTAGAAATATCAAGTTTTAATATATCACTAACAATAAATTCTATATTTGAACGCTTATATTTATCTGAAGCATAGTTTATTGCTTCACTAGACTGATCCACTGCAGTTACCTTAGCTGCGCCTCCGTAACTTGCTAATATATTACTTCCATATCCACTACCACATCCCGCATCTAAAACCCTCTTACCCTTTACAAAAGAACTTGCAAACAAGTATCTAGCCAAGTGTTCATAGTAAAAGGATTCCCCTTTATTTATCTCTGGAATTAACCTTTCTCCGGTAAAATCTAATTTTGCTTTGCTATTTTTCATATCTATCCATCAATTAATTTACTATATTTATTAATTACTTTTTCTACTGAGTCAATTACTACAATTTTTCCGTGATTAATTAATATAGCTTTTTTACAAAACGATTTAATTAGGTCAGCAGAATGCGAGATTATTATGATAGTAACTCCTTTATCATGGAACTCTTTCATTTTCTCTAAACATTTTTTTTGAAAACCTGCATCCCCTACTGCTAAAATTTCATCAACTAATAAAATATCAGGTTCAACATGAACAGCAATGGAAAAACCAAGTCTCATATACATACCAGAAGAATAATGTTTTACGGGAGTATCAATAAAATCATCTAACCCTGAAAAATTAACAATTGCATTAAATTTCTCGTTAATTTCTTTAATAGATAGACCTAAGATTGTTCCATTTAAATAGATATTTTCTCTGCCAGTTAACTCAGGATGAAATCCCGCACCTAATTCTATTAAGGGACCTATTCTTCCATTAACACTAATTGTTCCTTTGGTTGGACTTAAAACCCCGGCAATTAGTTTTAAAACTGTACTTTTTCCAGACCCATTTGTTCCGATTATTCCTAATGCTTCTCCTTTTTTAACTTTAAAACTAATATTCTTTAAAGCCCAAAAGTCTTCTTGTCTTGTTGGTCTAAAAAAATCAAGTAAAGCCTCTTTTAAAAGAAGTTTATGCCCTCTTTTAAACCTCTTACTAACGTTATCTAAGTTTATCGCTATATTATCATTCATATTTTAAATAACCTCTGCAAAATACTTAGAATTTTTTCTAAAATAAATTAATCCAACAATAAAAATAGTTATAGAAAATAAACAAGAATATAAAAATGCTGGCCAAATAGGAATAACTCCATATAAAATAGTTGCTCGGTAAGCATCTATTATTCCACTCATTGGATTAAGATAAAAAAAGATTTTTAAATTTGCTGGGATTAAATCTGGAGAATAAACAACTGGAGTTAAATACATCCACACTCCTAAAATTACACCAATTGCATGTTCGATGTCTCTGTAAAAAACATTACTGGCTGATAAAATAAATGAAACACCAGTTATTAGCATTAATTGAGTTAATAATATAAATGGTACAAATAATATTGTTGCGTGAAACGGCACACCATATACAAGCATAAAAAATCCTAAAATAAGTGCAGTCAAAAATAAATCTACAAGTTTTGAAGCTATAGCTGATAAAGGCAAAATTTCTCTGGGTAAATAAATTTTTGTAACAAGGGAAGCATTAGCTAAAACGCTACCAGTTGCTGCAACTATTGCGTTAGACATAAACAACCAGGGAACTAAGGCTGTAAATAAATATACTGGATAAGGAACAGGTCCTGTAGGAACTTTAAAAACAAAAGTAAAAACAATACTTAAAACAGTTAGGTTAATCAGGGGTACTAATATTACCCAGGAATAACCCAGTATTGATTGTTTATATTTTGCTCTAATATCCCTAAGTGTGAGCTGCCAAAACAAATCCTTATACTTAAATATTTTATATTTTTCTAAAATCATTTATTGTTAAACCTGGAATCAATTTTAGTGATAAAGGTATAATAAATCAAGCTTACAAGAATAATGGATATAATAAAAAAGTTTATAGAAATTAATCAAAAAGTATGCCTTGTTATTGAAGGCAAACTTCCACAGGCAAAAAAAGATATTACAGAAGAATATTCAACAGTAGTTTCAAAATATGCTAATCAAAAACATACACCTACTATTGTGGATATTGGAGGAGGGAGACTTACCCCATACTTTAAATATTTAAAACCTAACTTAAAACATGAATTAATTGTAATTGATGAAGATAAAAAAGAATTAGAAAAAAATCTTAATGCAAATAAGGTTATTATTGCTAATTTAAACAATACACTTCCATTAAAAAATAACTCAGTAGATATTATTACTTCTCGTTATGTATTTGAGCATTTAAATGATATTCCGAACTTCCTATTGAATTCTAATAAATCATTAAAAAATGGCGGTCTATCTATTAATTTATTTTCCTGTAAGTTTGCTATCTTTGCTTTGCTTAACCAAATAATTCCACAACAACTTTCCAAACTTTTATTAAATAATTTAGTACTAAATAGTAAACATATTCGTGGATTTAAAACAAATTATAATTATTGTTATTACAGTTCAATAATTAATGTTTTTATAAAGACAGGATTTAAGGTTGAAAGAATAAGTTTAAGTTATTATCAATCCAGATATTTCAGCTTTTTTGTACCTTTTTATATTATTTCTATTTTTTATGAACTCATTATGTTTTCCTTAGGGTTAAAGAATCTATGTGCTTATATATTAATCGTGGCCAGGAAAAATGGAGATTAGGCGTCATTCATGCTAAACTACCCTCATGCATAAGTATTTTTTTGTTTTAGGAAGCAATCCCAACCTTTCAAAAGTTGAAATTCTAGCTTTTTTTGGGGAAACTGAGGATTTAAAAATTATAACATCATCTAAAGAGGTGCTAATTTTAGAAACTGCACAAGAAATTAACCCCCATGACCTTATTGTAAAACTAGGAGGAACAATCAAAGTTGGGGAAATTGTAGATTCTTTAGCACCAGGAGATTTTACTGAGCAGTTTCCCTCACTTGCAACAGATATTAATTTTTTAAGTAAGCTTTTCGACCCTCAGTTACAAAAAATCACTTTTGGAATTAGTGTATATAACGCTGGTACAACAACAAACCAAATTAATAGTATTTTAAGAGAAGCAACCAGAACATTACCAAAAATGAAAAAGTTCTTACAAACTTCATATAGAGCTAGTTTCTTTAAGCCACAGGAACGAAGTATTTCTAGTGTTTCAGTCGTTAAGAATAAATTACTTACAGAAGGTTTTGAACTAGCTATTTTTATTGAAGAACAAACAATCCTTTTTGGAAAAACATTAGCTGTTCAGAATTTCGAGGATTATAGTTTTAGGGACTATCAAAGACCAGGTCGGGATGCAGAGGCAGGTATGCTTCCTCCAAAACTTGCAAAAATTATGATTAATATTGCGGGCAAAGATATAAATGATACATTATTAGATCCATTTTGCGGAAATGGAACTATTTTACAGGAACTAATTCTTCTGGGATATAAAAATATTATTGGAACAGATTTTAAATCTGAGCAAATTGAAAAAACTAACCAGAATATTGATTGGTTATTCCAACAATACCAAGATTTAGTTAAATCAGACTTTAATATTAAAACTTTTACATATGATGTCAGAAAATTAAATCAAACATTCAAGGAAGAAGGCATTGATGCAATTATCACTGAACCATTCTTAGGTTCTCCTAAATCAAAACATTTTAATATCCCCCAAATAGAAAATGAAATAAAAATACTGGAAAAATTATATCTTGATGCGTTTTATCAATTTAAAAATATTTTAAAAAAGAATGGAAAAATAGTAATTATTTTCCCAGCATTTAAATTTGGTAATACACTTCATTATTTAAATATCTTACCTCAACTATTTAAACTTGGGTTTTCTCCACTAAACTTTCAGGAAAATTCCAAATATAAAGATTTAAATCTTGAAGTTTCAGAAAGAGGTTCAATTATCTATTCGCGTCCCGACCAAACTATCCACCGTGAAATTTTTATATTTCAACAAGATTAAAGCAACTAGTGGAGCCATCTGGATTCGAACCAGAGACCTCTGCAATGTGAATGCAGCGCTCTAACCAACTGAGCTATGACTCCGTAATACACTGGCTTATTTTAGCATTCAACCTCTTGTCTTACAAATAAAAAATAGGGATAATACATATCTATGGAACCTACACAACAAGCTACCCCAAATTATCAAATTGATGGTCCAAGTTTTGGAACCAGACTTAAAGACAGTCTCGTCGAATTAATACAATTTATAGCAATAGTCGCATCAATTTTGATGATTATCCGTGTTCTTATTGCTGAACCACACAGAGTTTCTGGTAATTCAATGTTGCCGAATTTTCATGATAATGATTATATAATAACGAATAAACTATCAGTCCGTCTTTCTACTCCAAAAAGGGGTGAAGTTATAATTATAAAGAATCCCAGAAATCCAGAAAAAGATGTTTTTATTAAAAGAGTTATTGGTTTACCAGGTGAAACTATAAAATTATTAAATGGAAGTGTTTATATCAATGGAACACTTCTTCAAGAACCATATTTAGAAGATGGTTTACAAACTCCAGGTGAAGGATTTTTAAAAGAGGGTGATGAAGTATATATTCCTCAGGGAAATTATTTTGTGATGGGTGATAATCGAAGAAATAGTTCTGATTCAAGAGATTTTGGGCTGGTAAAAGAAGAATTGCTTATTGGGCAGGCAGAATTAAGATATTGGCCAATTCAAAAAGCGATGATTATTCCTGTTGGAGCTAAAACTAACTAATCTCTTGATAAGAAGTTATTGCTTTATACACCCTTCTCATTAAATCTGTAGTTTGTTCTGGAGTACCTGGAAGTCTGATATCCAAACGAGCATGATTCCCTGTTAAGACATATTTAACCGATGCTTTTTTATCATTTGAAGTTAAAGCTTCTGCTAAACCTTCCTGAATTCTATCAACTTCCTCATTTAAGATGTGCATACTTTCAACATCAACATTTCTTTTTGGAGCTACCCCAAATTTGGCTTTCATTTTTCTGACCAATTCTTCTGTTCCTCTAACTGATAAATTCTTACGTAGTACTTCTTTATAAGCTTCTATAATCAAATGTGGATCTTCTAAAGCAGACATTGCTCTAACATGACCTTCTGTAGTTTGACCAGACATTAAGGCGTCTTTTAAGGCATCAGGCAGGGTAAGTAATCTAATTGTGTTGGAGATATATGCAGGACTTTTACCAACCTTTTGAGCAATTTCAGAATTTGGGAGACCAAACTCATCCATTAAACGGCGATATGCCTGAGCTCTTTCCAGTGGATTTAAATCCTGGCGCTGAACATTTTCCACAATTGCCATTTCTAACATCCCCTGAGGAGTTGTTTCTTTAACCACTACTGGTACTTTTTGAAGTCCTACTAATCGAGATGCCCTCCAACGTCGTTCTCCTGCAATGATTTGAAAACCAGCTGGAGTTTTTGCAACTACAATAGGTTCCAGGATTCCGTGTTCACGGATTGACTCTGCAAGCTCTGCTAATGATTCTGGAGTAATAAGGCCACGCGGTTGTAAAGGATTTGGTTCTAGTAAGTTTATTTCAAGTAAGTAAATCTGGTCGTCAGCGTCCATTTATATTTATAATGTTACGTCCTTTTCTTTTAACAAATTGTACGATCCCAGAAGTTATAGCAAAAAGTGTATAGTCATTACCTTGTTTTACCCCTACACCTGCATAATATTTATTTCCTTTTTGTCTAATAATTATATTTCCAGGAATAACAGCTTCTCCACCATAATGCTTCACGCCTAATCGCTTTGAAATTGAATCTCTATTTGTTTTAGTTGTTCCACCTGCTTTTGTATGTGCCATGTTCTAAGAATACCTTTCGTGAAAATTTATGTCAAGACTTTTTCACAGTGTCTTTTTTCTCTGCTTTAATTTTTTCAGGATTTCCCTCTAATCTTACTTTAGTCATCTGTCTTCTTGCCCCTGTAACTTTACGATAATTAGCTTTGGATTTAAATTTTAATACCCTAATTTTAGCTTTTTTAATATTTTCTAAAACTTCAAGCTCAAGTGTTTCTTTAAGGTAAGGTGCACCAATTTCAACTTTTTCTCCATCAACCTTTAAAAGTACTTTATCTATTATTAACTTTTTAGAGTCGTCAGACAATTTATCAACTTCAATTGTTTGACCTGGTTCTATTTTATATTGTCTGCTTCCGATTTGAACGATACTGTATTGCATACAAAAGGCATTTTACCCTTTTTTGCCGAATTTGGCAACCGATGCAATGAAACCCAAACAAATCAGTGTAGTTAACAGAGAACTTCCCCCATATGATAGTAAGGGTAGTGTAATTCCTGTTATAGGCAATATACCTATATTCATGCCCATATTAACTATAATTTGAAAGAAAAACATACCCAAAACACCCAACACCACAAGGTTATTAAACCTGCTATTAGCGTAAAACATTATTCTTATGCTTCTTCCAATAATAATTGAATAAAGTAAAAGTAATATTGATGAGCCTAAAAACCCAAATTCTTCTGCAATGGAAGCAAAAATAAAGTCTGTTCTAAATTCCGGTAAAAACTGCAATCTTGATTGTGTTCCCCTTCCTAAACCTCTACCAAAAACCTCTCCTGATCCTACAGCAATTGTTGACTGAATAGCATTGTAGCCTATACCTAAAGGATCTTTTTCAGGAGATAAAAAACTGGTAATTCTATATTTTTGATAATCCTTTAAAAATACCCACCCCAGAGGTGCTGAAATTAAGCTGGTTACAAACATTACTAATAGTTTTAAGATTGATATATTTGACCCAATTAACATAAAAAGCCAAATCATAGATATGGTTAAAGTTGTCCCTAAATCTGGTTGTCTAAAAATTAAAATTGCTGCTGGAAATACTATTAAGGCACTTTTACCCATATTTAACCAGGTTGGATTATTTTCTGACCAAAATTTTGCCAAAAGTAAAATAATAATTGGCTTTACAAACTCTGATGGCTGAAAATTAAATAAGCCTAAAGGAATCCATCTAATAGAACCCCTTGTTTCAAACCCCAAAATAAAAACTACCACCAAGAGCAATAATATAAACACATATATATACTTCAGATAATCTTTATAGAACTTTAAGTCTATAAAAGAGAAAAACCAATATAAAGCTAACCCTATAATTGCAATTACTAATTGTTGGATTGCTAATTTTGGCTCAGAAGAAAAGATCACTAAAATTCCCAATGAAATTAAAAGCACAGTAGGAATGGTTATAAAAAGATCTGGAATAAAACTTCCGCGCTTATTCATGATTTAAAAGGAAATTAAACTACTTCAATTTCAACACTATCCCCAAGTTTAATTTGTTTAGCATTTGTTTGTTTTAAAATTAACTGTTTTAGATTTTCTTCTTCAGGAATAGTAGGTACAGTAATATTAATTTGATCTTTTAAAGTTAACCCCTGGGTTTTTCTAAGTGATTGGATTTGTCTAATTAACTCTCTGGTATCTCCTTCTGCCTGTAATTCAGGTGAAATCTTTATATCTATCTCCCCTTTTATATCTTTTGATTCATGTTTTTTAAACACAACTTGTTTTACATTTAGCTCTTCAGATAAAACTGTTTCCAGCTCTGGATTCAATTGTTTTTGTAAAAAGTATGTAAATTTTGCTAATGGTTGACGCAACTTAATGCCTGCATCTTTTCTTTGTGCATGTCCCATTTCCGCAAGTTTTCTTAAAACTGACATTTGAGAAATTAAATCCTCATCTATTAAAGATTTATCTGATTTTGGATAGTCTGTTAAATGAACAGATTCTCCTCCACTTAAACTTCTAAAAATTTCTTCTGAAATAAACGGTGCCAAAGGAGCTAGCAATTGGCTGTATTTAACTAAAACTGTATACATAACATTTAGAACGATACTTCGATCTTTTTCATCAGAATTATTATTTACCCTATCGCGGCTGCGCCTAATATACCAAGTTGAAAAGTCATCAACAATAAAACTTCGAAGCAATTTTATACTTGTTAATGTATCATAGCTATCTAAAGATTCACTAACTTGGGATACAACTTTTTCTAAACTGGTTAAAATCCACTTATCTAAAATTGAATAATTTTCACTTTCAATATTTGATTCATCTTTATCCCAATCATAAGTAACTGCATAATCTATAAAGTATTTATAAGAGTTCCATAAAATTAAGAAAAATCCACGGGTTACTTCTGGAACACCATCATTAGAAAAGTCTATATCTTCACCCTTCATTAAAGGTGAACCCATTAAATAAATTCTTAAAGCATCTCCTCCATATTGTTCTATTAAATTTTTAGGATCTGGAAAATTGCTGTAATTTTTACTCATTTTTCTTCCATCATTACCCAATAACACTCCTTCTACTAAAACATTTTTAAAACCAGGGCTGTCATACAAAGCAGAAGAAATAACATGAATAACATAAAACCATGCTCTTATTTGGCCGGTATATTCTGCAATAAAATCAGGAGGAAAAAAATCTTCTAGCTTTTGATCTTTTTCAAAAGGAAAATGTCTTTCTGCAAAGGATGCACTTCCTGCTTCTATCCAGGAATCCAATACTTCAGGAACTCTTGTGGCTTTTTTATCACACTTTGGACATTTTATTTTTACCTCATCAATTTCTGGTTTATGTAAGTTAGTTATTTTTTGTCCTGATAACTTTTCTAACTCTGCAATAGACCCTGGAACAATTCTTTCTCCACATTCACATTCCCAAACAGGTACAGGAGAACCCCAATATCTGTTTCTTGAAATATTCCAATCTGGTGCAGCTTCCATACTTTTTGCAAATCGCCCATATTTAAAATGTTTTGGAAACCAATTTATGGCTTCATTATTTTTAAACATCTTAGGTTTTAATTGCTGAACATCCACAAACCAAGCATCTTTTGGAGAATAAATAAGTCTTGTGGCACACCTCCAACAATAAGCAACTGAGTGAGTATATGGTTTTTCATCATATACAAATCCCCGCTCGGCTAAGTCTTTATTTACTGCTTCATTAGCATCGAGATAATACATACCAGCAAATTTTGGAACAAAAGATTTTATAAACCCCTCATCATCCACATGCAAAACGACCTGGATATTTTCTTTTTTCATTACTGCCAAATCCTCTTCACCATAAGCCGCAATAGTTACCACACCAGTTCCTTCTTCCTCTGTAACAAAGTCCCCGGGAATTACCACAAATGCTCTTTTTCCAGGTTCAATTTTATAGTAATCGTAACTTGGGACAAACTCTTTTCCAACCAACTTTTCTCCTTTAAACTCTTCTAAAATCTTGTATGGTTCATCTTTTAACATGGCTAAAGTTTTTTTGCCTAAGATATAATAATCTTCTCCCTGTTTAACTTTCACATAATCTAATTTTGGATTTACTGCTAAAGCTGGAGTTGCTAATTTATTCCAGGGTGTTGTAGACCAGGCTAATAGGTAGGTATTTTCTTCTCCCTTTAATTGATATTTATAAGTCGTTGCAGGTTCTGTTACAGTCTTATAATTTTCTGTATCCATTGCAACTTCAAAGTTAGAAATTGGAGTAACGCAATGTGGGCAATAAAGAGATACACGAAGCCCTTTGTATATCAATTCTTTGTCATACATCTGCTTAAAAACCCACATTACAGACTCCATATAGTTTATATCCCAGGTTTTATAAGCATTTTTAAAATCTACCCACCTGCCAATATGATCTATATACCACTCCCATTCAGAAGATATTTGATTTACATACCCTAAACATTCTTTAATAAACCTAGCTACACCAACTTTTTCTTCAATATCCTTTTTTCGTTTTATTCCAAGTTTATTTTCAACTTTATTTTCTATTGGTAAACCATGTCCATCCCATCCCCAAACACGTCTTACACGATAGCCTTTCATAGTCCAATATCTACCAAATAAATCTTTTGGCATGCTGGACAAAAGCGAACCATAATGTGGCATTCCTGTTACAAAAGGAGGTCCATCTAAAAAATTCCAGGTTTTATCTTCGGGACGAATTGAAATAGATTTTTCAAAAATCTTTTTTTCTTTCCAATATTTTAATGTTTCTTCCTCTAATGTAAAAAAATTTACCTGGGAAGAAACTTGTTTAAACTTACTCATAATAGGAGTATTCTAGCAAAAAACATTAGATCAAACTAGTAACAAGGATAAAACTAATCTACTTTTTTATACATATAGATATGGTCTACCGGTTTACCTGCATGTAAAATGCCCCCTGGTAAGCTACCAAATTCCTGAAACCCAAATTTATTATATAAACTTTTAGCTACCTCATTATCCCCGAAAACACTTAATAAAATAATTTTTAAGCCTTTCAAATTTTGTTCTGCCTCTTTAATGATTAAATCCATAAAAAGTTTACCTACACCCTTTGCACGAAAACCCTGGGCAATAGATATTCCAAAACTGGCAATATGTTTTTCAGCCTTGTCCTTTCCTTCAATAGAAGTAACACCAATTAAACTATTATTATAAAATGCAAGCAATAAAACAGACTTGTTTCTTTCAATATTTTTTAGCTGCAGCTCAAGATATTTTTGTTCCTCATCTAATTTAACCTGTTCTCCCTGAAAAAGAATAAAGGTTTTTTCTTTAGAAAGAGTATTTATATAATCACAAAGAATCTGTCCGTCATCAGAGTTTGGGTAACGCACTAAAATATCTAAACCTTTTTCGGTTTTTCCATTAAATACAACTAATCCTTTTGACATAAAATTATTATATCAGAGAAGTATTAATTGTTACGGCGAAGAAATGCGGGAATATCTAGTCTGCTTTCATCATCTTCTGGTTCATTCTGTTTTATAGTTACATCGTCCTCGTCTTCTGATGTGGATGAGTCATCTGAAGCATTAAAACTATTGGACTGAGTCTGGTTTTGAGATTGAGGTTGATTAAAATTCATCTGTGGTATTGGATTAACTCCAACTCCTGCTCCAGTCCCTGCATATTCCCGGAGCCTTACTCTATTTTGATCAAAACCTGTGGCAATAACAGAAATTTTAATCTGGTCAAAGTGCTCCTGATCATCTTTAATTGTTGCACCAAAAATAATATTTGCTTCTGGGTCTGCTGCTGCAGAAATAATCTTAGCAGCCTTATCAACCTCTTCCATAGTTAAATCAGAACCACCAACAATATTAAATAACACGCCTTTTGCACCATCTATTGATACTTCCAATAAGTGTGAAGCGATAGCCATTCTGGCTGCTACTTCAGCCCTATTTTCACCACCAGCCTGACCAATACCCATTAAGGCAGAACCAGCATCAGTCATAATAGATTTAACATCAGCAAAGTCAACATTAATTAAACCTGGCATAACAATCAAATCAGAAATACCTTGTACACCCTGACCCAAAACATTATCAGCCATTTTAAAAGCCTCTTGGAGTGACATGTTACGATCAATCACTTCTAATAATCTTTGATTAGGGATAACAATTAAAGCATCAACCTTATCTCTAAGTTCCTCAATTCCTTCTTCAGCAACTATCATGCGTCTGGTACCTTCGAAATTAAAAGGTTTAGTTACAACTGCAACAGTTAAAGCTCCTAACTTACGGGCGATTGAGGCAGCAACAGCAATAGATCCTGTTCCAGTTCCTCCACCCATTCCAGCAGTTAAAAAAACCATATCAGCATCCTGTATTACATCTTCTATCTTTTGAGCCGATTCCTCTGCAGCTTGACGCCCTATATCAGGATTTCCTCCAGAACCTAAACCTTTTGTTAAGGCTTCTCCAATTTGAACTTTTGTAGGGGACTGATTTGCGAGTAATGCTTGAGCATCAGTATTTATAGCCACAAACTCAACCCCCTGAATTTGTTGTAAAGCAATCATGGAAGACAGGGCATTTGTTCCTCCACCACCCAGGCCAATAACTTTAATCTTTGCGAATTTTTGTACGTCTGGTTTTATAAGCATAAATTTACCTTGTAAATTTAAGATTGAAAATAATATTTTCAATCGGTGCTTTCAAACTTTTTTTCATAAAAAAGTTTATTAGCATGAATTTACTCTCTTTGGGCAGATTCTAACAGTAAAATACTTAACCGTCAATAACAGCTAAAATCAGGGCAAGAATGATTTTATCAAGTTAATGCCTCTTTGTACCACTTCTTTAATTGGTAAGCCTTTTGCAAGTACTGGCAAGCTAAATTGTGAATTCATATCACTTCTTGCACCGTATATTATTAATCCTGCAGCAGTTGCAAAAACAGGTGAATCTATTTCATCAACCATGCCGGACAACCCTTCAACTTTACCGAGTCGTGCTGGATAACCAAGCACATATTTTGCCTGATCCAAAAGCCCAACTGTTAATGATCCACCTCCACAAACAACTAAGCCTGATGGAGTTTGAGCTCCAAACCCACTCTTTTTAACCTCTTTACCCACTAATTCAAAGATTTCTCTTACTCTTGGTCTAATAATTGAATCAACAACAGTTTTTTTAGAAATCTTTTGAATGTCTTCATTAATTCCCAGGCTTCTAACATCAAGCAGCTCTTCTTTCGGTTTAGACAAACTTCGTCTTTCTTCTTCTTTTTCAGTTGCCTCCGGCATAGTTGGTTGTTTATTAACTTTACCTAAATATAGCTTTATCTTCTCTGCTGACTCTAAAGATACTCTAAGTCCAACTGCTAAATCAGATGTAATATGCCTTGCACCAACCGGAATAACTGAAGAATAAGCAATCGCTCCATCTGCGTAAATCACAATATCTGTAGTTTCTCCTCCAATATCTACTAAAATTACACCTAATTCTTTTTCTGTATCAGTTAACACTGCATGAGCTGAAGCAATTCCTGTAAAAACCAACTCTTCTACATTTACTCCAACTAATTCCATACACTTAATTAAATTCTTCATAGCTGTAGTTGCTCCTGTAATAATGTGTGTGTCTGTTTCAAGCCTTACTCCAGTCATACCAATAGGATCTCTAATCCCTTCTTGTCCATCAACTGTAAAGGTTCTTGGAATAACATGTAATATTTCCTTAGAAGTTGGAAGAGGAACTGCACGTGCTGCATCATTAACTCGTAAAATATCATTCTCCTCAATCTCTCCTTCAGGCTTAGCTATTGCCACCACAGCGTGCGAATTAATACTTTCAATATGCGGACCTCCAATGGACACAAAAACAGAAGAAACTGAGTACCCACCCATTCTTTCTGAAGCCTCTATGCTTTCTGTAATAGCTGACACAGCCTCTTCAATATCTACAATTTGGCCTTTTTTAACTCCTTTTGAAGTCACAGCAGACACTCCGATTAAATTTATCTTCTCATCTTCTCCCATGGAAGCAATCAAAGTTGCGATTTTTGAGGAACCTACATCAATTGCACATATTACTTTATCTTTTGCCATAATTTACTTTCTTTTTGCAAAAGACAACTTTTTGATCTTTTGCCATAATTTACTTTCTTTTTGCAAAAGAGAGCTTGCTCGTCTCTTTTGCCATAAAACATATTTTCTAACACTTTATTTACTCAAATTTGTATGATATTGCACTACTGGCTTGTCAAATCTTAAGTCAATAAATTCAGCTGCTCTCTCATCTATTTTAGCTTTTTGCAAGATTAGTTGTAAAGAGGCGAGTTGCCTCAAAATATCATTTTCCAAAGAAAATGCGAGCTTGGGAGAGCTATTAACAAGTAATGTAGTTCCATAAACTTTTGCTTTAAAATTTGGTTGATAAGAAATTGGAACATATGTCAAAATCTTTGAAAAAATTTGACCAACAGAATTAAAAGTCTTTTGATCTAACTTTTTCCCCAGATTTATACCTTCATTTAAAAATAAGGTAGGAATCAAATGATCTGATTTTACTTTTATAAAAACATACCCACTATCATCTACAGCAAAAGCATCATCCGATGACTCACTGGGAAAATTCCAATCTAATAAAGCTGCTTGTGATGACGCTGATGATTCCATGTCCACTAAATTAGAGCCAAAATCAGCAGAAACAACTTTGGTAAGCAAATCCCTTCCGTAAATATCTACCTTAATAGTTTTAGGGAATTTATATGAAACATTTACATCTTTAATACACATATATTTTGATGTCAATTTATCTTTTAGCTTATTAACATTAACTAAAATCATGTTTTTATCCATACTATTTATTTCATTATTTAACTGATCAAGGCTTACACACCCTGCTAAATTTGTTACCTCAGCAGTACTAATAGATAGCAGGTTTAACCTCCATATGATAATTATAAAAAAAATGATGGCTAGTAAAGACACAATTTTAACTTTCATCGAGGTTTCTTGGCTAAAATAATTACTTCTAATGCCAGTCTACTTGCAGCATCAGGAATAACCAGCTGCTTAGAAGGCTGAGCTTTTTGTTTAAGTAAGCTTAAGTTATTTAATGACTCTTCAATATTTTTATTTAATATTTCTGGGTTAAGGTCATTTTGAAATATTATTTTTACCAGACCAGATTTTTTAAAAAATTCCGCATTAAAGCACTGCTCTTTATTATGTGTAGATAGTAATGGAATTACGATTGTGGGTATGGAGAAATATGCAAGTTCCAACAAAGTATTTATCCCTGCACGGGATATAGCTAAATTAGTATTTTTAAGTACAATTCCCCAATCACCCCCATTTATCCATTTTCTGACTAAATACTTCTCCGGATTTTTAAGTAATTTTCTTTGCTCATTTAAAGATTCAAAATCTTTGTATTTTGAATCGCCAGTTTGATGAATTACATAAGCTTTACTAAGTAAATCCTCAAGAGATTTTGAAATTGTTTGGTTAATAATATGTGATCCCTGATTACCACCAGTAATTAAAATTAGAGGTTGTTTATCTTTTTTGGCTAAATTAATAAATTCTTTTAACTCTTCGTCTTTTGTGTTTTGGGGATCTAATACTTCTTTACGTAATGGATTTCCTGTTAATATAGTTTTATTCCTATTAAAAATAGTATTTTCTGAAAAAGATACTGCAACCCTATCTGCAAACCAACTATTTATAGTGTTAGCAAGTCCGGGAATAAGGGTTTGTTCATGAATAATAATTGGAATTGAATAAAACCAGGCGCAAATTGTTACCGGAACAGATATATATCCCCCCATTGATAAAACAACATCCGGTTTTTCTTTAAATAAATAAAATGCAGACTGGATTATACCCAAAGGAATCTTTAGCAAAGAAGGGATAATATTAAATGTAAAAGTTCTTTGCAATCTTCCGGATATTATAGGCAAAAAATTCACACCTAATTCTTTTAAAACCTGTGATTCTACAGATTTAGTATTATCACCTTCCATTGTAGTAGAACGACCAATATAAACTATTTCTACTCCCTGAACTTTTTGCAACTCATTAATTACTGCTAAAGATGGTGTTAAATGTGTTCCTGTAATTAAAATCTTCATCTGGAAATATGTCCTTGCCTGGATATATTAAGTAATATACCAACTGTAACAAGATTTGCAATAAGAGCTGATCCACCATATGAAATAAAAGGCAGTGGTACCCCTGTAAGTGGCAAGAGGGAAACCATTGCAGCTAAGTTCACAATAGCCTGAGAACCCAGCCAAACAACTAACCCAATAGCAAGAAGTCTTCCAAATTTATCAGGTGCATTTTCAGCAATTTTAAATGATCTATAAATGAGAAAACAAATAACTGTAAGTAATAATAAACATCCAATAAAACCAAACTCCTCTCCAATAATTGAGAATATCGAATCAGTCGTAACTTCAGGAATATAAGAAAACTTTTGTCTGGATTGACCTATACCTAAACCAAAAATTCCTCCGGAACCAATTGCAATTAATACCTGAGATATATGATAAGTGAAACCCTGGGTATCAGCAAATGGATCTAAAAAAGCTAAAACTCTTTGAATTCTATATGGTGCAGTTGCAATAAAAAAAACTGCTCCAAAGATCCCGGTAAATAGTAAACCTAAAAAATGAGAAGTAGGAGCTCCTGCAATAAAATATACAGAAAAAGCAACCAGGCTATATACTATTGCTGAACCCAAATCCTTTTGAAAAACACCCACAATTACTGCAACTATGCCCAAAATCACAACGAATGTTTTAGTCTGTACTTTATTTTGAAATACAGAAGCAAAATAAATGATAGTTGATAACTTTATTATTTCAGCTGGCTGAATAGTAAATCCAGCAAATTTAAGCCAACGATGAGCACCTCCTGCAAGCACACCAAATCCAGGAACAAATACTAGAATTAATAATAAAATTGAGACCAATAAAAAAGGCAGAGCAATTTTCTCTAAACGATGATAATCAAAAAAAATAAAAAATACTAATAGAATAAAACCAAGAGCCGCAGAAATTAGTTGCTGACGTATAAAATACATTTTATCTCCAAATTCCTGAAAAGCCTGAAACTGAGAAGCATCAAAAACTGCTAATAAACCCAAAAGAACCAATAAGATTGCTGTAATAAGCAAAATAATATCTATTTTTCTTTTTTGCGGTATAGAGTGTAAATGCCTCATTAATTAATTGTATCAGTTTAAACCTTAGAATAGTGTTACCGTGAGAGTAATGCTAACCATAAACCAAAAATAGCAAATACTGATCCAGCTAACCAGAACCTCATAACAATTTTTGGTTCCTCCCAACCAATATATTTAAAATACATATGAATAGGTGCAACAGGAATAATTTTTCTTTTAAGAAACTTTTTAGAAAGTATTTGCAATAAAGATGAAAGAATAATCATTACATAAATACCTCCAATTACAGCCAAGGCTAATATCTTCCCTGTTAAAAGTCCTACTACTGCCAGTGTTGCACCAAAACTAAAAGCTCCCGCATCTCCTAAATAAATACGTGCCGGAAAGACATTAAAATACAAATATGCTATTAATGCCCCAATCCATATCCCAACAAAAACAGATAAATTTTGATCAAATACTGAATTTACTAAAGCCAAAAAGGCAAACAAACAAATAGTCAGAAGACCTGTTGATAAACCATCTAATCCATCAGAAATATTATATGCATTGGTAAAAGCTACAATTGCAAAAACTGCTAACGGAATATACCACCAGCCTAATATTATGTTACCAAAAACAGGAATATAAATATTATTCAAACCTACTTTAAAAAATAGTATTAAAGCAACTGAAATTGCAAAAACAACCTGAAAGAGAAGAATTGTCCCAGTTGATAAGCCTTTAAACTTTCCTAATGTATTTGAATAGATGTGTCTTAAGTCATCTGCTAATCCTAATAGCCCAAATGTAATCATAGTAAAGAATATGACAATTACTTCCCAATTAATCCTTAAATGGGAATAATAGAAAACTAATATATTTAAGATAAGTACTATAGGTATAACTAAGAGTCCTCCTCCAACAGGTGTATCAAAGTCTTTTTTCATTAATTGATCATGGATTGGCGTGTTTGATTTCTTACTCACTGATGTTTGGGAAGAGGCAATTTTTTTAGATCTAAAATAATAAAGAAGATCAATAAATGGCAACAAGAAAAGACTGGTGGTAAAAAATGAAATAATAATTAATCCAAGTAATTCAGTCATTATTTATGTTTACTTTGTTTAGTTATTCTTTGAACAACTTCACTTAGCTTAACAGCATGTGAGCCTTTTACCAATACAATATCTCCTTTACCTGCATATCTTATTATCTTATTAACTAATTGTGTATTAGATAAGTTAGCCTCAACCCGTTCACTTGGAAAGCCTAACTTTATTAATTCATCAATAATAAATAGCGCATCTCCTGAACCAAGTAAAACTAAATCAACTCGATCCTTATAAATCTTTTGAGCAATACCACGGTGAAGAGCTTCTGAATATTTGCCTAATTCTTTCATTTCCCCTAAAACTGCTATTCTCTTTTTGGCAGGTAACTCATTTAATACATTTAATGATTCTTCAACAGCTGCAGGAGATGAATTGTGTGTATCATCAATCACGTTAAATCCATTTATTCCTTCCATCAACTGTAATCTATGTGGAACTGATTTAACTTTTTCCAGACCCTTTTTAATTTGCAAAAGACTCATATCACAACTAAGCCCTAAGGCAGCTGCAGCCAAAGCTGGATAAACCATATGCCTTCCTAAATATTTAAAAGCTACCTCTACTCTTTCTACCCCATAATTCAATTCAAATCTTGTAAATCCATCCTCAAGTCTGATATTTGAAGACCAAATATCACATTTATCGGAATCCATCCCAAAAAAGATTACCTGCGCCTCAGTTTCTTTTGCAAGTTTCCGGCAATAAGAATCATCATAATTTAAAATTGCAAATCCATTTTTTGGAAGTTGTCTCACAAGCGGTGCTTTTTCATTATAGATTCCTTCTATATTTCCTAAAAATTCACTATGAGCATAAGAAATTTTTGTAATAATAGCAGTAGCAGGCTTCACTAAGGACAAATAAAAGTCCATCTCTCCTGGATACTCCACTCCCATTTCTAAAATCACTTTTTTAGTTTTTGGCTTTATTTTTAAGATTGTTATTGGAATATTTAATATTGAATCTAAATTTATATCTGTAGCAATAGTAGGAAATTTTTCTGAAAGCACACTTAAGCAACTCATAGTTGTACTGGTTTTACTAACAGAACCTGTAATACCCACAAAGGTAGATCTTGGGAAAAGATTAGCAAAATGCCTTGATACAAAAAACCTGGCCATGTGAGCAGGTTTTTTGTAGGACTTTATATTATTCCAAATTGGATGGTTTTGAATCTCCATACACGCATAGAATTATACTTTAAATAATTCTAATTTTAAACTTCCTTAGCTTTTAAATGAAAAATTGCTCTTAAAATAACATCCTGATTAGATAAGTCACTACTATCTCTAATCTTCTCTGACCCCTGGCTATCTAATACAATAATTTGAGTAAGTTTTTCAATTAAACTTAGATTACTGAAAACTGAACCTCCAACAGTTCCTTTTGAGGTCTTTAAATCATCAAAGCCCTTTAGCCCCTGTTTATCTGAAAACATAAATAAATCAGATAAAATAACACCTGAATCAGCCTCAATAAAAGCTTCTCTTATTCCAATTCCAGCCCTTGAAACCTGTCCTTTAATTCCAAAAATCTTTAGATTTTGGCTACGATTTTTAATAACCAAGCCTAAAAACATAGGATCTTTAAATACAACCTTACTGCCTGACCCAATCACAATGTATGGAACATGTAATTCTTTACACAAAGAAACAGCCTTAGAAAGTTCTGAAACAGAGGTAGCTATAAAGATAGCGCTAGCCTTTTTATCATTGTTAAACTGAACATAATCCCTTAAATCAATATCTTTTTTTACCCTTAGCTCACCTAACTGACTAATAATTAAATTAATTTTATTTTGCATGGTATGGCTTAGGACTTAGACTGAAGTTTTTTAATTATGGAAAGAGCTGCTTCCTGATCAGACCATGGTAATTCTTTACCTTCTATAGCCATACTTTTTTCATGGCCTTTGCCTATTAGTGCAATAACATCACCTTTTTTTGCAAGCTTAAAAGCCAATTCTATTGCTTCTTTGCGACCCAATTGTTTATATAGATGAGAATCATCCTTACCTCTAACTTTATAATAACCTACTGCAATCTCCTCCATAATTTTATTTCTATCCTCAAATCTGGGATCATCATCAGTTAATATTGTAATATCTGCAAACCTGGCAGCAATTTCCCCAATTTTAGACCTCTTGGAAGAATCCCTCTCCGCAGCAGAACCAAATAAAATTATTAATTTACCTTTTGTTTTTGCTTTTAAGTCTTCTAAAATATTTTCATAAGCATTTGAAGTGGTTGCAAAATCCACGAATACTGATATTCCTAAATTATTATCTATGGATTCCATCCTCCCTGTTAGCCCTGTAAAATTGTTTAAGGCATCCACAATAACTTTTTTCTCAATTCCTAAAGCCTGCCCAACTAAAAAAGCTGCCTCTGCATTTAATTGATTATACTCTCCGGGAACTTTTAATTTTAACTGTAGATTTCTATAATTAATATCCGCATCATTATTCTTACTGAAAGTAAGCACTTTGCCAGTTGTCATTTTTTTTAGAAGATCAAATTGTTTATCATCCTTATTTAAAACCGCATATTTTACATTAGACAATAAGCTGCCTTTAGCCTTCACATAATTTTCAAAACTGCCATGATAATCCAAATGATCAGGTGTAATATTTGTAATTACACCAATTTCAAAATTTACTCCCCAGACTCTGAATTGAGAAATAGCATGAGATGAAACTTCAAGCACCATTAGTTCGTCTCCATTCTCAACAGATTTTTTCATAAATGCCTGCAAGTCAGAAGTTTTAGGGCTGGTAACATGTAAGCCAGTATCATAACTTTTACCTCCAATTTCAGCATTAATGGTAGAAATCATTGAAACTTTTTTCCCAGCTGCTTGTAGAATCCGATAAATCATATTTACAGTTGTTGTTTTTCCATCAGTTCCTGTCACCCCAATTACTTTAAGTTTTTTTCCAGGAAAACCATTTTGGACATTTGCCAACACTGCCTCTGGCAAATGCTTACCATAATTGATCACAGAAAGTGGAATATGCTTTTTTAAAGTTTTCAACATTATAATATTATAACTCGCTAGAGTTTCAAGCGCGAGATGAAATCGAGACGATTATAACTCGCTAGAGTTTCAAGCGCGAGATGAAATCGAGACGATTATAACTCGCTAGAGTTTCAAGCGCGAGATGAAATCGAGACAATTATACTCTATCGGTCAGGCGTAATTTGATAATAAGAAAAAAGTTCTTTAGCTATTTCAAAAAATGTTGGGGCAGCTGTTGAAGTTCCATATATAGAAGATGTTGGCTCAACATAACGAACAAGCATTATAAATTTAGGGTTATCTGCTGGGGCAAACCCAACAAATGATGCAACATATCTGGCTGCGTCATAATGACCTGCAATTGGAATTTGAGCGGTTCCAGTCTTACCGGCAATCTTATAATTTTTTGGTGCATAACTACCAGCCTCACCCTCATCAACTGCCTTTACCATCATTTGAGTTACTGTATAAGCAGTTTCCCTGGAAATTGGCTGACCAATAATTTTTGGCTTAATTGTTGTAACTTTATCTTTAGTGTTAATAGACTTCACAACATGAGGTTCTACTAAATACCCTCCATTAGCAATAGATGCAACTGCCCGAATCATCTGAATTGGTGTAACAGCAATTCCCTGTCCAAATGTTGCTGTTGCATAATCAATCTCTTTCCAGTCTTTTTTAAGCCTTATATCAGGGCTTACCTCATCCTCTAAATCAATCTGAGTTAACTTACCTATCCCAAATTTCTGAATATAATTAAGCAGTTTATCCTGACCCAATTTATTGCCCACAAAAACCATTCCTGTATTATCAGACTGAGTAAGAACATCCTGCATTGTCTCGTCTTTTCGATATTTATTATCCCAGGTACGTATCTTATACTCCCCAATGGTGACAGGACCATCACAAGTATCACATTTAGTATCTGGCTTAACCACATTTTCATTAATACCGGCTGCCATAATTAAGGTTTTAAAAGTTGAACCAGGTTCATAAGTATCAGCAACCACTAAATTTTTAAAGGCTTCTTTTGAAAAATTTGTATAATTATTTGGGTCGTAATTTGGATAATTTGCCATTGCTAAAATAGCACCCGTTTTTGGCTCCATAATTACAACTGAACCAGATTTGGCTCCATATTTTTCTAAGCCTGCTTTTAACTTCTTTTCCACAATATATTGCACACCCCGATCAATATTTAAGGTTAAATCATAGCCCTTTTTAGATTCCTGCTGTAAAAAAGTTCCCATCAAAATAGGTAAACCACCAGCATCTTTTTCTTCTGTTACTTCTCCCCTAACTCCGGTTAATTGCCGGTCATAATATCCTTCTATCCCAAAATAACCCTTTGGATTTCCTAATTTATCAGAACCCACAAACCCTAAAATATTAGCAGCAGAAGAAGCTTCCGGATAAAGCCTGGCAGAACTTTCATCAAAGCCTAATCCCGGGATTTTTAATTCTTCAATTGAATTTTTTGTTTCTAATTCAATATTTCTCTCCAAAGCAACCCAGCTTAAATTTTGATTAAGTTTATTACTTAATTCATCCTGTTTAGTTAAGAGTGCTTGTTTAAAGTCAGTTTCAGAAACATTTTTTGATAAAACAATAATTTTTGCCAGTTGTGAAGCAACTATTTTCTTATCCTTAAGTAATAAAGGATTAACAAACAGAGTATAAACTGGTTTATTTGTGGCATAAATTCCACCATCCTCTGAAAGAATTAAACCTCTGGGAGCACTTATAGAAGAAGTCGTTAAATGCTGTTTCTCTGCCAATGCAGACATATCATCAAATCTTATTACCTGCCAATAAAATAATCTGACAATTATTAGGAAAATAAAAAAGTAATAAATTATTTTAACCAGCTTTAGCCTCATGGGAAAATACTCTTAAATTTGGAACCAAAATAATTCTTACACAAACTAATTAGCAGAAGCAAGTTTATCAGAGAATTTGATGTAATCTATTTGATTAATTGTATTAAAACCTAAGTTATTAGCTTTTTTCTCGAGTAATACCATTGCTGATGTTTCAGCAATTTTATTAGATAGAACCTGATTTTCAAGTTCTAAAGCAGCTTGAGCTTGTTTTAACTGATAAATCTTATCACCATAGGTAGAAGTTCTGTTTACTACCCAAATTTCTAAAAACAATACAACTAAAAAAATACTTAAGCCCATTACTACTAAACGCACTGGCACTAATCTTCTCTTTTTATCTTCTAAAATAATTCTTTTCATATTTATTTAATAGGAGCTATCCAAAGTTTCATTAATGAATTTAATAACCATATTTTTTTAATTATTGTCATCTTGTTTTCCCTTCTTTAAAATTTTGTTTATCAACTCATTCCATTTTTTAGGATTCCAGATTTCAAAATGATCACCTGTTCCTATTAAAACAACCTCATCTGTTATGTTTGCATAATCAATCAGTTGCTTCGGAATAATAAATCTTCCCTGCTCATCTAATATTGTTTCCTCTGCTCCTGAAAACAAATACCTTCTTAAATGTCTGGCTCCTTCTTCTGTGGGAGAGATTGCCAGTTGCCTCTCTGCTTCTTTAGTAAAACCTGTCACAGAATAACCCCAAATACACCCATCAAATCCTCTGCTTAAAACAATCTCCTTACCATTAATTAGTTCCTTACGAAACTTTTTAGGTAGTACAATTCTTCCTTGTCCAGAAAACTTTGTTTGATATTCGCCCAAAAACATATAGTGTCTTTCTGGGCAGAATATATTGATAAAATCATTAATTAAATGATTTCACCTTTTTTCACCATCTTTTACCATAATAAACCATACAGATAATATGTCAAGACCCTTTTTTCACGAAAAAAACACAAATTATGAAGCTAATAGAGAAAAATTAAAATCCTGTGAAAATGAATTATTTTTTAGAGGAAAGGACTGTAATAACCCCTGCGCTGTCGCTTGAAGCAGTTAGCGTACTGCCATTTATTTTTGTATCCATCTCTATCCATTTACCGGAAGTTTCGTCAAAACGGGTTATCTTTGCGTCTTGTGGAGGTGCCTCTGCAAGCTCAATTGTAATTGATCCAGGAGGCATAATTTTAGCCACTGGTACATTTACTGCATAAACTTTACCCATAACCTGTTTATCAGAAGGTAATTTAGGAGCACCTGATAAATCATTGATTATAGAATAACTAGTTAAAGATAATTCATTTGCTGAACTTTTATCAATCTGATAAACAAGATGAGTGTCTCCTGAAGTCAATTTACCTAAAGCTACATCTGGTTTTTGAATATGCCATTGTGTAATCATCCTGTAGGCTTTATTTCCTTTTTGAATATGAAGGGTTAATGTCCCATTCTCTACGCCGGTATCATACTTACAAATATTCTTACTACATGTTCCAAATAATATTTCTTGTTCATATTCACCTTTTTTATCCTTAGTATTAATATCTCCAGACACACCTCTATCTATTCCGGCAGACGCCCCATCAGAACCTGCTTCAGTATTATCACCATTATCACTAACATAAGCCAAATCATAACTAATTTTATCGTAGGAACCAGTTCTTTTAAGATTTAAAACTAAGGCATTCCCATCTCTTCTTGGATAAAGAATAGCATAAGGGCCTTCTGCATCAAAAGCTAAATCAACCTCCTCCAGTACTTGTTCTTGTGCCCTGGAAGCAACAAATTTTTGATAGGCAAAAAATCCTCCACCTAAAAGTAATAGGACAATAAGAATAAGTATGAAATTAAATTTATTACTAATGACACTCTTTAAAGTTAGCATTTTTTGTAAAATTATTTACTTCTTTCTGTACCAGTACGATAAGAATATAGTTTCTTATTCATTACAGACTCATCCCTACGCTGCATTTCTAATTCAAACATTTGCCTGAAAACCCTCCAATTTGTAGATGCTATTCTTATTTTTTCATTTGTATACATATACAAATGAGCATCCCTATGAAGATAACCCTCTAAGTCTGCCATTTAATTTTTCCTCAATAAATTCATGAATTTTATTAACCGCAATTCTTTCTTGTTTTGCGCTGTCACGATCTCTAATAGTTACTGTATCATCCTCCATCGTTTGGAAGTCAATAGTTAAACAAAGTGGTGTACCTGCTTCATCTTGTGAGGCATACCTTTTTCCAATATTACCCCGTTCATCCCAGGCAACAACAAAATCTTTTTTCAAATCAAGATAAATATCTCTGGCCTTCTTTACCAATTCCGGTTTATTGGAAAGCAATGGAAATACAGCTGCTTTAAAAGGAGCTAACTTTATTGGTAGCTTTAAGACAACTCTTTGTTTTTCAGTGTCTTCAAAATAAGCATTCATTAATAATATTGTTATCAAACGAGACACACCAAAAGTTGGTTCAATAACATGCGGAATAAATCTTTCATTGGTATATGGATCCATGTATCTTAAATCTATTCCGGATTGTTCCATATGATTTTTTAGATCAAAATCAGTTCGATATGCTAAACCCCACATTTCTTTAAATCCCCAGGGGAATTCATATTCTAAATCCTCAGTTCTTTTGGAATAATGGGACAATTCTTTTACGCTGTGTGATCTCCAGCGTAATTTATTCTCATCAAGTCCTAAAGATAATGCAAATTGCCACATTTCTTGTTTCCAATATTCAAAGTGCTTTTCCCATTCATCTGGGCGTACAAAATATTCAAATTCTGCTAAATCAAACTCCAGGGTCCTAAAAGTAAATTTACCCATGGTTATTTCGTTCCTAAAAACCTTACCGGATTGGGCTAAACCAAAAGGAAGCTTGGGGTGCATACTGTCTAAAACCTGTTTAAAATTAACAAACATTCCCTGAGCCAATTCTCCCCTTAAATATGCTGTATTTTTATCAGAAGTAATAATTCCAACCTGAGTTTCAAATAACTGATTAAAATTTCGTGACTTTGTCCAGGTTGTTTTTCCACAATTTGGACACTTAATTTTATTCTCTTCTATTATTTTATCCAACTCTTCCAATGGTAGTCCTTCAACATCTTTTACTTCAGGCATGGCATCCTCTATCAGATGATCAGCCCTGGTTCGAAGTTTACAAGTCGTGCAATCTATTAATACGTTGGTAAAGCTGGCTGTATGACCTGATGCCTCCCAAACTTTTGGGCTCATTAAAATAGATGAATCCAAACCTAACATATCTTCTCTTTTTGATACAAAGTTCTGCCACCAATAATTAGTTAAATTACGTTTCAACTCTGCTCCAAGAGGGCCAAAATCATAGGTATTGGCAAGTCCTCCATATATTTCAGATCCAGGGAATATAAAACCCCGTCTTTTACATAATGCTACAACTTTTTCTAGTAAATCTTTATCCATTTTGTTTTAGTTTCTGGAGTATTTTAACAGACTGCATTGGGTGCTCCAAAATCTTTTCTATATAATAACGCACTAGTTTCTCTAGTTCCATAGCCTGATTTTGATTAATATTCATTTTTTCTATATTATCCCAGCTTTCTCTTTGTAGATTTTCTAAAAGATTTCTTATTTCAGAAGACACAGAAACTTCATCTGGTGACCAAAAACCCATCACAGATAGTAGCTTTATTTCATATGCCCTGATAAATATTTGTCTTGGATTTGTTTCAAGTAAACCTAAAATCGAAGCTAATAATTGATAAGCAGCAGGATTAGCCTGTTCTTCGGGTAATAACTTTTCTGCTAGCTCAATAATATATGAACCATATGACAACATCACTAAATCACTTTTTATTTTAGGAAATGTTTGTATAGATTCAGCTTCTGTTAAAATTGGCATCCCCTTACCTTCATAAATATGCAGCCTAACTTTATTTAAAAGTTCTACATTACCTCCACGCCGAGACGTAATTCTTCTTACACCTTTGGCAACAATCTTAATTTTTCCTTTATAGGGAGTAACTACTGTCAAAATCCTGTCAGCCTCACCATAGTTACTTCTTTTTATAATAATTCCTTCTGTAGTAGATACCATTTCACTTGCATTATACCTGATTCCAGGTTTATAACTTGAATTAATTGCTTAAGTATGAGCATAGTAAGGCATGCAAAAAACTAAATCGTTAGTTTTCTTTTTTGTATTACTTGCATCAGCTATTTTCATAGCTGTACTTCTTGCAAAATCCACAGATATCAAAAACTTTTTAACAAAAAAGATAAAAGACAAAAGTGTAAGTAGCGTTTCCTACACTTATAAACCTAAAGAATTTGTGGTTAATGGTAAGAAGAAAGTTAAATACCAGGAAGACTATACACTTTTATTACTGGGTGATTCTATGACTGAAGCTCTGGGTAACAGTGATGAATTACGGGCAAACCTGGCTAAAAATTACCCCAGGAACAGCTTTGAAGTCTTAAATTACGGTTTTGGTTCAACCAATATACTCTCAGTTCAACAAAGGTTAGAAGGTGATACATTTCATGGAAGAGTATTTCGTCCAATTACAGAAATTGAGTTTGATTTAATTTTAATTGAATCATTTGGACACAATCCTTTATCAGAATTACCACTACCAGAAGGATTACAAAAACAAACAGAAGCATTGGATAATATTGTTAAAACAATCAGAGATAATAATAATCATGCCAAAATTGTTTTTGTAGCAACTATTGCTCCCAGTAAAAAACATTATGCTGAAAAAATAAATAATTTAACACCAGAAGTAAGACAAAAATGGGCAGAAGAAAGGATTGCTTATATTAAAAATCATATGGAATATGCTAAATCTCACAATATTCCAGTAATAGATGTCTTCTCAAAATCTCTGGGTTCTGATGGTGATTTAAATTTAGATTATGTTAGTAAAGATGATTATATTCACCCTTCTCCAAAAGGGATCTATTTAATTAGTAATGAAATAGGTAAATTTATCTTCGAAAACCACATTCTTTAATTTCTAAAGAATCCATAAGAATAATCTTTTTTATTTTTCTAGCTGCTTTAGCTTATTGATAATTTGATCGATTCTTTGTGTATGCCATGCTAAAGCCCGTAAAAGACCAGACCTGTTTTCACTATTTTCCAGTATCGAAGCATCATCCCCTTCCGGCATCTTTATATCCGCAAAAACATTATCTCCTCCCCGCCATTCAGTTATTTGTTCTCGGGAAGTTTCTCTAAGTTGTTGAACTGAATCAAAATTTAATCTATTTGCAGCCTTAGCTAAAAAAACAGGACCAGGTTTTTGATTCCTATATCCAGATTCCATCTGACCAACATATGCTGGATTATATTTTATTTGTCTTGCAAAATCTTCTATAGCAATTCCAAGAAATTGCCTTTTGGCACGAATAATAGATCCTACCGGAATAGGTCCTTCATCTGGAATTATAGGAGGTAATTCTTTATTAGCCATAACCGACGCAGTTTAGCACAAAGTTAGGATATTTTCAATTATTATGGGTTAGTTTAGTAGGTTAAATTAAGTGTTTTATCAGTATTTAAATCAAGATCTGCTTTAGTGACACCATTAATCTTAACTGTGTAATGATAATCTTTTGTACCAGGCTGCTTTTGAATTAATAAAGGGTATTTCTTATCTGTAACTTTAAATGGCAAAGTATATTCTAGAACTAAAGTTCTGGAATTTTGTGGTCTGACTTGTACGAAACCTTCAAAATATGTTTTGTTTAAAACCTCATCATCAACCTCATTTACAGGATCGTCTGATCCTTTGGAATATGTCAATTTAGAGCCCCTGGGGGCATAAATTCGAACATAACTACGATTTATACCATTTAACCAGAGACTAAATGGCTGAGGGTTTTTGTAATCTATGGTTACCTTATTTTTAACTGATCCATCTCCATTAACTTTAATTTCTAAAGTCACTTTTTCTGTCACATATAAATTAGATTTTCCTCCGGCAAAATTAGAATCATTAATATGCAGATAATCACCCAAAACATCCTTTTTAATTTCACCAGTCCAGTTAAGTTGGGCAAAAGCTTGTTGGGCTTTTTGATCATCCATATACATCATGATATGTTTATCATTTGCTAACTTTACTCCCACATTTATAAAGGTTGGTATTTTATCAATACCAGATCCCAAAAGTTTTGCCAAAATACTTTGCATCAGTGTTCCAACAACTTCCTTCCTATCTGCTTCTCCTTTTGAAGCAACCTCAGCATAATGTTCTAATTCATAGATAACATTAGCGCAATTACACCTTTTATCAATTTCTGCACTATATTTTGTACCATTTACCTCTATGGGTCCTGTAATTTTAATTAGCTCTTCTACCACATTAGTATCAATAGTAATAATTCCGTTGTATGCATTTGCGCTATCTACCATTGCATACATTCTTTCAAAGTCTTTCACTGAAGTTGGCAAATCAGGAGAAAGATTGGAATCCCTCATTGACCATGCAGTACGGGGTTTTCCTGTTACTTCTGGTAAATATCTCACAATTGGTGCCGGAGGAGTCAAGGGACAAACCTTATTTAAACAAACTTTTAATAGTCTTTCATCCAATCTATAAATATCATCAGATTGGGTGGTAGTTAAATGTCCCCGGTCTAATTTTAAGAAAGTATAGGCAGTCAAAAAACCTCCGGTTGCTCGAAGCTCTTTATCATTTTGAAACAACATAAGATAAGTTTTAGCGCTGGGTTCCCCTAATACACTTGGTGCAACTTCAAGTACCGGTCTGGCATCTGTTACAGCTATATGAGCTCCCACAATAAAGTTTTTAGCTTCATCAATCCTATTTTTTAACATTCTCCCACCAATAGTCTCTGGATATTTATTTACATCAATACTACTTACTTCATTACGGGCTTTTTTCATGTATGGTTCAAATTTATCAATTGCAGGCAAGGTTTTATCCAATACCTTCACCACTTGTGCAATCCTGTCCTGACCAGCTGTGGATTGACCTGTAAAACCTAGTTCATTTTTATATGGCTCTAGCTCCTTAATAATTATTTGAGCAGCTTGCATTTCATCGCTTGCTGCCTCAGCAAAATGTTTAATATCACCATAATATCCTCCTACGAAAGGAATAATTCTAAGGTAAAAATAGAAATTTAATGAAAAACTAATACTATCTATAGAAGCCTTAGTAGTATCTACTCCAGCTCTAATATCCTGCAGATTCTCTGCTTTCATACCTGCATTTATCTGATTTAATCCAATAACAGCTTTTTTTGCTGAAGAATAAATATTTCTGGCTGGCAGATAAACAATTAGAAATAAAATTCCCAAAATAACTAGAGATTTTATTAATCTTGATTTCCAACCCTTTTTGGATCTTTTTGAAGCATCTGCGCGTTTTAGGGTATTAAGTTTTTTATTTAAATTAGTAATATTCATGGCAGTAAATTTAAATCGCACCCTTGCCTAATAAAACAACAGGTATTGTTCTTAAAATAAGCTGAAGGTCATAAAGAATTGACTTCTTTTGTACATAACCTGCATCCATTTCAACCCTTTTATCAAAATTTATATTCGACCGGCCTGATACCTGCCATACACCAGTAATTCCTGGTTTAGACTGTAAAACTATCTTAACAAATTTTTTACTTTGAGGATACTTCTGTTGTTGCTCTTCTAGCTCAAAAGGATAATAAGGCCTGATTCCAACAATACTCATATCACCTTTTAATACATTAAAGAATTGTGGCATTTCATCAATAGATACTTTCCTAATAAGCTTACCCACATTTGTAATTCGTGGATCATCAATAATTTTATAGCTATTCTTTTTATACTCTTCTAATAGTTTTTGGTCTTTTTGAAGAATTTTATGAGCATTTACAACCATAGAACGGAATTTATACATTTTAAAATGTTTTCCATTCTTACCAACCCTCATTGGAGTATCTGCAAAAACTGGTCCTTTTGAATCAAGTTTAATACAAATTGCTGTAATTATCATAATAGGAGAGAATATAATAATCCCAACAATTCCGCCTAAAATATCTATTAATCTCTTGTAAAAATTAAAACTTTTATCTTCTTGCAAGGAAGGTAAATATTCTTCGTTTGTTTCTAAATCCTGCATAATTATTTTATATTTCTCATAGACAAGTTTATGATACCATTAAATTCCTTAATGAATTTTTCCTTAGAAAATAACCGGGCCTGAGTAAGGCACTGTGTCTTATTATACCCATGTTTGTCTAATTTAACCAATGCTTGCATAATACTTTCAACAGTCTGATAGTCAAAAAAGAAGCCTGTTTTACCTTCAATAACAGTCTCTACTACACCTCCCCTTTTATAAGCAATTACTGGTTTAGATAAGGCCTGTGCCTCCAAAGGCATTAACCCAAAATCTTCTTCTGCAGCTATAACTAATGCCTTACATCCAGAAATTAACAGAGTTAAAAGCTCCTCATCAACAGAACCAATAAATTCAACTGAAGGTCCAGCTAACTTCTTTAATTTTTCTTCCTGCGGACCTGTTCCAACTATTTTTAAGGGAACATTCATTGTGTTAGCTGCCTGAATGACAAGATCAACTCTTTTATAGTTATTGAGTCTTGAAACTACTAATAAATATCCACCCTCAAATGGAGTTACTTTAGAAAATCTAGCCAAATCAACAAAAGGATAGATAACTTTTGCCTCTCTTTTATAAATCTTTTTGATTCTTTTTCTTGAGTTCACCGAACCAGCTAACCAAATATCTACACGAGAACTGACAATTTGATCTAAAATCCGTTGAAATGAGAAAAATAATTGAGCCAAACCAATTATTTTACCTCCTGAAAAATCCCACAAAAATCTAGGGGGTGTATGCACATAGCTTATATGAAGAGTTCCTGATTTAGTTAGAACCGACTTTGCAAAACGGGTAGTTTGAGATATTACTAAATCATATTCAGAAAAATCAAATAGTTCAAAAGCAAATGAGTAAAAAGGCAATAATATTCTATATAGATTTTTCCAAAAAGGTATTTTTTGAATAAATGAAGTAATTACTTTTCGATTCTCAAAATGTCTTCTAAGCATTCTATTTTTTTTATCAAAGACTGAAGTGTAGATGGGTGCATCCGGAAACATCTGGCTTAAAGTTACTAAAACGCGTTCTGCCCCTCCCCACTGAACCAAATCATCATGTACCAATGCTACTTTTAATTTTTTATACATATTATTAATATATTTAAAATTGTATCAGAATGCTAAAATGCAAACATGGGGTCTTATCATATTCCAGTTATGCCAGAAGAGGCAATTACTTATTTAAAGGTGCAGAAAGGCGCCTGGTATATTGATTGTAACTTGGGTGGAGGTGGCCATACAGAAAGGATATTAAATGCAGGAGGAAAAGTACTTGGCATAGATTGTGATTTAGATGCCATAAAACAAGTTTCCCAAAAGTACGGATTAACCCTTAATTTAATTAATGACCGTTTTCAAGCCATATCAGAGTCTTTAATTATTTGCCAGGCAAACTTTTCTCAGATAAAAGAAATATCTTCTTCTCTTCTTCCCCAATCTCCAGCAGGAATACTGTTTGATTTAGGACTATCTTCTTATCAACTTGAAACAGATACCAGAGGATTTAGTTTTAATAAAAATGCTCCATTAGATATGAGGATGGATAGAACTCAGACTCTGACTGCAGCTGATTTGGTTAATGGTTTATATGTTAATGAATTGGCAGAACTATTTTGGAAATATGGTGAAGAGCAATTTGCCAAACCAATAGCAAGAAGAATAGTTGAATATAGAAGCCATGAAAAGATAGATACAACAGAAAAGTTAGCTCAAATAATTTTATCTGTTAAGAAGATTGATAAGTCTAAAAAAATTCATCCTGCAACAAAAGTTTTTCAGGCTTTACGAATTGCAGTAAATGATGAACTAACTAACCTGGAAGAAACATTACCTCAGGCTTTAGAAATTTTACAACCTTTTGGCAGATTAGTCATAATAAGTTTTCATTCACTAGAGGATAGAATTGTTAAAAACTTTTTTAAGGCAGAAGAAGAAAATAATACTGTCAGAGTCATTACTCAAAAACCCCTTGAACCAGAAGAGAAGGAAATACAAGACAACCCCCGTTCACGCAGCGCTAAACTCCGTGCAGCAGAGAAGATTTAAGATTTTTGATAAACATCTAAAGTTTCTCTGGTTAACTTTTTCCAGCTAAATTCTCTAAATCTTTTTTCTCCTTTTTTAATTAATTCTTTTCGTAATTTACTGTCTTCTAGTAGCTTGCTAGTTTTTTCAAATATATCTGTCGTATCACCAGGATTAAAATATATAGCAGCCTCTCCTCCAACCTCAGGTAAGGATGCAGCATTTGAAGATAAAACAGGTACCCTACAAGCCATTGCCTCAAGTATTGGTAAACCAAATCCTTCTTCAAATGATGGCATGATAAAAACTTGCGCATTTTTATATAAAGCAACAAGCTCTCTTTCACTCAAATGTCCTGTAAAAATTACATCCTTAACTTTATTTTCTTTTTCTAAAAGTCGCCAAAAATAGTGTTCAGGTCCTGATAAAACAAGTGAGTATTGGGAAAATTTATTTTTAATTTGAATAAATGATTTAATTAAATTACTTATATTCTTATGTGGTTGAGCATTACCAACATAAAATAGATAAGGTTTATTAATACCAAATTTGTGACTCACTTTTTGAAAATCACCTGAATCAACTTGTTTTACAAGATCAATTATAGAATTATCAACACCTTCTGGGGTTACTTCTATTTTATCAGCTGCAATTTTCCATTCATCAATAAGTTGTTTTTTTACAAATACAGAAGGTGTAATTATTTTTATAGAATGGTTAACAGCAAATCCAAATACTTTTTTATAACTGAAATTTTTAAAATGATAAAGAATAATATTGTGAGTGCTTGCTTTTCTGGTTTTATAATGCTGATGAATTAAATCATGGATTGTAACAATAAATTTTCCTCTGTATAAAATAGGAACATTAAAATGAGGAAAATGTACAAGATCTGGTTTTAAACTATTTAATAACTTTGGCAACTTAATTTGTTCAGATAAACTGTACCATTTAAAGTCAGCTAAAACCTTTTCAAAGTTTTGATTTGATAAATTTACATTATCAAAATCTTTTTTTAAAAGTAGGATATAATACTTATTTTCAAGATCTGCTTTTGATAATTCCTGGACTAAATTCCTGATATATCTTCCCAATCCACTCTCAGACCATAACCTGGCATCAATCACAATTTTCATACATGAAGTTTCCTTCTAGCTAAAATCCATTTTAAATCAATACCTAAATACACAATCCAGTTAATAAAAAATGGATACCGTGATGAAAGGTTTTTTTTATAAAATATTTTCATAGTTTTATAAAATGAATTAAAAGCAAGTGTTTTTGATTCAATGTTAGCTTTTGTCAATTGTTGGCTATGGCCTTTTATCCCAGAAGAGACACCCTTATAATGGATAATTTTCACGTCTGGCACAAAAACAATTTTATATCCTGCCTGTTTTATTCTGAAACATAAATCCAAGTCTTCACCATACATAAAATAATCCTCATCAAATAACCCTACTTTATCTAGTACTGATTTTCGTGTTAATAAAAAAGCTCCTGTTACAGCATCAACTTCATGAGTCTTGCTCATATTTAAATCACTTAAATGATAATATTTATCATTACGGAGAAAGTAATAAAAAAACGAGGCAAGAGGAGTAGGGAAACCTCTGTGAGAACTCCAGTCAAGCTTATTATTAGCTAATTCTACCTTGCATGTTGTCGCACCTATATTTTCATTTTGTTTCAGGAAGTTAAGCATATAACTTAATGTATCAGAGAAGACTTCAGTATCAGGATTTAAAATTAATATATATTCATTTTCTATTTTTCTTAAAGCCTGATTATTTGCTTTAGTAAATCCTACATTTTCCTTATTGGAAATATAGTTAAGATTAGGAAAATGTTTTTTCGCTAATTCAAAGCTCTCATCATCTGAGGAACTATCAACTACCCAGATATCTAAATCTAACTCTCCTTTATTTACCTCAATAGATTTTAAACAACTTAACAGATAATTCCCTGAATTATAATTAACTATTACAATAGATAATTTATCCTTCATTGTTTTGCACCTCTCTGTAAATTTTATCGAGCTGCTCAGCAACTGAAAAGTAAGAATATCTTTCCTCAACTAACTTTCTGGCATTAGTTGCAATATCAGAATATAACTTTTTATCAGTTAGTAATTTGATTGCTAATTTAGCTAATAATTCTGGTGTTTGTCCAAATAAAACATGTTCACCATTTACAGCTTCTATCCCTTCAATTCCCACATTAGTAGTTACTACTGGTAACTTAGCTGCCATGGCAGCTAATATCTTTAATCTTGTTCCACCAGGGCCATAAAGAGGAGCAACCAAAATACCATTTTCCTGATAAGCTTTCTTTACTCCATCAATATCATCTAATCCAAGATTTACTAATTTAATATCTTCAGATTTTAATTCTTCTATCTTTTCTGTATATTGTCCTGCAATAATTAATTTAACTTCCGGAAGCTCTTTCTTTATCAAAGGAAATACTTCTTTCGCTAAAATTCTTGCAGCTTCAATATTTTGCAACCAAGCATAATTACCCATAAAAAGTACTGTTTGGGAAAAGTGCAAAGGAATATCATCCATTAAATCTTCACCCACACCATTTGGTACGACTGAGACATTTAAACCCGGAGCTAATTGCCTCATTTTTTTGGCATCTGATTCTGAAACTGCAACCACCTTTTTAGCTTTTTTCCAGAAATAAGTTTCCCAAAATTTAATTTTTAAAACATCTATCAAAAGAATTGGTTTTAAAAAGATCCACTTAAAAGTGTGTACATAGTGTTGATAAACCTGGAATTCTATAGTCTGATCAACTAAAACCATTGGAATGTTTGTTTTAGGAATATGAGGGCTTACATAAAATGTTTCTGCGTGAATTAAATCAAATGTCTCATTCTTTAAAGTTTCAGTAATATCTCTTTTCTCATCTGCAGAAAAATTTCTTATAACTAAAAATGGATACAGACTTACAGCTGTTCTAAAAATATTTACAGGTGTCCATGGCTTTTGTGGTCTTCTAAAAATCTTTACAGTTTTACAATATTTTTCCAGCTCAGCAACATATTTTGTTTCACTCTCGTATTTAATTAAGGAATACAAAGTGATTTCATGTTTTTTTGATAGCTGTTTTATTAAATTATAAGATCTAATTTGTCCGCCAGATGAAGGGGGATATGGTAAATAAGGGGTTAACATTAAAATTTTCATATTAGTTTGGCTCAACTTCTAATACTGCACCAGTTGTTGAGATTGGCTGACTTAGATCTGCGATCACAAACTTTGGATTTTTTTCTAATGTTTTAAAATTTCTTATTACCCAATTTGTTTTATCGTTATAATCAACTGAAACATAATATTTAACACCAAACTTATTCACTAAATCTTTAACAGGAAGTACAGAGTAAGCAAACCCAGGTCTGTTAACTTGATATAAAAAAGCAGTGTCTCCTCCATAAGGAGCAACTACAACAGCATTTTTAGGTAAGATCTTATCTGCAAACTCTCCTGCTTCAACAATCACGCCATTATTAATTTGATACAAGCCCTTAACCTCATTCCATCCCAAATAAATCATTAGAGTAAACATAAAAATTGCTAATGGAATGGTAAAAATACGAGGAATCATTCCATTAAATCCTCGAAAGAGGGTTACTAAACCAACAGCAACAAAAACTGATAAGGCAGGAATTATGATGGTTTGATAATAATCATGAGTAACGTTTCCTGTAGCAAAAACCAAAAGATATAAAAAAGATGAGAGTACCAGGAAATGAAGTAAATATTTTCCAGTTTCTGGTTTCTTAATTAAACCAAAGAAGAATAAAAATGATCCTGCCATACCTAATATTTCCCTGCCAAACCGATCACCAAATATCCACCTCCAAAAAGCAGGTCTAAATCTTATATGCGTTCCATTAAATAACCAATTTGATGCAGGTATACCTTCAGGGAAATTAGACATCCATATTCTCCAGGCAATAAAAGGTGCAAGCGCAGGTATTATCCAAAGGAAATATCTTTTTGGAGGCCATAATTTACCTTCCTTTTTATAGTATGAATAAAGTAATGGCAACAAATAAAATCCAGCTACCGGTTTAACCAAAAAAGCGCATATAGTAAAGAAAACGCTTACAAAATACAGCCGAAGGCTGTCTTCGTAGATCCAACGATCTACGAAGTAAAGCATTCCCAGGGAGAAGAAAATCAATGTTGGTTCAGGCAAAATTACTCTTGAATAAAAGATACTATACGGCAAAACTGCAAAGACAAAAGCAGCAGTTAAAGCAGTTGCTCTATCCAGCTGCCTTCTTACAGTAAGGAACAAAAAGATAATTGAACCAAGTGACATAATTATCGAAACCAATCTGGCTAACCTAATATCTACACCACCGTTAATTACATAAGCAAAATAAACTAAGCTGTTATATATAGGAAACTCCACAAAACGATAACGATTAGGATTTGGTATTGGGTTTTCAGCAACTCCGGACATATCATCATATTTTGGAATAAAGGGAGTATAACCTTCCTTATAAAAATTTCTGGCAACAGCAGCTGTATCAGCCTGTCTCCAGGAATGCCAATCAGCAAGAGGAGTATCAATTTTATATAAACGTACCAAAAATCCAATTACCAGAATTAGAAACAAACAAGTATATTGATTAAATATAAATTTAAGAATTTTCATTTAATTTAGTTAAAGCTAGGCCAAATCCACAAAATAACCAAAATAGTGTAGCTACTTTTGAAGCTTCAAACACGTCAATAAATATTCCATTAGAAATAAACGCTATAATCATTGCCATTACCCCTGCTAAAGAATATTTAATTAATTTATCTTTTGATTTTTGAAAAGATAACCATAATTGTTTAAGAATTGTTAATATTATCAATGAAAAAGAAATTGTTCCCAATAACCCAACTTCACCCAAAGATCTTAGAAAATCATTATCTGTAGCTAATCCTAAAGATGAATATCCAGTACCAAGAAAGGGATTTTTTATCACTGCCCGGATAGCTCGTGGCCACTCTTGATCAAAACGAATACCGTATGAACGATAAACTGCTAAATCAGTAATATTTGTAGGTTCTCCTGGAACTATATCTGATATTTGTGCGGCTATCGTTGACTCTGCTGAAGGACTTGCAGAATTACTTGAAGTATTATGTCTTAAACCAGAAGAACTAGAGGTTTGTAGTAATAACGTTGGTATATTGATCAAGCTTTCCTGCTGTTGGTCAGCGTTAGTACTAACATATCTCTCCCCTTCTTGCAGAATACTAACAGAAACAGTAGCAATTAAACGCTCGCGAAGTTGAGACGGGTAAGCCAATATTGCAACAGAAACAATAATCATCACTAATATAAACCACTTCTTACCTGTTAAAAGTAATGAAAGCGCAATTCCTATTAGAACTGATACAAAAGATAATCTGGCTGCAGTCATTACTAACACTATTACTGATGACAAAAGAATAATAAATGTTATTGCTTTCATATATAACTTTTTTAGACTGAAAAAAACTGCTGAGCCAATTGATAACACCATAACCATAAAAACAGCTAAGTCATAATGTCCGGCAAAAGTTGAACTAACTCTGGCCTCTGGGCTCAAATGTAAAATTAAGCCTTTTGAAAATTCCGAATTACCAGTAGATATTACAGGCCAATCAAAATACTTTTGTCCAAAAGCATATCCATTTACTAAAGATACAATTACTAAGCCTGCTACCAATAAGGCTATGAGTTGTTTACGGGTTGTTACTACGCTTACTGCAAGTGGCAGCAGCAACATTAGCTCAACTCTTCTAAAAAAGTGCAGCAAAGCAAGCGATGGTATAACAGTTTGAGTTAAAAATATCGCAGAAAATAAAGACACCAACCCAACAAAGAAAAAAACCATTAATATTTTATTAGTTTCTTCTGAAAAAACAGCAAAGATTTGCTTAGTCAAAATAATCTTCAAAATCCAAATGCCTAAAATAACAGCGATTAAAAAGTCTTCAATTCTAATAGCCACAAAAGTACCAGCTACATTTAAAATTGGAAATTTTGGGTACAAAGGAATAAAGGCCATTAAAAATAGCACAACCCAAAAAAAGTATTTATTAAAGATTGATAAAGATTTTTGCATATGTTTTTGAATATGATACTTTACCTAATAATAAAAAGATTAAAGTTCTCACTAAGATAAAAGAATATAACATAAACTTAATAAAATACATTGCCAATGTCCCAAATAACTTATTGTAGATATAAATTAACCCTTTAAATTCTCCAAACCATTGATTATATTTTGGAGAGGTAGAGCTACCACCACCAATATGGATAATTTCTGCAGAATTTGTCCAACCAGTTATAAAGCCTGCCTTATTTGCTCTAAAACAGTATTCTACATCCTCACCATACATAAAAATTGCCTCATCCAATAATCCTATTTTCTTTATAACTTCATCTTTAACTAACATAACAGAACCTGAAACCCATCCCACGGTAGCTTTATCAAAGTAATAGTTTTTATCTCTTGCCTGATATGATTTTATAAAAAGCACTTTCTCTAAAATATCATCTAACCCTGAAATCCAAAAAAACATTGGGAAAAAGGTAGGCAATTCACCGGCATTTGGTTGAAAAGCCCCATTTTTATAAACCAATTTGCATGAGCAAATGCCATAATCAGATGAAGATGCAAAATCAACCAGATTATCCAAAGAATTGCTCTTTACCAAAGTATCAGAATTAAGTAATAAATAATTTTTTGCAGAGGCTTTTTTAAGCGCCAGATTATTTCCACCAGCAAACCCCAAATTTTTGTCACTTTCAATCAAATGAACATTTGGAAAGTGTTTTTTTATTAAAGACACAGATTGATCTGTTGAACAATTATCAACCACCCATATCTCAAAGCTAACTTTTGGTTTATTCTTATAAATTGACTCTAAACAATCTAATATTAATTTTTCAGTATTAAAATTCACTATCACAATTGCCAACTCAACCACGCGAAATTACCCTCCTTGCAGTCTTCCAAATAAGAAACATTGAAACGAGAATACCTAACCACACAGTTATTCTCACCCAAATTGGTGACGGGTAATATCTTAAAGTAGCTTTTGTATAAAATAATTTTCCTTCTTGTTCAAATTTTGTTGAACTAAAAAATTTTTGCTTTCCACTTTCGTAGAATGGTTCAAAACCGTTTACAAACAAGGAATCACGTAAAGGATAAACAAACTCTTCCAAATAGGTACTCTTTGTCTGGTCTATAATTGCGGTGTACGCAAATTCAGGAGGATAATTTAAACGTATAGGCAAAAACGGGAGCACAACCTTGCTTGAATAATCATTTTTATAGAAATTAGTCACAAAATTTCTATAATTATTAGAAAAATATCCAGCGACATTTTGCTGCTGAATAGTATCTCCTGATAAAGTAGATTTTGTAGAATTTGGCAACTCTGAAAAATTATCAATTGATGTGGGTCCCGGTATTAAGAGATAAATCAATAATAAAATAGCAAAACCTATAAAAAGAATCCTAATCATTGAAGTAATCGTGCATGTCCAAGTTTATAGTGTAAATCTTTTAAGGATCTTTCTCCTATTATTTTAGCAGGAACACCTCCAACTAACGCATATTCAGGTACATCTTTGGTTACCACTGCACCTGCAGCAATTATTGCACCCTTTCCAACTTTAACACCAGGTAAAATAATCACGCGGGGACCAATAAAAACATAATCACCGATTAAAACTTCCTCGTTTATTGCATGAAAGTCTTCTGCATTCATATCATGTTCTGAGTTATAAATCATCACTTCTGAGGCAATATCTACATGGTTTCCTATTTTTAGCTTTGCCCTACCATCCAAAAATACACCCTGCCCAATAATTGTGTCTTTACCAATCTCTATACCTTTTGGATAAAAGAATTGAGCATTCATATGAATATGAGAGCCATATGGCAACTTCATTCCAGCTGCAACATATATTAACCATCTAATAGTGTATATTGGAATCAAACCTGCCAATCGAATAATAAATAATTCGATATCTAAAATATAACTAAAGAACCGTTTAATAACCTTCTCAATCACTTGAGATCCATTTAAATCATTACCCATCTTGTCTTTAAATACACTCATCTGTTAATTATACTTGACTCTTGGAAAAAATGTTAAATATATCTTCATCTGTAAGGTGAGCATACTTTTTTTCCACCTCTCTTTTTTCCATAATTTCAGGATATTTTCGCACAGCAGCTAAAAAGATAGCCCAATATTTAGGATGTGATATTAATCTCTTTATCAAAGCTTTCTTATGTTCATTCATTAATTTTTCACTTGTTATATTTTTCCAAATAAAAATTAATGAATTCCTCTCAGCAATATTATTAATTTTTTCTTTTTTAAAATTAGCCTCAATAACACCCTTTTCCTGGTAGTGTTCTACCTTACTTTCAGGTTCCCAAATATTAATATAGCCTCGTTTAGTTGCTCTGTAGCCTAAATCAACATCTTCTACATAAAAAGGATTATATAGTTCATCCAATCCCCCTAATTCATCCCAAATAGTTTTACGAAAAATACCTGATCCACCAGAAGACCATAAAGTCTGGTGCGATTTTAATTTATCTCCCTTAAACGAGCCTTGATCATGCCAAAAATAACCGTTCTCAAATCGACCCACAGCCCAAAGCCCTCCCACATTACAACCCACACTAAAAACTTTAGGATCTTCAAAATGAGGCAGGGCAGATTTTAAAGCATCATTTTCTGGAGATGCATCACTATTTAATAAAAATACGAAATCACCTGTAATTTTTAAGAATCCTGAATTAACATTTGATGCAAAACCTTGATTTATTTTTCTTTCAACAACTTGCACCTCCGGAAAATCTGTTTTTAATAACTTTACAGTCTCATCCGTGGATGCATCATCACAAGCTATTATTTCTTCAATATTATTTACTTTGGCAAATTCAAGGACTTTAGGTAAATGCTTTTTTATTTTCTCTACCCCATTCCAATAAGGAATAACAATTGATATTTTATTCATTATTTTTTTCTTTCACTCGCCGAAGCCTCGGCGCAGGTGAGCTCAAAAACTTTTAATAATGTTTTTGCCATTTTGTTCCATGAATACTTTTTTGCTTGTTCTAAACCTGCTTTAATTCTCTTTTCCCTAATCTTACTATCCGTTGTAATAGTTCTGATTGCCTGCTCTATCTGAGTTGTAGAATGAGGATCAATTAATAAACCAGCATTACCAACCACTTCAGGCAAGGAAGATACATTAGATACTATCACAGGTGCTCCACAAGCCATTGCTTCAACCGCAGGTATTCCAAAACCCTCCCAAAGAGAGGGTAATATAAATGTTTCAGCTTCTGACAATAAATATGGTAATTCTTCTGTTGGCACAAAGCCTGTAAAAATAACTTTGTCTTCAATCCCTAATTTTGCAGGTTTAGCCAAAATCTCATCAAACATCCATCCTTCCCGCCCCAACCCTTTAGTTTTTCCAACAATTACTAACTTTAAGTTTTCAATAGGCTTAAAAGCTTCTATAAGCCTAATTAAATTCTTTCTGGGTTGAATTGTTCCTATATATATAATGTACTTACCTGAAATTCCATACTTCTGCTTTATTAAATCTATTTTTTTGTGATCTTTAATAGGCTTAAAGATATTCTTATCATATCCAGGGTATATCGCAGTAACTTTTTCACTGTTTATTTTATAATTTTTAATTATATCTTTTCTGGAAAAATTTGAGATGGTAATTATATGATCTGCTCTCTGTATTCCAAATTTTCCCCAATTTACCATTTTCCATAAATCAGCCCGTGGAATCATTTCCGGAAAATGGAGATAAGATAAATCAAAGATAGTAACTATTCGCCTAACCGGAGAAAAACGAGGTATATAGTGAGTTGGGGAATAAATTAAATCCGGTTTTATTTTTGCTGAATATAAAGCATAAGGCAAGGCAATCCTTGTCCATAACTTATTAGGTTTTAATATTTTATAAGTCCATCCAGCTCTTTCCTTTGGTAAATCAGGAAGAGGGGCAGATGGTAATAATATTGTATATTCATTTTTTTGATCAATTTTCTCAAGGTGACACAAAAGCTCAAATCCTAACTGTGAGGACCCAAGTCTTTGTGGAACATTTGCTTCATAACCATCAATCCAGATATTCATTATTTATTTAAGTGATTCAATTTAAAAACACTATAATCATTACTTAAATTTGTGAGCAATTCAGTCTTAAATGGTCTAAAACTAGAAATTTCATAAAGAGATGCATTGTTAATATCATATGTTGGATTTGTCATAACATAGATATTATCAGCATTTCTGTATTCTTCAATACCTAAAGGTATCATTTCATAACGAAATCTTAATAGATAGCGCAACGGATGTGCTTGACTGTCAAAATCCCAGGTAGTTGCAACATTAAATTTTTCAGGTTTATTATCTGCAATGATTTGAGCAGCCTTATTTAACAAATTATAGTTTAAACCCTTATTCATACCAACAGCTTCGTTAAAACTTACTAAAGGTGAAGTTAAATTCATAAAAATATAGAGTGCTATTAATAATAATGCTATATACTTATTTATTCGAAAAATTTTATATAAAATAACACCTCCAATTATAGTAAGTAGGGGCCAAAATTGTAAAAAGTGATAATAAGAAAGTTTACTTTGACCCGGAGAATTAATAGTATCAATTAAATACTGATACAGGGTGCCAAAATAATAAAAGTTATGTTTCAAATCAAAAAGAATGAGAGGTAAATTGCCAACAGCAAAACCTAACATAAAAATAATAAAATCTTTAAATTTATTTTTTGAATAATAGATTAAAAACAATAGAACAAAAACTGCAGTAAATAAATAGAGGTATTCTGTCCCAAAAGCAATTCCAGAAATTAAGCCCAAAGCCAATGAAAATATTTTTCTATTCTTTTGCCTAAAAAGAAACAATAAATATATAGTCAAAAGACCTAAAAGGGGCAAATAATTTACAATCCAAATAAACAAAGAATGATAAATCATATAACCATTAAACAAAAATAAAATGACTGCAAAAAGAGCTACTTGCACCGAAAATATTTTCTTAGTTAACAAATAAATAATTAATCCTGTGATAATATTTAATAGTGCAAAATAACCAGTTATTAAAATTGGATCAAAATTAAATATTAATTCCAATGGAATTAAAGCGTAATTAAATATAGGGCTGGAAAAAATAATATGACCTGTTGATGTTACTCTTTGAGTAGAAGGTAATCCAATCAGAGTAATTTTATCTTTAATATATTCACCGGTAGTAATTAAGGAAATTGCTTGTTCAGGACCAAAATTAATTCTATTACTAAAGTTATAAAATCTGATAAATATGACTATAGAAAAAGTCACTAATAATATTAAGTATATTTTCCAATTATTCTTTAAACTCATACTATAGTGTCTCTATTTCATCCCGCTTAAAACTCTTGCAAGTTATACCCTTGTTAATTGCTGGTAAATTTCAAAAGTCTCTTTTGCACACTTTTCCCAGGAGAATTTCTTTGCTTGCTCAAGCCCTTTCTTAATTAACTGCGTTCTCAAATCACTATCCTCTATTACCTGCTTTAACCTTTTCTTTATTTCATTTTCATCTTCAGGATTAACAGAAAGGGCTGCTTCCCCTCCAACTTCAGGCATTGATGATATATTTGAAGTAATTACAGGAGTTTCACAACTCATAGCCTCCAATATTGGCAAACCAAAACCTTCATAAAAAGAGGGATATAATAAAACACTAGCTCCTGCATATAGTAGAGGTAAATCATCATCCGATAACCATGGAATCGTTTCTCCTGTAATAACCAGATTATAGCCTTTTGAGGCTTCTTTAATTCTATCTAAATTTCTTCTTTCTCCCACTCCACCAATAGCCAGAACGTAACCCTCCGGTAACTTCAGCTTTCTCTTAAAAGCTTCAATTTCACTTTTATCTTGTGGCTTAAATTTAGCATCTGCAGCCTCATAAATAACCCTTATTTTCTCTTCTGGAATAATAGAATTTTCTAAAAGATCTTTTTTTGTAGCATTTGAGACAGCAATTACCATATCAATTTCTTTTTCTACAATTTTTAATCTTCTTTTATGTACTTCAACTATTTTTGGGGTTGACCATTGAGGATATTTCAAAGGTACAACATCATGATAGGTGGTTACTTTTTTTGCTTTCGTTGGTGGTTGAATCCAATCTGAAGAATGAAAAATATCAATTGGTCCAAGAAATCTCTCAATAGGGGTCATTCTGATTCTATTAAAAAATATTTCAGATAAAGAACTGGGTATTTTAAAATTTTTTACATTAGCTAAACTACCCTGATAAGGCTTTCGCAGTGAAGCATAAAAAAACTTCATATCAAGTTGAGGATTCTTTTGTAATTCTTTCGCTAGACTTTTTGTATAAGTTACCACCCCACCTCTATATGCTATCTGAGAAATATCAAAACCAACCTTCATCATTTAATTGTAGCAGAAATTACGGCTGCACGTGGATCTGATAACCACATGTTAAACAAATACAAGGTCAAGAGCATAATTAAAATAGTAATAATAAATATCCTAATCCTGGCAGAAAGCAGTCTTAAAAATAATCCTAAAATTAATGCCAAAATTAGATGAACAAGTGGAAATGCAATTATTGCAAACCAAAAATTTTGCCAAACCAAATTATAATCAAAGTGTAATAACGCAACTGCCTGATAAGATGGAAGATCCTGATTAACTAAAGAAAAAATAAATGGTTTTTCAAAAGATATTCCAAAGAAATGAAAAGCATCAGTAAGAATTCCCAAATAGTATCTATTAGAAATAAAACTAAATCTTAAATAATGAACTACGCTGTCCAGCCCAAAAGTTAGAGGAATTAGATAAAGGTATTTTCTTAAATCCTTGGGCAAAAAACGATCAATAAAGAAGATAAGTAAATAACCAAAAAAAGTTATTACAAGCTGAAGTACTGGTAAATCTTTTATAACCGGTCCATAAAACACAAACCACCCAAATTGCATAGTGGATCTTAATATCAAACCAAAAGATGCAATTACAAATAGAGTGCTTACAAAAAGAAGCTTAACTTTTCTTCTTATAAATAAGAAAACACCCCAAAAAACAAACGTTCCAATATAAAGATATAATGGACCAGAATTTGAGATAGTATTACTAATTGGTAGTTTTCGATCTAAAAAGCTGCTTTGACTAGGAAGAAAATAATCCTGGAATGCTAAATCTTGCTGATATTTTATATGTTCATTTAATTTATCATTATCCCGACCGGATGTTGTTAACTTCCATGTATACCCCAAGTAAGATACTGTAGATTCTTTTTGATATTCCGGATAAATCCTGGAATATTGTTCTGCAAATTGAGACATAGTTACAGGATTAAGAAAATTTATAGATTTTAAATATTGTAGTTGTCTTTCATATTCAGGAAGACTTCTTATGCTCTCCATTCCAGTTTCTAAACCAATAGTGATTTGTCCTACCCTATTTTGACAATCCAAATAGACATTTACTAAATTCTTAAAATAATTAATATCTTTACCAAGCAAAGTATAATCATTTGCCTGTAATGAATAACTCGAATGATAATCTGCCTCATAAGCAAGCACAGGATCACGCTGAGCCCATTGTAAAATTGTAATTGGTTGCTTATTAGTTAAAGAACTTGCAGGAGTAAGTATGTTTGCTTTAGATGGAAAATAAGGAACACTCCACCATTGTCCCCAAACACCATAGCTATCTGTATTTCTTTGATCGGCAACTATTAAGGCTGCTGTAACTCCATATTTTTCTTTTAAATAATCCAATGAATATGAGTCAATCCACCAAGCACCAACACTCTTGGGATAATATCCAAAAATTTGAAAGAAATCCTTAAACATTTTGTCTATTAAAAGACGCCTCTCTGATTGAGTATAACCTGATAAGAAAACTGCTTTTGGATTATACCAAGGCACAAAAGGAGGATAGAGAACTCTGGCATTTTTAGCTAACTGATCAGATACTTCGAGCAACAATCCAAATTCTTGGGTTCTATTAAAAGACTTAATTTTATTTAAAAGTTCATCATCATAAAGCACATCGTTTTGTATTAACCAGGTGGTAGGAAAATTATTATTTACAACTAAATTATATTGATCTTGTATTGGCTTCAATGTCTTATCTATCCATAATTGCCTAGACCTTACAGGATTAACAGCTGTCACAAAACGATTTGAACAATTAATATTATTTTGCTGCGCATCAGTCTTATGAGGATTTACAAATAAAAAAGAAGATATTATCAATAATCCAATAACAGCTCTTTTAAACATCATCTAAAAAATATTGACTGTATAAGGAATTGATTAGATTGGACTTTTACCAAAGTGTCACTAAGTATATATTTTTCTAATTTAAAACCATTTGAAAAACTTGTTACTTCATCTGCGTTCTTATTAATTCTTACATCATTATTTTTCCATGTATCACTATTAATATTTTTTTGATACCAAATACTATTTGGATCCTTACCATATTCTGGAGGAGGAGCAATTAATAAATAGGTAATCTGTTTCTTATCAAATGGATATGATTTTTTATCCTTTGTAATTTTTTGATAATAATTCATTGCATAACGTGGTGAATAACCATATAAATCAGGTGTAAATATATAAAACCCAAATTCTTTTTCACGTCCGGAAAAACTTTTTTCTGCCACAAGATAATTAAATTTCCAAGTGCTTGTGTCCTGATCTTTGGCGTTTGGATTATATGAAATAATATCTTTAAAATTTGATTGAAAGTTAAATATAAAAATTAAAGCAAAAATAAAATAAAAAACTTTTTGATCTAGTACTTTACGTAGAGAACAGAAAACTAAGATTATCATAGGGATAAACGGAGTATAGTAATAGTTCCAAATTGGACCCTTAAATAAAAATGTTAATAACCAAAACCCCCCATAAAAGAATATAAATAATTTGTGAATGATTAATAATTGTTTGTTTTTGATGAGAATAAGTAATGTAATTAATAAAAATAAAACTAAAAATATAGTCAAAATATTCTGATGTAATGTAATTTCACCGAGTCCTGCCAATATACTTTCCTGAAAACGAAGACTGGCAAGCTGAGAAAAGTTCAAATCTATTTTGCCGTGATTTTCAACCCCTGTTAAATAATTTATTACAGATCGGACTTGTAAAAAATTATTACGAATATCAAACAAGAAAAAGGTAGATAAAGGTATTGCTAAAACCAGGGAAGAAAAAATATGTCTAATTTTATGTACACTCAATAAAAACCAACATAAATAAATCATAGTTATAACTAGAATTGGTATTCCAAAAGCCATTTGAAACTGAATAATTAAACCTAAAATAAAAAAAGATAAAATCAAAACTTTCACATTTTTATTTTTAAGGTAAACGGAGAAAGCATATAAATATAAAGGCAAAAGCAGCATAGCTCCATATGGATTAAAAGCAGACCTAACTTGTAAAACAGTTGCGGAAGAAAGCATTAAAGCACTAAGTAAACCAGTTTTCTCATCAAAAATCTTTTTACCAGCATAATATATAAAAACAAGACTGAATAAATACAAAACTACCCAAAACCATGCAACAATAGCTGGATTACCATTACCCAAAACAAAAGCGGGAACATTTAAATATAACCATAGCGGTCCATGAAACACGCCAGGAATAGCACCTGATCTAGGACCAATTAAAGTCAAATGTTTATTACTAACAATATCTTCAATTAATAAAAAGTCTCTTGCAATATCTGTGTGAAAGAAAAGATTTCCGTCAATTGCCCAACGAGATGCCAAAAATATATTAAAAATAATTAATATAAAAACAATAATTTTAAATATCTTCATAAATATTATTCTACATTACTTTGCTTCTTGAACCCAAACTTCCATCGTTCCAACTTTATGCTTTTCTTTAACAGTGCTATATATACTTTCATTTTCTAAAAAGCTGGTTACTAAATACAAAGGAATTCCTTCTTTTGGTTCAATTATTAAAAAACGTTTTTGTGGTAGAGTGCTTCGGGCAGTATTAACTTTTAAGCTTCCGTAATAACCAGAAGCTGCATCACCACCCCAAACAGGAACATAACCATATCTTTTCTTACCATACCATTCAAAAAGGTAACTCCAGGTTGTATTAACATTGTAGGGCATTGTCAGTGCATTAACGCTAAATGCTTTATCTGAAGCTTTCTGGTATATAAAATCTACTATTCTTTTCTCATCCTCTAAGGTAAGGCCTTTTTGTGGATTAATTCTTTCATTAGGTCCAAAAGGATTATTCTTAGTAATTAAAAAGACATTTGAAAAAAATATTAAAATCAAAATTAAAAAAGCTAACCATTTTCTAAATATGTAAAGTTTACTAACTAGAAAAGAAACAAATATAAGAAGAGCTAGTGATGTTCCTGTATTATAGTAATATGCATCATTATCTGTAAAAAAGTATATTAAAAATCCACCTGCAAACCATACCAAAATAAAAAGCAGATATTCCTTATATTTACTCTTAAATATAAACTTAATAAATAAAAATAATAGAATTACAGCCAATATTATACTACCGATATTATTAGATATAAGATTATCGTGTATATGCCTTGTGATAAAAAAGCTAAATTTAGAAAAACTTATAGATACAGAACTAGCCTTCTCGTGATTATAAAAAAAGTTTAAGATTTGTTTTGACACGAAGAAACGATGAATTATCTCTGAAATAATATATGTAGACAGAGGCAATATAAAAGCTAACATGCCTATCAATAGGCTCTTATTAAATCTTAGTCTTATTTTTTTTCTAAATACTATGAGGAACAGTATAAATACTGGTATTAGTTGAACCTCTATAAATTGAAATTGGATAGAAAAACCCATTCCCAGAAGCGCTATCCAAAATCCCCAATTCTTCTTTCTGAAGATCCAATTAGCTAAACCGAAGAAAAAGAAGAGCACAGATATAACCACTAAGGACGGATGATTAAGAAAAAGTGAGAATTGTGTTTGTTCATAAGAAACAGCATATAAAATAATTGCGGAAAAAGCTGCTATTTCTCCAAATAAGATGACCACAATCGGGTAAAGTATAAATACGCCCATAGCATTAAAAATCCTTAGAAATGCTGCTACGGCTGCCGGATCACCTCCTGAGATAAAATAAAAAAATGCAAAAATATAATAGTACAAAACACCATGATGGAATACTCCGTCAGCTGAAGGGGGTCCAACTATTTTTAACTGTCCACTTAATATCTCCTGTACAGTATAAGCATCCCTTGCCTGATCATACCCAAAATAAACATTGTTTGGAAAGTATAAAAATCTAATTATTACAGCCAACAAAAAAATCAAAAATATACCAATATTTACTTTTTTAGTTACATTCTTAATCATTTTTTCTGTAAGTTGTAATAAAACCAACACCGTTAAAATTATCTATTGATATTTTTTTAAATCTATTTTCCTCAATATACGTTTCAAGTATATTGTCCGGATCTGTTATATCTTTAAGGTAGTCAAATAAATATATTTGTGTCCTACCTTGTAGAACATTGTTTAAGTCTTGGATATCATTTTTTGTTTTAACTGGAACTACCTTATATGCTGGAATTGCAAGTTGCAGGAACCTACTATAATAGTTATACGGCGCAGCAATTTCGCTGTTTCTAAAAATAACTAATGAATCATCATTCATTTTCTGGTCAACGAATTGTACAGCACCTCTCCAATCTTCCCGATGATAATTTACGTTAAAAAGATAGACAGAACTAAGAAGCACCTCAAAAGTTAAAATAAAAAATATGAGTATCTGAAAAGAAGTTTTAGAAAATCTGTATAGGCAAACTGAAACAGCAATATAAAAAGCAGGTAAAATATATAAAAGACGAAAATATGAAAATATCGGAATAATAAAAGAAAATATCCAGACTAATATAGGTGTAACCAATAACCATAATAAAATTAGATAATACCTACTATCTAAAACCTTCCTTAATTTAATAAACGTAATTAAAAATGGCGTAGTTGTAACTATGATTAATCCTACATATAAAAAATTATTGTACAAATCGACCTTCCCTACCAAAACTTTAATCGGAAGAAGTATAAGCTCTTTAATAGAACTCCCCCCAACTACATTCCCCCATCCCAAGAGGGACAAAGCAGTACGCTGCCCATTCATTAATTGATCTGGAAATATAAAGACCCAGGGAATGAAAAAAACAATACCAAAGGCAAATGAAGATACAAACCTTCCCATCAATTGCCTATAAAAACACATCATATAGATAAACAAAACAGGAAAAATAAAGTATGTAACGTAATCCGAATACAAAACTAAAGCTACTGATAAGGCAAAAAACATAAAACTATATTTTTCTTCTTTAATAAACCTCACTAAACTGTAAATGGAAAATGTTACTGCAAACGCACCAAAAGCATACATTCTTGCTTCTTGTGAATAATATATATGTAAGGGGGCAAACGCTAACATCAAAGCTGAAAGCAGCCCAATCTTCTTTGAAAAAAGCTTCTCACCTATTAGGTAAGTTACATAAACAGCACCTACCCCAAAAAGAACTGACGGCATTCTTACAGATACTTCTGACCAGCCAAATAAATTTCCCCAACTCCAAAGAAGTGCAAACCAACCAGGGGGGTGAAAATCACCTAACGGATATCTTGTAATAAACCATAAAAAGCCACTTTGTCTTGCATATACAACATTAATAGCCTCATCCCACCATAAACTTTGATTTAAACTTATCAATCTAATTAATAAAGCTAGCAAAGTTACAATAATAATATTAAATCTATTAGGCCACATAATATCCTTTAGTAAATAATGTCCATAATATTGTTAATAAAAATAAACACAATATAAAGTAAGTAATTTTTAAATACTTATTTTTAAACAAGGCAATTGTTATATATATTGGAAACGTCATTAATACATACCTTGGCATACCACTTAATGTACCTGATGATATAGGTAGAAGCAATACTAAAATACTAAAAATTAAATAGGAAATCCTCATTCTTTGTTTAAATCCAAATAACAATAAAGTCAAAACAAAAAATGTTAAGCTTAACTCAACTAGTGCAATCCACCATTCATATTGTTGATATGGCACTGTTGCAATTATTTTGGAATAACGAAAAAGTGTCTGAGGAAATAATATCACCTGATCTACACTTCTATTATTACTAAACATACCCTGAGCCTTAATAAAATACATGAAATTTCCCCAGTGAATGTAATTGAATATCATATAAGAAAGTAATCCTAGTGGAACTAAAAAAAGTGATATCAGTTTAAGAGATATATTTTTAAAATTTGTTTTTTCCAAAGTATAAAATTCCCAAAACAGGACTGGTAATATTAAAATTCCAACTATTCTTGTTGAAGATAAAAGCAACCCCAATATGCTAGCCAAAAACCACATTCTTTTTCTGGTGAAATATAGACATGACATAAGTAAAGCTAAAAAAAGACTTTCACTATATGCAGCAGCAAAGAAAAAAGATGTAGGGAATATTAACAAAAATATTATTGCCTGATTTGCAATTTTATTAGGATAATCCAGCTTTATTAGTTTATGAAAAAATATTAAACCAACTACGAAAGAAGTATTAGAAATTAATATTGCAGCTATAAAATAATTACCAATAAAAAGACTGAGAATTTTTATTAGAATTGGATATAAAGGAAAAAAGCCTGCTTCTGTAGTATACCCAAATTTAGCGATTTCTATGTAATGGACACCATCAAAGTTTGCCCATGGATAAATTAAGGGAGAGGTGACAAAAGACTCAGGTGTTGTTGTCTTTAAAATATTAGTAAACTCCTGACCTGATCTATAAAGCAACACCTTATTACCAATAGACAGGGTAGATAATAGAAATAATAACCAAAAGATATAGGACAAAAGAATAAACTTATTCCTTATTAAGCTTTGAAAAATATTTACCTCCAGTCCTCATATAATATCTTAATATTATCTGAGGGAGTTGTTAAGAGGGATTAATAACGATAATGATCTGATTTAAAAGGACCACCCTTAGGAATATTTAAATATTCTGCCTGATCACTATTAAGCTTCGTTAACTTGGCACCCAATTGTTCCAAGTGTAAACTTGCTACCTTTTCATCAAGATGTTTAGGTAGTCTGTATACTCCAACCTCATAATTTTTAGTAAATAATTCTATTTGTGCCAAAACCTGGTTAGTAAATGAGTTAGACATTACAAATGAGGGATGTCCTGTACCACAACCCAAATTCACCAGTCTACCCTCAGCTAAAACAATAATTCTATGTCCGTCAGGAAATGTATACAAATCAACCTGTGGCTTAATTTCTTCTTTCTTAATCTTTGGGTATTTATTTAGCTGATCCATTTGAATTTCAACATCAAAATGACCTATATTACACACAATTGCAGTGTCTTTCATTTTTAACATATGTTCTAAAGTAATAATGTCTTTACATCCTGTAGCAGTCACAAAAATATCAGCTTCTTTTACAGCAGTTTCCATAGTAACTACACTATACCCAGCCATCAAAGCTTGAAGAGCACAAATTGGATCAATTTCTGTAATCATTACTCTACAACCAAAGGCCCTAAGCGATTCAGCACTACCCTTACCTACATCCCCATAGCCAGCCACAACAGCCTGCTTTCCAGCAAGCATAATATCTGTAGCCCTTTTTATTCCATCAGTCAAAGACTCTCTGCAACCATACAAATTATCAAACTTAGACTTAGTAACACTATCATTAACATTAATAGCAGGAATTTTTAGTTTCTCTTCTTTTAACATTTGGTAAAGATGATGAACTCCTGTGGTTGTTTCCTCAGAAACACCTTTAATATCTTCTAACATTTCTGGGTATTTTTCATGGACAAAACTTGTTAAATCCCCTCCATCATCCAACAACATATTTGGTCCCTTCCCTTTTGCAAACTTTAGAGACTGTTCAATGCACCACCAATATTCTTTTTCTGTTTCACCTTTCCACGCAAAAACTGGCGTGCCTTTAGCAGCTATCGCCGCCGCTGCATGATCTTGAGTTGAGAAAATATTACAAGATGACCATCTGACCTCTGCACCAAGAGCCTGTAAAGTCTCAATAAGTACTGCAGTTTGAATTGTCATATGTAAAGAACCTGCAATACGAGCACCCTTAAGAGGCTTAGATTTTCCAAATTCTTTTCTTAAGCTCATTAATCCTGGCATTTCTTTTTCTGCCAAAACTATTTCCATTCTCCCCCATTTGGCTAACTTGATATCTTTTACTTTATAATCATTTTTACTCATATTTGTTTTGCTATATTAACAATAACTTTTCTTCAAAACAATCCTCATATTTATTACTAAATTCTTCCTTAGTAAATAAATGTTCTTGTGTTCCGTGATGTGCGATTGTGCAGGAAGCAGCCAGACTACCCATTTGTCCACAAGTTTTTAAGTCCCAATCGCGCGCAAATCCATACAGAAAACCAGCCCTATAAGCATCTCCTGCTCCTGTAGGATCAACGACTTCATCTATTCTTACAGATTTAATTCTAATTTTTTTAGAAATATTTTTTCCTTCAATAATTGACCCTTCCTCACCAAGCGTTGTAATAACAAGAGGAATTCTAGATTTTAAGGAAGATATGGAATTTTTTGTTTTACTACAAAGTGCTTTCATTTCAAATTCATTTAGTATTAAAATTTGAGCTTTACTAAGCCCGAAAATCAAGTCCTCTTTAGAGGTATTTAATACCTGTTGACCTATGTCATAAAACATCTGAAATTTATTTTTAAAACACTCCTCTATTTGACGTTTCATAGCCTTTGGATCATGAGGAGAAATTACCACTAAAACGTCCTTGCCTGCCCATTTATTAAGGGTTTGAGAGTCGCTATCAAACATAGCCCCTGGATAAAAACCTCCAATTTGATTGTTTGCACTATCTGTAATTACATTAAAAGAAGCCGTTTCCAATAAACTACGGTGAATATTTCTAGTATCTATACCCAAAGCTGAAAGCTTTTCTAAATAGCCTTCAGCTTCTTTACCTACTGATCCTACTAAAATTGGTTTTTCCCCAAGCAGTGCTAGTGTATAAGCAATATTTGCACCAACTCCTCCATGATTGTTTTTAAGATTTGATAAAAAAACACTAATTGAAAGTATTTCTTTATTAGTTAATTTAAACAGATCTTTATACTTACCAGAAAAATTCATTATCCGGTCGATTGCAATAGATCCACATAAAATTATTTTTTTTCTTTTTTTCATAAATTTAAAATAAAAAATCTAATTATTTTCTAGCCAAAACACAGGTAATTGCTCCATTGTTTGAAACCATAATGTAAATCTTAAACAAAAACATGCCTATTCTAGCAATATGCTGATTTTTTGCAAAAGGAAATCTACTTATAAACGTATCTTGTATTTCATTAATCTGTTCGTCTTTTTCATACCTAGCACCAGCTTTAATATCTCTAAAACCAACATTCTTTAATAAAACTGCTAAAGCATTTGGAGGATATAGCACTAAATGATCTGGTAAAAACATCTGCCACCGACTTTTCTTTGTTTTGGCTAAACTGCTTTGTGGATTTGGAGTCTCAATATAGTAAAAACCACTCATTTTCAAAATCCTTAAAGTTTCTTTGTTTGTCTTATCTGTCTGTATTTCTGTTAAATGTTCTATCATTTGACTTGAGATCACCACATGAAAGAAACTGTCATCATATGGCATTTTTTCTGACACTCCTTTCGTAAGCTTGGCTGATACCCGAATATCTTTAAACGCAAAATTATCCGGATCAATTCCGTAAAGCTTAATCTTAATCTTTTGTGTGCGTCCAATATCAAATAATGATTCTAAAACAACACCATCCCCACATCCAATATCAAGAATCCTTAAGTCTTCACAAAATATTTCTTTTGCTTTAATTACAATCGGTAATAATTTTTTTTGAAAATCCCGCCTTAATATATCTTTTCTCTTCTTATAAAAAACTACATCAGTATTATTTCTTTTTTGTATGTAACCTTTATCATACGGCAACTTTTTTGTCTTAATATTCTTATAGTAACCATAATTTGTGAGTATATATTTTTGTGTCATTTATATTTATTAATTTTCAGCGTATCCTTTAAGTTACAATAAATTCTCCATAATTTATAAAATTTAGAGTCTTTGATAACTTTCATAAATTTAATTGAATCCACCTGCTTATTTATTTGTTCTTTAAAAAAAGTATCAGTTAAAACTAAATTTTCATATGTTGTTTTGGTAAATTTATCCATAGAACTTTTTTTATCTTTTTTTTGTACTGTTAATTGATAACCAGAATTTAAAATTTTATACCAACCTTTATATATTCTTAGAAAACAATTTATTGCAGGTCTTGGGTTTAAAGTCTCATCTTTATAACGATCCCAACCATAATCGTCAAATACCATTACCCCATCATCCTTTAGCAAACCCCAGCTCAATACAATATCTTCCAACACGTCTTTTGCAATATGAGAACCATCGATATAAATAAAGTCGAAGTGATCATTCAGTGATCTTAAGACTTTACCAGAAAAACCTTTTTTAATAATAACCTTACTAGTTTTAGGATTTTTAGAAATATAACTCTTTAGATTAGTTTTAAACTTTGATAGTAAATTATTTGTTTGTACACCGAAGTAAATCTGATCTTCTCCTCCCTGAAACGTATCCACGACAACTATCTTAGAGGTAGGATGAGTCAGTATATTCTCTACCAACCATAAAGTGGCCTTACCTTCAAAACATCCGATTTCCAGAAAAAGTAAATTCTCTTTGTTTCTGAATCTTTTTAATGCCTTTTCCCATACAGGAATATTGTTACTAAACCAATCATATAAAAAAGTCATAAATATTACCTTTCATTCTTGGAAGATTAGCATAATTATTATGTGTCAGTAAACTAGTTTTTTTACACATTTAAAAAGAGTAATATTATTTCGCTTGTAAATCACAATAAATTGAAAGTTATTATTTGATAAATTATTTGATTTATAATTTTTATCTGACAAAAGATACTGATTTAATTTACATTCAATTTCCCTGTTTTCTAACTTTTTAACATACTCAATCCTTTCTTTTGCACTAAAGGGAAGTAATAACTCAAGTACATTAATATCTGCCAAATAAACACCATGAGCACTAAATGCTGGAACAAAACTGTTAATATAATATCTTTCACCTACAATAATTTGAGCATCAGACGGGAGAGCTTTAACTTCCTGTAAAACCTGAATTAATTCAGGTGGATAATAAATATATGAATTAATATTAGAATAGTACTTAATTGGATGAAAGGATGAGGGAACCCCTACTAAGAATATCACTAAAAAAATTATGATTTGGTTTCTTTTGCTAAAAAAGGTTATTACACTAAAAACCAATATTACTACTAAAGGAAGCTGCGCATATACAAGGAATTGTACAACGTTCCATGTAACTGCTTTTTGTGAAAGAAGAAGACCAGAACTTAGACTTAGCAAAATAACCACACTTGAAAGTAATAGAATAATTTTATTATCTTTAGATAAACTTTTATTTTTTAGTAAAGCCGGGAGAAATATTAATGCTAAAATTTTCAGATTAAAGTTTCCGATTAAAAAAATTACTACACCTTTACTCCACTGATAAAATAGCTTAATCCAATTATGCTGTTCAACCAAAGCAAGACGATTAATCTCCCATGCAGGGTAATTTAATCTAAGCGGATCATCAAACATTGATTTGACTAACAAACCGGGATCAAAGTAGAAAGGAAAACCATTACTTGGACCTTCAATTAAAACTATAAATATAGAAATTAATACAGAAAGTAAAATCATACCAAAGTAATTCCAATCTCTTTGCTTTTGCCATAGATAGAAACCAATTATAGAAATTGCAGGGAAAATAATAAGTAAACCATAAACTTTTACCCCAGCTAAACTACCAACTAATAAACCAATTACCCACCACCACTTTTTTAGAGAGCTAAGAAAAAGAAATATTATTAAATTTATAACTGCAATTGATAATGTTAACTGCTGATTAAAAATATAGTAAGTTGGTTGATCCAACCAAAAAACAGATTGATGAAAACCAGCATTAGGGAAAAATAGTGGAGCAATAAACGACAAACTTGATGTAAAAACAACTACACCTGAAGCAATAAAAGCATTTTTTTTATCTTTAAATATCTTTATCATCACTAGTAATGTAGTAGCTACAAATAATGAAGATATAAATAGCGGAGCCCAAAATATACACAGGTTAATTGTTGATATACCTAAAATTTTACTAAACCACACCCAATAAATATCATTTAAATAATGATAACCCGTTAAAATCTGTCCGGAATACAATGGGCTTTGAGGAGGCACTGATATTTTTAGAGATTCTTGAAGGGCAATATGCCATAAAGCATCAATATTACCTTTACTTAACAAAAATCCTCCGTACTTATCAAACCCCTCAAAAATTAACTTGCTGTTTAATAAAACTGTCCCAATTAAAATAAAAGAAAGTGTCAAAATTACATCTCTAAACTGCAATACCAGCTTTGGCTTAAACATATATATACTTACAAAGGTAAACAAAGCTAAAATAATGTTAATTAGAAAAAAGGGTATTTTAAAATAAGTAAGGAATAAATATGCTAAAGAAATTGTTACAAGCCCTAATATTACAGAAATCAAAATTATGCCGGGAGTAATCTTTCTTTCAATCCAGGAGATTAGCGAATTCCCTACTAAAATAGTAAAAATTATTCCAATTAAAAATTTTAAGGCTTCAGTAAAATTCTCCATATTAATAATTTTACTGAAGTTCTACTCTATAGATATTACACGCATTATAACAACCAACTGAAACCTCTGTTACTTTAAAAATCTTTTTAATAGCATCAAAATCACTATGCAAATACCCCTCATTTCCCAAGCCATAATTAGCTAAATATAATATATATCCTTCTTGTAAATACTTTTTATAAAGTTTAATTAAATCACTATAATCATTTAGTCCCCAGGCATTCTCTTTGTAGCTTCTAAATTCTTGCTGTACAGACAATGGCAAAAGTGTATAGTTACCATTAGAGAAAAAGTCTACATAATATGGAGCCATCGGAGATATCACAACAGGCTTTTTACCAGTCAACGATTGAGTAGGAGTAGCAAAGAATTTATTTAATTCTAAAACATTAACATAATACCAAGGTGTTTCTGTATATCTTAAATTTAAACTTATTTGACTTTTAATTCTAATTACATTTGTTAATCCGTAGTATAAAAATAACGTTGAAACTATAAAAATAACGCAATAACGAAACAATTTTTTATTACTATAATCTAGAGCAAGTGTTAATAATATAGCAAATCCTAAAAGCAATATTGGAATAACCTGATAAATATAGCGCATATCAGTAGTGTAAAATGTCGACATAAACAGTATTGAACTTAATATTATTAGCAAGAAGCTAAAACATATAAAACGTAGATTAACTTTAATTAATCCAATAACTAAACCTAAAAGTCCTCCTATTGCAACAAACTTTGGCACTATTGGTGTCGAATCCCAAAGAAATCTCTCGGATCCACCTGTCAAAGCGTTTAAATAATGCCTTATGTTTATATCTACATACGCAAGAGAAAAAGTGGTAGAAGAAGTTACTTGCGCTGTACTCTTATTACTTAAACTTGTCCCAAAACTTACCAACGAGCTTAACGGAAAGCTACCTTTAGATAAATATTCATAAAAACAAAATATAATAAATGTAATTAATGTGCTAGATAAAAAGACAATGAACTTCTCAAATTTAAATTGTTTGCCTCGCCAAAGTAAAAATAACTTAATAAAATAAGCAATAAAAAAAGATATTACTAAAGGAACACTTGCATACTTTGTAGCATAAAAGCTTACTACCAATATTCCAGCAGCGATTATATTAAATAAATTAACTTTAGCTAAAAGTAACAATATACCAGTGAGCGAGAGTAGTAAAGTTAAGTTTTCTGCCATTGCGAGGTTTGGAAACCAATATAAATCATAATTAGTAACATAGAGGATTAATACAAAGGCTTTAATTAGTGGGTTGCCAACTAATTTCCTTAAAATAAGATAAAAAATGCAAAAGGATGAAAGAGCAAACACAATATTCGTAAAATAAAACATCCTGACATCGCTGTTAATAAGATACATCGGGACTAATAGCAATGGATACAGAGGGGGCACAATAAGGGCTAAAGATCTTCCTTCCCGAACAATATTTAATCCATTGCCGCTCAATAAACTCTTAGCTCCTCCCACATAATAAATACTATCAGGAAAAGGCTCGAGGTTTGGAATCAGGGTTCTCTCTGAAAAGATATCCTTAAATAAAAGTAAGCAGAATAAAGAAATACAGATGAAAAATATAATATGGCTTCTTAAAAGAATTTTCACCCTATTATGATAACAGGTAATTGAAAGAAATATAATTATTATGTAATAATCAATCATAAAATGAATAAACTATCTATCGTCATTCCTATATATAATGAAGAAGGTTTTATCAAAAAAACCATTGAAGCAGTCATTGAATCCAACACAAATAATTATCATAAAGAAATTATTTTAGTGGATGATGGATCAACTGATAATTCATCAAAAGAGATTTTAGAGGCTGAGGAAGCCTTCAAAAAGAAACCAGGGATATCTTTTAATGTAATATTAAAGAAAAAGAATGAAGGTAAGGGTGCTGCATTAAAAGATGGATTTTTGGCAACCACCGGAGACATAGTTTTAGTACAAGACGCTGATTTAGAATATAACCCCGAAGATTATCCACTGCTTTTAGAGCCATTTATAAAGAATGACGCGGATGTAGTTTATGGTTCAAGGTTTATTTCAAATAGACCTCATCGAGTACTCTTCTTTTGGCACTATCAAGTCAATCGTTTTCTAACCTCTTTTTCAAATATGTTAACCAACCTTAATCTTACTGATATGGAAACTGGATATAAAACTTTTAGAGGAGATCTCATCAGATCCATCGCTCCAAGACTAGTTAGCAAAAGATTTGGAACTGAACCTGAAATTACGGCCAGAATATCAAAAATAAAAGGAATTAAGATATTTGAAGTAGGAATCTCATATTATGGACGTACTTATGAAGAAGGTAAAAAGATAGGTTGGAGAGATGGTATAGAAGCCCTCTGGGTAATTATTAAGTTTAATATACTAGAAAAATGAAGACTTATGATAAAGGCCTGCTAGAACCATTATTGGGAAGCTTCAGATATAAAAAGGTTATCAAGCATATCGATAAAAATAAACCACTTACTGTCGTAGATTTGGGATGCGGTGACGATATTGGTTTTTATAAACATGCTATTAAAAAAGGCGTTAATATTAAACAATATATTGGTGTAGATCCTTTAATAAGCAGCGAAACAATTTTAAGACATAAAAAAGGTGACTTTGTTAAATTTATACTAAAAACAGTAGATAAGACGATCCCATTGGATACAGGCACTGTAGATTATGTTATTGGCTTGGCTTTTTTAGAACACTTAGATAACCCTCAGGATGTAATAAAAGAAAGTATTAGAATATTAAAACCAGGTGGAGTTTGTATCTTTACCGCACCTACCCCAAAGGCTAAAGCAGTGTTGGAATTTTTATCATATAAATTACGGCTTATTTCTAAAACTTTAACTGAAGAACATAAGACATACTTTAACAAGGAAAAGATTCTTGAATCATTAAGTCCATATGAACAAAAAATAAACATAGTTCATGAATATTTTCAATTTGGGTTTAACAATTTAATATTAATTAAAAAAATTTCTTAATATTTTTCTTTAAAATGCTATATAGTATTTAACACCAACCATACAAAATTCCTTCTATTGAATTTAATAGAAGACTCTAATAATATGCAATCTATGAAATATAATTATTCTGTAGTAATGCCGTGCCTAAATGAAGAAAAAACCCTTGCAACTTGCATTAGAAAAATTCATAAATCATTTCTTCCTCTAAAAAGAAAGTATGAAATTATTGTGGCTGATAATGGAAGCACAGATAAATCGATTCAAATAGCTAAAAAAGAAGGAGCTAAAGTTGTTAATGTAGCCGAAAAAGGATACGGTGCAGCTTTACAAGCTGGGATCTGTAAAGCAGAGGGGAAGTATATAATTATGGGTGATGCTGATGATAGTTATGATTTTTTAGCTATTGAACCTTTTGTAAATAAAATAGAACAAGGATATGATTTAGTAATGGGCAATCGTTTTGCAGGAAGGATTATGCCTGGTGCAATGCCCTGGCAACACCAATTCTTTGGAAATCCCATGTTATCGCTACTAGGCAGAATTTTCTTCCGTTCTCCTGTAGGTGATTTTTACTGTGGAATGCGCGCTTTTAGAAAAAAAGCATGGGATAGAATGGCCTTACAAACAACAGGTATGGAGTATGCAATTGAAATGGTTGCAAAAGCAAGCATTTTAAATATGAAAATAACTGAAATTCCTATTACTTTATATAAGGATGGCAGACAAAGACGACCCCATTTAAGAACCTGGCATGATGGATTTAAAACTCTTCATTTTATGTTACTTTTTGCACCGAATTGGTTATTTTTAAGTCCGGGGTTATTTCTAATATTTGGTGGAACAATCCTCTTTTCATTAACCCTAGTTAAACCAGCACATATATTTGGAATTAACTTAGATGTTCACACACTGCTTATTTCTTCAACTTTTATCTCTATTGGCATACAAATCCTTTTCTTGGGTTTATTTGCAAAAATTTTTATTCACAAATATAACCTTATTCCCACTACTCACCTACTAGCTTTTACTTTAATAAAAAACAACCTAAACAGAGCAACATTAATCTGTGGAGTCGCATTGTTAATAGGTTTAATAATAGTAGCTAAAACATTTCTTGGATGGTATCAACAAGGCTTTGGGGCTCTAGATTATAGCACTACAATGAGAATGGTCATTCCAGCTGCTTTTCTCATTCAATTAGGTTTTCAGGTTTTCTTTAACACATTCTTTTTAGGGGTAATATTGCTTCCAAGAAAATCACCTTTTTAAATGTTTAATAATTTTAAATATATAACTCAATTTATACATAATAAATTGATTCATTCTAGAAGAATAAAGATTTTAGAGTCTTGTATAGGAAAAATTCTTCCAAAAGATGTAAGAACTATATTAGATATCGGCTGCGGAGATGGATTAATTAGCTCAGTACTTCAACAAGAACATCAGACTGTAGAAATCAAAGGAATTGAAGTTCAAAAACGGAACAAATGCCTAATTCCATGTAAATACTTTAATGGAAAGGTGATTCCCTACAAAGACAACTCTGTAGATCTCTGTATGATTATAGATGTTTTACATCATACAAATGATATTGATTCATTACTAAAAGAGGCTGCTAGAGTAAGCAAAAGATATATTATAATTAAAGACCACTTATTTAATACTAAGTTTGATTTTTTTATACTAAAATTCATGGACTGGATAGGGAATAAGCCATATGGAGTTAAGCTACTTTACAATTATCAAAGAGAACAGGACTGGAAAAGAATCATTAAAGAGAATAAACTAAAAGTTATTGTATGGAATAACAACCTACCACTATATAGCTACCCATTCAATCTTATTTTTGGTAGAAATATACATTTATTAATGTTGCTAAAGAAATAACATGAAAAAATCTTTTCTTATATATTTTCTAATATACCTCACTATCATAACTTTCGTATTCCGATCTCTCCTTTTTAATCTGTCAACAAACTTACTTGATTGGAGAGATTATCCGACTATCAATTGGATGATCTTTCACAATGTTTCAAAAATCTCCACCCTAAATTTTAATAATTATTTTGATACGAATGCATTCTATCCTAATAAAAACACTCTTTTGTTTGCAGATTCTTTTATACCTCAAGCATTATTAGAGTTACCATTCTACCTAGTAACTAAAAATTTAATTCTATCTTTTAATATTACATTCTTCATCGTCCTAATATTAAATTACCTTTCAACATATTTATTTTGGAGGAAACTATTTAAAAACAGTTTCATTGCTTTTTTTGGGAGTTTGTTTACTATTTTCTCCCCTGCTCAGATGCTTGAATTTTCTCACTTTCAAATGATATTCATTTGGCCGTTCTTTTTCTCACTCTTTTTCATTTTAAAATCCCAGGAAAATCATAGTATTAGGAATTTAACTCTTGCTGGAATTTTTCTAGCGATTCAATTCCTCGGAAGCGTCTACCTTTCATTTTATTTAATATTTACCATTGCGCTGCTCTATTTTATTGAATTTATCACATCAAAAAATTACCGTTTTCAAAACTTACGCAACATAGGAATTGTGTTTTTAGTTTTTATTATTCTAAATGGATATTTTATAAAAAATTATGTTGATACTAAAAAAGCATACAATATTCACCACAGTCTTTCTGAAAATGTAACTTATTCTGCCCATTTAACAGACTATATTTTTACTTCACGTATTGATTCTATTATCCACACATCAGAGATAGCAAATAAATGGAACAGCTTCAATAAGAATGTTTCAGGTGGACAGTCATCATTTCCAGGATTACTTATCTTTTTGCTTTTTTTATATAGTTTTTTCGATATCAAAAAAGTTCAGAATAAACTTATTTTTCGTTTCGACATCAATAAAGAGCAATTACTCTTTACAAGCTTGTTATTTTTTGGATTCTTGTTTTCTCTCGGACCACGATTAAATTTTAACGGCGTATACGCCTACATCCCAACACCATATGATCTATTATTAAGAATTATTCCTCTAGTCCAAGAGATCAGAGCTCCCAGCCGTTGGTACTTTATATTTACCATCGGTATAATTTACTTTGCGCTTCTGGGCATTAAAAAGCTCCAAGCAAAGATTGACTCACGTTTACTTTTTATAGCTCTTTTAGTAATATTTTTCCTTGAATACGTTCCAGTTGGAATAACTACTCATTCAGAAACTTATATCAACAACCATTACATTACCCTTAAAGATTTATGTTCATCAAAAAAGTTAGCAGTGCTTGAAATTCCCGTTACTCACCTAAACGCTTATCCGGATATCGTTTCGGGTTTAAATTATATTAGTAAAGTTCAATTAGCCTCTACCTACCACCAATGTTACCTCATCAATGGTTATAGTAGTTATGATATGCCCCATTTATATACTTTATCCTATAATCTATATACAGCTATAATTGATAATAATGTAGAGATGTTCATTGACGCGTTGACTAATTCTAAAACAGATGTTGTAAAATTTAATGAAGACCAACTGCCAAGAGAGGTTTACGCACAGTTACCCTCGTTTATTGAGAAACTATCCACAAAATCAGGCATAAAAAGACTAGATAATGAAATGTTTATATTTGAATCTAACTTGAAGAAGTAAGCCTTATTTTATTAAAGCCATAAATTTATTCCTGAAAGCATTATATGAAAAATTATTTCTCAATGTTTCCAAAATTAATTCCCATTCAGTTGAAGATATATCCTGCTTAAGTATTTCAGTTGTATTATTAACTAGTTGATTTATAGAGCTAAATAAATGCAATCTTTCTTGTAAGCCGGTCACACTAATTATTTCCCTTAATCCACCTCCATTATATAAAACAGGCACGCAACCAGCACTTATTGCTTCTATTGGTGCTATTCCAAAATGCTCAAACTTGATTGGATGAAAACTTTCATTTTCTCTATACCCAGTTGCATGCCAGTAGATTTTAGATTGGATATAAATTTCTTCCACTTCTTTACGGGAAACATTTAGGTGAAAGAATACGGGGTATCCTTCGGACTCTTTTTTTAAATGGGCTATTAATTCAATATTACCGACCTCACTTCCAACGCCACCAACCAGATGAAGCTGCCAATCTTTATGTCCCGAATTATAAAATTCTTTAAAGGCTTTAATTAAAATTTCCTGTTTTTTGCCATGTCCCAATGTAAAGAATCGACCCACAGAACATATCCATTTTTTCTTATTTAAATTATCCATTTTATATTTATCACATAACAGCTCTACTGGTGGATAAACCACAACCGATTCTCTCTTCCAATAATTCATAATCCATTTTTGTGTAAACAAAGAATTAGCTATAATCGTTTGATAACTTTTAAGCCGTTCTAACGGATTAGAGAATACACCTGCCCTAAACTTATTATTTACTTTATGGTATATAGCATTAATTAATGGTTCATAAATACTACGCACTCTAGTCTTAGGATAAAGCAAGAATACATTAGCGTCTTTTTCTACAGCCTTTGACCTTAATATTTCTATTACCAAATAGGTAGTAGAGCTTAATGGCTGAATCGTAATTTGAAAATTTATTTGATTACGATGATGATTAACATAAGATTTCATTTCCAGTATTTTAGCTTCATCAAAGCCTATTTTTATTGCCTCTACAAGAGATTGTGTGAAGCTTTCTAAAAATAATGAAAACTCTATTACTTGAGATTTATTTTCCTCTAAATAAGAGATTGCAACTCGATTAGTGTCTTGAAGTAAGTAGGCTGGTTCATTATTCATGATTGTTGTAATCTCTAAATCGTTCATCATTTCGACCGAATTGATAAACTTAACCAGCAGAGGAAACATCAGCCTAGTAAACAACATCTCTGTAAAAGTACTATATGGTTCTTTTGGAAAGTGGGTATAATAAATATTTCTTTTTGCACAACCGTAAGTATAATCAATAAAAGAAGTATTTATAAAAAGATCCTTACCTTTAGAAAGTTTTTTTATCTTGGCCTCGTCTGACCACACCTCAACCAAATTTACCCCTGATAGATCTATGTTTAGCTTTTTTCTAATAACTTCTTTATCAACATTTTTCCCTGCAATGAAAGTCACATCATAACCTTCATCAACTAAAATCTTTGCAATACTACAAGCCACAACCTCTCCACCTCCTAAAGACCTGAGCCATTTATCATATACCACTGCCGTTCTTTTCATCGGTTAAAATACCACCTTCCTTTTAAGATACTGCTATAATTTTTTTCTATCATCTGTTGGGAGATGCTTTTATTCTTCCTTATTCTTTTCGTTATTAATACAGGTAGACAAAACAGAAAGTAGAATACAACTTTAATATATTGAATTACCTTCCCCAAATCAGTACGTCTTCTCCCTTCGTTACTTACAGAACCTCGAAAGTAGGCAATAGTACTTTTTACGAACCTCATAGTCCTTTGGTGATCTGCTAAACCTTTTATGACCCTTAACCCCACTTCAGTTATTCTTAAAATCATTTTTATATATTCTTTTATAAAGATTCGCAGTGGGAAATTAAAAAAAACATGTAGTAATCTTCCTTTTTCAGCTTGGTATATAAAAAAATTCGACCATTCTTTACTAGAGAACGCATGCAAATGTCTAACCACAGCCTTGGGAGCATAGTAAATGTCATAACCATTAAGCCTAGCTCTTTCAGATATTTCCACATCCTCATAATACATAAAAAAAGAATCATCTAAATAGCTAATTATATCTAGGATCCTCTTATTATATAAAACCGCTGCACCGCAAGCAGCATAAACTTGGCGCTCTTTCTCATATTGGCCAAAATCAAATTCATAGTATTGAGTCTGCTCGAAAATCTTTGCACCAATATCACGACCCGAACCATCTTGAAACACTACAATTCCAGCATTTTGAATTTTCTCAAATGCATTATTCTTGTTAACTTTACTAACATCAAAATCAAATTGAATAACAATGCGATTATCCATTATTAATAGAACCGGCTTTTTAAATAGATGGGCATCTTTTAGTACGTAAAACAATTCATCATACGATTTAAGCCTACTTTGAGAATTTATTTCAAAGGTTAGTTCTACGGAGATCACTTTATCTTCTGGAGAAAACGGGGTCTCTAAAATATAAAAAGAATCTTTATTACTAACATCTAACTTTAATTTATTACTCTTTTCTAAATTAGAAAGATGGGAGTTGCTTAAATAAGCATGAGTTAAGAACAACCTATTATCATAACCAAACTCTAAATAATAATATTTGGGATAAAGTACTACCTTAGAGGTAACAGCGAAAATATTTGGATTTTTTTCTGCAGTTTTTACTAACTCATGTAACCATGATTTATTAACTACACAATCATTATTTAACAAAGCTACATATTCCCCTTTGGCAATCTTTATTCCCTCATTATTTCCTCCAGCAAAACCTAAATTTTTATCCAGAAATAGATGTTTAATATTATTGTATTTTTTTGTATAGTTCAAAATTATTTCACGACTTTTGTCAGAAGAATTATTATCAACGATTATAATTTCAAAGCTATCTTTTGAATAATCAAGGGCAAGTAACGATTTTATAGTACTATCAATTACTTTTTCTCCAAAATAGTTTAGAACAATAACCGAACAATAAGGAATTGAATTTTTCATGAATTTTTTTTACCATTTAAACATTTTATTATATTTAAAATCATATCTTTATTATTACAATAAATTCTCCATAATTTATAAAACTTAGAGTTAATTATCTTATTTAAATGGTCTTTCTCTATTAATGACAGTTCGCCTTTACCAGATAGATGCTGCTTTCTTTGCTGTACAATGTCTTTCAGTTGTGTAGGACTACACACTTCAGGATAGTTGTGTTTCTCCCAATACTTTACAAAGACTAAAAAACGATAATATTCCATAAATTTACTCAAAACAAACCCTCTCATGCCATCTAAATATCCTTTTTCTTCAAAAAATCTCCATTGAAACTCTCTATCCATATAGTTTAAAACATCATCAAAAGAAAATTTTCCTTCATTTTCAAAATATTTTTCCAAAGACGTGTATCGGTCAATTTTAGATACCAAATCACTACTGTTTTTAGTTTGATAATGAAGAATAGAGTTCTCTTCTTCTGGTGGTAATTCTAATATCCTACCCTTAATTTTGTACCTTTTATGGATTACATCCGGACACTTAACAAATCCTTTCTTAAATAGCCTATGCTGATAGTCAGGCCACCAAGCAGTATGTTTAATCCATTGTCCAAAGTGAATATTCTTTCGAGGAAAAGCGACGACATCATACTCATCAGCTAAAATAATCTGCTCAATTTGCTTGCTTAACTTTTCAGAAATTCTTTCATCTGCATCCAATATTAAAATCCATTTTTTTGTAGCCTTGCTTATTGCATAATTTCGTACAGGATCTGCATAATTATGGTCTGGTACTAAATAAACCTTGGCTTCAAGTTCTTTAGCCAGGATGGCTGTCTTATCTACACTTTGCATGTCAACAACAATTATCTCACTTGCAATACTACGAGCAGACATAATACATTCTTTTATATTTGCCTCTTCGTTTTTAGTATGAATTATTAAACTTAGATCATTCTTGCTATTCATATATGTTAGTAGTTATTTCTCTGCTTCGAATACATCTGATCCTACAATAATTACTTATCAATTGATAGTATGCTATCATCAAGCTTATGAAAAGACTGATAATTTACTATTTTCTATTTCTTTGCTCAACTTTTGTTTTTCTATCGTCTGGCGTGATAGATTCTCAGGACGGACTTCAATATCTAGCTGTTGCACGTAATATTTATTATAAAGGAGAACCTACAGGCCCGCTATATGAGTTTAACTTGGATAAGAATATCCATATGAGCACCTATATTGGAAGAGATGGAAAAACCTACAGTCCAACAGGACTAGGATTTTCTCTGGCTTATTTACCAGCAGTTGCAATCACAGACATGGTATATAAATACTACAATGTTGCTCCTCCTGTTCATTTTCCCCTAGAATCAGACTGGCTCATCTTTTTATTGGCAAGTTTCACCAACTCTTTCTTTGCTGCTATTTTAGGAGTAGTACTTTTTCTTTATTTTCTAGCCTTAAAGATTAAACCAAAACCAGCTTTGTTCATGAGTATTGTTTCATTGTTTACCACAAACTTATTAGTTTATAGCAAACATAGTGTAGCTCATATGATGTTTATTACTTTTCTTATACTATCCTTCTTCTTAGTAAAAAAATATTCTTTATCACGCAAACCTATTTTCTTATTTTTTTCAGCTATTTCTTATGGAATAGTCATTCTCGCATATAACCAAACTTTTATATTATCAGCACCATTACTTCTGCTTTATTACCTGATGTTGGTAAAACCAAAACTAAACTCATTAAAGATTATAACCAGAGACCTACTAGCCTTTCTAATAGGTGTATCCCCCTTTATCTACACTTATGTATGGTTTGAAACCACACGCGCGGAACCCACCGTAAATATGGTTACAGCAGCTTTTTACTCAACTTATATTACTGATATCTTAGCAACTATGCCTTTTAAAGTTTTTATTGACGGCTTCTGGGGGCAATTATTTAGTCCAGGGAGAAGCTTCTTTTTGTATACCCCTTTAGTACTAATCATTTTTATTTTCTGGCATAAAATTCGCCCTCAACTAAAACCAGAATTAATAATTTTTCTACTCCTATCAGTAATTTATATTCTCTTCTTTTCCTCTCAATATGGATATAGAAAAGCTGATCAATATTTTGCAGAAATGTGGCATGGAGAATCAAGTTGGGGCCCACGTTATTTAAGCGTATTAATACCTTTTGCCATGCTTATTGTGGCTAAACTTTACTCAACAATCTCTAATAAGTATAGGCTATTAATATTTTTACCGCTTGCACTTTTTGGTTTATATATAGAGTTTTTGGGCATCTTCATGCCTTATCAAATCAAATATCAAAATCTAGAAAGCCGTTTCTTTGTAAATGGAGTTGAATATGCAGTTCCCATATACAGCAACTATATACCTCGTTTTAGCCCACTTTACATTCAAACAAAAAACTTAGTTAAAATAACCAGATCTTTTCCTAAGACATTAGATCATGGCCTTTTTAATGTTAGATTCTACGATGGTATTGATTTTCCTTTTAATGTTGGTCGGGAAAGATGGAGAGTTATCGAAGAAAGCGGGTATATATCTTTTGATGATAAATTAGATAATCCTATTCAAAAAATGGCTTTTGGTGTTATTAACCATCCTGTTGGAGACTCAAGCTCTTCTGCTCACATAGAATTTTTACTGAATAACTACCCATTACTAACTAAACCTGAAACTTTAATACTAAAGGAAAGGAAGTTGATAGAAATACCAATTAAAAAAGAATACCTAAAACCTACCGATAACCAATTGGTAATTAAGGTTCAATTCAAAGACCCTACCATAGTCAAAAAACATACTCAAATATTAGGATTAATTAGCTATAGTATTAATAATCTCCCTGTAAATTTGGAGAGTTTAGATGTTCCCTATGTATCCCCACTTGGACCTAAAATGACTGGAAAACCGTACCAAAATTACGGAGGAACTAACCAGGACCTTTGGAAAACATGGCATATTCATACCCAAATCTTTGAAAGAGTACCAGATTTTTGGTGGATAAAAGCGATGTATTATTGGGATTTTCCAAAGCAATTATTTTTAGCAGCTTTTATAATAAACACTAGTGTGGTCTTGCTTACTGGAAGGAAATTATATTCTATGCAAAAGAAATTATCCTAACTATCTTATTTTTTGTATCCAAATGGATCCACCTTTATAAAAAGGAGAATTAGAAAAAATATTCTTTACCTTTTTTGAATGTTTATAACCCATAAAGCTATTTGAATAAATAACTTCAAAAGTATCATTGAACATTAAGAATGCCTGTAATAAATATTGTTCTGCCCACAATCTATGTTCTTTTAAAATCCAGTCTTTTGGATAATCAAAAGGGAAAAAGATGTCATGAATATGAATAATTACACCCTTCTTAAGTCTTGGAAGTACTTCTAAAAATAAATAGTTTACATCACCACCAGTTTTGACAGTATGTGAAGAATCAATAAATAAAATATCGTTTTCTTTCAGTTGTTCAAATATACTTATATCGTTTTCTTCTACCTTTTTTGCTATTACTTTTGATAAGCCAGGAAATAAGTTTTGCATAAATGGTTGAGGGTAAGGTTCAATACTTACTAATTCACCCTGTCTATTTTGCAGAACTGCTTGGGCTGCTATTTTAGTTGACCATCCAGAACCTACTTCTATTATATTCTTAGGGTTAAAATGCCGAATCATACAATAATATACAAGAGCATCTACCCCATCAAAAGCTAAATTATTAAAATAAAAAATATGACCTTGTGATTCACCTATATAAGGAATTTTTAGATATTCATCTTTGAACTTAGAAAAATTTTGCAGTAATGATAGTTGTTTAGTTTCATTAATATTTATTCCATCTAAAGACTGAACCTTTTCTAATTTCTTGATATTAATTAAAGATGTATCTGGAACTGGTTGATAAAAATTATTAGGGAGAATAAAGAAACCGTTCTTCTGCCAATATTCGAATAAATCAAAATGTGTAAAATGAGCATCTTTAATTTTGAATGAATTAATAGTTAAAACAACCAGCCTGGATAATATCTTTTTCCTCACTTTTATAAGGATGGAGAAACTCATAGCTCTTGCAAGACTTTTTTTAATTAGTTTTAGCAACATTTTATTTTCAAATTATACGGTATCATTCTATGCAGTAACAAGCAGTGATTAATTTGATCATAGTAAAAATTTGAGGCTTTTATTATAATCAAATAACATGCTAAAAGAACTAGCTACACCTTTTCTTACTCATAAATATCTACTTTTTCAACTTACCCAAAGATCAATTAAAGCACGATACAAACAATCAATTATTGGTTATGCCTGGGTTTTAATTAATCCTTTAGCACAGCTTTTGGTATACACATTTGTATTTTCTGTAATATTTAAATTTCCAACAAATAATATCCCATATCCAGTCTTTCTTTTTGCTGGTCTATTACCATGGATCTATATGCAAAATGTTTTAGCTAGTGCCACAACCTCATTAGTAGATAATGCTGATTTAATCAGAAAAGTTTATTTCCCACGCGAGATATTAATCTATTCTGTTGTACTTTCCAAAACAGTTGACTTCGTATTTGCTTTATCGCTTTTGTTTATCTTTATGGTTGTTTATCATATCCCGATTGGCCTAACAACTTTATATATTATTCCTTTGTTTATTATTCAAATAATTCTTATGAGTGGATTATCTCTGTTCTTTAGTACCTTTAATTTATTCTACAGAGATATACAATATCTTGTCACACTTCTACTTCTTCTGTGGACTTATCTAACTCCTGTTGTATATGCACTTTCATTAGTTCCTGAGAAATATATATCCATCTATAAATTAAATCCTATGGTTGGAATTATTGAAGGGTATAGATCAGCACTATTTAATCTGGCTTTTGATACAGGAACTATTTGCTGGTCTTTAATAATTTCTGTATTTATTTTCGTAATTAGTTATATCTTTTTCAAGAAAAGTGAAAAAGTTTTTGCTGATATTGTTTAACTATGGATAAACCTGTAATCATTTTTGATAAAGTTTCTAAGGATTTTTATATTCAAGAGGAAAAAACTTTTAAGGAATTTTTACCTAATCTTTTTTTAGGAAAACCCTGGGCTAAAAAAGTAGCTGCTCTTGATGATGTCACATTTAATATTTTTCAGGGAGAAACAGTCGGTATAATTGGAAAAAACGGCGCCGGTAAATCAACTGCATTGAAATTAATTGCTGGAGTTACAACACCAACAAGAGGGAAAGTAATAATTACTGGAAAAGTTGCTCCTTTAATTGAACTGGGCGCTGGATTTCATCATGAATTAACAGGTTATGAAAATATTTTTCTAAATGCTGCTATCTTAGGCTTACACAAAAAAGAAATCGAAATAAAACTAAATGATATTATCGAATTTTCTGAATTGAAAGATTTTATCTACGCACCGGTAAAGAAATACTCCTCAGGTATGTATATGCGCCTTGCTTTTTCCATTGCTATTAATACAAATGCTCCACTACTCTTAATCGACGAGGTTTTGGCAGTCGGAGACGAAGATTTTCAAAGAAAATGCTTAAATTACTTACAAGAAATAAAGAAGTCCAGAGAAAAAACAATTATCTTTGTTAGCCATAGTGAACAATCAGTTAAAAAGTTTTGCGAAAGGGTAATTTTACTTGACCACGGGAAGTTAATTACCGAAGGAGACCCAACAGAAGTATTTGAAAAATATCATCACATTCTTGAAGAAACAAATCGAAATGCCGATGTGTCCTAAGTTTTAAAATTTATAAGACTTAAACTACACCCATTAAAGACAATTTTTCATTTTCTAACTCTAATTGTTCTGCAGAGTACGCTTTCTCGCTTTTTTTCCTATCCTTTTTAGATTTACTTTCAAAGACTTCTGCAGCTTTTCGTTGTTTTTTACAAATCTGACTTATTTTATTAAATCTCTCTTCGCCATATGCTTTCATTCTTTCGTGATCATAACTTTTCTCAAGTTCATTCCTCATTTTAATCACCTCATAATCTGACATAGCAGACATATTAACAACTTGATTCCATGGTCCAACTTTTCCTGCTATATATCGATAATAAAACTCTTCGTCATTTTTAAGTAACTTTTTAGCAAACAATATGTCGTATAATTCAGATCCTGGAAATGGAGTCGTAATTGTAAAAGCAAATGAAATTAAAGGATTATCTTTAACAGCTTTCTTCATCAACAACTCAGTTTTTGCTACATCTTCCCTGGTCTCGGTGTATTGACCGACCATAGCAGAAACAGTTGGAAGTATACCCGACTTTTTAATTCTCTTAAGTCCTTTTAATATTTTATCAGATGTTATATTCTTGCCAATTAACTTTAAGATTCTATTAGAACCTGACTCTACCCCTAAACCAATAATTCTACACCCTGTAGCGTGTAATTCATCCAAAAGCTCATCACTAAGGCGTTCCAAAATATCAAACCTGGTTGATATCTTGTAACTAATTGGACGTTTCAATTTTTTGACCCTCGCAATTAACTCCTTAACACGAGCAGGATTTGCTATTACTAAATCATCAGAGAAGTACAACATATTTGCATCAAATCTCTTAAGCGCTTTCTCTGCTTCATCCATCATATCGTTAATATCCCGATATCTCGGTTTATTATGGTGATAACAAAAATTACATTTAAAAGGACAACCCCTTCCACCATGAACATTAACTACTCTGTCATCAAACCTCCAGTGTGGTTGTTCCGGCCTAAATTGAGTAAACCATCTTCCAATAAGCAACCATTTATCAACATCAAAAAGCTCATATGGTATTTTTGGAAGTTTTGATAAATTATCAATATATTTTCCTCCACTATTAATAGTCACCACATCTTTTGTTCGTGTTACTAATCCCCCAATTTTTGAAACATCACTGTTTTTTTGTAAAGCTTTTACGAGTTGATGTAATATAATTTCTCCTTCTCCTATTACTCCATAATCTGCACCAGTTAATTTCATAGCAAATTCTGGAATAGGAGAAAACATCTGCCCACCAATAACAATCGGAAAATCTCTGCCTTCTTTATTTAATCCATGAATAATCTGTGTAATTTCTTCTAACTCAGGATATAAGTTTCCAAATCCAACTAATATGGGTTTTAAACTTTTTATCTTCTTGATTAATTTTTCCTGACTTGTATCTTTAAATAAAAGTACAACATCAATTCCTTTCTCTTTTAAATAACCTGCCAGGTATGCATAAGACAAAGGAAAAGTAAAAGCAATATCTCTAGAAACTAAAACTACCGGGCCTTTTCTTTTGCTAATAACATTTCGATCAAAGAAAATTTTATTTGTAAATTGCTTTTTTTCTTTAGAATTTATAAACGGTGAAATTTGACTGTTCCATACGATATAAACACTTCTCCATAAAAGATATACTCTTATTGAAAAAGGTATTTTAGTGACAAAACTTTTAATAAATAAAATCATATTTTATAAACTACTACACTTCCAATTCGACGATTATATCACACGAGCTGTTAAGATAGTTATTGATATGTTAACATAACTTTCATAGGTTAAATTATAAATATATTTAATTAATATTTGAGTAAAAATTTTATCTTCCTTATGCAAAATAAAGAAAACTTGTCTAACAGAATTTTTAGAGGCACTTCAACTGTTCTTTTTTTCTCTCTATTAACATCTCCTCTCGGGTATGTATTACGAATAATATATTCTAATAATTTATCAATTGAAATGTATGGTTTATTTTACGCCTTATTGGCTTTCTTTGGAATTCTTACTACCTATAAAGATTTAGGGTTCGGCTATAGCGTCACATACCTTGTGCCAAAACTAATAAAGCAAGGTGATTTTGAACAGAGTTGGATGATCTATAAATATGCACAAATTATTGAGGTTGGAACATCAATTATTCTGACATTATTACTAGTCCTTATTGCACCATGGTTAAGCATTAATTATTTCAAAGTACCGGAAGCACAAACTCTAATTTATTTGTTTTGTATTTATTTTATTGCCAACAGCTTCTTGGAGGCTTTATATAAGATGTTCACTGGTCTACAACAGGAAAAATACTATTCCTCTATTCAATTTTCCAGATTATTACTTGCATTAATCTTTTCCATATTTTTTATTATTTTTGATTATTCTAATATTATATTCTTTGCTCTTTCATGGGCCTTAGCTCACATAATCTGTTCCATCATTTATACATATCTATTAAATAAAAACTCTTCATTTGGAGAAAAAAGATTAGTCTGGGATAAAAAGTTATTTTCCACTATGCTTAAGTTTGCCATACCAACATTAATCACTACATCCATATATACCTTTATTACTTTCACTGATAATTTTTTCTTAACATTATTTAAAAATGTTAGAGAAGTGGGTATTTATAATATCATTGTTCCTTTAATATCAATTCCCAGTATATTTCTTTCCCCTATTAATAATTTACTACTTCCCTTAGTTTCACATCTTATGGAAGGTGAAAAAGTTAAGATGAGTGAGCTGTTAAGCAATAGTATAAAAATTATTTCATTTGTGGGCTTTTATTTTTCTTTATTTATAATGCTTTTCCCTTCCGCGACAACTCAACTAATATTTGGAGTAAAGTGGGTTGGTCTTATTGAAACACCATTAAGAATCATGGCTTTTGGAGCCATTCTTGCCTTATTATCAAGCTATTTAACAACTATTACCTGTGGAATGGGAAAAATTAAAGAAAGGATGAGAGCATCATTAATAATTGCAGTAACAAATATTATTATAAGCGTTGTATTAATTAATCTTTATGGAATAATAGGAGTCGCCATCGCGAGTACATTAATATATTTATTATCAATTATTTTGTTTATTAGAATTATCCGACACGAAATAAGTATTCACCTACCAGTAAAACTTTATACAATTATGTTGTTATTCTCACTAAGTTTATATTTATTAGTTCAATTAAGTGGGTTTTCACCAAAAGGCTTCATTCAATTTTTGATTACCGGAATTATCTACAGTTTGATTATTTTATTATTGGGAATAACCTTGGGGATCTTTGATTATATTATTTCTATCATCATAACAACAAAAGGATTTATTTCAATTAATAATCAATACCCATTCCTATTAAAGATACTGTTAAAAGTAAGTAACCTTTTAAAACGTTATAATTAAAATAAATGTTAACCTAGTTTTGGAAGAGAATCAAAGATATCTGAGGTTTTTGTGCTATTCATTTTTTTACCAACTTTATATTTTAATAAACGTTTTTTATATTCTTCTGGACTTGGCTGTATAATATTAAAAAGTCCGGAATCAATTATTAACTGTTCTTCTTCATCTGTAAACAATCTCTCATCCAATTTTTCTCTCTTTCTTACTCCTGTGATTTTTATTGCAATTTTTTTGCCATTCCCATATCGATTTATTACTTCTTGTGCTAACTCATAAATATTATATTTTGGCATTTTTAGAACAAATATTTCACTTCCCAGCATTTTGGATGTTGATAAAAAAATAAGATCTACCGCATCTTTTATTGTCATAAAATATCTTTCCATTTTTTTATCAGTTACAGTAACAGGGCCACCTTTCTTTATTTGATCAATCCACAACGGAATTACCGAACCTCTTGAATTTATTACATTTCCAAAACGTACTGCTGCAAATTTCGTCTTAGTTTGACCTGAATAATTAGCTGCTGCTATTACCATCCTTTCCATCATTAATTTTGTAATTCCCATAAAAGTATTTGGATTAACCGCTTTATCAGAGGAAATTGCAATTACTTTTTCAACACTGTGATTAATTGCTAAATCCAAAACATTTTGTGTTCCATGTACATTAGTTTTCGTTGCTTCAAAAGGATTGTCTTCACAAAAAGGAACATGTTTTAAAGCAGCTGCATGAAAAACAATATCTATATCATTAAAAGCTCTGTCTAATCTATCTTTATCTCTAATATCACCAATTAAAAAACGGAGTACATCTTTGTTGTGAGTAAAATAATTTAGGTCATGCTGCAAGTGATATTGCTTAGATTCATCACGAGAATAAATTCTTATCTGTTTTGGATTAAAGTTAATTAATTGTCTAACAATCTCACTGCCAATAGAACCAGTTCCTCCTGTTACTAAGATTTTTTTATTTTTGAAAAGAGCTTTAAAGTTACTCATTTAAGTATTTTTCTAATCCTTGCTGCAATATATTTAATATTATCTTCATCTAAACCAATATAAAAAGGGATTGCTAGCGTTTGTGAAGAAATCTTTTCACAAACTGGAAAATCACCCTTTTTAAAACCAAACATCTTTTTCATAAACTTTTGTAAATGAATCGCTGGTAAATAAGGCCTAACTTGAATCCCCGCGGAAGATAAGTCACTCATCAATTGATCCCTTTTACCATTTATTACCTGAATAACATAAACAAACCAGGTATGAGTTCTATCTTTACCTACAGTGGGAATAATCAGGTTTTTTATATCTTCTAGATGTTTTTTATAAAGCCCAACGATCCTTCGTCTTTTCTCTATCATCGAATCTATTTTTTTTAGCTGAGTAATTCCTAGTGCTGCACTCATCTCATCCATCCGGTAGTTATAACCTAACCTCTCACTCATCAACCAATCCCAATCCTTCCCTTTTTTAGATTCTCTAAGACCTCTACCCTGATTTCTTAAACTATCACATAATTCATAAAGCCGCTTTGAGTTAGTTACAATTACCGCCCCCTCACCTGTTGTCATTTGCTTATTTGGATAAAAAGAATATACACCAATGTCACCAAAGGTTCCTGTCATCTTATCTTGAAACCTGGCACCTAAACTTTCACAAGAATCTTCAATTACTTTTAACTTATATTTTCTGGCAATTTTCATTATTTTATCCATTCGTGCAGATTGGCCAAAAATATGTACTACCAAAATTGCTTTTGTTTTTTTTGTAATTGCTGATTCAATTTTATCCGGGTCTAAATTAAAAGTTTCTTCTTCTATATCTACAAACACTGGTTTAACTTTTTCATATAAAAGGCAATTCGATGATGCTACAAAAGAGAAAGGTGTAGTAATAACCTCATCACCCTCTTTTAAACCTAAAGCTATTACTGCCAGATGAAGTCCTGATGTTCCACTTGAGACAGCACAAGCATACTTTGTTCCAACATATGAGGCCATGTTTTGTTCAAACTCTTTATATTTTGGCCCCAAAGAAAGCCAACCAGATTCTAATACATCCATTACAGCTTTCTTGTCTTCATCATCAATATAGGGCTTAGCAATTTGTATTTTGCCATCAGAAACAGCTGCTTTTTTTATAACTTTAGCAGGAACACCATAGGCTACACTATTTGCAGGAATATTATTTTTAACAAAACTATATGCACCAATAACTGCATTTTCTCCTATTGTCACTCCAGGCATAATAGTACAATGAGTTCCAATTTTAGCATTTTTTTTAATGATAACTTTGCCAGTTATTTCATCAATTGTATTGTTGGAATAAATACTGCAACCAGACCCGATTTCTACATAATCCTCTATATCAACCCCGAAATTAGCATTTATATAAGTGAATGCACCTATGTCTGTATTTTTACCCAATTTTAGATTTTCTGAATACTGGCACATCCAATTCCATCTAGTCATACCAGATTTATTAAATTTAGGCAGTTTCCAATTTTTAAAATTATCATGCATTAGTATGTTATTTGTTTTGTGAGCAGTTTTGAATTAATCTCAACCTCTTCCAAAATCCTGGCAACCCTTGGTCCTGTTTTACCATCACCCCAGAGGTTTTTGATAGTTTGCAGCTTAGCAAGATAAGACTTATCCGTCAAGGATTTTTTAATAGCTTTTACAATTTCTTCACGATTATAACTTACATCAATAACATTTTTTCCTCGCTGTCTTCCGATTTGTCTTGTCCCGATATTCACAACAGGTGTTTTAAAAGAAGATGACTCAATCATTGCCCCACTGCTGTTACCTATCCAAACTGCTGCCTCTCTTTCTAATGCTAAGAAACTTTCATATTTAATACTTGGGAAGATATGGAACAATGGATTATTCTTATATTTTTCTATAACCTCAATAATCCTTCTTCCTCCTGGGTCAGAATGAGGATATGTAATTATAATTGGCATATTAAAACTTTTGGCTGCTTCAAGAGTTTCTCTCATCTGTTGAGCTGCAATAGCTATTTCTTCACTAACAGGATGCTGAGTAATTAAAATAAATTGTTGTTTTGGGTCCAATCCAATCGTCTTAAAAATATCTTTTTTTGTTGGTAATTTTTTATTTAAAATAATATCCAAAGCAGGTGCACCAACTACATGTACACGCCATTTTTCTTCTCCCATTTTTATAATTCTTTCTGCAGACTCTTTTGTTGCTGGAAAATGTAAGCTACTTATCTTGGTAATTGCATGACGTGTCACCTCATCCACAGCATAAGTCTTCTCACCACCATGAATATGTGCAGTAGGAATCCCTAAATATAGACAAACCATTGCTGTACAAAGCATTTCTATTCTGTCCCCTAAAATCAAGACCATATCAGGTCGGTTTTTTTGAAAAATTTTATTTAATAAATTAATATACTCTCCTGAAAAACCAACCATACTAAATCTCTCATCTGTTTTAAAAATTGATTTAATTCTTTTTGTTGATGGAAATTCTTTTTCAACAAAGATTGCAGTTTCTCCAAATTTTGGCATCAAATGAATACCTGTAACATAAAGCTGGAGATCTAATTTAAAACTATTTGCTACAGCCCGAAGTATCGGAGTCATTAAACCATAATCTGCTCTGGTGCCAGAAACATATGCAATCTTTCTTTTTCCCATGGAATTTACTTATTGGACAGATTATATATATGTCTTTTAATGAATGCTAGTGCTTAATATCGGAGTTTTTAATTTGTTGATTTTTTTGTATTGATTTTTTTAAAATCTTTCCCAAAAATTGTTCATATTTAGATGGAGAGATACCATCCCCGGGTCTTTTCGCCTCTAAGTCCTGGATTGTTAATTTATGTCCCTTTGATAAATCAGATGCTGCCACCAAGCTTCTTCTTACAATATTAATTAATTTTATTTCACTTTCATTAGGAATCTTTTTTGCATTCCCCATCATTATTTCAACCTCTCGAATACTATTTATTCTAACCTTAAGTTCTTCAGGACTGGCTGAAGCAATGTGATCCGGTCCTGGTAACTTTTTATTTACCGTAAAATGACATTCATAAATAGTTGCACCTAGCGTTGTTGCCATAATAGCTGCACTATTACCCTGAGTATGGTCAGAATAACCCACTGGTATATCTAATTTTTTCATCATTGTAACCATTGATGCCATATTTACTTTTTCCGGAGGACAAGGGTAATCAGTTGTGCAATGAAGCATTGCTAATTGCTTACATCCTTTACTCTTAATAAAATCCACAGCGTTAATCACTTCTTTCAAAGTTGCCATTCCTGAACTTAAAATTACAGGTTTATGAGTTCTCGCTAGTCTGTTCAATAATAGATAATTAGTTAAATCCCCAGAACCAACCTTAAAAGCCTCCACTCCTAAACTCTCCAAAAAATCTACGCTTTCAACTCCACCATGAGGTGTAGAAAGAAACATAATCTTTCTTTCTTTACATCTTTTTATAATTGGCTGGTAAAATTCTTCATGTAGTTCCAGCTTCTTTAGCATCTCTTGTTGGGATTCAACTTTTCCCAAATTCTTTTTTTGGTAATCAGCCATTTCACCTTTATCTGTAACTACTTGTTCAGCTTTAAAAGTTTGAAATTTCACTGCATCTGCACCAGCACTTGCTGCAACATCAACTAATTTTAAAGCCAGATCAAGTTTACCATTATGGTTTACCCCAGCTTCTGCAATTATAAATATAGAGTTTCCTTTTCCTATTTTATTCTTACTAATTTTGATTATCATTGTATTTAATGTTTTATGATAAAATAACGCAAAAGTCAATCTCTACATGAACCTAGAACTAAAAAATAAAACAATAATTGTATCAGGAGCTGCAAGTGGGATTGGATCTTGTATATTTGAAGAACTTCTTAAAGAGGGCGCAAGTCCTATCGGCATTGATTTAAAAGATTTTCAGGGATCAGAGCTAGAACAGAGATTAAGAGATTCTTCTTTAAAAATTGGCCATGATTATGAATTTTTTTCAAGCGACGCTGCAAATGAAGACTTGGTGCATCTAACTCTTGGTCATGTTACCAATCTTGATGGACTGGTAAACAATGCAGGATTATTAGGTTCTGACTCAAGTCATGGTGGAAGAAGCATACGATCATTTCGCAAGATGATGACTGCTCATTCTGAAACAGCTCTTGTTTTAACTGAATTCTCTTATCGCCGAATGAAAAATGGTGGATCAATAGTTAATATTGGGTCTATCGAAACTATCATGGCAGCACAGGATGTGGTTTTGTATACTTCTGCAAAAGGCGATTTGTGGGGGAAAACAGTCGCTTATGCCATGGAACTTGCTCCCTATAATATTAGAGTAAACATGGTATCGCCAGGTAACGTCAATACAGAAAAAAATAAAGCACAATACGTAGACCCAAAACCTAAAGAAATTCTACGACGCTTTGAAGCAAGAACTCCATTAGGACGAAGTGTCGAACCAATTGAAATAGCTGATCCTGTTTTATTTTTTCTTTCAAAGAGAGCCAATGCAATCACAGGTACAAATTTAATAGTAGATGCTGGTTATACCAGACAACTTTGGGATCCAGGCTGGAGCAAATAATAAATGGGCAGAGTTTTTGTTGTTTTTTGTATTGATACGGAAGGGCCTTTTACTGATCCTAACTATCAATTTCCCTCTCAGCTTATTGGCAATTGGAAAGATATTGATAGAATTTTTTTGTCTAAAGTTTTCTCTGATAAATTTCGTTATTCTTTCCCTGACAGTAATAACAATCCTGCCGTTTTTACATGGTTTATGTTAAATTGGACTGGATTTCGTACTAACCCAATTCAACATGATTTTGGATACCATAAAGTTTATGATCACTATCTAAAAACTTGGGGCAAAGAAATAAAAAAATATGGTGATGAAATTGGTTGGCATTATCATCATGCTTCTATTTCTGGAATCGGTAATGAATGGGGCACAGATTGGTTTACTAATCGTGAATACGAAAATCAATTATGCAGATTTATTATTGATTGTAATTTTTTCCCTATTACTTATCGGGCTGGAGGTACAATAGAAGACACTGATCAATCTAATTGGTTAGAACAATGGATTCCTTATGATTATTCTAATAGAAACGGAGATCATATCAATTGGAAGAAAATTGAAGCTGATGGAAGTAAATTAATAGATATACTTCCATGGCATAAAGCACCAAATAGTTGGGTGCCTTATCACCCTTCAAATGCTGACCTTACTAAACCAGGAGATATGAAGCGACTAGTTGTCAGGTCTTTAGATATTAAATCAAATGTTAATATTATTACCGAAGAAGAGATTGCAAAAGCTTTTGCAGACGCCAAAAAAGGCTCTGATATTATCCTTTCTCTTTTTGATCATGATTTTCGTGATAGAGAACAAGATTTTACCAAGGTAATGGAGTGGATATCAAAATACTCAAAGAAAGAAAAAATTAAATTCTTTTATAAATCAGGAAAAGATGCAATCAAACAATTTCAAAATATTTCTTCTATAAAACCATTAAAGCTTAATATTAAAAAAAGTAATGAAAAAATTAACATTAAAACTAATAAAACTTTATTTAACAAACAGCCTTTTTTAGCTATCAAATACAGTAAAAATATTTATTCCTGGAAACCCTTATTTAAAATAAGTGAGGATACCTGGGAATACAAATTATTACCTGAAGATAAAAACAAAAACTTTGGGGTAGCTGCTCATGATTTAGAAGGAAATACATATACAAAAGTTTTCAAAATGATATAATTTCGAAGTTATGGTCCAAAAAACAACAACCCCTGAAATATTGCTAGTAGCTCCAAATTCATTTGCGGAAAGAGATATACCAGAACTAAAATCCAGAGGTGGCGCATTCAGTATTCCTTCTGTTGGTATTTTATGTGTTGCTACATATTTAAAGAAAGAAGGTTATGATGTAGCTGTACTGGATGCAGATAAAGAGCTATTAACAGAGGAGGAAACTGTAGCCAAAATTCAGGAATTAATGCCTAATGGAGGCTTTGTGGGTTGGGCTGGATGGATTACCACTATTGATAAAACAGCAAGAATCGCAGCTAAATTAAAGTCCAAATCATCTAAATATCGTCAATTCTTAGGTGGTCCCCACCCAAGTGCAGTACCAATTCGAACAATGGAAAAGTACGGTGATATTTTTTCTTATGAGGTGGTTGGTGAAGGCGAGCTTGTTACACCAATTCTAATTAAAAACTGGGATAATCAGGAATTCTTAAAGAAAGTTCCCGGAATTGTCTTTAAAGACAATAAAGGAAAACTTCATTATTTAAAAGATACTGTACGTGGTTATACCAGGTTACTTTTAGGGAATAAACCCTCCTCAAAAGTGGATTGGCCAACACATGCTGATAGAATTGAAGATATTAATAAGCTACCTATTCCTGAATACGAATTACTTGGAGACTTAACGCGCTATCATCTTTCTGAGTTTACGCCACAAAAAGGCGAATTCCAATTAGCAATGCTTACTTCACGCGGTTGTCCTAATGCCTGTTTTTTTTGTGATCAAGAAGTATCTGGCCATATGTGGAGAGGGCTTACACCAAAAAGAATAATTGAACACATGGAATATTTAAGGCGACTGGGTGTTGTTGATTTCTATTTAACTGATGACCTTTACCTGGTTTCTCTTGATGTTGTTGAGGAAACTGCTCGAAGAATCTTAAAAAATAAGAATCTTAAAGGTTGTATCTGGACAGCAATTACAAGAGCTAACTTGGTTGTTAGAGCAGCCAAACATACAGTAACTTACCAAGGATCAAAGATGAATTTACTAGAATTAATTTATAAGGCAGGGTGCCGGCAATTACATATTGCTCCAGAAACAGGCAATGAGGAACTTCGATATCAGGCTATTGGAAAAAGAATTTCTAATCAAACAATTGAAGACGCAACAGAAGCAATGGCCAAAGCAGGGATTGAGGTTAAGTTATTAAATATGGTGGGATTACCCGGTGAAACTCCAAAACAAACACTGGAAACATTAAAATATATTCAAAAGCTTGAGAAAAAAGGTGCTGTCTATGCCATGATCTCTATTTGTACACCCCTCCCTAATACTCAATTAGCCATTCTAATCGAACAAGGGATATTGAAATGGACAGGAAATTTAGACGACTGGTCTTCAATGACCTTATGGAATGCAGCAGGAGTTTTTACAACAGATATTAACGGCAAAAAAGCTGATAATACACCTCTTGATATACTTTATGCTTGCCGGGGTAAACACAGGCTGGGTAAACTAGTTACAAAAAAAGATTATGAACGTGGTGAAACATTAGAACAAAAAATTAAAATAGTAGAGAAAATGGTAGATGATTATTACTCAAAGAAGCAAAAAAAATCAGCTATATAGTTTCACAAGACTTTATTCTTTGTTTTAAATATAGCTTAACTATTTCAAAATCTACTGCATTATCAATATCAAATGATCTCTCAGGAGGCATAACATACAATTGTGTTTTTTCAGTAAAAAAAGTCTTTCTTTTTACTAGCTCATCACACCACATTACATATATACTCCCATTCATTGCATATACTTTGGGTGCATCCTGCCTCCTAACAACAGATTGTGAATGCTTTTTCGATAAAGATATATACCCTTTATTATCCTTCTCTAACATATTATAGTAGGGATTATGATGAGATTCCATTGCAGTAATTACAGATATAGTTTCAGGGGTAAATAATAATCTAACTGCTTGTTCAATATCTTCAGAAAAACGTAGTGGGCTGGTAACATCTAAGTCTACCCAAATATCATATTTTTCATTCCAGTGTTTCTCAGCTTCTTGTATAGCATGAAGAAAAACAGGGATTTTTGATACTGTATCCGTAGCTAATTCCGGTGGTCTTAAAAAAGGAACCTCAACTCCCCATTTTTCAGCTACTTTTTTTATTTTTGGATCATCAGTTGAAACAACTATCCGATCTACCCAGTCTAAAGCTTTAGCTTGTTCAATTGAATATGCTAAAAGGGGCTTCCTAAAAATAGATTTAATATTTTTTCCAGGATATCCTTTCGATCCACCTCTTGCACAGATAGTTAGAACAATTTTCTTATTTTTGTACATATTTATTTTTAAAACTTTGGCTAAACTCATCAGCAATCTTAAATTTTAAATTCTTTTCTTCTGTATCTTTTATTTTCTGAAGTATTAATACATATTCATAAAACTTTTGTGAATCTTTCTTACTATAATTATCTTTTGCAAAATCTCCTCGTCTTTTAAAACAAATAAGTTCTTTTATTACAAAACCAAAATCTTCAATGTTTTCCCTTAAAATCTTTATATCTGTAAAGTAATTTGGGTGATTCTTATTTCTTGCTCCAATTTCTGCAGCCAAAGCCTTCTTATCATTTAAACAATAATTATTATTTTTACCAGTTACTAATACCACACCATTAATATCCAACAGTCTTTGAAATTCCCATAATACTTTTTCTTGATAAGTTGCATCAAATGTTGCCCAACAAACAATCAGATCAACAAAGTTATTCTTAAAAGGCTGCTTTTCAGCCGAAGCTGCCACCACTTGATTAGCAATATGCGGATAAGATTTTTTACATTCTTCAATCATTCCCTGAGAAATATCACTTCCCCAGATATTGTTCTTAAAATAATCTTGATAAAGCGGTACAGACCTACCAAACCCTATTCCAACATCAAGCATTCTAGAAGAATCATTACGAAGATAAGTTAAAGCTTTTTTGTAATATTTACGAAATATTTTTATATCTGGAGGCAATATGTCCTTTTTAACAAGTTTATTTTCTGATGCACTACTAACTCTATCTTTCCAATAACTAACATAATTATTCTCCCAGTATGCAATTCTTTCGTCTATTTTCTTTGTCATTTGGCCTCCTCTAGAATATAGTTTTCCAGTGCATACTGTCGCTGAAAATCTCTCTTAACAAGTTTAACTAACCACCTGGCAATCGACAATCCTAACAGGCTTTCTACATAAGAATATACTTTAAAGGAGAATGGATAATTTTTAAAGTAATGCTTTGATTTGTTAGGCTTAATATTTTTTACTAAGATATTTAATATCCTGTTCATTGCTTTACCATCAAGTCGATAATACCACAGTTTCAAGTAATCCTTTTGAGACCTCAGATATTTTGCATCAATATTACATCCTAAGTATTTTTTTATACCACAGTCTAATTCTTTATAATTTTCAAATACTGGGTTACATTGGTTAAATTCGCTTAACAGGTCAGAATATTTACTAATTGGTGCATATTGAATAGTCTTTTTTCTTTGTATCCAACATTCAGTGGCAACCGTAGAGTTCCAATGTATTGCTAAGTCTATACTGCTAACAGTGTTATTAAACAGTTCGTTTTGAACAACATAATAATTACTGTGCTTAATTTTTAGGTACTCTGACGTATCCTCAAGTGGATGTGGCTTAATAATAATATTACACTCTGGATTATCAATACAAATTCTATTTATATCCTTTAAGAAAATTTTTTTAGTTTCACTTATACAACGATAGATTCTTAAAGTAGCTTTAACGTTACCTTTAAAGGCTGCTTCTTTTTTAATATAGTCTATGGTACTAGCTGCGAATGTTGTATAGATAAAAATATTTTTTTTCCCCAACGGTATTTTATATTTAGTACAAAATTCTTCCCTGCTCAAGAATGATTTTTTATACTTTGAAATTAATAAGTCCATTTTTGGAGAACCCACAACAACCATCTTTCTTCTATCAATATCTGTAAATTCCAATATATCATTCAGAAATTGTTCGCCTGGCAAAAAATAGTAATCAACCAATTCATTATACGTAAGCCTCTGATTATAAAGCCAAAAGAGGTTCGCCCTTGAATATGATAGTTCTGCCGGTAATACACAAACTATTGCCCCACAGTCCTTTACATATCTAGCCATATCACGAGTAATCTTTTCTTGAATTTGTGATATGAAAACAATATCTGGCTTAAGGCGATATAATTGATAATACATTCGCTTAACCTCCGCCAAACTGCCAATGATTGAAACTGATAGGTTTTCCGAAAGCATTTGTTCACGCAACATTTTTAATGAAGCTAATTCACGCTGTATATGATCACAAATTAACACAACTGATAATTTATTTTTCATTCTTTTGTAATTCAACAAACATAGTATACCCATAATTAATAGGTAATAAATATTCAAGCATAAGTAAAGGATTGATTACTTTTCTAGAAACTATTCCTACTGGACCAAGCTTACCCTTTGTCTTAAAAACTAACTTATCCATAAAGTCAAAAAAAATGACTATAATATTTGAAAAAAGCGGTGCCAGGAGCAAACCTTTTTGGGTACAAGCAGACACTTCAAAGCCATTCTTTTTAGCTTTATCAATAAACAGATCCTTATTGATAAATTTATTTGGCAATATAATTCTATATAAATTAAATAACCGATAAGGCCAATTATCAGGAGTACAACTTATAATAATGCGCCCTTTCTTTTTGAGTATCTTTTGTGAACTTAATAACAACCAATCTATCTCTTCTTCTGATAGGTATTGCAATACTCCAATCAGAACAAGTAGGTCAACTGATTTCATTCTTTCAAACATTTTTTTATTACGACTCAGTAACAAAAAAGAAATATTTTTATTATGATATTTTCTTTTTGCTTCTAAAATACTTTCTTTATTAATATCAAAGCCTATATATTCTTTAATTTTTCGTTTCACTAAGTAACTCAGTAATAGTCCATTGCCACACCCGTAATCAACAACCTTAACTGAATTATCTTCTGCTTTTTGCAAGTTTAGTAGCGAAAGGATGTATTTGTAGGTTGGATGCATAATGTATTAATTTATAAGAATCTTTTTATTCTACCTTGAGCTTTTCTAGATTTACTGACTGCTAGAGCATTCACCGTATTATTGTGATCGAATTGATCTCTCTTTAGCTTTACGATTTTATTATTTTCTAAAATACTATAAATTATAAACCCTTTGTCTTCTAAAAAATTAAATAGTTCATCTATCGTAGAACCGTAATCTTTACAATTTAAATTTACCTCAAATAATATACTTCCCACAGAACTATTCTTTAAATACGATTTTAATCCTTTTAGGATTTTTAATTCTGCACCTTCTACGTCTATCTTTACCATATCTATGTATGTAATTCTCTTGGATTTTAAGAATTTATCAAGTGTAGTTGAAGCAATTGTCCTTACACTTTGGGTTGATGTTTCTGGACTCTTAATTCTATCTACTTCCGAATGTCTTCCTACAGTAAACTTCTCAAATCCATCCTTATCAGATACCACGCTTTCAATAACAGTCACAAGATTTTCAAGATGATTCAATTTAATATTTTCCCTTAAATATAATGCAGCTTTCTTTGATGGTTCAAAAGCAAATATCTTACCCTTTTTAATCTTTGAAGAAGCAAGTAATGAATATGCTCCAATATTTGCTCCAACATCCACAAATACATCATCCTTTTTAATGAAGTCATAGAAAAATTTCATCTCTTCATATTCAGGAAACTTAGTATAAATAATTAAGCTTCCAAATGAACTATCAGGATGACATATACATTTCATCTCTTGCGTCAAGTTAACGATTACAGGCCTGCGTAAGGTGAGTTGGTTAAGCTTCCATAATAAAAGGCGCCCAAGGGTGATCATAGCAGCTCCTTTATTATTTGGATGATTTAGAACCTTTTGAAATGACAGTAAATAGTTCATAATTGCTTTTCTTTTTTTATCATATTCTCTGCTATCAATGAATCTATAAAAAATTTTACAGCCCAATTTAAATATGCCATCCTACAATAACCACTAAATTTTAAAATATCTCCATAGATTGGAAAGCTGCCTTTAAGCCCTCCTCTTATATTTAAATCATTTGTAGAAATATCCTGTGTTCTTTTTAAATAAGAATTGACTTTTTTAGATGCCTCTAAATATTTTATGTTTTTAGTAATCTTATATAGCTCTAACCAAACTAATGAAATTTGTGCATTCCCTGTCAAACAGGTATAGCGATCACTGGATTTCCAGTTCTTATTAAATGTTCCGGGAATATAATTATTATTATTTAAGTAATTCAAAATTTGATCAGCAGATTTTTGAGCAATCTTAATATACTTCTTATCATTTAATAATATACCTGACCACAAAAATCCCTCTATTGCATAAGAAATTGTGTGCACAAGGGGCTGTGATGGGTTTGGGAAAGGCAACTCGTTATATTTAATCCATCCATTTGTTAATTGATTTTTACCAGACCAATCTAAGTTCTTTACTCCAAAGTTTTTATATTTTATTTTATTTGTTAGTTTATATACTTTTAATAAAGCCCACGCTGTTCTGGTTTCATAGCTTCTGGGCTTTCCCCCATATTCAAACTTTATCCAACTCCCATCTTTTTCTTGAACAGAGCATAAAAAGTCTGCTGCCTTAACTGCGGACGTAAGGTATTTTTTAGTTTTTGTTTGTTGGTATAAATCTGTTAGCCCCAATATATCTTGTCCTGTGTCAAAGATTATGGGTTCTGTGTCGTTTGTAACTGACAATACCTGTCTTCGAAAACTACCATCTTTATTTTGCATATCGATTAGAAAATCCCCCATTTTAATTGCCCTCTTTTTAAGGTCTTGATCATTGAAGTACTTTGAACACTGTAAGAATGTACTAATTATATAACCGGTTGTTTCTATGTAAGAAGGCATCCATTCTGTAGATAAAGAATACCATGCAGAAACTCCTCCATCAGTACTTTTATCCTGCGCAAATTTTAACCATTCTAAACTTGCTTTAATGTGCTCTTCATTTGCATGTTCTGGATGAAGGATACCTAAAGAATCACGAAGACATATTAAAATAGATTTTGGCAATAATAAACGAAGCATGATTACTCTAAGAACTTTGCAGCTGTATTTTTCCAAGACAATTTTTTTTCTGCAAGCTCCCTTCCTCTTTTAGCCATAACTTTTCTCATCTCTGCATTATTATAGAGATATTTAATCTTCTTTGCTAGCTCTTTACTGTTACCTTTTTTATATAGCAAAGCATTCTTATTCCCAATCCTAGTTTTATCACCGATAGTGTCATTTGCAATAAATGGCAAAGAATTTGCCGCAGCATCATTCATACTTGTAGATTCTTGTAATGGCCAAACACCAATGTCGGCGGATGAATAAAATTTAAATAAGTTTTCAGGGCGTTGAAATTCTACCCAAATAACTTGATTATGATATTGTTTATCTAATCTTGATAAACAACTATCTACATACTCCTTGCTACCTTCACCCACAATAAATAACTTTATATTTAATATATCTTTACAAAGATAATTAAATGCTTCAAAAAGAATCTTTACACCTTTAGATTCAATTACTTTGCCTGTATAAATAATTACAAAATCATCATTCTTTATTTTGTATTTTTTTCTTATATTCAATCTTTCATCAACACTATACTTAAATCTTTCTATATCAGTTCCCAAGGGTATAACAACAATATTTTTCTTAACACCATAATACTTTTTCATTACATCTTCTGTCTTTTCCTGAACAGCAATAAACTTATCTATCTTAGAATTAATAAGTTCTGCAAAGAAAAACCTGAAAATAAAATAAACAATCTTTTTTAAAAGAACATTCTCCCTTTCTAGTTCAGAAGGAAGATGGCTATCATAACAATATAATTTATAGTTAAAGTTTTTTTTCAACTGACACAGTCTAACAGCGTTATAACTAGCTGCTTTATTTACTAATACCAAATCTGGCTGATAAGCTTTAAGAAATTCTGTGTGTCCGGAAAAAATCGCTCTGGCAAATACTTCTTTGATCATTTTTTGACGAGTAATTTCTATTCCGTCATATATTTCAACACCTGCTGATAATTGCCTACTACCTAAAACTTTTTTAACGGTGCTATCATAATTCGGAAATGGAAAATAAAAGTTTGATGTTAATACCTTAACTTCATGACCCATTTTTTTGAAATTACTAGCTAAAAAGCTATCACTATAACCCAGTACCGGTTGATAGTAATCAATTACAATAAGAATTTTCATGTTTGATTAACTAAAAGCTTTTGAATTAATATTTCAGAAATTCTTAATGCTGTTTTTCCATCCCATAAAGCAGGTATCTTCCCCTTTTTGTTATTATTGTTTAAGACAAATTCAACCTCATTTAATAAACTTTTTTCAGTTACCAACTTATTTGTTCCCATTTGGATTGTAATAGGTCTTTCAGTATTAGGGCGAAGTGTTAAACAAGGAATATTTAAAAAAGTCGTCTCCTCTTGAATTCCGCCTGAATCCGTAATGACTAATCTAGAGTTTCTTTCTAAACATGTAAAATCTCTATATCCTAAAGGAGAAGTTAGTAAAATTTTACTGCCAATTTTAATCTTCCAGTCTTGTAAGTGTTTTCTTGTCCTAGGATGAACAGGAAAAACAACAGGTATTTTTTCACTAACCTCATTAAGCTTACTCACAATCTCAGCTAATATTTCTTCATTATCAACATTTGAAGGTCTGTGTATTGTAACTAAACAATATTCCTTTGCTTCTAATTTAAGTTTTTTTAAGATTTTAGTCTCATCTTTTATCTTATTTATAACCACCACTAAAGAATCAATCATAATATTACCTACTAAAAATATTTTCTCCTTATCCACACCTTCCTTCAAAAGATTTACGTTAGCATCTTCTGAAGGTGTAAGCAGTAGATCTGAAATACTATCAGTTACGCGTCGATTAATCTCTTCCGGCATAGTTTCATCATAGCTTCTCAAACCTGCTTCAACATGTGCGATTACTATTTGCATTTTCTTAGCAGTTAAACTACAAGCAACCGTTGAATTAACATCTCCAAATACTACCACCATATCTGGTTTTTCCTTTAACAAAACCTTTTCAAACTTAACCATAATTTTAGCTGTTTGCTTTGCATGCGAGCCTGATTGTACATCTAAAAAGTAGTCTGGTTTGGGTAAATCTAAATCTTCAAAAAATATTTGTGACATTTCATAGTCATAGTGTTGGCCTGTATGGAGAAGAATGACGTTTAAATTATTTTGTTTTCTAAGGTGGCGATAGAGAGGTGCTGCCTTCATAAAATTAGGTCGCGCACCAACAACTAAAATAATTTTTTTCATAGACAAATGGTTAACATAACACTATAATTGTTAACACAGTTAAAGCATTATAATAGAAATTAAATGAACAACTCAACTCCCAAAAAACAAACTATAGGAATATTAGGTTATGGTGAAATTGGTAAAGCTATGGCCAAAATTGGGAAAGAAGCCAATTATGATATCTTCGTTCGAGAAGTAGATTATGATCAAATACAAAAAAATAAAATTGATTATTTACACATAAACATCCCAGAAATAAATCCTGACTCTTTCATCAATATAATTACCAAAAACATTTTAGATATTAAGCCAAGGCTAGTAATCATAAATAGTACAACTACAACCGGGACTACTAGAAAAATATATGAAGCAACAAATGTGCCCATCGTACACTCTCCAATCCAAGGAACCCATTCAGATCTTTACAATTCTATTAAAAATTATTTTCCAAAGATTGTAGGTCCAATAGATTTACTTTCTTTAAAAATGGCAAAGAAGCATTTTAAAGATTTAAAATTAAAAATGGAAATCTTTGATAGTGCGGAGGATTCAGAATCAGCAAAACTTTTGGATTTAACTTACTATGCTTGGAATATTATCTTTTGTAAATGGGTTTCTGAAATCTGCGAAAAACTTGGTCTTAATTTTGATCAAGTCTATACAAAATATAATCTAATATATAACCAGGGTTACAGTAAAATCATGCCAGGAGTCCACAATGTTACAAGCTACAAAGGTTATAGAAAATCATTACCAAAAGTAATTAGACCCATCCTTCTCCCTATTAAAGGACCAATCAGTGGGCATTGCACCATTCCTGATGTAATTATGTTTGATAAATTAATAAATAATGATTTTACTAAATTCATCTTAAAGGAAAATCAAAGATACACTACTGAAATAAACAAAGAAAAAATCAAAAAACCCTCTAAAAAACGTTAAGTCGTATTTTAAGATTTATTTAGAATACTTTTTAATTAAAGAGTATTCTAACCCCACATCAGAAATGTTAAAGATTTTATAACCAAATTTATTTAATTTATTAATAGCTTTTTCTGTATCTTTTTTGCTAAACCCAGAAAAACGGTGATGGAACTCTACTAATATTTGTTTAATTTCTAAGTTGCTTTTCAAAATATTCTCTATAACCTGATATTCGAAACCTTCTATATCCATTTTTAAGATATCAATTCTTTTGTGCCCTAATTTTTTCATAATTGTAGATAATTGAAATACTGGTAACTTTATATTTTTATCAGATTTATCTTTTTTTGTTTTTCTAAAAGAAACAAAGTTTTCCTGAGGTGGAAGAGTAAATTTTTCCTTCCCATCATAATCAGCTATACCCCATTGATAAACTTTTAAACTTTTAGGGATCTTTTGTTGCTTTAACCATTCAAGTGACTTAGGAGTTGGATCAAATGCATTTATAGTTAAGCTATATTTTTTGATTAAATCAAGGTCAAAGGAAATATCAGTTCCAATACCAAAAGAATATATAATACTATTCTTATTAATTCCTTCTAAAGCAATAGTCCATCCACCGTAAGGAGTTCCAAAATGTTTTTTTAAACAAATCTGTTGTTGAAAAAATACTGGATCCACCCCTAATAATAAGTTTATATATTTAATTATCTTGCTTCTTAACATATATCTTACAAAACTTTCTTATAAAAATTTATAAACTTATCCCCTATAGCTTTCATTGAGTATTGTGTATTAATTAGTTGCTTAGCATTTTGTCCAAATTTTTGACGCAACTCTTGATCTACACATAACTTTTTAATCGCGTCAGCGATCTTTTTTTCATCAGGAGTCACAATTATTCCTGCTTTTTGTTTTCCAACCTCATCAAAATGACAACCAGTTGTGATAATAAGAGGTAAACCAGCTGCTGCAGCTTCTAAGATACCCAAAGAAAAACCTTCTGAATATGAAGGATAGACAAAAATATCACTGGCTTTAAAAAGTTGAGATTTTTCCTCTCCAAAACAGGTACCCACTAAAGTAATTTTATTATTCAGTTTATACTTTTTTATGTCTTTCTTTAATGTTGGCAAATACCCATCGTTAGAGCCAGCAATTACAAAATGTATATTCTTATCTTCCACCATTCTAATTGCTTTTACTAAATTATCTAAACCTTTAATCTGATGAATCCTTCCCAAAAAAGTCACTACAATATCTTTTTGATTTAAATGAAAATGCTTTCTAGCCTCTAATTTTGTAACCTTAGTAACAAATTCGTTCAAGTCAACACCGTGTCCGCATAAAACAATTCTAGATTCAGGAATTTCATACTCTTTATATGCTGTAACTTCGTTTGGTGAAGTAGCTATAACAAGACTCGCTTTTATTAACATATTTCTACCAAAGAACGATAAAAATAATTTCTTAAATAAACTTCGCTGAGCAATTCTTTTTTCTTCTAAACAACCATGAACACTTAAGATATAAGGCTTATGATAAAGAAGAGCTAATAAAGTTATCCAAATATTTTGGGTGGTATAAAAATCATGTATGTGAATAACATCAAACTTATAAAATTCTGTTAAAGATCTTAAAATAATACCTGGTGTAATGAAGATATTATAAACATACGCCAGATGATTATTTAAATTCTTAAAATATCTAATATTTAAATTAGGAATATCTGTTACATATTTATTTTTTGGCATTCTACTATTTTGGTCATAAGAATCAGAAGTATATACAATTACTTCATTTCCTGACTCAGCAAAATACTTGCTGGTATCATAAACCAGCTTTGCAGGACCTCCATAGGCCCAAGCAGGATAAAAATAAGGTACTACTTGTAGAATCTTCATAAGTTAATTTTATCTAAAACCTGAGTTATATTCAGTGGAGTAAATTTTAACTGAGATTGTGTCCATTTTCCATCTAAGCACGAATTCTTTAATCGCAGTTGCGCTCTTTCTGCTCCAAAATATTCATTCAGCGTTGTTTCCACAATAAGTGATTGATCAAAACCAAACTTTTCTGCAATCTTTAAGGCAAAATCATATGCCGTGGTTTTGTCTTCAGGAGAAATATGAAATATTCCAGATTTGGGCTTTTGAATTAGCAATTTAATGGCCTTCACAATATCATCTGTATATGTAGGCGTAATGATTTGGTCTGTTACTGCTTTAAACTGTTTACCATTCTTAAACCCCTGCAAAATTTTGCCAAATAATGTTTTTTCACGATCCTGCTCATTATATGCAATAACTGCCCTTATAATTGAAGCTGTCGGACAAGCTGCAAAAATAATATCTTCTGCTTTGCTTTTTGTCACTCCATACCAATTTTTAGGATTCTTAACTGATTTTTCGTCATATGATAACTCTTCTCCGTCAAAAACACATTCAGTTGATAAAAATATAAGTTGTGTTTTATTTTTTTTACAATATGTCGCTATTGTATTTGTTGCGTTCACATTTACCTTCCATACATCCCCCTTCTCTCCATACTTTCGATCTTCTTCACACCGATCAATATGAGTTGCTGAAGCCATATGTACGATTATCTCAGGACTTATCTCATTCAGGCACGCATCAATACTTTCTGGTTTTAGTAACTCAATATGTTTAGGCATAACACCTTTAATAGGCTCTTTATGAGTATGATAAAGGTTATATATTTTAAATCCTTCTGGAAGACTTTTAGATAATCTGCTTCCTATAACTCCACTTAAACCAGTTATGGCTATTTTCTTCATTATATTAACCTCTTAACAAATGTCCAATAAAAGAATAAAAAGGGATTAATAAACAATCGCACAATACTACTATTATATATATCTAGGTTTAATTCACTCACATAATCAGATGTAATTTGTTTATCAGTTAATTTTCTATTCTCTTGTATAAATAACCTGTTATTATTCAAATCATTACTCATATTAATAATCGACATATACCCTTTCACCTTTTCCAAAAACCATCCATTAAGCAACGAAAAGGTTAGCATGCAAACTTCTAAAATAACAATTGCCGGCAATAATAAAAGAAGTGTTTTTGTGCTGTAATTTTTATATATAGTCACAAGTCTGTTTCTTTCATTAAAAAATAACTTTTTTTTAAGAGGTTGATAGCTCTCAACTGGAATATATTTATAATCATGATACATAATGGCTTGAGGAACAAACAATAATTTATATCCTAGTAAACGTAATTTCCAAGATAAATCACTATCCTCATAGTACATAAAATAATTTTCATCAAACCCTTTGGCTTGCAAAAAAGCAGACTTTTTAATCATTACACCACAACCACTAAAAGACATTATTTCTCCCTGATCTGGCAATAACTTTTTATGGTAATCTCTTACCCAATCAAATCCTAAGAAATTAATTATTTTACCAGTTAAATTTAATATTTTATGATCATTCATCAAATAAACTGCAGGCTGCGCCACTGCAAGTTGTGAGTTACTGTCTAAAGATTCTACTAAAAATTTGAAGATATCCTCTGTTACTAAAGTATCCGGATTTAAGAAAAAAATATATTCACCTTTTGCTTTACTTACTCCAAGATTATTCCCTCCCGCATATCCAAGGTTTTTATCTATAAAGAATGGATTTACTTTATCTTTAAATGATTTAATTATACTTGTTGTATCATCATTAGATTTATTATCCACAATTATAATTTCCAAATTTTTATATTCTGTTGATAAAATTGAGTTCAAACAAGATTTAAGATAATTTACAGAATTATACGTAACGATTATTACAGATACTAAAGGCTCTTTCATAAAAGCTTATTTTGCATATACCACTCACCGGTAATCTTAGATCCTTTTCTAAAATCTATCTGTGGATCATATCCTAACTCTTTTTGAACCTTACTTATATTATAAAAATAAGATGTCGTCATAGTTCTGACACGAGAAGGGAAAAGCGGGAATTTAATCCCAGTTATATTTCCAACAAATTCCATAATATAGCTTACTGCCAATGCTAATGTTTTAGGTAAGAAAAAACGTGGAATCTTCATATTAATACTCGTAGCAACAGAGTTTGCAATATCTATAAATCTATCTGCATTTTGACCACCAATTATATAATCCCCAGTTGGCTTCTTACTTAACTGTGCCAAACGCGCTGCTTTAACTAAATCTGTTACAAATACATAATGCATTTTATTACTACCGTCACCAATCATAATAAATTGATGATTCTTAATTGCCTTATATAAGCCCAATGTAGGCCCTTTTTCTCTTGGACCATAAACACTTGCTGGACGAATAATAGCATAAGGAATCTTCCATTTATCATATGCTTCTATAACTCTTTTCTCCCCTTCATATTTAGATTCACCATAAAAATTTGTATATGTCTTAGGATGGTTTTCATCCCAGTTGATAATATCCCCAATTCCAGCAGGAAGGCCAAATACACCAATACTAGAAAAGAAAACAAATTTTTGAAGCTTTTTGTCTCTGCTAGAATCTAATAAGTTTTGAGTACCGTCCACGTTTACGTCTTTATACTCAGCATAACTTTTCCCATCAAAATCAATTCTTGCTGCTAAATGATAGACTATCTGTACCCCCTCCATAGCCTTTTGTACAACCTTTTTATCACGTATATCACCCCTAATAATTTCAAAGGGCTTTTTTGGTAAATTGTCTAACGATTCACCAACAGGGATAAGTAATTTTAAATCAGAATGTTTAACTCCTTCAGCTAATAGTAAATCAACTAAATGACTACCAATAAATCCTGCAGCTCCTGTTATAAGTATTTTCATTATTTATTTTAATTCTGAAGTAACAAATAAAGTTTATTAAAGAATTGTAAGATATTTAATTATTTTTTCTTATTCTTTTCTACAGTATTTAAAGCTTCAGTTCTTACATATTCTTCTATTTTCTTCTCTAACTTCTTAGTTCTTACATATGAAACATAAACCATAGAGATTACAACAATAAATCCTCCAATAACCATTAAGTCAAACACCCTGGATATAGCAAATGTTTTAGCAAATACAGATAACAGTTCCGGAAAAACAACGATTACTATTGTAACCATCCAAATTATTACCCACGATAATATTTCAAGTGCGCCTAACTCCCCTCTAGAATAGTGAAGGTACGCAAAATAAATCATTACTAGAGCAAAAATAATTGCAGTAACTTGTAAACCTATTATCATTTATATAGTCTCCATTTTAAAACACTAAACAATATTCCAAAAGCATCCAGTATTGTTACACCTTTAAAATTATCATAATAAACTGTTTCAACTGGTACTTCACAATATTTTAATTTTAGTTTTCCAACATTAATAACCATTTCAGTTTCAACTCCATAGCCTGAGGATTGCCATTTTATTTTTTCATATCCCTTTTTAGTAAAAGCTCTAAAACCGCAAATCAAGTCTGACACATAAATTCCAAAAAGAAAAGATACTAGTACAGATGCAAATTTATTCCCAATAAACCTGACAAAAGGAACACCATAACTAAGATTTCTTGATCCAAATATCATATCGTAATTATTCTCATTTAACTTATAAACAAACTTTGCAAGATCCTCAACTTTATGCTGTCCATCAGAATCCATTATTACTACAGCATCCGCACCTTGTGAAAACGCAGCCACACATCCAGTCTTTAGAGCAGCTCCCTTACCCAGGTTTATTCTATGACTAAGCAAATTTACGGGAAAAGATTTAACTACTTCATAAGTATTATCACTTGATCCATCATCAACCACAATTATTGGCAAACCAACTTTTACTAAATCCTTTAGGACTATAGAGATTCTTTTCTCTTCGTTATGTGCCGGTACTACAATTGTAATTTTCATGCTACCCAATATCCTCTTGTAAAAAGTGCTGTTAAAAGTATCCCTAAGATAATAAACAAAATTATCAATAAAAGAAAGTATTTCTTACTAATTTTTGCCAAGAATGGCAGCAAAAGAAACATCATTAATATGTATCTTGGCATAGATGAAAAAGTTCCAGTTAAAGTAGGGGTTAACCAACAACCTAAAGAAAATACCCAGTAGCTAAATCTTACTTTTCTGAAAATAATTATCAATAAGAGTAATGAAAATATAGTAAAAATAAATTCTAGGAAAATATTCATAAATAACAATGTATTCACTGGTACACTTAATAGCATTTTTATATACCTAAAGAATACCTGAGGAGTAAATATTATGGGAAGATTACTTCTCTCTGCACCAAAAGAAGCTTGTGAGTTTAAAAATAATAATGGATCGTGAAAGTTATACCCTAAATAAAACATATATAATAGTAATCCGGAGGGAATAATTAAAATACTAACAGCTATTTTAAATAAATCTCTCGAAATAATATCCTTCTTTTTAAAACCTAAATAGATTTCTATTAAAAAAAGAGGAATTAGCCATAAGCCAATAATTCTGGTGCTACAAGCAAGTAACGCATACAATCCTGCAATTAGAAAGTTTTTCTTTCTTAGTAAATATATAGCAGACACAGAAAAAAACAAAAATAAAGACTCTGAGTATAAAGATCCAAAATAAAAAGAAGTGGGGAAAGCAGCTAATAATACAACAGAATAAAGTGCAATTTTCTTACTAAAATCTATTTCTATTAGCTTATAAAAAACTATTAGTGATAATAAAAAGATAATGTTTGTAAATATGAGTCCTGTTAAAAAATTGCCACTTTGCAAAGTTACCAGCTTAATAAATATTGGATACATAGGAAAGAATGCTTGAGAATATTGTGATGATTCATAACCCATGGTTACAATCCTTAAGTAATGCACTCCATCAAAATTACCAAAACCCCAAATCCATGAAGGTAAATTGATAGTGGAAAGCAACATATTCCAGTAAGGAAACCTGTTACCAAAGATTGGAACTGCAAAAACCGATAAGTACGATGTTACAAATAGTAAAATCCTCCATATAAAGAAAATGAAAATAATCTGAAGGATATAAGATTTTCTCAAAAAGTTCATCTCATATCCTTTTTGAAACAGCTCCTTGAATAACTATTTTATAAACATCAACTGTTTCCTGAGCTACTTTTTCCCAGGAAAATTTCGATACATTTTCATATCCTAATTTAATTAATTCGTTACGTGTCTTCTCTTCACTTATAATTTTGATAATCGCTTTTGATATATCTTCTATAGAATAAGGATCAACTAATAACGCTCCATTTTGTGCAACTTCTGGCATTGAGGAAATATTAGATGTTATCACAGGAACACCACAAACTTGGGCTTCCAGGATAGGCAGACCAAACCCTTCTGCGATAGACGGGAGCAGCAGCACATTAGCTGAATTGGTAACTGCAACCAGATCTTCATTATCCATAAATCCTAAAATATGAATTTTAGGGTTATTTGAATACAGCCTTAGAAACTCTTTAAAATTTTTCATCTCTGGATGTTCAAGATTACCCTTTTCTTGAAAACTTTTTCCGATTAGTACTAAATCTATTCCGGCATCCAATGCGGCTTTAGTCAGATTTAATATGTTTTTGTTCCAATTTACACTACCTACAAATAATGCAAACTTTTCTGGCAATGAGTATTTTTCCTTAATATTAGTTAATCTTTGTGAATCAGTAATTTTATGAAAATTATCAGCCGGTGCTAAAGCTATTGGGAATATCTTTTTTGCTGGTACTTTTAAGTACTTTATGATTTCCTGTTTAGAAGCTTTTGAATCAGTAATTATAGCTTTTACATTTTTTAGCGAAAGAACCTGTAAGTGCTTATTAAAAGAACCTTTAATACCTGCAGGATAAGACTTAGGGTAAGCTAAAGGAATCACATCATGAATTGTTACAATTGTTGGAAATTTAGTATAAAAAGGTAATGACTTTTGAAATAAATCAAAATAAGGATAGTGAACTACATCAGCCATTTTTACTTCATTTATGTTAGAAAACTCTTGTATATTTAAATCAGGATAACCTCTTAATGATTTAATAAGATTTTTTGTATATGTACCTATTCCTCTTACATTGTGACCATCCAAAAGCGGTGAACTACAAATAGCGATTCTCATGGTTTTGTTATATATCTAAAATAAGCTCTGGGATATCTTAGTGCAGAAAAGAAAGAGAAAGTTAAACCCTGAAAACCATCAAGAATACCTTTATGACGTATCTGTGTTAAGAAAAACCAATAAACAGGTTTAAAAATAAAATAATTAACTATTTGTATAATATTTTTGTCTACTTTATCTCTTTTTAACTCATCTCTAATTAAATCTATATAGCGACTATTCCTTTGCAAGTACCTTTCAAATGACGTGTCTGCCATATGTAACAAGTCATGTTGTAGCCAGCCAACCCTTCCGTTAACCACCATTTGTTCATGAACACTTTTACATGGAAGATAGGCTTTTCCCCTTCTAATCAGGCGAATTACCCCGTCAGGATAAACTCCTCCATACTTTAAGTATTTGCCTAAAAAATAATTTAATCGAGGTATATAAAAAGCATTATATGAACCTGTTTTTCCCCCCACAGAACCATCTCTTACATCTACCTGCTCTTGATGTTTAAGGAAGAGTTTTTTGTTTGGTAAATTTTCTTCATACTCTTCAATTTGTTCATCATTACTGGTTAAAATATTTATTATTTCCGAAGAAAGCTCAGGCGTCACCCTTTCATCAGCATCAAGTTGTAAAATCCATTCATTAGTAGCCAAATCTATAGCTTTTTGTTTATTAATGTGAAATATCTTTGGGTTATCTGTTATTATTACCCTAGCATTATAAGTTTTAGCAATTTCAACTGTCTTATCAGTGGAAGATCCGTCAACAATAATAATCTCATCAGCTAGACTCTTTACAGAATCTAAGCAACCAGCAATATTCTTTTCTTCATTGTATATAGCAATAGCTACAGTTAATTTATTTTTCATGGATAACTTACAAGAAAAAATGCATCTCCTCCATCCAGATATTTTATACGTTTTTTAACATCAAATACACTCTTGTATCTTAATCCATCATACTGACTAGCTGTTACTGCGTAAAGAACACCAGGATTAGGCATGCTCTCAACTGGATCCCAATCACCAAAAAAGTATTTATTATAGAAACTCACCAAACTAAAACCACGACTCTTACCTTCGTTATAAGCCACCGTATTTAAAAATTCCGGCAAAGGTGTTTTTAAATAATACAAGAAAAAGATATACGGTTGAAATCTGATATCAGTTACAAAAATCTGCCTATAAGAGTCGTTTTCTTTCGTATATTCTACGATCTGCTTCATGCCATACTGCCAATCAATGGAGTCTCTTTTTGCATAATTATTATAATAATCTGTAAGATAATTGAAAAAGAGAATAGATAATACAGACAAAATAATTACAGAAACAATTATTTTATAAGGTAGCTTTGTGGAAGCCCTGCTTATTACATAAAAGCCATATGCTGCAATCATATTCCAGCTTCCCATCATAAACAGTGCTCTGGCAGGATGAGGCGCTTCAGATACTAAACTTGCTGGGATAGGTGCTAGAATTATCCATCCCAATAAGATTAAAAATATTTTTCGTCTGCCAGTCTTAAAAGCTATCCCCCATAATAATCCTAAGAATCCAAAAACCAATAGTGGTGCATCAATCTTATAAAATTCGCCGACTACTTGAGTAGAGAACTTCTTATTTGCTCCACCAGTAAAAAACAAATATCCTGGATCAAGGTGCAGTAAATATTGATTGAATGTAACCTCAAGCCTCCCCAGTATTTCGTTGTTTGTCCTTTGATAGAGCAAAGTCTTGTGGACCACATCAGAACCAAAAGACGTCTGGTTTACCCTTGCTACCCCTAATAATCGCGGATTAAGCATCATCACAAGGCCAAACACACCTATTATTATCAGTGAGATTAAGAAATACCTGCCTGCTTTAAATAGTTCACTCCAATAAAATGCAATCAAAATTATAAGTAGGGGTGGTACTACAACTTTTGAAGCATGGTATGCAAAAAGAGAAGTACCAAAACTTAAAAAAGCAAAAGGTAGTAGTCTTCTTTTACCCTTAACTCCACTAATAAATAAAAATAAACCAAACATCCAAAAAAATAAAGCAAAGTTAGCTTCATGGTTAAATCTTGAGAATTGAATAGAATAAGGAGAAACAGCTAAAAATAATGCAGAAATTAAACCAACAAAAGAACTCGAAAAGATGAGCCTCGCAAGATAAAAGATAACTATTACATTTAAAATACCAAAAACAGCTGCTGGTAGCCTCATACTAAAATCTGATAATCCTAAAATCTTAACGGAGAGTGCTGTAAAATAAATATGTACTGGATGTTTATCATCTTCAAAAGAAGTAAAAATTAAAGGAAACGTCTTTCCCCACTCATCCTTACCCCAATTAGCAATTGTATAAGCATTGTAGCCAACAGCTGCCTCATCCCAGGAAATAGATGGTGGTATTTGGTCTATTTTATATATTCTTAAGATTAGAGCTAAAAAAATTATACAAAAAAATAAAATCTTAATTTTTAATTTCATACTTTGAAATTCTACTTCCCAAATATTCTAAATACTGGAGTTACATTGGGGAAATTAATCACTTTCAGCTGTGAAGCATCCTCATTAACTTCATCCTTACTTGCAATAAACAAGGTGTCTTTATTTGTAGCTATCTCTTCTTTTGCAATCGGTCTAAATTCATATTTATCGAAAGCAGAGATGGTGGAAAACCCAAATTTATTATCTCCAACAGTTTTTTCTGTTTGCTGATATTTAGCAGGATCATATTTAGAATAAAAAAGCACCAGGATGTATGCTTGGTCATATCTATCGGTAATTACTACCTTTTGATATTTATCCTGGTTTTCTAAAACATACTGTACCATCTTAGAAAAGCCATGTTCCCATTCCAAGGCATACTCTTTTGGAAGATGTACATAATAATTATGCAAATAGCTTGTTACAAAAAAAGTGATTATCAAAGCAAATAAAAACAGGCTAATATATTTAATACCCATTTTAAATTGCCAAATTTTCTCGATCAATGTCCCTAATCCCAAACCAGAAAGCAAAGCAAGAGGAATTACCATATTTTCTGCCCTTAGTGCATGTGGAGTTTGATAAGTTAACGAGGCGGCAACAGGTGCGACTAAAATCCATACTAAAAGTATTCTAATATAGCTAAATCTCTTGCGGCACAAAAGATAAATTCCCAATAAGATTGTAATTATTTCAAACATATAAAACTGCCCTGTATTGGGAACTTTATTTCTACCAAGTGGATCACCATTTAGAAAAAGAAAATTAAATGAAAAATGATCCATATAATGGCTTAAAAAATTATCACTGTACTCTATAACTTTATTATGAAAAAATTTAGCAGTAAAGCTATTAGGATCCATATCTTCACCCCTCAGTTGATTAATTCTGTTTAGTGGTCCAACATCAGAAAAAATAGAAATGCCTTGAAATCTTGCCAGTCCAGTTTGGCTTGTCATGATAGAAATAAAAGGAATAATTATAATAATTGCAAAAATAATTACTCCCATATTTTTTTTAACTAGTAATTTTTTCCAGTAAAACAAAATTAGAAATACAGCCATAACAGGGATGATCAAACGCTGGCTTTGGTATGAATACATGGCAAAAGCCATCGATAAAGCACTAATATATAACCATTTTTGTTTTTCTACCCCTTTAATAAAAGCAAAGATACCTAGCAACATAAAAAAGGTAGCAATATTTGTTTCCCAAGCGCCTCTGGAAAAATGAAGATGCCAGGGAGAGATGGCTAAAAGAAACGCACTTGATAGTGCAATTAATTCATTTTTAAAAAACTGCTTTGAAAGGAAATAGATTAAAATAACTGAAAATGAACCTAAAATGATTGAAGGTAACCTAACAGCAAGCTCATTTAACCCTAAAAGCCATACAAAGGGTATATCTAAATATACGTAAAGGCCAGGTTTGTAATCAGAAAAGGATTTAAATGTTAAAGGAAAAGCCTCTCCCCACTCGTCTTTTCCTGTATTCAACACTGAGTAAGCATTATATCCCAAAGCTGCTTCATCAGCATTAAATCCAGGGGGAACGTCTTGTATATTCACTAATCTAAGAAATAATCCGAGAATAAAAATTATTGAAATTACAAACAACCTAAGATAAGAGGCTTTTATCTTCATTTTAATATTATAACTCGCTAGAGTTTCAAGCGCGAGATGTAATCGAGACGGTTATACCCAGAATATCTAATCTATAGCTACTATATCAAAAGCTTTATCACCATTCAAAAAATATATGCTTTTAACAATCCTACTGCCCAAAGGATAATTACCAGGACTGGTAACTAATAGCGTATTGGTTGCCCCAATCATCTTCTCTTTAATCTCCCAATCATTAATAAACTCAAACTTATTAAACCTATCAACCCAAAACCACTGGCTTTTCTCATACCTTATTAGATTTGGGTCAGTTTGATAACTTTTTGGATCATATTTTGAATAAAAAAGCAGAAATTCATGTGGCTCACCGTATCTTTTTGTAATTACTACTCTGGAATATTTGGAAGAATTATCCTGGATATATTGAACAGCCTCTTTATATCCATATTGCCATGCAAAAGAATATTTTTTTGGATAAATAAAGTAAAGGTTTTGTAAATAAAATAAAGATAAAACTATAATTGATAACAAGAAAATTGAAATTAAAAGCTTTTGAGAAATTTTAAATTTATCTTTCAAATAATCAAATACAACAACTAACCCATATCCAACTATTAAATAATACGGAGTAATCATGGCAAAAGCTCTAATAACCTGATAAGGATCACGGGTAACAGCAGCTGGTAAAGGAGCAAGTATCAACCATCCCAGAATAAATCTTTTATTATTATCTAGTTTAATAACATTAAATATTAAGATTATTAAACCTATATAAAAGAATGGTAATTCTACAGGATAAACAATACCAAAATGAGGAATACTAAATTGATAATGTGTTCCGCCTTCAAATCCTAAATATAAAGGATTGAAGTATCCTAAATAATTTAAACTAAACTTTGAAATAAAATACACAGGCCGATTAAAAATTAAACGAGGTAAAGGATCCGGTAATGTTGAAAACGTTCTTGATTCATTAAGATAATTAATTGCACCTTGATCAATTATACTTACCCAATTTGCTCTTGCAGAACCTTCACTGGAAAATATAATTGGAATAAGTGGAATAAAAAATATACAAATTATTAAAAAAGATAATACATATTTTTTTACGTTGATAAATATCTTGTCTTTAAAAAGAAAAGCAAAAAATATTAGTAAAAGTGGTGCAAGAATCCTCGTATTATGATAAGCATATGCAGATAATCCTAAACTTATAGCACCTAAGACACTATATAAACCCCTTGATGAAATACTTTTTATAAGCAACCAAAAACCTAAGGATAAAAAGAAAATTGCTGGGGTTGATTGTATAACCTGACGACTTGGCAAAATTCCCCATGGAGATAATGCCAACAAAAATGCAGATAATAAAGCAGTTTTTTCATTCTTAAAAATCTCCTTAGATAATAAATAAATTATTAATATTGTAAGCGACCCAAGTAATGCAGATGGGAAACGGATGGCGAATTCATTTAAACCAAATAACGAAATAAATGGCATCATAATATACATATATAAAGGCAGCGGATAATCACCATATGCACGAAAATTAGCTATGGGTAAAAATTGTCCCCATTCATCATGCCCTGTTTTTAAAATAGAATAAGCATTATAACCATGGCTAACTTCATCCCAACCTAAACCAGGTGGAACAGACTCCAAGTTAATGAACCTTACAAAAAAAGCAATTATTAATATAATACATAAATATATCTTCATTATTTAAAAACTTCCTTTGTCTGTTTTTCTAGCTCTAAGGCAGCAAACTCTGTGTCTCCATGATAGACAAAAAAATTACTCAATTTAGCATTAAAATCTTTTGAACCTAAAATTACATATGTATAACTTTGAAGTTCATTATAATATTGTACATTCCGGTAATCTTGAAGTCTCTGGTCTACTGTTTGTTTAGTTAAGGAAAAAATTGGTCCGTAATCCCCTTGAATTACTTTAGCGATAGACAAATACTGATAAAAACAATACACAAAAACTATATTTACACTAATAAACACTCCAAATGATACTATTACTAATGATTTTAACAGCCTTGCTTTCAATAAATTAAAGATACTACTAAATGAGAGCGCATATACTGTGACAATTATTGGAATTAAAATCACAAAATAATGCATATAGGGTATTGTTCTGGTTACAAAATAAAGTGGTGGAATTATAACTAAATACATAACTAAAAATAGATATTCTCGCTTTTTAGTTATGATAAAAAATATTCCTATAAAAGGAATTATAAAGCTCGATAAGAAGAAATATTTTAAATACTTTAGCAGTGAAAACGAAGCTATAAATCCATCATAACTATCCCCTAAAACAAAGTGATATCCTTGTCCATTCATCAGTTGAAATGGGCGGATCAGGTTATAAATATCAAATGAGCGAGCAGAGCTTTGGTATTTAAAAAATGCTTCACAATCAGGACATTGCGGATTTGATGTTAGTTGAAAAACAATATATGGTATAGCTACAATAGAACCAATTAGTATCCCTATTAAAGCCTGCCAAAAATTAATTTTAACCCGCAAAAGAATAATTATTAAAATAGTAGCCGCAGACAAAAATATTCCAGATGCATGCAGCTGACTTAATAAAACCAGGATAATAAATATTGGCATAGTCATTTGACTCTTTTTCCTAAGAATTAGTTCGTGTAATAATGCAAAAAATGGGATAAGTAATAGCAAGATTAAATCCTGAGCCCAAATTTTACGTGAATAAATAATTGCCCAAGGAGAAAACGCTAACAACAAGGAAGCAAATACAGCAGTTACCTGATCATAGTATCTTCTTATAATTAAGAAGAAAATAGGCACCAATAATGTATTTATTAAAGCTATTACAAAACTAATGTGCTCTGGATTACGGGAAAAAACAGATAAAATAATTACCAAGTAATTAAATAAAGGAAAATTATATACACCGATACCAGATATTAACCCTCTTTGAATTATATGGGGATCCAGGTAAAACTGAACCGTTTGAAAAACAGTAATTGCTTCATCAGTCTTAAATTCAATTAAATCGAAAAAAAATATTCGAAAAAAAGCAGCTACAAAAAATAACACCAGAACCCAAAACCATGTTTTTTTATTCATTATTTTGTTTCCCATAAATCATAATCCTGCATTTTAGTATTAACCTTATTTAAAACTGCTTTTTGAGAAAACGACAAGTCCATAGAATTCACTAGTAAAACAGCTTTTGATGGCAAAACCTCTTCACGTTTCCACAAAATCAATGCATCAGGAAAGTATAACTGTCGAAAAAATTGTGCAGAAATGTTTTCTTTTAGAAAAATATCTAACTGAACTACTGGCTCTAAACCTGATCTACGAGATTGATCATATAGTTTCCTAAAGCTTATGTGAGCTGTACTAGGAAAAGTCTGTTTTACCCTTAAAGGATAGCTAAACCAATAATCATTAATAAAATCCAGAAAATTTAAGAATATTAAAAATAGCACTAGCATTGTAAAAACATACTTAAAAAGATACCTCTTTTTCTCAAATAAACTACATATTCCTAATGCTGAAATAACAACATATGGTGGTAATAAAACTAAAAGCCTACTCGCTCTATAGACTGATTCCACCAAACCGAACAAAATGGGTGATAAAAAAAATACTAATAATACAAAAATAAAGAATGGTTTCTTACTTTGTATTGCCTTAAAACATCCTAAAAAGAATATTGGTAATGTTGCCAATAGAAACATACCCTGGTTCCCGGTTGAATGAAATAAAGTAACATCTCCCTTAAGATATAAAAACGATAGGTCAAAAGTTGATAAATAAGGTGCTAAAAACTGCTGATAAGAAATAATCTCAGCTGGACGGCCGCTACCCAAAATTGCACCAGGATAAGCAGTATTTAGCCAAGGCAATATAATTACAAAAGGTGTAATGCCAACAAGAAAATATATCTCGGGAATAAGTACCTTACTGAGATCCATTTTTCTTTTAATATAAAAAATATAGCTAACAGTCAAAATAGTAAGTACGGGTATAATTAGCCGCATTGCATTATAAGAATAAAAACTCAATCCTAGAGTAAATCCAGCTAAAAGTAGGTATTTTAAATGTTGTGTTTTTTGGTATTTTAAAATCATCAGTAACCAAAAAACAATAAAAGGCACTGGGGCGATATTTTCCAAAGCTAAATGAGATTGGATCATAAGAATCGGTGTTGTGATAAAAACCACTAAGCCAAGTATTGTAGCTTTTAAATCGAACAACTCTTTTAGTAAAAAAAACAATAAAACAAAACTAATAATTATAAAAACAACGCTAACCCCTCGAAGTAATTCATACGAAGGTCCAAATATACGAAATGCTAAAGCTGTTGAATAAAGCGTGATTGGCTGTTTCCAATCTTTTTTATCAAGAGTCAAAGTAAAGACCGGTAGAAAACGATTGTTTTCATCATAAAGGGTACGAGATATTAAAAGAGCATTATATCCTATTGCTGCTTCATCGGAATTAATACCAGGTGGAACTTCTGTTATTCGATAAGTAAAAAAAGACCAGATAAAAATACACACTATTACTAAAAGAGATCCCCATATTAATTTTTTTCTATATCTAAATTTCATACTATACATTAAGTTAAAATATTTTTAATCTTATTTCTAACCCTTATTGCTATTAGCATCGCCTCAATAAGATAGTACTTCACAAAACCATGATATAACTTTGCAGAATTATGAAGCATATTTGATGTTTTTTGATTTACTCCGGATTTTCCCTCTGCATGTTCTATTTTAACCTCTGGTAAGTAACCTACTTTTAAGCCTGAGAGTCTCACATTTCTGCATAATTCAAGGTCTTCAAAATACATAAAATATTTTTCATCAAAACCTCCGACTTTTTGAAATAATTTTTTCTTAATAACAATACAAGCTCCAATAACACTTTCAACCTCACAAAGTGTTTTACAAACTGGAGTATAAAAATCATATGATCCTTTTTTATTTAAAATATATTCTTGAAAGGCTCTTAATACTGTTGGCAAGTTACGTGTTCGTGATTGTAAAGAACCATCTGGATAAACTAGTTTTGGTCCAATAATCCCATATTCAGTATTATCTTCTAATGTTGCAACCAACTTCTCCAAAGAATCTTTCTCCATTATTCTGGTATCAGGATTTAAGAAGATTATATACTCACCTAATGCAGACTTAATACCTAAATTGTTTGCTTTTGCAAAACCTAAATTACCACCTGGCTGAATCAGTTTAACTTTATCCCCAAAACCCTGGATAATCTTACAAGTATCATCCTGTGAATTATTATCTACGATTATTATTTCACTATCTGTTACAAACTTATTTATCGAATCAACACAAGCTTTAATAGTTTTAGCACTATTGAAAGTGACAATAATAATGCTAATTCTATTCATCTAATGATTTTACTAATTTAAGTAAATTATCTTGAAAGAACTTTTTAGAAAATACCTTACTTCGCTTTACAGCATTAGCTGATAATTTAACCAATAAAGAATTATCTTTTACAAGAGTAGTTGTAAAGCCTTTTAGTTCATTAATTTGATTCCATAAATAACCCGATAATTCATTCTCCACAATTTCTACTTGACCACCACTATTAATAACAATAGGCACACAACCTCCAGCCATAGCTTCCACTGTTGCAATACCAAAATGCTCCATCAATGCCGGATTATCCTCTCCAAATCCAGCTGCGTGCCAATAAATACTGGATTCACCATAAAGTTTTACTAAACCTGTAAAAGATAAATTTGGATAAAACTTAATTGGTAAACCTTTTGCCAATTCTTTTAGTTCTTCTATATAACCATTATCTCCTTCAATTGATCCAACCAGATGTAAGCTCCAACCAGATATTTTTTTCTCCTGATGAAGCTCTTTAAAGGCCTTAATCATCATTTCATGCTTCTTTAATTTGGAAAAAGAAGCAAATCTTCCAACAGATAATATTTGCTTCTTTTTATTTAAAGGCTTAATTGCTTCTACATCCACAGGTGGATATATCACCTGAGATTTAATTGGCCAGTCTTTTTCAATTACACTTTGAGTAAACTTAGAATTACAAACAGCCAGATTCCAACTTGATAATTTTATTCTTCCCCATAAACTCCTTGCAACAGTGTTTTTAAAGGGAACTTGAAAATGAATAATATTTCTTTTAGCAGTTGAGTAAAAAATGCTTCCGTCAGTTAAAAAGAAAACTAAATCATATTTTCTTAAAAAAAAGAATTTACTTAAAAAGCCTTTTCCTCTACCTAAAGGTGCTTTAACTAGCTTTACTTCAGATAGATTTAAATTAAATCTTTTACCTAAATCATTCTTCATATCTTCAGTAATTAATAACTGCAGATGACTGTCTAATAACAAATCAACTTGATTATTAGAGGATAATAATTCAGCTACAGTTAATATATAGCGTTCTCCACCTCCGAAACTATCCAAATAGGGACTATAAATGGCAACTCTCATTTAATATTTAAAATTATCATTAATTAATTTTTGATCAATTTCTTTATAAACTTCTTCCAAAGGTTTTGGCTGTTGATCCTCCCAAAGCCTAATATAAGTTGTAACCATGCTGAATGTTTGAAGTATTGCATCAATTGTTCCAACAGTACCGGAAAAAAACCCACGTCTGATAATACCCTGATTAAATAATTCAGAAAATAAAATTCTTAAAAATCTCCAGCTGCTCATTTTAGGATGATTGGCCTTTAGACGTAACACAGCATCTATTTTTGACCATTGTAAGTTTTTTAAAATTACATGTTCCACATCCCTGTGAGTTAAATGTAATAATGAATTTTTGGTGTAGCCTAATTTCCCCTTAAATTCCATGTGTTCATGAACTTCACCAACCCACTTAATAAAATTATCTCTTTTGATTAATCTAATAACCCAATCAGGCCAAAAAGGTCCATACTTTTCTTCTTGTCCAAAAATAATATTTCTTCGGGAAATTGCATAAGCAGAATATTCATCCTTTGAAATCAAATCCAGAATCTCTTGTTTCAGTAGTTCTAAAACTCTTTCGTCAGCATCTACATATATAACCCAATCCCCAGATGTTTTTGAAAAAGCCCATTCTTTTTGATTTACATAATTATCAAATTCACGCTTATATACTTTTGCCCCTAATTTTTCTGCCATTTCTACAGTTTTATCCTGACTGTTTGAATCAACTACGATAATTTCATCAACCCATTTAATAGATTCAAGACAAGAATTTATTCTATCCTCTTCATTTCTGGTTAAAACTATTGCTGATATCATTTTAAAAAACTTCCTTTTCCGAAATTACCGGTTAAAAAATCATAGAACGCTAATCTTCTAACAGGATTTGTAATATGTCTCAGAGCTTCTCTAAATAAGGCAAACTTAGTCCTAAATGACAAAAATTTCGCGGCAAATAACATTCTATTTCTTGTAATAAAATAATCTTGTAAAGATGAACCTAAACCTGCAGATTTAGCATTTTCATGATAAATCACAGCTTTTGGGTTGTATAAAATTTTAAATCCCATCTTTTTTGCCCTAAAACATAAATCACTATCTTCTAAGTACATAAAATATTTTTCATCAAACAATCCAACTTTTTCAAAAACATCACGTCTTACAAACATTGCCCCACCAGTTACAAATTCAGTTTCTTCTATATTGTTATATTGCCCTTCATCTTTTAGATCTACACCTCTGTGTTTTCCTAATACATTAGCAAGATCCATAATACCACCCGCATACCAAATTGTTTTTTTATTACTAAATAAAATTTTTGGTCCTATTATTCCAGCTTGTGTTGCTTCAGCTACATTAACAAGGCTACTTATAACATCTTTTTCAACCTCAGTATCAGGATTTAATATAAATACAAAATCAGCTTTACCTTCTAAGGCTTTCTTAATTCCAATATTATTACCTCCAGTATACCCTAAATTTGAATGTGTTTGAATAAAAGTGACTCCTTCCATTTTCTTAACTTCTTCTTCTATCCCATCCCCTGAATTATTGTCCACCGTAATAAGTTCAATATTCTGGTAATCTGACTTTTTTAGCGAAAGAATGCACCGAAGTGTTTCTTCTTTAACTTTATAATTTAGGATAACCACTGAAACTTTTTTCATTATTTTATTGTTTCTTATCTTCCTATATAAAAACTACTTTCTAATTATACCTTAAATCAGATCTCTCTTTGTATCTATTTATTGAGTAAAAATCTTTATAAATTAGTAACTATCACGTCCGTTAGGCTAATTGATGCTTTTCCTGATTATAGTTCTAGTTGAAAATGTAAGCTTACCTACCAGTACAAGAACCCACATACCAAGAGTAGCAAGGGAAATCTTTAGTCCAAAGAAAAAACTTACTGGTTGATATTTTAACTCTACCAAATGTTCTCCAGCAGGAACCAGCAATGCTGTTAAAGCAATATTTGCAGAATATAAGGACACCTCTTTTCCATCAACAAAAGCTTTCCATCCAGGATAAAAAGCTTTTGAAATATTTAGAAAATTTGCCTCTGGGGTAACAACTTTTAACTGTGTTAAAAGAGGTGACTCACGTATCACATCCACAACACCAATAATATTATCGCCATTCTTAAAAGAAAGAGACTCCGAACTTAGACAATTAATCAGCATTAATTTTTTAGGATCATACGATATTTTTGTAAGTTCATCAAAAACTTCATTTTCAGAAAATCCACATCTACTGCTCTGGGCAAACCATGCCAACCCTAAATTTGTAGTATTCTCCATAATTCGAACTGTGTTGATATTCTTAAATTCTTTTAACTTAGGGGTCAAAAATTTCCCAAATGGTTCACCTTTTTCATCTGGGTAAGCCAAGGGTACATTTCTATTTAGAACTGCAATGTACTTAATATCCAAAGTATCATACAACAGGGAATTAGGATCTGATAAATCAATATACCTTGAATATTGGCCAGGTTTTTCTTTCTTTATAATTCCCATATATTTTGCGGTAGAAAGGGGGACCAGTGGGTTTTGACCAGAAGCTGCTTTTAAGGCATAGGGATACCAGGTATTTGAAGGCAATATCTCTCCTCGCTCTTTATCAAACCGATGATACTTAATATTGTCCTGCAAGATAGTTATAGCATCCATTGGTGGATAAAAAATTTTTAAAGGAGTAAAGGTAAGATACTTACCAGTCACCACTAAAACCCCAAATAATAAAAGCAAATAAACTGCTCCTAAAAAGTACCTCACAGACCATCTTAACAAAAACGTACAAGATAAAAATGTGGCTATAGTTATTGTAAAGGGTAAAATAAAATTACGTAAAGCTATTTGTTGATAAGTTGATTTAGTAACTAATAAAATAATCCCAAGAACTATAATAAAAACCAACAAAGGAATAATTCCTGGTACTAATTTAAATTTTCTTCTATTAAGAACCTCATCTAACTGTCTAGCAGCAAGCACAATCACAGCAAAATCAAAAACAAAAAGAATTCTTACAGCTACAGATGAACGTAAACCTAATATATTTTGGTCTATTATTAAATAATTGCTTATTGGGTTATTAGTTGAAAGTATAAAACTTAAGATGATTAAAAAATAAAAAATGCTATTAGCTTTAGTAAAAGACGATCTTGAAATAACCGCCATAACTGCAAAAAACAACGTAACGGCTGGCAGGGAAAAAGCAAAGTTATCATAACTACCAACACTCCAATAGTTCCCGGTTGCGGGGTTTCCAAAAAAATCAGGAACAAATAAAGTCACAAAATGCTGGATTGGTAGAAATTGAATACCCCCAGCCAAAGCAGTACTGTCATAGGAGCGAATTGATAAGTTTAACGCTTCTATTCCTGGAAGCAATTGTACAGCTGCCAAGAGTATCCCCGTAACAAATCCAATTACACAATACATAACCTTTGTAAATAAATACTTACCCTCAAGAACTAGTTTATATAAAAGGTACAAAGCAGCAAACAGTAAAGATATAATACTAACCTGTGGATAACCAGAAAAAATTTGAAGCGCTACTGATAAACCAAGCAAAAAGATAAAAAGTATTTTTCTAGTTTGCAGTATTTTATCAATAAAAAATAAGATTAGTGGAAAAAAGGCCAAAGTAAATCCAATAGTGTTGTATTCCAGCCAAACAACAGAAAATCCACAATAAGCAAAAGATAACGCCCCAAACAAAGCAGCTGGCTTATTTAACTTAATATTCCTAAGAAAAATGTATGTAAAAATACTGATTAGTACAGGTTGCAATATTACCTGGATGCTCCATGCATATGATGAAGGTAGCAGAAAGAATAAAAGGTTTAGCGGATTTAACAGCGCAGCTTGAAAATTAGCTAATAAAGGAAGCCCCAATAGGGAGTTCGAATCCCAGAGAGGCAATATTCCATTTTTTATCATTTCCATTCCCAAGATACGCCAAGGGTAAATTATTGAAATAATGTCCGAAGGAAGAGGGTTATGTAAAGAAACACCTACTATATAACCCCATTTACTATCTAACCAGGGAAAATATGTACCTACTAAAATATCCATAGGAATAGGCAGTAACCCTTTAATAAAAAAATCCCGAAAAACAGCTAAAACAAATAGCAGAATTAAAAAGAGTGGCCAGGATTTATCTAAGAAGTATATTAAGGGTTTCATAATGTTTCATGATTTTAGCTAAGTTTATTTTTAAGGCGTTGTAATACTGAGTAGAATTTATTTTTCGAGAGATTAGCATATTTAAACCAATATGAAATTTCCTTACCAGCTTTCTTGCCTTCTATAACAACTTCTTTATAGGGCAAATCTTTACTTTCAAATTTTTCCTTTTCCCAAACTTTCAGATACATTATTAGAAAAGAAAACGCTTGTAAAAAACTTAAAGCCAATCCATGCAATCCATCCTCAAATCCTCGACTTGCAAAGTATCTGCTTAAAAATTCCTGTAATGGCTTTTGGACTAGATCTGTCCAATTAAATTTATATCCCTTGATAGTAAGATCGTCAGCCTGAGCTGTAGTATAACGGTCCATTCTTAAAATAAATTGTGAGATTGACTCGTAATGGTGGTGTATAATTGCCAAATTTTCTATTTCTTCAATTTGAAAACTTTTACCTTCTGTTTTGGGTGGCCTGTGGATCTCTTCGCTCCATACAACAGCACCTTTTTTAAATAATCTAATATTATAATCAGGCCACCACATTGCATTCTTCATCCATTTACCAAAAATAATATTTTTTCGAGGGATTTCAACATATGAAATTTCTTCCATAGCTATAACTTCCTTTAATCTCTTAACTAAACCTTCTGGAACTTCTTCGTCAGGATCCAAAATTAAAACCCAATTATGAGAGGCTTGAGAAATATTAAAATTCCTGGCTAATTCAACATACTTTTGAGCTTTATGCAAGACAACTTTTGCACCCATTTTTTTAGCAATCTCAGCAGTTTTATCAGAAGACGACATATCACAAACAACCACTTCATCCGCCCATTCTACAGACTTTAATGCTCTGGCAATATTCTCTGCCTCATTAAAAGTATTTATTACAACAGAAATTTTAGTATCCATCTAATTAATCTTACCAGCTGATTATATGTAAGTAAAATGTAAGTTTAAACTAGGAGAGAAAAAAGAGTCCTAATACCAAAAGTGATCTTGGAAAGAGTAAATTGTTCTAATATTAAAAATAATCGCTATAATAAATGCGCTTATTAAAATTACTTGAACAGCCATTTTAAAGTATTTATTTTGAAATAATTCATATAACATAGGCAGTGACATTAATAATACAAATACTAGCTGATAAATCTTTATCTCCATGTTACTCCATCTTTTAACACCATTACCGTAAATATAACTTGAAAAAACCGGTATCGTGATAAAGAAAAACGTAAAAAGGAACCTTGGATTTTTAACTATCTCAATAAAAAAAGCTGCTGAGGCCCAGGATAAGAAAGGGAAAAAAGGAAACCGATACCAACCTTTTGCATGTCCAGACATAATCGAAAAAAATACTAAATAAGAACCAACAACCACAGGTAAGGTAATCCTGCTTAGTATACTTTTATGGGAATCTCTGTTTATAAATGAGTATGCTACTACTGAAATCCAGCCCCACATTAACCAACCATCATAATTCATTGATTTTTCTCCTATCCTAAAGGTATCGAATAAATGAATTATGATATCCGGCTTAAAAAGCTCTCTCCCACTTGAAACTACAAAAATCTTGCTAAAAACGTCCCAATTATAATAGTAGCCATAATATAACCATCCTCCAAAAGCAATAAACATAAAACCCGCAACTAATAGAGCCTGCTTAAATTTTCTATGAGCACCCAGTAGAAAAATAATTGCCATTGGTATAAATATTCCAGTAGATTTAATTAACAGCCCTGATGATGAAAGAATTGCCAAAACACCTAATAAATACCATTTTTGTTTTTTCAGATAAAAAATCAGAAACAATAAAGTAATTAAAATTATACTGACTAAGAAATTATCAGAAACTGGTAACCTTGATCCAAATACCATTGTGGGTTCAGTAGCATAAATTAAAGATGCCAGTGATGCTTCTATGAAGTTTCGTAAAATTAATATTATTAAAAACAATGCAAAAATATTGAATGCTGCAAGTTTTACCATTGGATATCTTAAAACTCCAGCATCAACTTTTTCTTCAGTATCCATCCCCTTTGATATACTATAAGCACCGGCAACAAGAGAAAAGAGAGGTGGTTCGTCAAACCAGGGTTGAACAAGCCTAAAATCAGTTCCTCTAATTTTTTGAACTGGGAACTCACCATATTCATCATACCAAGACCAGGAAATAGGAATGCCTTTTTGGATTAGGTTAATTCCATTAAAAGGAGCTTTTACCTCATCAAATGTATCCCCAAGAGGAGGAAAATCTCTAAACTGATGGAGTCTTATCTGATACCCCAACAAAGCAATGAGCAACCCGACTACTATACACAAACAAGTCTTCGTTAAAGGACTTGATAAAAACTTCACCTTAAATAAAGAAAATTTAAACATATATTAAATTATAATTAAATATAACATATTAATAATTGTCTTTGCTCAAGAAAAAAATATATAATTTAAGTTAGTGAAATACCGAAGCTACCTTATATTAATATTAATATTGCTACTGGCAGCATTTTTAAGACTCTATCGATTACCCGAGATGGCTCCCTTTGATTATGATCAAGCATGGGCTGCTAACTTTGCTTACCGTATTATTCATGAATATCCAATTCAGTTTATTGGACAAGGTTTGTCAGTAGAAGGTCTTTTTATGGGACCAATTGGATTCTATCTATTAACTCCTTTTTATTTATTAACTAACCTACACCCCTTAGGTGGAAGTATTGGGGCAGTTTTTTTTGGGCTATTAATCATTGCTTCATACTTTTTTGTTGGAAAAGAGCTTATCAGTAAGGAAGCAGGATTAGTTGCAGCATTTATCAGGACAATAACATACTTAGAAATAAGCAATGATTTAAACCCTGCCCCCTTAACAATTAGCGAGCTGCTGGTCATTTGGTTATGGTGGGCATTCTATAAGTATTGGCATGGTCAAAAAAAAGCTCTCATATTAATCGCAATCATACTTGGACTATTCACCAGCATGCACCCAGTTCACCTGCCTTTTTATTTAGTTGTACCAATCTTTCTTATTGCCAAAAGAAGCTGGCCAGGTTTTAAAAATATACTACTTTCAGTAATTGGCTTCTTTATTGCAATTTCTCCTTTACTTATATTCCAATTTTTGCATAACTTCCTAGAGGCTAAACGTTTCATTGATCTGTTTACGAAACCATCAGGAGAACCAAAAACTATTGCTAATCTTATCCACTGGGCCCAATTTAACCTTGAGGAGATATCCCGTGTTTTGACAATAGATATCGCCCATAAAGAATATATTGGTTTACTTGTATTAATCATCTTCTCTATCTTAGTCTGGAAACGTGTTGGGTTCTGGAAGGATAAGTTTCACGCATCTGTTTCTATTCTTGTAATCGCTATTTTTTTAATTTATTATGGTTTGCTATTACCAAAGAATGTAACAGAATATTATTTTCTAGCTCTAAGAGTTTTGGTAATTCTGTATGTTGGAGCAAGTTTAAGCCTGCTGATTATGAAAAAAAACTATATCACCACAACATTACTTGGCCTAATCCTTATTTATTTAACTATAGTAAACTTTAGTTCTTTACAAAAAGAGTGGGACAATCCCAGCAAAGTGAGTCTCTACCATAAAGACTTTATTGTGTCTGAAATCATCAAAAGACAACCACAAAATCAGGTGTTTTATGTTTCATACATTAGCAACCTCGGCTGGAATTTTGGGTTTGATTATCTATTTAAATATTATGGTAAGATACCACAAACAATTGAGGCAAAACCCCCAATTTATACTACAGTCATCCCAAAATCATTATCTGCCGGGAGTTTAGACATTGTCTCTGGTAATATCGGTTTAATACTTCCTAAATAAAATTCTATTCAATCTTAGACAACAGGTAAAAAGCTGGGGCTCCAGAAGGATAGGTAATCGACCTTATCAGGTTGATACCTTTTGGTACACGCTCTGGCTCAGTAATTAAATTTACATTCACCTCCTTTGCAGTAGCTAAATAAAGTGTATTGCTTGGTAAAATCTTACCTAAATCATATAAACCTACTCCCTTTCCTATAGCAGGGAAGTAATATTTATCTAAATTTGACACATTCCCAAAACCAGGAATATTGGTTTCCGGTAAAAGATAATTCTTTTGAAATTTTTCTGGTGGATATTCATTGTAACCTAAGAAAAATATCAGTGAAGGTTCATCAGCATTACTTATAATTACCCGATCATACTTTTTACCCTCCTCTACAGTTGCTTTTATTGCCTCGCTATAACCAGCTTGCCACCATCTTTCTGAATCCCAGGGATAATGAATCCAATAAGTATGCTGGTAAAACACAAAGCTTAATAATATTACCAAAGCAATTATCCCAATGAAGGCTTTACGGATTTTTACGCTTAAAATGTTAACCGCGGACCATATTCCATAAGCCGTCATTATGGTAATGGGTATTATCATAAGAAAAAGTCGGGTTGGGTGAGTACCCCCATCTATTGTTAAAGCGGATGGGATTGGTGTAGTTAAAATCAAAAATAACATTAACAACTTTACCTTGTTGTTAACTTGACTAAAGAAGAAAAAAGCGCCTCCAATCAGCATAAAGATAAATTCAAAAGCATATATCTGTCCCACCCCTGGAACTGAATGACGTAGGTTTGTACTGCCAGAAATAGTTAAAAATTCAGCTGAATATGCTTGAAGATAGTTTTTTATAAAAGCATTAAACAAAAAAAATGGTTGATTGTGAAACAATTTATCAGACAAGCTAAATACTGCTCCAATTGAGGCAGAAGAATCACGCATTTTTGCATCCCTGAGACGAGAGAAACCAATTTGAGGAATAATAGTATTATCCGACGCAATAGAGATACTTTCAAATCGATCCACACCTCCACCAAAAAGAGTATTATAGGTAAAAGCTCCTGTAATAAGTGTAAAAATAACAAAGGAGATAAAAATAAACTTTTTTGGAACTACTTTGATATCGTTCCAAAATATCGCAAGAAGCCCTAGGACTGTCAGAGGTAAATAAAGCTTGGCTATATTATAAATCCACGGCGTAAATCCAAAAAAGATTACTGATAAAAATATCAATCTATGCTCTTTTAAACCCCGAAGAAAAAAATATATTCCTGCTAAATAAAACGCCATCAACTCTGTTACTTCAAAACCTGCTCTGGAGTATTGAATATGCCATGGTAGAATCGAGAGAAGTAAAGCTGATATTAATGCAATAACTGTATTTCCAGAAATATATTTTACTAGAAAATAAAGCAACCAAACACATAAAACCCCAAAAATGACAGCTGGCAATCTCACCCCAAGTGGTGAGACACCAAAAATAGCAACACTTGGAACACTTGAATATAAATATAGTGGTGTACGTAACTCCGCCAGCGAACGAAAATGCTGTGGCAAGAAATGTCCTGTATAATCCTTTCCTGTTTGTAAAATTGATAAAGCATGATAACCAACATCCAATTCATCACCAAACAAAGATACTGGATTTTCATCAATTTTATAAAGCCTCAAAAAAATGGCTAATAGCAATATTAATATCAATAAAATTTTAGTTTTAGATAACTTCATAAATAATCACTTCACTATTTTCATAAAATGTTCTTATACTATTACCCTCTTTGTCTAATAATATTTGAGGATCTAAAGATTGTATTTCTTTTTTGGGTAAATAAATATAATTAATTTTATTTAACCTTAAAAAATTTTGATTCCAAGTTAAGTCCTCTTGGCTAAAAAATTTATGCATATTAGCCAATCTTTCTTCAGCTGGATATCCGGTAGTTATTGCCTGCTCTTCATCAGATAGATATGTGGTTCTTAAAGACGTTGCTGCAATATACGATGTACTGTACCAAGCATAAATAGGAACAGGTTTGCTTTCTCTATTAGTACGATTCGCGTCAAAAGGCGCGTTTAGAACAATGCTTTTTTGATCAGAATTATCTCTTAAATAATATAGCGCTTTAAGCTCCTGCCTGCTAATTTTGGAATTTGGTGCTGACTCCGGACCATAGAATTCAAGTAAATTTCCTATAACTGTAGGTACAGCAAAAATAATAATTACTGCAATAACAAAAAGCTTGATGGTGTTAGAGTGAAACCTTTTTAGCAAAACATAAGTTGATGAAGCAGTAAAAAATCCTAGAAAGAGCACAAAATACTCCAGAAACTGAATATTGTTGTAAGCTAAACCCTTTTGAACAAATAGAAGTGGTATCAAGAATGCAGACAACATAGCAAAAAAAATTGTTATGGCTATACTGTCAGAAAACTTATTCTTTATCTGGTTAACTATTGTTTTTTGCAGATCATAAAAACCAATAAAACGAACACCAATATTACCAATTAGGAATAACGAAAAAGCCATAATTTCAAATTGTGCTACTCTTAGATAACCCTTTACTGTGTGCAGAGAAAGATAATACTGCCTACGAAGTTCTAAATCTATCCAATTTAATCTGTCCCCGGAAACGACTAGAGTCCTAACCAGATACCATGGCTCAAATAATAATAAGCTACCTGCTCCAGAGGTAAGGGATTTAAAAGCAATAAAATTAGAGACAAACAATGCTCCGGAAATTAAAGCTAAATTAACCCTTCTTTTAAAAAGTAAGTCTAAAGAAGAAGCTACAGCCAAGCCAGATAATAAAACCACTCCAGCGAAAACTTTAAAACTAGAAATTATTGATCCTATAATTAAACAAATAATAAACCACCTCCAATTACTATTTTCAAGATAAAACTTAAGACTAAGCAGAAATACCAAAACTAAGATTATAGAAACAGCCGTAGCTGGATTCCCAATCACAGTATTTATTTGAGACGCCCAGAAAACTGTTTCTCCGCCAAAAGGCCCCCTACCCCTCATCACCTGAACCATCCATCCAAAACTTCCGGTAAATGTTGTAAAGAAAATTGCCCAATACGCAATTTGTTTATTTTTCCAAGCCTGAATAAAGGCAAATGTTGAGATGGTAATCAAAAAAGAAAAAAGTACAGGGAAAAACCTAAAATATAAATCCCAGGAATTAAAAAATGGAAACAACCTAAGAGTTTCCCCCATAAAAATATCTATAAAGTAATGATAGTTATACAAAAGCTCCTCTGAAAAAAGTGGGGTACTTGGAGGAAACTCCTTCTTTATCTGTTCCATAAAAGCAACATGCCGAACACCATCATGGCCTTGTGCACTCCAAAAGTACAAACCATCATCATACATGTAGCCACTCGGAAAGCTGATTAAGCCTTGGACTAATATAGCCAAAATAACTAATACACCAAGTAGTTTATCCCGGAAAAAAGTCAAACCTTTGAAGGGTTGTAACTTATACTTAATCAATACCCAAAAATTGATAATAAGTAATATTACTAAGCTTAAGAAACGAACATTTAAAACCCCTAGAAGCATCGCAAGGAGTGTAAAAAGTATAAGTCCAGTGCTAAAAGACAATACACTTAACTCGACTTTTTCTAAATCCCGCTTTACTATAGAAAGCACAGCAAATCCTGGAATATAAAAAAGAAATATGGATATCGGAATAAAAACCAAGAAAAGAGCAAATGTTTGTATAATTTCCATTTAGTATTATTCTAACCATTTATTTCATAAATTAACACTTCATTGTTTTCAAAAACCTTTTTCCATTGCTTACTAGTATCTACAGTAACATCAAAAAACTTTGGTAAATATATATATTTGATCTTTCCCTCTAAAATAGGTGGTATTACCCCACTAATAAAAAAGTCTTCTGAGGCCACTAATCGTGGGTGATAATCAGTTTGTAAGATTTCGTTTTGCATAATATCTTCTACAAATGACTGCTTTCCTGAAAATGCTGACACATACCCTGTTGTTTGATAAGCAAATAAAGGTATCGGCTCAGTAAAATTTCTACTTAAATTTTTATTATAAGGGTATGTCAGAACAACTCCATCCGGAAGCTTGCTTAAAAACTGCAATGCTTCAAACTCATTCTGGCTTAGCGCTGCAGGGGGAATTTGCCCTAAATTATCAGAGAAAGAAACCCACGCATTGACTGGTGCAATTACCATCACCATCGCTAATAAAATTACCCCCAATACTTTTGGTAAACTTTTATAAATAACAAACAAACCAAAGCTTGCACCTATTGCTGCGAAGTAAACTAAATAATAGATAAATTGGATAGTATTCCAGGGGTTACCTTTTTGAATGAAAAACAATGGGATAGTCAAAGAAACTAACCCCATAAAAAACATAAATGTATATTCAGAAATATGCCACCAGTTTCTTTTAAACAAGCTTTGCATCTTAAACAACAATAATATTCTTATCCCCAAGTTTCCTGCAATAAAGATAAACAGTGATAAAGCTTCTATTGATATATACTTTAACCATTCGCCACGAGCAAAATACGCTAACCGAGCAGCAGATAATTTACTCCACCCTACTCTATCCGCAAAATCCATCATTGAATCAATAAACCATAATGGAGAAAACACCAACAGACTTGCTGCATTCTTGTTTTGTGGAATAAATAATACAGCAGAAAAAATAGCTGCAGGTAAAAAGATTTTTAAGTAGGTAAAGCTTCTTTTTGTTATCACCTCTAACAAAGCCATTATTAATAGTCCGCCCATCGCCACCACACCAGCATAAACTTTAAACTCCACTAATACACCAATTAATATTACTAATAAAAAATAGCTATAGGTGGATTTATTAAGTCTATGTATATTTATCAATAAAACTATAGTAATTACAAGCAGCAATGAAATGGCGAATGGGGGATTAATATTCATGGAAACTGGCTGATTCACCCAAAAGACTGATTCTCCGCTAATACTTTTATCTCTTAAATAAGTTACTATCCAACCAAAGCTTCCAGCAAAATAAACAAAGTATAATGAGGTTAAGGAAATTATTTTATTAGTTGTCAATTTATTTAGTAAACCAATAGTTCCAATACCTAATAATAAGGAAAAAAGTACTGGGAAAAATCGATACAATAAATCTAATATAGAAATATTAGTTAACTTATAACTTTCTGCTACTAACAAATCAAAAAAATAGTGATAACCGTTTAAAGTCTCTCCAGCCAAAATCGGACTTTCAGGCGGAACCGCCTTGACTAATTGATTAACCAACGCTTGGTGCCAAACCATATCATGACCTGTTGGCCCCCAAAAACCCACTCCAAAATCATACACCCATCCTGAACGTACCATAATAAGCGACTGAAAAATCGTACCTAAAATTAGAACAATTAAAATTAAAATATTATTTTTGGAAAAAGATACTTGTTTTAAAGATAACCCTAAATATCTCTTTTTAAAGAAAAAGGTTATCAAAACACTCCCTATATAAACAAAAACCAACCAAGGTAATTTTAAATAACCGGCAACAAAAGAAACTAAGACTAAACCAACAAAACCTATACAAATTGATAAAAATATATTTAAAATTAAGGACTCTTGTTTTAGTGATCTTACTACTGAAAAACCCGGAATGAATAAAACCATAATTATAAATATAAGAAATTTAATAATATTAAAAGCTAAAACAGAGAGTGGTTCCTGGAAATTTTTAGTAGTATCTGGTGAAAATTCAACTTGTATTTTTTTATCATCTCTTATTGACTCTTTTGCTTGTAAAATTAAACTGTCTATAGAACTGACCTTACCATCAATAGAAATATCTCGCGGCAAAAAAGAAATCTGTCTTCTTCTTCCCGCTTCATTGGTATAATTAATAACAAACTCCTTATCTTCTTTAACTATAAAATCTGCTATTTTACCTTTATCTAAAATTAATTTTTCCTTATAAGTAACATCATCCAGTACCCGTGTAGAAAAAGTAGCAAAATTAATCTGCTTACAAGCAACTTCATAACAAGGCTCAACTTGTCCTTCCACATATTGTCTGATGTCTCTAAAAACACTTCCATCCCGGTTGTAAAACCACCCTGCTCGATAATACTGGTTCATAAACCAGACAACCTTTTTAGAAGTTCCCAAAGGGTCATTTGCTATGATAATTTGTGCCGGAGAAACATCCGGAAACTTTAACTTGTACCATTTAGCAAATTCTTCCATTGTTACCAAAGAAAGCTGCCGTTGAACTGCTCGATTCTTTAGTAACTCTATTTGTTTTCTATATTCTGATTGATACGTCTTCCAATTATAGGAATTTTCTAAACCTACCACTACATGGTTAACCTGGTTATATGGTTGGGTGGTAAAAAGATCAATGAGTTTAGTAAAATAATTGGAACCAAGTTGATGATAATCAATATAATCATTGGCTTGTAAACTGTAGGTTGTTTCCATAACCCCTTCTCCGTAACCATTAATAGGGTCTCTGGTTGCCCACTGCATTACAACAACTGGTATTTTATTTTTTGTGTTTTGGGCAGGAGCTAAAGCATTTTTCTTAGCTGGATAATATGGAGTCCCAAAGTACTGCCCCCAAATCTGATAATTATCAGTAGAATATTGATCTGCAACAATCAATACAGCATCAATATTGTACTTATTTTGCATGTATTCTAAAGAATAACTGTCAATCCACCATGCCCCTACTGATTTAGGGTATGAGCCAAAAGCTTTTTTAAATTCTTCAAATGCTTTATCTATAAACCTTTTTCGCTCCTCAATATCATACCCAGTTAAAAAAACACTCTCTGCATTATGCCAAACAGGAGATTGTCTGTATTTCACCCCTGCAGCAGTGGCCCATGAAGGTGTGACCTCAAGAAATAAACCCTTTTCATGGGTTATATTTTTTAAGGAATCTATAAGCTGATTCGAAGAAAAGGCATCAAAACGAATTAAAAAAGTAGCGGGAATTTTGAATTCATCTAATATTTTAATTTGTCCCAAAACCGCAGTTTCTACTTCTTGCCCTTTTTGATCCCAAAAATCACTTCCTCTGATGGGATTTACTACAGTAACATAAGAATTTTCAGCAGCAAAAATATTTGGTGTATTGAAAAAAAATATAGCTACAATTAAACAAAAAACAAGCTTTTTAAACATTCTTTTATATACTAATTAGTTTTCTCCTTTGAATTAAGCAAAATTTTCTTGATATCCTCCATAATCACTGATCCCACCAAAAGAAAAAGGGAAACCGCGTAAACAAATATAGCAGCTATAATTAAGATAATAACAGTCCCCCAAGACCAAGGCAGGATCGATCTTCCGAAAAATAAAACAATTCCCATCAAAACCGAACATATAAAAGGTATGCCTATAGATTCCCAAATATTAATCCGAATATATCTAAAAGCTACCCACACAGCAACCATAGAACTTACACCAACCAAAGCATAACCTACAGCTGCACCGTTGACTTGATAAAAGTATGCAAGACCGGGAACAAAGATCCAGGTTAGCACTGTCCACATAATCATCAAGCGGAATGTTATTTTTATTTTTCCAATAGCATTGAGTGCATTAATTAAAGGTGTAGTCCAGGAAGCCAAGAGCGTGTTTATTGAAATTACAGCTAAAGCAAATAAGGCTGGTTGCCATTTACCATACTTAGGGATAATTTCAACCAAAATAGGCGACAATAATACCAATCCTACAACAGCTGGAAAAACTAATACATCAATAAAGAAAATTGATTTCGAAACAGCATTGGCAAGCTGTTGTTTAGAATCCTGCATACGGGAAAAAGCAGGAAAAGTAACCTTTATGACCTGGTCCATAAAGAATCGCAACGGAGCTGTAGCCCATTTCTGCGCCCATCCCAGTAAACCGATATTGGCTGGACCTAAAATTCCACCTAATACAACTGTCATACCATCATCTTTTATAGAAGCTAGGAAGATGTTTATTTGATATGGTAAACCAAAACGCAATAAACCCTTTAGTGCATCTATATCAAAAGCAATACCTGGCCGCCATGGGCGAACTACAAAAATTATTACCAGTCCAGCAATTCTACTTACAATAACTGCGACTGTATAACTTGTTACCCCAAACCCCTGCCAGGCCAATACTACGGCAATCACTTGAAACAATAGAAACTCAATTATTTGCGGCAAAACCAACTTATTAAAATCCAGCTCCCGCTCTAGCAGTAGTGAGGGTATACTTTTAAAAGAAGATAGTAGCAGCCCCGCTGCCAAAGCCCACAATAAATAAACAGATTCCTGATCTAAATGCTGCCACTCTTTAAGAAGGGGAGTTATCAATATAATAATTACAACAAGCGAAATAACAAGAATGCTTTGGATGGTAAAAGTTGTTTCTAAATCTTTCCTGGTTAAAGTTTCTCTCTTTTGAATTACTGCTGCTCCCAGACCTATATCAGCAAAATAATTAAAAAAGTTAACCGCAGCGCTAACAATAAAATAAACACCAAATTGATTTGGAGTTAGAAAAAGAGTTAACAAGAATGTGGCAATTAACCCTACCACTTGGGTAAAGATTGTTCGGCCTGTTAATGCAGCCACACCCTTAATAGCACGTTTTTTTACTAAGTCTAATGTTATTTCAGAAGTAGCATCAAAATGTTCACTGGAATCTATATCATTGCTCATCTTTTCTAGGGAAATATAGGTACAAATAGTAAAGAGCAGCTCCTACAAATAAACTTTGTAGAATGCTTCTCCAAAAGTTATAATCAATATTTATATTTAGTATCTGCCATATTGATGGTCCATTATACAAAGATGGAATAATTGGAGCAAAAAGGTTTATATTTAATCCCGGGTCATAAAAGAAAAGCGATCCTATAAAGCTAAATAACATAATTAATACTACAAAAAGGTTTTGAAATCTATTTCTAACTAATTCTATTATCAATATTGGAGTAACCCAAATAAACCACTGTGGATGAAAATGCGTAAAAATATAAAAAGGTAGGATGGCAATTAAATATCTTTGCCAAACTATGTTTTCCAACCCTTTCTTTTTTAACATAACAATATAAATAAAAATTAACAAAGTTACAAAGAGTAATATACTTTCCCCACCAGAAACTGGAATTTGAGGATAAAGACTTTTAAGAGTCTGGTTTGCCACAAGAGCACTCGACCTAAATCCTTTCGAGAAAATAAATGGCAGCAGACTTAAAATATACGGAGAAAACCCTACAATAAATATTTGGATTCTCGTTTTCCAACTATTAGTAAGCGACGCGACCGGTACTAAAAAGAATAACGGGAAAATCTTAACAGCTGCACCAAATCCAAGCATTAAAGCTGCAAACAACAACCTCTTATTTGTTATTGGGATTTTAGAACTAACAAGAAATAAGGAAATGACAACAAAAAAAGTTGGGACAATATCAAACTGCCCAATCATATAGGTAGCATACAAACTTACGGGATTGAACATCCAAAGTGCAAAGCCCAATAAACGCTCCTTTGGTGTTTGCAAAATCTTCATTATAAGAAGAGCAATTATTAAATCATAAACAAGATACGGCAACTTAAACAAAATCAGCTGGGCGAATAAATTAAGGTCTCCAAATGCTTGGGCAATATTGAAAATAAAGGTTTGTTCAAAAGTCGAATTAATTAAAAATAAAAATGCAGTAGCTGGAACACTTATTAATAAATAAACCAAAGGAGGATAATTAAAAAGGGAGGTTGGAAATACCTTTAAAATTTCTGCAGACTGTGGCAAGTTTGGTAAGTAATCATAGAAATCTAGTATGTGCCCTTGAGTTATTACCTGACCTGCAAAAGTAAGTGCTGCAACATCTGAGTGATAGCTACTTAAAGAAAGGACTAATCTTAAAGTAATACCTAAAACTAAAATTAATATATATTTGTTAATCTTCATACAATAAATAATAATACATTCATTCTATGTTGTCTTCCACTTTTTGATCATATCTGGATTAATACAACACAAAACAGCAATAATGATACCCACAACAGAAATTATATCTAAGAATATTTTTTGTTTGGTTTCAGCAAAGCCAATCTTTATTACATGACTTCCCGAAGGAACTGCAACTTGAATTTGTCCAAAAGGAGCCCCTGCAGAAATATCAGCATCCTGGTTATCAATTGTTGCATACCAACCAGGAAAATAATATTTATTATAATTTAGTGTAAACTTTTCGTTTGAATTAGTGTCGATTAATGCAGTTAAGCTATCCAGCTCCTTAACTTGTATAATTTGACCTGTTTGCGGAAAAACCCTCGGATATATTTTATCCGGCCTTTGTACAGTACCAAGCGGCAACCTAAGATATTCTTCTTGTGTTTTTGAGTATTCTTCACTAGCAATAGACAATGGAATATATTTATTCAAATAATAGCTATCTCCCCTTCCTAAATAATCTTGTGGGTGAAAGGAACTAAAGTTGGTAATTAAAACTAATATTAAAATAACTAGAGCTACAAAATTACGATATCTTAATTTATCAAAAGCTATTACCAGAATAGGTGCTGCAAAGGTAGTAATAATCAAAAATCTCCACGGAAATTGAAAGAAAGGAATTAATGGTACTTTCTGCCAAATTAATATTGACCTAAAGTTCATCATTATAAGTGCTATTAATAATGAGGCTATTGCCCAGCCAACAACAACTTTTTGGTCTCCAGAAAATCTTTTCCACGCTAGACCTATCAAAAATATTCCGATTACAATTATAAACAAGGTCGGCATCCCCAGAAAGAATGACATTCCATCATTTGGACCAGCAACAGAAGCCCCATATCCCCAATAAGGCACTATTAATTGCTTTATGGTTGGGAAATGGTCAACAAAATTAAAAACAGTATCATATTTCATTAAACTGCTATCCTGTATAGCAGGTAACCAAAAATATAGACTGATCATCAATCCAAGAAAAAAAGCCGCAAATAAGTTTAATAAATTGCGTAAATAATTTTTAATGGATATTAATTTTGCTACTGCTAAAATAAAAAGGAGTGGCATAAACATATAAGCTGCTATATTATGTGTTAGAACTAAGCCAGCAAAAGCAAAAGCTCCAATTCCAATCCAACGAAGATTTATAAATTGTTTAGAGTCATTACTCCTTGCAAAAAGATTTGTAATCGACAATGCGGCAAGGGGCAAAAAGATAAAAGCAACTATTTCTCCAATGGCTCCCCTAATATAAATATCTGTTGATCTGTACGGGCTATACATGTACATAATAGCGCCAGCTAAACTTAAACTTTTTGAAGTAAACGTTTTTAAGAATTGATACATTAACACTCCGGATAAGGGCACACTCAATAAAAATACTGCTTTAATACTATCCACCAAGCTAAAACCAATTAAATGAAAAACCTCAGCAAGATAAAAAGGCAATGGAAACACAAAATTAAATAAAGGATACCCAAAACTATAACTTAAATCAGGCACAAAACGGGGTGGAAATTGACCCAATTTTACTAAACGATCAAGTTCAAATAACCATGCAATATGTAAATCATCTGAGGCACCATAAAAACCAGGTACTAAAAGTGCCCTTATGGCAAAAAAGCTTAAAGGTACAATTAAAATCCAAAGATGATTAGATAAATATTTTTTTAGATTTACCATAAATGGACATTATAATTAATAGACATAAGGATACTAAGGATACTATATTAGCCAATGTTCTAATTGGAGTATTATGAAAATACCCCTCTACCTTATACATTCCTTCAGGCAAATTAATACTGATCCTACCTAAATAATTTTGATTTGAATGTGGATAATTTTTTCCATTAACTTTTACTTGCCAGTTAGGAAAGTCAAAAACAGGCAACTCAATAGTTGAAGGCTTTTTAACAGTTGTTTCAAAAGACCATCTATTTGAATAATTTGAAAATGCACTAATTTCAGCATTTCCCGAAATTAGCATGGGATTACTAGGAGCCTTCTCTCTGGGTTCATAAGCTGTTTTGGGTAAATAATCTAAAATTGCAGCTTTTTGTTGATCTTCCCATAAGCGTCCTGATAACTTTTCCTGATCAGTTAAATTGGGATAAAATTTTTCCGGTATAAAATAACTCCAGTTTAGAAGTAATGTTGTACAAATAATTACTAGTGCTAAAAAATATCTTTGTTTATTATTCTTTAAGAGAGCTATTAAGAAACCACCTATTAGGCTTGCAGAAAAAATTATCAAAGATAAAAATCTCCAGGGAAATTGAGCATACTCTAAAATACTGATCCTCTCCCATATAAAGGCAGATCTATTATGTGTCATGAATACTGAAGCAACAAAAACAACAAGTAGAAAGAGTGCTGATCTAACCTGCCTGAACTTTAATTTACGAAAAACCAAGCCTACCCCCAATAATGGAATAGTAATTGCAACTAACCACCAGTGAGGCCAACCAATTTGAAAAGATATATTATCATTTATCATGGTGCCATATCCCCAATGGCGATCCAAAAAGATTTGGTTAAGACTTACATAATTCGCCCTATAATTAAGATCCATACTTTTTAAAGCTTCTGACTGGACTAATAATTTTTCAAAAAATGCCGGTAGGATAAAAAAGGAAGCCAAACCAAAACCCAATGCTAAACTTATAAATAAAAGCCATGCCTTTTTTGGTCTTTCTAAATACAAAAAGTATACTGACCAAAGAAAAATAATCGGTACAAAAAACAATGTCATAATATTATGACTAATTAAAAACGCTGCTAAAGAAATTGAAACTCCTAAAAAGTTCTTTAAAGTCGCTTGTCTAATTAATTTAAGAATAAAGTAAAAAACTAATGGTACAATTGCCAGACCAAAGCTTTCTGCAACTGCCCCCCGTACATATAACTCTAATGCTCTATAAGGAGCCAATAAAAATAATCCTGCAACAACTATTCCAGCAATTTTACCAAACAATTCTTTACCTAATAGAAATATAGAAATACCACCCAAAGCCAATGGAATAAAAAATAAAATTTTGGCTGCCCAAATATATCCTACTAAAAAGCTAAATAGTGCTCCTATATAATAAGGTAGGGCACTATAGTAATTAAAAAGTGGAAATCCATTACCGTAACCCATATCAGGCACCCAACGGCAGGGGATTTGAAGATCTGTTAAACAACGCCTCATTTCATAAATACGCATTACCTGTAAATCATCATGATGGGAAAAATAACCACGCTGAAAAAGTGGCCATGAAATAATGGCCACAAAAACAGCTAACAATAAAAATACCCAGTAATCCAAAAATAATTTCTTCATAACTTCTTAATCCCTACTCTTCCAAAACAATAAACCCAGGATAATAATTCCACCAATTGTTAACAGATTTCCCAGTGCCCTAATTGGAGTATTTTTTAACCTTGCTTCTATTATATGCTCGCCCGAGTCGACATCAACACTTATAAGACCCAAGCAAAATTCTTGATTTCTGCAATCATTATGCCAGTGAGGAACCACTTTCCCATCTACTGTTACCACCATACCAGGAAAATCAAATAAAGGCAGCCTTAAATTTGCTTTATTTTCTACTACTACTTTTCCAATTTGAAAATCACTTCCCTTTTTATAACTTAAAAAGTTTGTTTTTCCATCCATAATTTCGGGGAAATCAGGTGCTCTACTAGTAGGTGGAAGCTTAGCATAGATTGGTAGATAATCAAAAATACTGACAGTTAATTGTTTCTCCCAACTTTTCCCCGAAAATTTTTCCTGATCGGACATCTCAAGCCATCTGGAAGGTTGAAAAAAACTTAGGTGCATAACCATCACTAAGGATATTAGAAGAACACCTAATATTACTTTCAGCTCCTTGTTTTTAAGTAAATATATCGCTATGGCAGAAAGCACTGAAAGAATAAAGACACTATTAGCCAATAATCTCCATGGAAATTGTAGATACCAAAGTGGTGGTAAAAAATCCCAAATAAAGCTGGATTTTTGATGTGTCATAAAAAGAACAAAAAGGTCTACAACAAACAAAACTATAGTTAATAAAGCAATTCTTCTATTTTTTTTATAAAAATATATTGCACAAAATAATGCCAAAAGCCCTGCTGCTGCATGCACAGTCCCCGTTGAGAGGTCTAAGTTATCATTTGGCCCCAGCCAGGAAGAACCGTAACCCCAATGATTAGATAAAAACAGCTGATTAATATCCACAAAATGCTGCCTATAATCAAAATACCCCCCTAGCATTGATTCTGTATGCGCGTATTGTTTTTCAAAGACCACAGGTAAAGTAAAAAACGCAGCCAAAACCAATCCTAATAACCCTGCAAAAATAACTCTAGGAAGCACTTTCCAATTTCTTTCTAAAACAATCCAGAATATTCCCCAAATTGCAGAAATTGGAATAAAGATTAGAGACATCAAATTGTGTGTAAGAAGCAACAACCCAATCGAAATAGCTGTCCAGATAAGGTATTTATTCTTGTTTGATTTAATTAATTTATAAAGAGACCAAAAAATTAGTGGAAAAAAAACAAATGACCAAAATTCACTCATAGCTCCCCTAACATATACATCCACCGCACGATACGGAGCATATGTATATAAAAGACTGCCAACAAACGCCGGAAAAATACCAAACAAGCTCCTAAGAAGAATAAACATTGTGATGGCTGCTAAAACAAATCCTAAAATAAATAATATTTTTACTGCATCTATAATCTGAAAGCCTATTAAATGAAAGAATTCGCCTAAATAATATACACTCGGCGGATAATATATAAACTGCGGGTAACCATACTGATAGCCAGCATCAGGCACCCAACGGCAGGGAATTTGAAAATCAGCAAAGCACTTATCCATTTGCTGGATTCTAAACGCTTGCAAATCATCCTGCATTGGAAAAAATCCTGGGCGAAGCAGTGGAAAAAAGCTGGGTACAGTGAATACAATTAATAATACAAAGATAGCTAAAGGACTTTTATATAAATCTACTATTTTTTTCATATCATCATACTAGGGAAAGTCATTGGCTTGGAAGCACTTTAAAGACTAAAATAGCATCCTGAAAAGCACCTGGATAACTTGCTTTTGGATACTCTTTGACTAGTTCTGTATTGGTAGGATTTTGTCTCACCCGGGATCTGTTTGCAATAAAATAAACTGGTCCTTCTTCTGCTGCATTACGTAGTACATCAGATATTTCTGGCCTTCCACCTAAAATTACGATTTTATTAACACCTGAGGTATGAGAATATTTATCCAGATAAATAGCTAGACCATCAGGGAGTGTGCCAAAACTTCCCTCAGTACCCACTATAACTAAGCCTTTTTGAGCCTCCTGCATAAGGAAATTAGCAATTTCTGAAAAACCATAACCTGCTGTCCAATCCTCAAAATACCCTATTCTTTCTTCTCGTGGCAAATCAGCTTTAGCTGGATCTGTTATTAACCAATAATTAAAAATTAATGCCATTGGCACTATAACTGCAAATATTGCTGCGTTAACCACTTCTTTTTTAAATTTAATTTGCGTAGTAAGCTGACTAATTCCCCAGCCAGCTAAGCAAAGTAACGGTGCAACCGATGATAAAATGTATCTGGCTGTGAATGTTTGTAAAAGTAATAGTTCTGCCACCAATGGGCCTAAAAGCCACAATAAAACCACCAAAGCCACCTTGTTTCTTTTAATTAGTACAAAGGCTATGCCTAGAAAAACAAATAATAATATAGGCGGAGTAAACAACTTTGGAAACCAATCTGCTAAATCTTTTAAATGCGGTATAAAAGGATCAAGGGGGGTACTTAGCAACCTACTAAAAGGGAAAATATAATCCTGGTTCCTGGAAGACAAACTCGAAAAACCTACTCCTAATCTAAGCAGGTTGTAAACACCCATCGCAATAGCTGCTGAAATAATAAAAAACATTAAGGTTTTTAAAAATGTTTTTTGCCAATTAGCAGCTGACCAGATAAATGTCAAAAAAGCTACAGGCAGCATAATTACGTTAAATAAACCTGGAGTTTTTGTAAGCATCCCGCCCCCCAATATATAACCTAGTACCATGCTTAAATCAAAACGGGGATTTCTAATTAAAAGCAGAGAAAAATTTAACGCCCATATAGAAAATGCCGCAAGCATCGAATCTACCAATGCCATTCGGTCAAAAAAAACAACAAATGGTGTAATTACAATTAATAATGCTGCCCAAAAAGCAGTTGATTTATCAAAAAACCTCCAACATAAAAAGATCACTCCGAGCAAAGTGCCCAACCCAGAAAAAACAGACAAAAGCCTACCCGCCATTAAAGGATCATTAATAAACTTAAATAGTGGAATCATAGCCCACATAAATAGTGGTGTTTTACCATCTGTAAGTGAAATAAAGCGAAGTGTGGGCTCTGCTTTCATAATCTGCGCCCACCTAATATAGATTGCCTCATCAGCAAAAATAGGCTGTATGGTTAAATTGGGTAATCTTAAAATAAAATAGACGATAACCAATAAACCAAATATGAAAAGAATATTTCTGTTATGTATCAAAAACCTACTCATCTTGTTTTAAAATTAAAATTTTATCCCGATCCTTTGCTATTATACGGTATTGAGGACCAGATATGTCAGCTTGATCAAGGCGATTTTTAGTAGTAATAAGTATAAAACTTTTTTGCTCATTAAAAAAATCCTGCAAATTAGGATTTCCTACTTTAGTAACATTTTTACCTGAATAAAACACAGCAGCTGGCCCAAAATTCTCATCAATAAAGAAGTCCTCCGTAAAGCCCCCTGCTTTAGCTGATAAAATTTCCTCATCTGAAGTATAGGCAGAAATATCTATGAACTGATACCAAAGTTGTCTTATCTGAATCAAGGACGTATATAAAGCAATAGAAAATATTATCACATAAATGATATTTTTAACTCTAACTACTCTTTCTAAAACTACAAATATAAAACCAAAGAAAACCATAATCATAAAGGGATAAAGTGGCACCAAATGCCAAATGTGTCCCTTGGATGAAAAAATAAACGGTATATAAAATATTGTTATAAAAATAATTAGGATATAAAACCTTTTCTGGAATAAGAATGTTGTACCTAAAACAGAAAAGAATCCTGGCCAAAACCATTTACCGATACCATTATGCAAGTATTCCTTACTTAACTTTAAATTGTCTAAATAAGAAGTTTTTATTTGTACACCAGGCATACCTATAGAAAAATACCTGGTTAAAAAAGCTGGATTATTGATCATCTGTATGATTACCCAGCCACCAACTATAATCAAAAAAGATACAACTGGAGCAATTAATTCCTTCAAAGAATACTTACTTTTCCAAAATATCAATAGAATAGAAGGAATTATTGTAAAAGGAATCAATGTTTTTGTTAAAAATAAGGCAGATATAGTTATTACAAATGGCACTAAATAATATTTAGACTTAGCAGCTTTTAATGCAAATAAAATTGTACTGATAAAAAGCACAGTTAAAAATACGTCTAAATTACCTGACCTGGCTCTGTAAATAAACCAAAACGAAGAGGCTAATGCTAAAGCAGAAGAAAACCCTACTACCCGATTAAATAATTCTTTACCTAAAAAGTAAGTGGCAATAATACCCATAAAACCCACTAATGCAGATGGAAACCTAACCCAAAATTCACTAAATCCAAATATCTTCATTGAGATGGCTATTAACCAAAAGCCAAAAGGCGGGTGATCATAATAAGGAGAACCATTCCAAGTTAAATTCAAAAAGTCACCGGTTCTTATTATATTTTTTGCAATTTCTGCATACCAAGCCTCATCCCAACTTCCTAAAGAAGTTTGACCGAGATTATAGAAAAAAAGGGGCAGGGTAAGAGTAAGTAGCAAAACACTTATTATGTCTGCTTTATATGCAAACAGACGATTAATATTTTCCTTGGATATCATTAACTTTAATACGCACCATATCCTTCAATGCTTCAAGCGAGTCTTTAACTGCCTGAACTCTTTCCGAACCAACATGTCTCCAGTCAACTAAAACTTCGGCGATTTTAAAACCTTTTTTTCTGGCAATAAATAATGTCTCAACATCAAAGCCAGCATTTACTGCAGAACCACTTGCTTTTATGTTTTTCCAACTTTTTAAAAGATCCGGAAAAATTACTTTTATAGATTTTTTATTAAAAGCTTTAAATCCACACTGCGTGTCAGTAAATGGTAAACCAAGCATTAATCCACGAAGCACAGAAAAACTCCATCCCATTAATTTTCGAATAGGAGGTGCGCCTTCTCTTCCTTTCCTTGAACCAATTACAATATCAAAACCATTATCAAACTTTGGAAATATTTTCTCAATCTGATTTAAAGGAGTAGCTTGATCCATATCTGTAAACAAAACAATATCCCCTATACTTTCTAATAAACCAGTAATTACTGTAATAGCTTTACCTCCATGTTGGTTTTTAATTAACCGAATGCCTTTTTTATTTTTAATCTCGGCTTCAACCAATTTAACTGTCGAATCACTGGAACCATCATCAACAATCAAAACCTCATAATTATAGTTTTGATTTTTAAGGTAATCATAAACGTCATCCAAAACACCTCTTTTTAAGTTTTTAGCTTCATTGTAAGCCGGTATTACTATTGATAGTTTCATATTTTTCATTTTATTCTTTGCCGTTTTTCTACTGTAATTCCACCAAAATTTTTTGTATCTATTATTGTACCAATTTCATCTTGTCTTTTTAACCAAGCACTTTCTCTTTCCGGTATAGATATATCTACCTCATGAATAGTATACAAATTGTCGGTTATCTGTTCTGATGGCATCCGGTTATACCTATTTCCATAATATTTGAATAAATAAGTATATGTATAGGGTATAACAGGAGGAACATAAGCATCCCAGTTATATGCCTGCTCACCAGAATCATTAATAATATATTCAACCGCCTTAGCCTGATTACCCAAAGCAATTGTTGTATGCCCATCTACCCCACTGGATATATAGCTTAAAGACATTGGTAATTGATCATATAAAAAGAGGGCCAGTAAGATAATTACAATTGGTTTCAAAAATCTATTTTTAAACATCCAATTTAGAATAAGAGCAATCAAGATAAAAAATAAGGGAAATATCGGGAAGAAATAATAATTATTAATTATGCCATAGTTACCGCTATAAAATAAGAAAAATAATAGTAGCCCATAAAACCAGAATGCAATTAATTTAATTGCCGGATTTGACCAATTCTTTATTACAAAAAATAATGAAACTATTAAAAAAATGACAAAAACGAAACTAAAGGTAAGATCATAATTTAACTTTAACTTCTCTAAAAAAGTTATTGAATAAAGATCAACTCTATTTTGAAAGGTTAGGTCAATAGGAATCCTAAAAGTAGACTGGCCTTCAGTTTGTACTTTTCCGCTTAAAAAGCTTAAAAATGACTTTGTAATTAAGAAATTATGTTTTATTTCAAAAAGAATCTGTGGTAATAGTGTTATAAAAAATGCTAAAGCCGAAAGCAACATCGAAGTAAGAGTAAATTTTTTTCTAAAAACAAAGATGAATATTAGTGTTATTAGCATTAAAGCAAAACTGCTTGAGGCTTCAAGCTGTAATAATATTCCTGAGAAAAATGCTGTCAAAGGCAAGAATATACGAGGTGTTTTAAAACTTAACAATAAAGAAAGTACCACCAGGGGAGAAAATAACATAGTTGGTGTGGGATTTGATAACCAACGATCTAACTTTATTTGTGAAAATGAAAAAGTCATTAAAAAAAGCGTAATTAAACCAACTCTAAGCGAAAAATAAATTCGAGCTATCAAAAAAGTCACAAAATACCCCAGTAAAATTATTATGGTCTGCCAATACGAGGCAATCACCGGACTACCCTGCCCAATAAGATAACCAACAGCAAGTATGTAATAATAAAAGGGTCCTAAAAAAATCCCTTCTATAGCTGTTGTGGGACCAATCAAAGTTAAGTTCCCCTGGATGATTTCATTAACTACAAGTGCATCTCTCCCTTGATCAAAGTAAAAACCAAGCAATTGATCAATCCTCCAAACTCGTAAAACAAACGCACAAACCAATAAACCAGCTACCAAAAAATAATGAAATTTATATTTCTGAATATCTTGTATTAAAAAGGACCGGACTTTATTAAAGACTTTTTTCATTTTTTTGGGCTGGATTATGAACTAACTTAAAAACTTTAACACCTGAAACTATTTCTTCTTTTTCAATCAAAGTCCAACCAAAACCCGCTATTTCATATTTTGCATTCCCCACAGGCTTACAAACCTTATCCTCACAAACCACATATAATTGGTCTGTTATATCAACAGGAACAACCCGGGGTTTATTTCCATAAAGATCCAGGAAATATTGATAAGCTGAATCATAGTTATTCTCGGAAAGTAAAGCAAAGTTAAATTGTTTATTACCCACTTCCTGAATAATATATTTAGATATTTGCTGAGTACGTTCGAGTTGATAGTTCGCAGGTTGTAATATAGTAGTTTTTTGTAGATTTAAAAAACCTACTATAAATATAATTATTATTGTAATAATTAAACCTATTTTATTTTTAAAAATACCCACAAAACCACCTAATAATAAAAATGGTACCGGGCTAATAAACCCCAAATAATGATCATATATTTCTAATTTAAATAAAGAAATTCCAAATAAACCAACAATCAGCCAAATCCCCAAAGCAAATACTGACCAACTGTTATCTCCCTTACTTTGTCTAAAAGATTTATATAAACCATAAATCAAAGGCACAATAACTAAAATTGATATAAAGAGGGTAACTATAATATTTTCTGCACCTAAATATCTTCCAATTAGCTTATCATTAAATATCGGCAAGATTTTTCCTAAACTTGTGAATATATTAAAACCAACACTACTATCACTTTGTGTAAATAATGAAACTATCCCCCGATAATTTAAAAAATTATGACGAAAATCAAATAGTATAAGCGGCATTAGCATTAGAATAAATACTGTTATTGCAGAAATTGTTCCAAATATAAAATGAGAATATTTTTGACGTATTACCTGATCTTTTAGTTCAAAAACCCAGAGCAAACCAAAAATAGGAAGTAAAATAAGGGATAAATAGTGCATTTGAACAGCCGCAGCCAAGCTAATTCCTGTTAGTATTAACCATAAAAAGTTTTTACTTTGCCTTGCTTTATAAAATCCCAAGATAGCAAGAAGTGTAAAAAAGGGGACAGGATTAGGATTCCAGGATGACCTGGAATAGGTGATTGTGACAAAGGATAAAGCATAAAGACTTGCAGCAAGTATTGCTGCACAAACACCAAACCACACTCTTGCTAAATAATAGATTAGAGCAACAGCCATTACCCCAATTAAAGCTACCATTGCTGTTGCAGCCACAGGATTGAGCCAAAAAATCCCCATTGGAACAGCCATCATGTAGTAATACAAAGGACCCAAATAAATATTTCCAACAGATGATGGGGGACCAATTGAAGGAATAATATGATTTACCAGAATATCTTTAACAATTAAAGCATCCCTGCCTTCATCACCCAAAAAAGTCATGTAATCAGGGAGACGGTAAAACCTTAAAAAAGCAGCCACTCCTAAAATAGTCGTCAAAATTAAGCATTCAAGCTTGTTTTGTTTTATCCACGTAATCAGAGACTTCATTCTAATGCAACTTCCACCAAAGTTTAAGAAGGTCTAGGTATGATTGAATAATTACTTCTAATTTTACCCCTGATGGCTTTCCATATAAACGATGGTAATGATTAACACTAACCTGGGCAAACCTGAAGCCAGCTTTCCTGGCTTTCATCACCAGCTCTGCATTAATCATCCCCCCTCTGGTTGATTCCAAAGGTGCAATTTTCTGCAACACTTTCTTGTTTACCATCTTAAAACCTGTATCTACATCTTTTACCCTTAAACCTAATACCAAAAATAATGAAAAAGCCCAACCTGCTGCTGCAAACATTCGAAAAGGAGGATCACTTCTTTTAATCTTATAAGCATAAATAACATCTGCTTCTTCTGCTTTCTCCAAAAATTTAGTAACTTCTGAAAAATCAAACTGTCCGTCTGCGTCTGTGTAAACTATCCAATCATATGAGGCATTTGCTAAACCTGTTCTTAATGCACACCCATAACCACCGTTAGCTTGATGAATAGCTTTAATAAAATTATATTTCTTAGCTAAATTATCTATAATTTCCGGACTTTTATCTTTTGAACCATCATCAACTAAAATAATTTCATATTTTTTTAAACCCAACGTTTTTAATACAGCAATTGCTTTTTCAACTGTAACAGGAATATTTTTCTCCTCATTGTAAACCGGAAAAAATACTGATAATTCGTCAATTTTCATAAAAGTTTATAAATATAGTCTTAGCCAGTGTAGCACAAGAATATATGGTTATGCTAACATAAAATTGTGAAAAACATTATAAAAGATTTCTTTATTTTAACAGGACTTACACTGTTTCTCACCCTCATAATCTGGTTACCTTTTTACCTGAACCTGGAAAATTTATTAGGCTTAAATTTTTCTGCTGGAATAGGATCAATTTATCGTAATTTTGATGGCCTGGAATATGTAATTATTGCCAAATCCTTATATCAGCCACATATTATTGCTTCCTTACCCCAATCACTATCTGCTAATTATTATGCAGCCCACTTTCCAGGTTATGCCATGCTAATACTTTTAATCTCTCCGTTTTTTGGATTCTTAAAAGCAATGTTACTAATTTCAGTATTTTTTACAATCACATCAGTTTTAGCTTTTTATTATTTAGTTAAAGATTTTAAATTAAGTACTCACCCATTACTTTTATCATCATTGTTTTTAGTCTTACCTGCCAGATGGTTAATAGTTCATAGTGTAGGCTCTGCAGAACCAATTTTTATCTGCTTTACCATCCTTACTTTTTACTTCTTTATGAAGTTTGAAGCTTTAAAACAACAAAAATATATTTGGGCAACTGCACTTTTTGGAATGCTGGCCCAATTTACCAGACCACCAGGAATCTTAATATTTATAGCTATTGGTTTATTTGTATTATGGAATACCTTTTTTAAAAACAAAACACAAACTATCTCACAAAAAATAACTCATCTTTTTAGTTATTCCCCTTTATTTTTAATTCCTTTAACTATGCTGGGAGTTTTTTACTGGTATTCCCTGGCTTATAAAGATTTTTTTGCTTACTTTCATTCTGGTGATAATATTCATCTTACACTTACCCCTTTTCAGGTATTTAATAAAAATCAATTTTGGGTAGGAGATATCTGGCTGGAAGATATTGTTTATACCTTTATACTAGGCTTCCTGGGGGCAATGTTTTTAATAAAACAAAAACTTTATCCATTAGCTTTCTTTGTCTTTACCTATCTTGGAGCAAGTATATTTGTAGCACATAGAGATATTAGCAGATATGTTTTACCAATCTTTCCTTTTGTTCTGATTGCATTTGAGCGTCTCTTAACATCAAAGGAATTTAAAATTGTTTTGGTGATAGTTTCCCTGGGGATTTACCTTTATGCTCAAAACTTCTTAATTTCTAATACAGCTCCAGTTTCTAATTTACAGTTATATAATTAATCTTCTTTGTTTTTCCAGGTTATAAGGTGATTTGCTACAAAGTTCCAAATCATCACAGGTGGGATTGTGGCAAAGAAATAAAAGTTATTATAGGCAATATGTCTTCCTAAAATATAAACATATCCACTTCCAAAGGTCATATCCAATAATTTAACAATCAAAACACCTATTACAATTCCTCCTACACTGACCAGATTAAAAATAAGGAATTTTTGCCCTAAATTGGTTTTTGTTTTTCTATATTTAAAAGTCCAAAAATTATTCCAGATAAAATTATTAACTACTGCAATTTCTGCAGAAAACCCCTTGGCTGTTGCAGGATTAAAATCAAATCCATTGATAAATATTTTATAAAAGGCAAAATCAACAATAGTTCCGGTAACTCCTACAATCCCAAACTTAATAAAAGTCTTTGCCCTTCTGGACATTCTAAAAAAATTACCATTAAAACCCCATTTTCGGAGTCTAGCATCTATTGAATAAGTAATTACATCATAGGTATAGTTAAAGACTTTATTTTTTGAATACCCCTCTTCCCTATTTTTAAAATAAAGAGGAACTTCTTTGTATTTTGCACCAGCCAAAACTGCTTCATTTAAAAAAGCAGGTTGAATAATATAAGATTGTTCCCTCCAGGGAAGTCTTTTTAAATTAATTTTATTAAATAATTCCGGGGTAAATGCCCTGGCGGAATTTGTAAATTCCTGTATATCCAAAGGGCCCATTATTAAACGGGAAAAGGTACAAGACCCCCAGGTAAAAATTCTTCGCAAGAGTGTTAAATCATTTTTTCCACCCTTAACAAATCTTGAACCAAGGGCAAGGTTATAACCTTCATCAATTGTTTTTAAAAGTCTTGGGACAACATCAGCTTTAGCTTGTCCATCAGCATCAAGTTGAACCAAAGCATCTGGCTTTAAATGTTTTATAGAGTATTGATGACCTTCAATAACTGCTACCCCCAATCCCTTTCCTACAGTAATTGCATGAATTTTAGGATTATTTTTAGCAAGTCTTTTTGCTATTTCAAATGTGCCATCTGGAGAAGAGCTGTCAGCTATTAATATTTCAAAATTCCATCCATCAGAGTGTTTTTCTTGATTTAAAACCTCACCAACAAATTTTTCAAGATTTTCTTTTTCATTATAGGTATAAAGTAGGATTACCGCTTTTTTCATTTTCTATTACTGGATTTTTAAGGACCTTGATCGATTGTAGATGAAGGAATAACTTTTGACAATACATAACACCATACCTTTCGACTATCTAATATCTATAACTAACTCCCAAGGCCGGGCGAAATAGGTGAACAATTCTAAACTCCTCTGAATTTTTCACATATCTAAGAATTCCTATCTTTCGTAAGGTGGTAACAATATTTTCCCAATCTTTTCCAAAAAGTCTTTCGAGGTCTGATTTAGAAAGCTTAAACTGACCTTCTTTACTTAAAAGTTTAATATATCCTTGTTCTTTAGGGAATTCATTATATATATCCTTTAGAAGTTTATGTTCTGAAGCAATGTCTAAACCTGCTTTAATAGACTCAATTGGAAATACAACAGAAGAATCCTGAAAATCTGTTTGCATTTTTTGTTTTTGGAAGTTTATTGCTCCTTCTAACATATCAATCACTGAACGTGGAGTAACTATATCATTTGAATCTTTAAGATGAGAAAAAATCCACTTTAAAGAGGAATCGGTTGAAGATATTTTAGAAGGAAATATCTTGTTCCAATATTCTTTACGGGATTGTTTATTTCTTAATTCTTCTTCTAGTTTTTTATCGATCTCACTCTTTTTTAAACCGACATATTTTTCATTAATTCCCAAATAATCTCTTAGCTGAATATTTAGTCCAAGCAATAACCTATTTAATATTAACTGCTCAATTTCATCTTCTGACCAACTTAGTGTTGGTGATTCCTTTGAAAATATATGCGTAGCTGCTACCAAAGGAGGTAATTCTTTTTTAGGGAAATGTTTTTCATATGACTTAGCATCTGTTAAGAAAGACTTGATGTCATCTCTTAAAAAAAGTTTTATCCGAAAATTACCTTCAACTCCGATGTCAAAACTCTTATAAGCTCTTAATAAGCCTCTTAAACCATTAAATTCCTCTGCAGAGTATCTATCAAAAACCTCATCAAGTCTATCCAATATAATCCATATATGAAAACCACTTTTATGAAGAATTTTCCCAAGAGCAAAACCTATATCATGCACATATAAAGATTTAGTTTCTGATAAACCATCTTCCTTATTGACACCCTTTTCAATCTTTAATTCAGGAAGGGCAAATAATGTTTGATTTTTTGCATCATAAGATATAGGAACTTTTAACTTAACTGACTTTAACGCATTTACAGACCAAGCCAGTATAGCTTGCATTCCTTGTATGCTTTTAATATCGGGAATTCCTGCTTTATAGCAAGCACTTTTAAAATCTTTGATCTCCTTCTCGCAAGTTTCCAGTTTCTTCTCAAATTTAGGCTCTTTAAGAAATTGATTATAAATTAAATTAATAAAGTACAGTTTCCAAAAATTTTCAAAGTCTTCTTCGCTATAATCTTTAAATTGTTCTTTAAATTTATTAAACAATGATTCACCGGAACTATTTACTCCACTTAATATTACTAAATTGTCTCTGCTCAACAAATGTTCTGACAAAAGGTTTACTAACTTAAATATTGCAGTTTTTCCTGCACCTTTTCTACCCAAAACTATATCATACTTATCTTCAATAACACCTTTAAACACCGGCGTTTCAACTCTTGCAGACTCTAATAAAAAATCGTCTTCTGCAATAGAGTTTCCTATGTTTATATTTCCAATTATTTGAGCATAATCAGATTTCTTAATAGTCATGCGGTTATTATACTTTATTAAATTAGTTTATGAAAAAAAATACTCGACCAAAAAATTCTAAGAGAAGTTGGTTCAAGAAAATTTGGCGAGGTCTGAGTCTACCATTAACCCAACTAATTGTTTAAAACTTGTTTTAGGTTCCCAACCTAATACTTTTTTAGCTTTTTCTGCATTCCCACAAAGAGGACCTGTTTCTAAAGGTCTGACTAATGAAGGATTTGTTATTACATGATCCTCCCAATTTAATCCTACATGAGAAAATGCTGCTTCCAGTAAATCTTTGATACTGTGAGTTTCTCCTGTAGCTATCACAAAATCATCTGGCTTATCTTGTTGCATCATGATCTGCATAGCTTCTACATATTCTTTTGCATATCCCCAATCTCTTTTGGCATCCAAATTCCCCATTTGGATTTTCCAATCTGAAGTAATTATTGGTTCCCCTAATTCATTTAATGGTGGATCTTTAACTTTATTAACTATACAAGCCACAGCTACTGTAACTTTTCTGGTTACATACTGCATCCCTCTTCTTGGACTTTCATGATTAAATAATATTCCACAACAAATAAACATATTTTGTGTGCCTTCACGTAAAATTCTGGCATTATAATGAGCAAATAATTTTGCTACCCCATAAGGATTATTTGGTTTAAAAGAAGTGTTCTCATTTTGAGGAATTTCTGTAGGTGCTCCAAACATTTCTGAAGTAGAAGCCTGATAAATTTTAATTTTTTTATCCAAAGACTTTTGTAATCTGTGAGCTGCTTCAAATACACGCAGTGGACCCAAAGCATTAATATCTGAGGTATAAACTGGTCTTCTAAAAGAATCAAATGGGGCTGCTTCTGCTCCTAAATTATAAATTTCATCTGGTTTAAAATCCATTAAAGCTTCTTCAATAGATCTTTCATCATCTAAACTGCCCCGGTAAAATTGAAGTTCATCACGAAGGTGAGTTACATTTCCCAAACTTCCTGTACTATTGCTTCTGATAAATCCTGCTACCTCATAACCTTTTTTTAAAAGTAACTCAGTTAAAAAAGATCCATCCTGCCCTGTAATTCCGGTAATTAAAGCTTTTTTCATTGACTGTTTTAGATCATACTATTTGTTGTTTGAATAGGTCAATACTTTCTTCAACACTGTGTAAAATTCCCTTACCAAACCTATTTTCAAACTTTTTAACACTCATCCAGCCATATTTAGACCTTTTTGCTTCTCTTGTTTTATTATATTCAGCAATTTCTGTAGGCTTAACTAAGGAGCTGTCTAATCCAAATTTTTCTGCAATTATTTTTGCTAAATCAAAAGGTGTCGTGTAGTTTGAACAAACAACATGATAGATACCCTCTTCCTTTTCCTCTATTAAAGTTTTTAAAGCATTTGCCAAATCATCAACAAAAACAGGAGTTACCATCTGATCATTGATAGCAACTATTTCCTGGTTGTCTTTTAGAAGTTTTAAGAAAATCCTAGCTATATCCTGTTTTAAATCAAAATGCGAAGAAAATGGCATTGAGGTTCTGATTATGGTACTTTTTACATTACTTTCTAAAATAAATTGTTCAGCAAAATATTTAGTTTCACCATACCAGCTTAATGGATTTGGTTTATCTTCTTCTGTATAAGGGCTGTCTGCTTTTTCACCATCAAAAACATAGTCTGTAGAAAAATGAATATAATGCATATTTAAAGGTTTACAAATTTCACAAAGATCTTTAACAATTTCAGAATTTAATCTATAAACAATCCCTTCTTTATTTCCCTTCTCTGCTTCTGCTTTATCTACATCTGTATATGCTGCATAATTAATTAATAGGTTTGCCCCAGAATTTTTAATGTATTCTGTAACAACGGGTTTGTTTAAAATATCCAGCTCATCAATTGTTGGAGCATCAATTTCAAAATAATCTTTATACTTCTCAATAAATTTTGAACCAATAAGCCCTGCTCCACCAAAAATTAGAAGCTTTTGTTTCATGAATTTTTAAAATCTTTGAGGGTTGGATTTTGTTGATCTTTTTCTGAGAGTACCGGGTCTTGAACCTGCCAATCAATTTTTAAATCACTATCATTCCATATTACACTTAATTCTTTACCTGGTGCCCAATAATCAGTAACTAAATAAGTATAATCACATTCCTCACTTAAAACTAAAAATGCATTCCCACATCCAGGCGGAACAAATAATGCAGATTTATTTTCTTCTCCTAAAGTTACTGAAATCCACTTACCAAAATCTGGTGAATCCTTTCTTAAATCTACAACCACTTGTTGTACCTTTCCCCGGGGAACATAGATCAACTTTGACCATGGTGCCACATGAATTCCCCTTAAAGTATTTTTTACTGAACGTGAATGATTTTGCTGCACAATATCAAACTTCTCACCAATTATTTCTTCTAATTCATTTTTTCTAAATGTTTCATGAAAAAATCCACGGTCATCAGGGTATACCGGACGATTGATTAAATAAACTCCTGCGATACCTGTTTTTTGAAAAATATCATCCATAAATTAAGCCCTATAAAATCAAGCTTTGTATAATAATCAAAGCTAAAACACTGATTAAAATGTATTCTATCACAATCTCTAATATTAAAGTTTTTTGATAAAAATGATGAATTAAAGCTAAAGTCAAATAAAAACATGTAGCTATAAAGAAAATAATAAACTCCACACTTGGTGTAAACCTAAACCAAAATAAGGCAATCACAAATATTGGTGTAGTAATAAGAAATAACCAACTGAGATCTATTTTTTTAATAAATTTTAATATGTTCATAATATTTCTCCTACCTTAGCAAATATTGTTGATGCTCCAGTCAAAGCCAAAAAGCTAAGATGAGCAACATGTGCAGAAGATAAGCGAAACACTCCTCTTCTTCGCAGTACCAGGAAATCTATTAAGAGTAATATGGAAATAAACACAAGCAAACTGAATCCAGCAACTCTCATTATTGTAGCAGGATCAAAAACAGCATTTGAAACTGGTTCTTTTTGAGTTCCGGCAACCGCAATCTCTTTACTGCTTGGAACTTGCGGAACAATAGTTGGCTCTATTTGTACATCTGCAATAACCTGAACTTCTGATTTAGGTTGAGGGAGTGCCTGAGGCTGGGCTGCTATTGCTTGGTATGGATGTCCAAACATTTGTACTACCAGGGTAGTTTTTTGACCTTGTAATATTCCATCTTCAATAGCTATACCAATATCCTGATATTTTGAATTTAAAAGATTCTCACGATGAGTTGGAGAAGCCATCCAGGCGCTTACTACATCTTCTGAATTAGAAAAGTTTCTTGCCAAATTTTCTCCTGCATAAGAAAATCTATAACCAGCATCTCTCATAAAGCCCCAGGGATCTTTACCACTTGGTGCAAAATGAGCCCAATAATTTTCAGCAAACATATTTTGAGCCTTCATTTTAGCTGCTTCTGATAATGCACTGTTATAAGTAACAGGTGCAAGCCCATTTTTTTGTCTTTCTCTGTTGGTGTCTTCAATTATTTTTTCAACACTTAACTCTGCACTAACACCTAAAGTTCCTGGCTTATAAATAGCAACTATATCTAAACCAACTCTAATTAAAATAAAAAATAATATATAAATAACTAAAAACTGCCAGGATAAAAGTTTTGCTTTTTGATGTGTTTGAGGATGTGGAATGAAATAATGTGAAATTTTATTAAACATCATCTATAGTTTATACCTACACCTAGGTATATTTCAATGTTACAGGTTCATTTAGCTTCCCATTTACAGGAATATTTAAAGCAAAACCTAAAGATTGAGCAACAGAAGCACCAACCTTAAGTCCTGTAAAAGAACCAGGCCCCTCCTCCACTTCTACTGCAGTTAAATCCTTAAATTCTATATTCTCTTTTTTCAGTAATTTGGTAATCAAAGGCAACAGTACTTGTGAACCATATTCATTTTCTTCACTCAAACTTTTTATAATTTCCCCCTCTTTTTTCAGGGACACTGTAATAACTTTTCTGTCTTTAGTATCAATGTGCAGAATCATACCCAAATTTTAGCATACTTTCTTGATTTTTTAGATTTCTGATGTTAACTTATAAGTAAGAAAATATGGAAATATTTAAAAGAATCTTGGATAGAAAAAAGGATCCCTCTTCTGATGCCAATCAAGAAGTAATTCCTGCTAAAAACTAACTTAATCCAACCAAAGATACTTATTTAACTTCACTTTATGGAGTATTAAGAACACCAGGTGTAATTAATGGTACTGTTTCGATGGAAACAGAAAATGGAAGAGTAAGCTTTGATTTTGAAAACAGAGATCAAAATGGATGGCCAACTGAAACAATCCTTACCCCAGATTCTAAAATTTAAAATATATAGTCTTTCACCGGAAAAGTGTAGAAGTATCTTACTAATTAGTCCATTATTGTTATAATTCACCCATGGAAGAAATTAAAAATAGTTTACAAGAACTAAAAAATAAATTTGGTAAGATTTCTCAGCAATTTGATAGGGATAAAATCCAAGAAGAAATCCAACAACTGGAAGATCAAATGAATTTGCCAGGATTTTGGAATGATTCAGAACAAGCACAAAAAGTTTCGCGCTCTTTATCTCAAAAACAAAAATTACTTAATAGTTTAAAAAGCTTAGAACAAAGAATTAATAATGCTTTAGAGCTAGCAGATGAAGAATCAATGAAGGATGATTTATCCAAAGAATCCCGTGAATTAGAAGAAACTGTGGATGAACTGGAAATGCAGTTATTTTTATCAAATCCTCATGATGAATCAGAAGCAATTATATCTATTCATTCCGGTGCAGGAGGTGTAGAGGCTATGGACTGGGCAGGAATGATATCCCGTATGTATCAAAGATTTTTTGAAAAGGCTGGCTGGCAGTTTGAAATAACCAACGAAGATATGGGCGAAGAAGCAGGAATTAAATCTATTTCTATGATTGTCCACTCACCTTTTGCATACGGTTATCTTAAAGGTGAAGCAGGTACCCACCGTTTAGTAAGACAATCCCCTTTTAACGCTGATAAACTTCGACAAACATCTTTTGCTTTAGTGGAAGTTCTTCCAGTTATTGAAGATGAGGGAGAAGTAGTAATTAATCCAGCAGATATAGAATTTGATGCTTTCAGGTCTGGTGGAGCTGGAGGTCAAAATGTTAATAAGGTTAATACAGCTGTTCGGGTCAAACATATTCCTACAGGAATTGTGGTAACAGCTCAAACAGAAAGATCTCAGCTTCAAAATAGGGAAAATGCAATGGCTTTACTTAAAGCAAAACTGTGGGATTTACAACAATCACAAGAAAAACAAGCAACTGATGAGCTTAAAGGTGAAAATAGACAAGCATCCTGGGGTACACAAATCAGATCTTATGTTTTACACCCTTATCACATGGTTAAAGATCTTCGAACAGATGTGGAAACTTCCAATACTGATGCAGTTCTGGATGGAGATCTTCAAGCATTTATCGAAGCGGATGTCAGGGTACTGGACAAAACAAGACCAGGACAGGTAAAATAGACTAATGGAATCTGCTGCCGAAACTCCAGTCAAATATTTAAAAACTGAAAATATCAATAAAATATTTTTAGCAGTTTTAGTCTCATCAATTATCTTAGGAATAATTTCTGGATATTTTTTATCAACTTCAAATAGGACTAGCACCCAAGCACTATCTACAGGTTCAACTAATACACCAGCTAAAGCAGCCAGCCAGGACACCAGAACTTTTAGAGATTTTGCTGAAGGTGTAATTCAAAAACAACCAGCCCCAAAAAATCCAAATGATTATGTAGAAGGTACTCATCTGTTAGTAAGAATTGGTGGTACCCCTGTTGCTTTAACCTCTTCTGTTGTTGATCTTAGTCAATATGAAGGCAAGAAGGTTAAGGTTTTTGGAGAAACTCAAAAAGCTATGAAAGAAGGTTGGTTAATGGATGTAGGTAAGGTAGAGTTACAATAAACCACCTAGCTTCTTTCTAGTGTTCGGAATTTTTAAAATTATGGTTCAATTTCAAAACGTTACAAAAAAATTTACCACTAATATCACTGCTTTAGAGGATATTAATCTTGAAGTTGAGAATGGTGAATTTGTGTTTCTGGTCGGACCATCGGGTGCCGGTAAATCCACACTTCTTCGCTTATTAGCCAGAGAATATTTACCAACTACAGGTAAAATATTGGTTGATGATAAAGATATAACAAAACTAAATTCAAATGAACTTCCCTTTTACCGACGAAAGATTGGTTTTGTTTTTCAAAACTTTAAATTACTAGATGATCGTACAGTACTGGAAAATGTTGCCCTGCCGTTACATGTCAGAGGTACAAACGACACAGAGGTTGCCAAAGAAGTAGAAAGAACACTCAAATTATTTGATATCTGGGACAGACGATATCTTTTTCCTAAGCAACTTTCAGGAGGAGAAGCCCAAAGAACAGCAATCGCCAGAGCTATTATTGGAAAACCAGAGATTTTATTAGCTGATGAACCAACAGGAGACCTTGATCCAGAAACTGCGTGGTCTGTTTTACAATTACTCGTTGAAATCAACTCCTGGGGAACTACTGTTTTAATGGCTACTCATAATAAAGAAATTGTTGACTTACAAAAAAGAAGGGTCATTACTTTAAAAAAAGGAAAAATAATTAAAGACATCAAAGAAGGAGGGTATACTACTCATTAAAATGATGAATTTTTTTAATTTAGCAAAACGAAATATCCGTAGAACACCTTACCAGGCTATAGCTGCTTTGATGATTATGTTCTTAACATTTTTAAGTTTGTCTACTTTTCTACTTCTCGCTACTGGTTCACAACAAATTCTTAATTATTATGAAAGCAAACCACAAGCTATTGCCTTCTTTAAGGATGGAACCAGTATAAATGATGTAAAAGCAATTCAAAACGCCTTAGAAAAAACAGGGAAAACATCCAAATTTAAATACGTATCAAAAGATGATGCCCTACAAATTTATCGCGATCGAAATAAATCTAATCCCATGTTGCTTGAGTTGGTAACTGCTAATATATTACCTTCCTCCCTGGAAATTTCTACTTACACCCCAGAAGACTTAAAACCAATTGCTGAAATTGTTAAAAAAGAGCCTGTTGTTGAGGAAGTAGTTTTTCCGGAAGATGTTGTAGCTTCCCTTAGTACAGCTACCAGATTAATTAGGGTTGTTGGAGGTAGCGTAGTCTTATTCCTAATTGGTTTTTCCATTTTAATTACAATTATGATCATCGGTTTTAAAATCAGAATTAAACGTGATGAAATTGAAACAATGAAGCTACTTGGTGCATCAAATTGGTTTATCAGAATGCCTTTTATTTTTGAAGGTATCTTTTATTCTTCTACAGGAGCTTTCCTGGGTTGGTTATTTAGCTTTTTAACTTTATGGTATTTTGAACCATTACTACTTAATAACTTAGGTGAGGTATCCACAATTATCTTCCCTATCTCTATTATTACTATGATGTTATTTTTGTTATCTAATTTAGTTGTTGCAGCCTTAATTGGAGCAATCGGCTCATTCATTGCTGTAAGACGTTATTTGCACATCTAATTTTTCTTATGAAAAAAGCAGTTTTTTTCTTGACCTTCTTAATTATTTTTTTATTATCCGCTCTTCTCCCCGCTAAACCCCTTTTGGCGGAGGATGAGAATTGCTCAAGTATTGGTGATGCAAATCAAAAATCACAATGTCTAAATGATTTAATTGCCAAATATCAGAAACAATTAAATGACGCAAAAGGACAGGAAAAAACTTTAAAGTCACAGCTTACCTTTATTGATACCCAGGCAAAAGTCACTGAATTAAAAATGACTGAGGCTGAAAATCAAATAGCTAAACTTGACCATGAAATAAATGACCTCGCGAACCGGATAACCAGATTATCATCCACAGTTGATGATTTAAGCCAAGTGCTATTAAACAGAATTGTTCAGACTTACAAATATGGAAATTATTCTGCTATTGATCTCCTTTTTTCTACTAATGGATTTACTGATTTACTGGAGAAAGTTAAATATATATCTGTTGCCCAGGCCAATGATAAAAAAGTTCTTTATCAGCTACAAGCCACCAAGACAACTTATAATGACCAAAAAGTTGATAAACAATCAAGACAAATTGCTCAGGAAAAATTAAGAAAAGATTTAAAAGTCTACCAAGCACAACTTGATGATCAAAAGAAGTCTAAAGAAGACTTACTTCGCATTACCAAAAATGATGAATCAGTTTATCAACAAAAAATAATAGAAGCCCAACAAGAACAAAGCGCAATCCTGGCAATTCTTCATGGACAAGGTAATGAAATTCCTATGGGGCCGATTAGTAAAGGCGCTACAGTAGGCTATATTATTAATGGAAGAAGTGCGTGTTCCTCTGGAACTCATCTTCATTTTGAAGTCCATAACGGAGATAGCCTTCAGGATCCTAATAATTATTTATCAAATACTGATTATAAATACGCAGCAGGCGATGGTGGACAAGATGCCGGACCAATCTCTCCTCACGGGTCCTGGGACTGGCCGCTTAACTCACAAATCATGATTACCCAGGGTTATGGTATGACACCTTATGCCAGGGCAGGTGCCTATAGTGGAGGACCCCACACTGGAATTGATATGTATTCCAGTTCAGGTTTAGCTGTTAAAGCAGTAAAAGATGGTACCCTCTCCAAAGGAGGAATCAGATGTGGCAGTGGTACTTTGTATTATAAGAGAGTCGACCATAGTGACGGAACAAAAAGTTATTATCTTCATGTACTCTAAGAAAAGTTATGTTACGATAAAAGTCAGTGAAGACTTGTACTATAATTCTGGGAATTATTGTTAGTTTGTTTTTATTAACCCCTTTAGCTCAAGCAGGTTTTTCTTTTTCTGTTCCCCAAACCAATATTAATGAGAACCAAGAAATAGAAGCGTTAGTTAACCTGTCTATTCAAAATCAAGGAAATAAGGTCTATTATCTTGAAGGTGCTTTTAAAAGAGAAGGTGCAACCAATTATTTTGGCTTAACCTGGAATGATACAAGTTGGATCAATTATTCATCTTCTAATAGTGATAAAAACCTTAAATCTATTACTACCAGTCCTGAAGGAAGCTGGAGCGGAATATTAAAGGTAAAACTTGATACTAATAGTAGTCAATTTCAGGGTTCTGGTAATTATAATTTAAAGATTAATCGCTTCACTGCAACAGGTACAACACCAACATCATCTGATAATGACATCACATTATCTATTACCACAATGTCTACTCCAACCCCCACTACAGTACCTACTTCTACAAATACACCCACTCCCACCAAAACCCCTACTCCTACTTCTTCTAAAACCCCCACACCTACCAAAAAAGTAACAACCCCAACAAGTACTTCCTCGCAAAAATCGACAATAACTCCTTCAATTCAGGACAATCAAGTAAGTTTGCCAGAATCTATTTTGGGATCCAGCACTGGTTCTGCTGATATTTCCCCCACTCCTGTTAAAACAAAAGACGACGGATTTTCATTCAAAAGTTTAGTTTTTATTGCCGGAGGTATAATTTTAGTACTTCTTGGTATTTTTGCTCTTACTTTTATTGCCAAAGATAGATTCAAAAAGTTATAATCTGAAAATGCGTAAGTTCATCACAAATTCTGCAGAAGAAACTCAACAATTAGCAGCTAAGCTGTCCCAGGAGTTCAAAAACGGAGGGATTATTACATTAGATGGCCCATTGGGAGCAGGAAAAACAACCTTTGTTGCTGGTTTTGCAAAAGAATTAGGAATAAAATCCAAAATCCTCTCCCCTACATATATATTAATGAGGCAATATGATCTGCCTTACGAAAAACAGGCTAAATTATTTCACATTGATCTCTATAGATTAGAGGATAAACAAGAAATAGACTCAATAGGATTAAACGAGCTTTTTCTAAATCCTAAAAATATTTTTCTTATTGAGTGGGCAGAAAAGTTAACAAATTTACCTAAAACGAAAATTACCAAAATACAATTTGAATATTTAAACGATACTTCACGCCAAATTATTATTACCGATTAGCTGATCCTGAAGAATTTTGTCTTTGCTTTAATAAATCATAAGCAGATCCACCAGCAGGAGCTGTTGGACTAGCTGATGTGGTAGACCCGGGAATATTTGAAAAACTTGCTGAAGATGTTGAAGCAGGAATTAGTGGAGCAGGAGCTATAGGTGCTTGTTGTGTGGCAGGAACAGAAGTAGCTGCAGGAGGCTCAGCAGGCTTACCCACTCCAAGAATAAAGAATGCAGAGGCCCCTACTACAATTAATAAAACAATACCACCAACAATGAAAATAATTTTAGGAATTCCCCCACCACCTCCTGTGGCTGTAACAGCTTGTGCTGCTTCTGTTGGAGCAGAAGGTGTAACCACTAATGATTCAGGGGCACCTGCCGGAACAGCAGTTGGTGCAGTTGGTGTAGGTACATAGTTAGTAGCTTCCATTGAATTACCAGCTAAACTGGTTAAATCTGTTGGAGCACCTTCAGATCCCGTAACTGAAGGGGCAGCAGGTTCTGGTGTTGGTGATGCAAATGGATTAAAAGCAGTTGGAGCAGCTGCTGCATCAGGTGCAGGAGATGCTGGAGCGACAGGAGCAGAACCAAAAGCATTTGGTGAAGGTTCAGGTGTCTGAACTGGTGCAGCCGGAGCAGGAGTTTCAGTAGATGGGTTTGCCCAGGCAGATCCTGCACTACCAGGAGCACTTGAAGGATCAGCAGCTGGAGCAGCTGCATTTGCAGGATTGGCAAAAAATTGATCAACAGGAGGTGTTGGACTATCAGCAGGAGCAACAGGTGCAGCACCAGCCACAACAGGTTGACCTGGGGTAGTTGGGTTTGGATTATTTGGGTCAGTAGTTCCTTGGTCCATTGGCAGTTTTTAACTTATCTAAGTGTAGAAAAACCAAAGTTCAAAGTCAATACTAGAAAAGAAGATGACTTATTTTGAATATACAAAGATTGCTTTTTCCTATATAATAACCAAGTTAATATAACCTATGCTAAATTTTCTAGGAAAGTTTTTAGATTCTAATAAACAAGAAGTCTCTCGATTAACAAAGATAGTTGATTCTATTAACCAACTTGAAAGTAAATACAAAAAGTTAACCGACAAGCAATTAACTGAAAAATCACAACAGTTCAAAAAACTTTATCAAAAGAATCCAACACCAGAAGGATTAAATGAAATGCTGCCAGAAGTTTATGCTGCAGTCCGGGAAGCAGGATCAAGATCTTTAGGAATGAGACTGTTTGATGTTCAACTGATTGCTGCCATTGCTTTACATGAAGGAAAAATTGCTGAACAAAAAACAGGAGAAGGTAAAACTCTCTCAGCTGTACCAGCTTTATTCTTAAATTCCATAACCGGAAAAGGCGTACATTTGGTTACAGTAAATGATTACCTCTCCCAAAGAGATTGTGGATGGATGGGACCAATATTCTCAACCCTTGGAGCCAGTTGTGCCGTTATTATTCATGAGCAAGCTTTTATATTTGATGCTAAGTATATTAATAAAGAACATACAGACCCCAGATTAAAACACCTTAAAGTAATTCCCCGAAAAGAAGCCTACGGTGCAGATATAACATATGGCACAAATAATGAATTTGGATTTGATTATCTTCGTGACAATATGGTTTTTTCATTAAATGACCAGGTCCAAAGAGGAAATTATTTTGCTGTAGTGGATGAAGTTGATTCCATCTTAATTGATGAAGCCAGAACCCCGCTTATTATTTCAAGACCTGCGGCTGAACCTACCAAAAAATATTACGAATTTGCCAAAATGATTGATAAGTTATCATCTGAAACAGATTATATTATTGATGAAAAACAAAGAACCGCAAACTTAACAGATCATGGGGTTATAAAAATTGAGAAGATGCTTGGTGTAGAAAATCTCTATGAAAAAGACTTCTCTACTTTACATCATGTTGAAGAAGCCCTAAAAGCCAGAGCTTTATTTCAACAAGACCGTGATTATGTAGTCAAAGATGGTGAAGTTATAATCGTTGATGAATTTACTGGACGTTTAATGCCAGGCAGGAGGTATTCCGAAGGATTACACCAGGCAATTGAAGCTAAAGAGAATGTAGTAATTCAACAAGAATCACAAACTATGGCTACAATTTCTTTCCAAAATTATTTCAGAATGTATGAAAAATTAGCTGGTATGACAGGAACTGCTGAAACAGAAGCTGAAGAATTTCATAAAATTTATAAGTTAGATGTGGTTGTAATACCCACCAACAATCCCCTTGTTAGAAATGACGAACCTGATTTTATTTACAAAACAGTTAATGCAAAATACAGTGCTGTTGCCGCTCAAATAGAAGAAGTTCATAAAACCGGCCAGCCAGTTTTGATTGGTACTACTTCAATTGATAAAAATGAACTTTTATCAGAGCTTCTAAAACGTAAAGGTATCTCTCATGCTTTATTAAATGCAAAAAACCATGAAAAAGAAGCTGAAATCATTGCTAAAGCTGGTCAAAAAGGAGCTGTTACTGTTGCTACTAACATGGCAGGTAGAGGTGTTGATATTCAGCTTGATGAAAATGTAAAAGAACTAGGTGGTCTTATGGTAATTGGTACAGAAAGACATGAATCAAGAAGAATTGATAACCAACTTCGAGGAAGATCAGGACGCCAGGGTGATCCTGGATCATCCCGTTTTTATGTGTCACTTGAAGATGATTTAATGAGAATTTTTGGAGGAGAACAAGTTTCTAAAGTAATGGATTTTCTAAAAATGGCAGAAGATATGCCAATTGAAAATTCCATGGTTTCCAAAGCCATTGAATCAGCCCAGAAAAAAGTTGAAGGACACAACTTTGATATCAGAAAAACAACTGTTGAATATGATGATGTTATGAATCAACAACGTCAAATTATTTATGGTGTCAGAAAAACAGTACTTGAAGCATCAGCTAATTTAAAAGGAGAAGCTGGTAACCAATTAAAAACAGACTTACTTCAAAAAATAGACCAAGCAATTTTAGATATTGTAACTATCTATACCCAAGAAGGATTGAATACTAACAAGATTGTAGAAGAATTCTCCACAATTATAAATTTTGATTCTAATTCACAACAAGCCCTAGAAACTCAGGTTTCTTCTCTAAATTCTGCAGAAGATATTACTAAATTTTTAACAAAATTAGCTCATGACTTATATGAGGAAAAAGAAAAACAAACAGGAGCAGAAGTAGCCAGACAAATGGAAACTTTTGTTTACCTTAATACCATTGATACTCTTTGGGTAGAACATCTTGATACCATGGATGACCTAAGAGCTGGTATAGGACTACGTGGTTATGCCCAAAGAGATCCTTTAATTGAATATAAAAAAGAAGGTTTTGATTTGTTTGAAAAAATGATGAAAAACATTGATTATGAAATAGTTCATAGAATCTATAAAATCTCTGTTCAGGGACAAGAGCCACCTTCACAAATTCAAGTTACAGAAAGACACCCTGAAATAGAAATAGGAATTCAAACAGAAGTAGAAGAAGAAAAAGAAAAATCAGAAGGAAAACCATTATCAAGAGTTTTAGAATCAGAAGGCTCAGAAACAAAAGTTACCATAGAACGCGGTGGCCAGGTTGTATCTGAACAAACTTTAGGTGATGATGGTCAACAAGTTTCTCATCACAAAGTAGGCAGAAATGATCCATGTTGGTGTGGAAGTGGTAAGAAATATAAGAAATGTCATTATCCAAACTAAAGTATAGAGTATTTATAAGACTACTTATTTATACTAATATAAATAAGTGAAAAAATTTCCTCTAAATTTTACAAAATTAGCCTTTCTATTAATTGCTATCAATATTTTACTGAGTAGCTATTGGTTAATTAATGGAGATATTCATTATGATGTGGATGTCTCCCGTGATTTTTTAGTAATTAATGACATTGTTCAGAACCATCATTTTACACTGCTCGGTCCTCGTTCTGGTGCTATACAAGGAGTTTTTCATGGACCTTTGTGGTTTTATATAAACGCACCAATCTTTTTTATTAGCAATGGTAACCCCGTAGCAGTTGGTTGGTTTTGGTTTTTATTATCCATTATTTTTACTATCTTAGTTTTTTGGGTTTCTAAAAAGATATTCAATACAAAAGTAGCACTACTATCCATATTACTTTTATCTGTAAATTCAATTATGAACCCTACATATGGTTTAAAAAATTTCTATAATCCCTATGGAGCAGTTTTTTTAACTCCCCTCTTTTTCTTTTGGTTTATTAGTTATATAAGAAATCTAAAAATAAAATATTTATTATTATCCTTATTTACTTTAGGTCTAATAATACAATTCCAAATGGCTTTTGGAATTCCAATTCTTTTAAGTACTACTTTTTATTTAATGTATTACTTATTTATTAGAAAAAAGATTTGGCATTTTGTTTCTTATTTAATTTTAATAATTCCTCTTTCTACTTTTATACTTTTTGATTTAAAACATAACTGGTTACAACTTAATGCAGTTATACAATATATTACTGTTCACCAAGACAAGCTAAATATTATTGACCTACTTTTAAGCCGTCTAAATGCATTTGTTTTTAATTTCTTTGATATGTTATCCCCAGGTAAAAATATTTTTACAGGAATATTTACAATTTTATTTATAGTTGGTTCGATTATCTCTTTTAGAAAAAGCCAAGCATTTGAAAGGGGAGTATATCAAATATTTTTTTATCTTTTAAGTAGTTTTTGGATTATATCTTTAGGGTATAGCGGTGAAATTGGTAACTACTTTTGGCCCTTTATCCCGCTAACCATCATTATATTTTGTTCATTTTCTAAGTACATGAATAAAAAGATATTTTTTACCGGATTTTTAGTTCTTTACATAATTAATTTTTATACAGGAATAGCGGCTATTCGTTCATTTGACTTAAACATAAATAAAAGAGGACCTCATAGCTGGGCTTTCAACTTAGAAGTTGCTAAAAATATTTATCAGGATGCTTCCCAGGATTTTGGATTTTACAATTATTCCCCTGATCGATTAGGCTATCAACAAAGATATGCTATGATTTATGCTCAAAAACTTTATCCACAAATACATTCTTTTCCCTCTACCAAAAAGTCTCTTACTTATCTAATTGAAGTAGCTCCGGCTAAAGACAGGCCAGAACTTAATAGTTTTGCATGGAGGATTAGTGATATTAAAATTGACCGTAACCCGAATCAAACATTCCGTTGGGATTTTATTCAGGTTGAAAAATATTATTTAAATACAGAAGAAATAAAGGTACCTACTAATCCAGACCTTTTAGATCCTTTAACTTTCAGATAGAATTATATGTAAATGAAGATATTAAAAGACCATTTCTCTCTCTCCACAGCATTACTTATATTCATTCTTTTATTGGGGTTATTTTTTAGAATTTATAAACTAGAGATTTTTTATCCATTTGGTCACGACCAAGACCTTTTTGCCTGGGTTGCAAAAGATATTGTTGCAGATCACCACTTCAGATTAATTGGCCAGGAAACTAGTGTTAACGGTGTCTTTATAGGCCCTATTTTTTATTATCTAATAGCAATCTGTTTTGCACTATTTAACATGGATCCTATGAGTGCAAATATACCTACCACAATTTTTAGTCTGTTAACAATTTTTAGTATATATTTTGTTTTTTCTAAATTCTTTAATAAAACAATTGGTTTAGTTGGAGCATTTATTTATGCAGTCTCACCTGGAATTGTTTTCTTAGACCGTTGGGTTGTTCCTACTCAACCCACAATTTTATGGACTACCTGGTATCTTTATATATTATTTTCCCTATTAAAAGGAAAGATTAAAACATTAATTCCACTTTCAATATTGTTGGGTCTTATTTGGCATGTACACATTGCTTTTATACCTCTCTTAGCACTTTTACCACTAAGTTTTTTGCTTTCCCCTAAAGAAAATAGAGAAATTAAAGTAAGTTTAAAAGACATAATTATTTCTGGCCTTATTCTATTTTCTTTACTTTTACCATTAGTCACTTTTGAAGTAAGACATAATTTTCAACAAGTTAAAGGCTTACTTAATGCAACTCAAGAAGATAGGGGAGACGTAAAAGGATTTGAACGATTAATTAAAACATTTGATGCTACAGGGAAATCTTTATCCGGTATGTTTGTTTTAAACAATAACGCCTTAAATCTTTCTCTTAATGTTACTGTTCTTTTGCCAATTATTTTACTAATTTATATTTTATACTCAGGTTATATTAAGGTGCTTACTCGCAATCAAACAATCATTTTAATTTCCTGGATGGGTATTACATTACTAAGCCAATTTCTTTCTAAACGGTCTATCTCTGAATATTATTTAAATAATTTATTTATCATTTTCATTTTAGTTTTATCTATTTTCCTATTCAAAATTAACAGTATCTTTAAAAAGCTTCCACTTGCTTTAGTCATTTGTGGTATATATCTATTGATCGTAACTTCATGGCTTATTAATAGACCAGATGACCCAGGTGGATATCTACAAAAAAGATTAACTATTGAATATATAAGAAATGATGCCTTATTAAATAATTATCCTTGTATTGGCATTAATTATATTGAAGGAAATAAGGGCTTTCCGAATGGTTTTAGATATCTTTTTTGGCATAATGGTTTAAACCTTGTTACTCCGGGAGGAGATGTCCCTGTATATGATATTGTTACCCCTTGGACTATTTCAGAAAAAGAAGTATCAGTAAAATTTGGAATGTTTGGGGTTATTTTACCTCATAATAATATTTCTAATAAAAATATTTGTACTGATAAAGATAGGCAGCTACTACCACTGTGGGGTTTTACTAATTAATTATTCCAACCCTTGGGATATTTTTTATACCACTTAATCAATGACTCAATGCTTTGCTCTAAAGTATGTGTTGGCTTCCAGTCTAAAACTTTTCCAATTTTTGTAATGTCTGCTATCATTTTATCTGCCTCCCCTTTTCTTCTGTCTTTGGCAGGATTAACTTCAAAATCCACACCTGTTTTTTCTTTAACAAGACTAACAATTTCTAATACTGAATTACCAGCCCCTGTTCCCAAATTAAATATATTACTTTCACTATCATCTTTTAATAAATAATCTGCAGCTTTAATATGTGCTTCTGCTAAGTCAACCACATTAACATAATCACGAATAGGTGAACCATCAGGAGTGTTAACTGAAGCATAGTTTAATTCAAAAGGAGCTAATCCTAAAGCCCCTCTGACAGCATTCTGTATTAGATGAAAAGATGGATTCTTGGAGTCACCCAAAGAACCATCAGCAGTAGCTCCTGTTACATTAAAGTATCTTAAAAATACATACTTCATTGCTCCGGTTTTAGAGTACCAATTAAGTATTTCCTCACACATCTTTTTGGTTGCTCCATATGGGCTGGAGGGGTTAGCTAAAGGGTGATCTTCATCTATTGGTAAGTACTTGGCATCTCCATAAACTGCACAAGTTGAGGAAAAAATTATTTTATCCACTTTAGCCTTAATTGCAGCTTCTGCTAATTTTTGTAATCCCACAACATTATTACCAAAATATAATTCTGGATTATCCCAAGACTCTCCCACATTACACAAAGCTGCAAAATGAATTATTAACTCTATTTTCTCTTTCTTAAAAATATCTTCTAAATTATCTTTAATTAAATCTTTTTGATACCAAATTAGCTTATTTTTACCATATTTATTTTGAAGATAAACTAAAGGAGATTTATACCCTTTGGAAAAATTATCAACTGCAACAACGTTAAATCCTCTTTGTAACAATAAATCTGTGGTGATGGATCCAATATAACCCCCGGCTCCTGTTACTAAAATCTTTTTAGTCATCATGTACACATTATGATAGACACTGGAACTAAGGTTGACAAGACCTCAATTATTACAATATGATTCATTAGATTATGAATATTTCAGTTATAGGAACAGGTTATGTTGGTCTAGTAACAGGGGCAGTCTTTGCAGACCTCGGACACAAAGTATGTTGTGTTGATGTGGATGAATCAAAAATTGAAAAATTAATTCAGGGAGAAATTCCTTTTTTTGAACCAGGTTTACAAGAATTAGTAAAAAAGAATTTAAATAAAGGCAGGTTAATTTTTACAACTTCTTATGAACAATCAGTTCCTAATTCACAAGTTGTCTTTATTTGTGTTGGAACTCCACCAAAAAATAATGGTGAACCAAACCTTGAGTATTTGTACCAGGCAACAGAAAGCACAGCTAAATATTTAAAAGACTATACTCTAATAGCTATTAAAAGTACTGTCCCAATCGGAGTTGAAAAAGAACTTGAATCTGTAATCAAAAAAAATAGTGACGCTGAATTTGAGTTTGCTTCCTGTCCAGAATTCTTAAGAGAAGGTTCAGCCGTTGAAGACACCAAAACACCAGACCGGGTGATAATTGGTACTAATAGTAAAAAGGCAGCTGATATATTATTAAAACTTTATGAACATTTTAACGGACAAAGAATTATTTGTGATTTAACATCTGCTCAAATGACAAAATACGCAGCTAATAGTTTACTTGCAACAAAAATATCCTTTGCTAATGCAATTGCCAATTTATGTGAGAGTACTGGTGCTGATGTGGAATCAGTATTAAAAGGTGTAGGTCTTGATAAAAGACTGGGTAGAGCATTTTTATATCCAGGAGTAGGTTATGGTGGTTCTTGTTTTCCAAAAGATATTTCAGCTTTCATAAAAATTGCAGAAAAAGAAAAAATAGATTTTAAGTTATTAAAAGCTGTTGAAGAAATTAATAATAATCAGCCTAAAAAACTTTTTGATAAAGTAATAAGAGAACTTGGCAATATTAAAAATGAAACAGTAGCTATTTTAGGGCTGGCATTTAAACCTAATACAGATGATATTAGAGAGGCTCCTTCTATAAAGATTATAGAAATGTTACTTAATAAAGGAGCAAAAATTAAAGTTTATGATCCAGAAGCAATGGAAAATGTAAAAAAACTTTTTGGAGATAAAATCCAATACGAAGAAACTCCCTACTTAGCAGTTACAGATGCTTCAGCTGCTTTATTAATCACAGAATGGAACGAGTTTAAAGAACTGGATTTAGAGGAAATAAAAAGGCTTATGAAAAAGCCAATTATTTTTGATGGAAGAAATATTTATGATCCACAAGAAGTTAGGAAGTTAGGTTTTATTTATCACAGTATTGGAAGAGCTTAAACAAAGCTATTGATTTAATTTCTGATCTCAGAGACAATAGACACATAGAAAAGGAGGTGAGAATATGAATCCACAAGATGATCCAACAGCAGTAACTCCTGTAGTAGGAGATGATCAAACAGCAGCAGTGCCTCCTATGGGAGATGCACCAGCTTCAGACGCTCCTGTAACAGAGCCAGTCCAAACACCTGAACCTGTAATGGGAGGAGATGAAGCACCTGTTGCTCCTGAAGCTCCAGTTTCAGACGCACCAGCTGCAGAAAGCGCAGATCCAACTCAACCAGTTGCATAAACAAGGTTGATAGGAAACTTCTTCTCTATTTCTAGTAAGTAGAGAATAAAAATACACCCCCTTAAAAGGGTGTATTTTTTTATAATAAATTTATTTTTTAGGGATTATTCTGTCGAAGCCAGTATATTTTTGCAAAACTTCAGGAATAAGAACCGAACCATCTTCTTGTTGAAAATTTTCTAGGATAGCAATAATACATCTGGAGGTTGCTATAGCAGTCCCATTAATCATATGTACAAACTCAGTTTTTCCTTCATGTTTAAATTTAATATTTAAATTTCTTGCCTGGTAATCTGTACAATTCGAGGTAGATGTTACTTCTCCATATTCTTGTCTTCCTGGCATCCAGGCTTCTATATCAAATTTACTGGCTGCCATTGCTCCCAAATCTCCTGTACACATCTCCAAAACTTGATAAGGAATTCCTAATTCCTGATAAATTTTTTCTTCTAAAGATAGTAAGTATTCATGCATTTTAACTGAAGTTTCTGGTGTACAATAAATAAACATTTCTGCTTTAGTAAATTGATGTACTCTGTATAATCCTTTAGAATATTTTCCATAAGCTCCAGCTTCTTTTCGGAAACAATGTGAATATCCAATATATTTTATAGGAAGTTGATCTTCTGCAAATATTTCATCAGCATGTTTTCCTGCTAAAGTTACCTCTGCTGTAGCAATTAACCCTAAATCCTCATCATTAATTGTATAAGTTTGAGCTTCATCACCTTTTGGAGCATAGCCTGTACCTAAATAAAATCTTGATTTAGCTAAATCTGGAGTTATAACAGGAATAAACCCTTCTTTGGATAATAAACTCATAGCATATTGGATAAGTGCCAATTCCAACATAACTCCTTCGTTATATAAAAAATAGAATTGAGATCCGGTTACTTTTGCTCCACTTTCAAAATCTATAATCTTTAAGTTTTGTCCTAAAGTAAAATGATCTTTTGGTTCAAAGTTAAATTTTGCAGGAGTTCCAACCTGTCTCATTACTTTATTTTCGGATTCATTTTTACCTATTGGAGTATTATCTGCTGGTAGATTTGGAAGTTGCATTAAGACTTCTTCAAATTCTGCTTTAATTTTTTCCAGTTCTGGATCTATTTTTTGTAATTCTTCTTTAAGCTGTCTTCCTTTTTCTATATCACGTTCACTAGCTGCTTTATTACTGTCTGCTCGTAGTTCATCAACTTTTTGGATTAGTTCTCTTCTTTGTTTGTCTAAATCCAAAACTTTATCCACTAAAACCTCAGGACAACCTTTATTAGCTATGCCCTTTTTAACTTTTTCACTATTTTCCCTAATTAAATTAATGTCTAACATTTAAAGTCCAATCCTTTCATGCACTTCTTGCATGGCTTGCAAAGTAATTCTAACAAATTCTTCCAAGGAAATCCCTAAGTGATCCTCACACATCTTTATTTCTTCTCTTCTGGTACCTGCAGCAAATTTTGGTTCTTTATAACGCTTCATAATAGATTCAACAGTTAAATTTACCAATTTTCTTTCTGGTAGAACTAAAGCAGAAGCTACAATTAAACCAGTTAATGAGTCTCCACAAAAAAGAGCCCAATCCATTTTTGATTCAGGCTTGACCCCTGTATTTGCCATATTATGAGCAGCCATTGCATGTTTAACAGTTTCAGGGATTTCAAATCCTTTTTCATCCAACCATTCACTAATTTGAATTCCTTGCTTTTCAACAGGCACTTCTTCACTATAATCTCCATCATGTAAAAGTCCTGCCATCCCCCACTCTTCCTGCTTGTCTGACTCAAACTTTTTTGCTAATGCTTTCATCATGGCTTCTGTTGCTAGCATATGTTTGATAATATTTTTGTTAGAAACTTTTTCTTCCAAAATTTTCAAACCCTCTTCTCTATTTATCATCTTGTTACCTCTTCTATTCTTTCTGCAATTTTATCACTTGGATATTGTTGTAATAACCATCCTGCTTTTGGACCTGATTCTTTTCCAATTAATGCCATATATATTGCTCCAAAAGCCTTTTTAGCTTCTAATCCCCTCTCTTTTGATAATTCATAAAGTTTAAGCTGTAAATCTTCTGCTGATATCTCTTGTTTGATTAAAGGTATTATTTTTTTTAAATATTCTTTTTGATCTTCAGTTAAGCTCTCTGCTATTTTTGAAACAGTATTAGTCATTTGAAACTTATATTTATCTGGTGCATAACCATCTAACCAAACCTTAGCATACTTAATTCTTTCTTCTAAAATATCTCGTTCAACTTCATTTAAAGATTCTCCTTTTATTTCACCAAATACTTGGTAAATATCAATCCTGGGTTGTTGTATATAATTAGCAACATCAATAAATCTGGGTAAGAATGTTTTTTCTTTAACAGGTAATTTATTTATTTGGGAAAGTTCAAAAGCTCTACCAAAGTTTTCATCAGTACCATCTATATAGTGTTGATAACATCTATCATATTCATCAAATAAATCCGGGATAGCCATTGTTTCAAATGGATCAAAATTAACTTCTTGCTTATACTCAGTTCTGCAATAAAGGAATCTCCCTACCTCAGCTGGTAAAAGATCAAATAAATCATGTGCTTTTAACCCTACCCCTTTTGAGGAAGACATTTTTTTGCCACCAATAGTAAAGAATTCATAAGGTATATTAAATGGTTCTTCAATCTTAAATACTCGTTTACATAGTTCTCTTGCAACATCTCTTGATGAACCTGCCACAGAATGATCCTTACCTGCTCCTTCTATAGTCACCCCAATAACCTTCCAATGGGCCGGCCAATCTACTTTCCAAGGCAATTTTCCATTACCATTAAAGGGGCTAATTCTACCTTCATAATCACAGCCTTCTGCCCATTTCACCATATGTGGCTCACATTTAAAGGCCACTGTTTCTCCATCCCATTCGTAAACCCTGGTGGTACCTAATTTTCCGCAATTTGGACAAATTACTTGTAATGGATACCATCCCTGCGCTTTTTTCTGACTACCTGAAACTTCATGATATATATTTTGAATCTCCACAGCATTATCTAATGCAGCTTTTATCTCTTCATTAAATTTACCTTCATGATACATATCCCACGAAGATAAAAATTGAGGATCAACCCCAAACTTTTTTAGAGTATTTTTCATGTCTGAAGCAAAATAATCAGCAAAGCTTTCATACTCTTTATCTTTCCAGGGAACATTTCTTAAAGGAACACCTAAATATTTACTAAATTCCTGTAAATCATCTGGTAAGCCATCTATAGGATCAAAATCATTAAGTACATAAGTAAAAACTGGACTTTCTCCAGCATCTCTTAAAGCCTTGTACATTAAATCATGTACAAGTGAACCCCTTAAATTCCCAATATGCATAAAACCAGAAGGTGTAAACATTTCATCCACCTTATATGGTTTATATTTTTCACTATTTATTATTTCTTTAGCTACTCTATCGGCCCAGAACATGGGTAAAGTATACCTAAATTTGGCTAATTTAGGAAGAGTTAAGGGGATTTATGCTTTATTTAATTTGGAGTACCTTAGCTTTATAACTTGAGTCTGGAGTACAAATAACTACTTCTTCCCCTATTTTAGCTCCCAATAAAGCTGATCCTACAGGAGATTCATTTGATATTTTCTTCTTGGAAGGATTTGCTTCTACTTTTCCCACAATAGTATATTCATCCACACCATCATCCATTCTTACCTTAACTACTGATCCTATAACCACAGTCTCACAGCTTAAAGCCCCTTCAATTAGCTGAGCGTTCCCAATCGCATCCTCTAAATATGCAATCCTATTTTCCACTAAAGTTTGTTCTTCCAATGCTGAATCATACTCTGAATTTTCTGACACATCACCAAAATCCCTGGCTCCCTGAATTCTTTCTGCAACCTGAGCCCTCTTTTCATTCTTAAGATAATCCAATTCAATTTTCGCGTCTTGAAGACCTTGGGGGGTTAAGTAAACTTTTTTAGATATCTTGGCTGACCTGTCCAATTTAGCCATAAAAAGAAATAGATTGGGTAAATTTTAGATCATATTTATTATTTTTGCAATACAGATATTTTATATAAAAATGTAGCTTTAAGGATACTTTTTTGATAAAATTCACTTGCTCAGCGCGTTCGTCATTAGAGGGCTTTTGCACTCGCAGATGAACGCATATACATAGAATGTGTTCGTCATTAGAGGGCTTTTGCACTCGCAGATGAACGCAAATCAGAAATATGGCGCGTTCGTCTAGTGGTCCAGGACGTCGGATTCTCATTCCGAAAATCACGGGTTCAACTCCCGTACGCGCTACAAAAACAAAATACCCCCTGTGGGGGATTTTTTGTTTTTTGCCGTATTTGGGCAAGAAGCATGCGCATCTCGCAGAGCTAAGCAGGTTCAATCCCGATTCTAATCGGGACAGGATCGTCCCGACGTACGTCGGGAGGTAGCCCTACTCCCGTACGCGCTACCAACGTAGTGGTGAGTGCCTTTAGGGCGCGCTACTATGAAGTAGTGAATGCTCTTGGGGTACACTACAGAAACAAGCTTCTTACCCTCTTTAAATCAGCCATGTTACACTAATAAAAGTATATATCTTTATGAGTGAAAAATTTATTGGTTTAACAGAAGCTGAGGCTGCAAAAAAGCTAGAGATAGAAGGGTTTAACTCTTTACCTCAGGATAAAAAGAAAGGGTTTTTTTCTATCCTTATTTCCACCTTAAAGGAACCCATGTTTATACTGTTAATTATTTCTGTTGCCTTATACTTTTTTCTTGGTGATTTTAAAGAAGCCTTAGCTTTATCTGGAAGTATTTGTATTATTGTTGCTATTTCTTTTTATCAAAACCAAAAAACAGAAAAAGCACTAGCTGCTTTAAAGGAGTTATCAGAACCAATGGCAAAGGTAATCCGGGAAGGCATTATTAAGACAATTCCAGCTAGAGAAATTGTTCCGGAAGATATTTTAGTTTTATCAGAAGGTGAAAGGATTCCGGCAGATGCAGCAATATTAGATGCAAATAATTTGACTGTTGATGAATCTATTTTAACCGGTGAATCTTTGGCTGTTTCAAAGACAGTATGGAATAGTATCACCCCAATTAGAAGACCTGGTGGCCCAAATCTGCCTTTTTTATATAGTGGAACACTTATCACCACAGGACATTGTTATGCCAAAGTGATATTTACAGGACCTAAGAGTGAAATTGGAAAAATAGGCAAAGCCTTATCTCAAATTAAGCGCACAAAATCTCACTTACAAGAAGAAACAAACAAGTTTATTTATAAATTAGCCTTATTAGGAGGAATTTTGTGTTTAGTCGTAGTAATTATTTATGGTGTTATTAGAAACAATTGGATGGAAGGATTTCTTGCAGGTATTACTTTAAGTTTATCTATCTTACCAGAAGAATTCGTAGTAATTATGACAGTATTTTTAGCACTTGGAGCCTGGAGAATTTCAAAAAAAGGAGTTTTAACTAAAGATATTCCAGCCATAGAGACTCTGGGAGCAACAACTGTACTTTGTGTTGATAAAACAGGCACTGTTACTTTTAATAAGATGTCTGTTGCAGAACTCTTTCATCAAGAGAATACTTCAGAACAAGAACTTCTTGAATATGCAGTTTCTGCTTCCCGCAAAAATACTTTTGATCCAGTAGAAATTGCAATCCTAGAAAAAGCAAAAAACCAGGATATAAAGATTATAGAAAATAAAGAACTAATCAAAGAATATACATTCTCTAAAGAAATTATGGCTATAACAAATGTCTGGCAACTAGAAGGCTCAAAAAATTATATTTTTTCTGCCAAAGGCGCACCGGAAACTATTATTAAATTATGTAAATTATCAAAGACAGATGAAAGAAAGTTTATATTCCAGGTCTCTGAGATGGCATCAACAGGTCTAAAAGTTCTGGCTGTTGCTAAAGCAGAAGGTACAAGTTTACCAAAAACCCAAAACGAAATTAATTACAAATTTTTAGGTCTTATTGGCTTGGTTGACCCGGTAAGACCAACTGTTCCAGCTGCTATACAAGTTTGTCACAAGGCTGGAATTAAGGTAATAATGGTAACCGGAGATTATCCGGAAACTGCAAAGTTTGTGGCACATAAAATTGGGCTGGAGAATATACAGGATGTTGTAACCGGTCAAGAAGTTTCAAAGATGTCTGATACAGAGCTACAAAAAGTTGTTGCTACAAGCTGTATATTTGCCAGAATTATCCCGGAGGAAAAACTACGTATAGTTAATGCTTTAAAAGCTAATGGTGAAATTGTTGCTATGACCGGAGATGGTATAAATGATGCTCCAGCACTAGCTGCTTCCCATATTGGAATTGCCCTGGGACAAAGAAGTACTGATGTAGCTAAAGAATCAGCCTCACTAGTTTTATTAAATGGAGATTTTTCTTCCTTAGTTGAAGCTATTTCACTTGGCAGAAGGATTTATACCAATATTAAAAGAGCTGTAATGTATACACTAGCCATTCATGTACCAATTGCCGGAATTGCCTTAATCCCTCCCTTGTTTCATTTACCATTAATATTATTTCCCTTACACATAGTTTTCCTGGAATTATTTATAGACCCCTCTTCTGCTATAGCTTTTGAAACAACAGAAGCAGATAAAGATACAATGTTAAAACACCCAAGAAGACTTAATCTACCCTTTCTTGATAATAAAACATTATATTATTCAATAATACAGGGAGGAATAATTCTATCTATTTGTCTGGGAGTAATCTTCTTTACCAGGTACCTTGGATTTACAGATAGTGCCACTAGAACTATAACTTTTGTCTGTTTAATCTTATCAAATATTGGAGCTATGTTTGCTAACATTAACGGACCAAAAAATATCTTACATAGTTTTATTAGCGCTACCAAATCCATAAAGCTTATTACACTAGGAACTATCACTCTTTTATTAGCGACGATTTTAATTCCAGGACTAAGAAATTTATTTTTATTTTCCGAGCTTAATACCAACGGAATATTAATTGCAATTATTTCATCCCTAATTTCAATAACTCTCATAGAAATTTTTGAGTTAATTATGAAAACAAGAATAAAAAAGGACGATATTTACTAAATGAAGATTTTAATTATTGAAAATAATGTGGAAGATGCCAGAAAATATGAAGAGTCATTGTCATCAAAAGGTTTTCAGGTGCATCACGCCAAAGGAGGAATTGAAGGAATAAAAAAACTAAATGAAGATACTTATAACTTAATTTTATTAAACATTATGTTGCCTGATATGCATGGGTTAAATTTTATTAAAACAATTAGAAATCATTTTCCGGATAACAAAGCACCAATGGTAATTCTAACTGAATGTGCAGACGATCAAGTCATAGAGGAAGCATATAAATTACATATAAGCGGCTACCTTGTTAAACCAGACCATACTCCTGAACAAATTGCAGAGTATGTAAAAGGAGCTCTCTATATTAACAAATAGCATACTTATGCTAAGATAAATAAATACTTTATGTTTAATTTTGGCAAATTACTTTTTAAAAACTCTTCAAAAACTGTTCCAGCTACAGATAAAAAAACAGCAGAACAAACTAATGAAAAAGCAGAACTATGTGATACCAGCAATAAGCTGGCATTAATTTTATCTGCAATTTCAGACCCCGTCATAGCTTTAGATTCTAATGGAAAAATTATTTTATTTAATCCTGCCGCAGAAAAATTAACTGGCGCAACTTTTCAGGAAGTACAAAACCAATCAATTACTCAAATCTTAAAATTGTATCAGGATAATATTGAAATACCACTTACTCAATTTATTACAACAGATAAGACAAGTGACGTTCCAACATTTAAAAAAGATGAAGTTAAATTTATGTCATTTAAAAATAAACAAGGAGTAGTAAACCTTATTTCAAATCAAATTAAAGGTGGAGATAAAGCAGATTTGGGATGCATTATAACCTTGCACGATATAACAGAATTAAAAAGTTTTGAAGCAATGAAGTTAGATTTTGTTTCAATGGCAGCTCATGAGCTTCGTACCCCCTTAACTTCTATCAAAGGATATTTATCAGTTTTTATGAGTGAAAATAAGGGTAAATTTACAGATGATCAAAATACATTCTTAACCAGAATTAGCATCTCAACAGAACAATTATTAGATTTAGTTGAAAACCTACTAAACGTTTCAAAAATAGAAAGAGGAATTTTTAATGTCAGCACTGTATCAACAGACTGGGTAGAAATAGTTAAGCAGACTTTTGATCAATTTGCAGAAAGAGCCAAAGAAAAGAACTTAGAATATACTCTTATTAAACCCACATCTCCAATTCCTAAATTAATGCTTGATAAATTAAGAATAGTTGAGGTTATTTCTAATTTACTTTCTAATGCCATTGCTTATACTCCACCAGGAGGAAAAATTAAGGTTTCTATAAAGTTATCACCTGATAAAGATTCAGTTATTACCAGTGTTGCTGATACAGGTGAAGGTATACCCAAAGAAGCTATCCCACATTTATTTACCAAGTTTTTCCGGGTCTCCGGCAAACTGGAACAAGGATCTAAAGGTACCGGACTTGGGTTATATATCTCTAAAGAAATTACTTTAATGCATCATGGAAAAATATGGGTTGATTCAGAAGCCGGAAAAGGATCAACATTCAGCTTTTCACTTCCAATCGAACCTTCTAATTAAAACTATGAATAAAAAAATCCTGTTAATTGAAGACGATTACTTTATTAATCAACTATATATGAAGATATTAAAAGATAATGATTTCGAAGTGATTTTGGCCTCAGATGGAGAAGAAGGAGTACGCCTGGCTGATAAATCATTTAATTTAATATTGCTGGATATAATGTTACCAAAACTTGATGGTATTAAAGTTTTAAAAAAGTTAAAAGAAAATCCTGATACTAAAAATATTCCCATAATTTTGGTAACTAATTTAGGTCAAAAAGATGTAGTTAAACAAGCTTTTGATCTTGGGGCACAAGGATACTTACTAAAAATGAGTATGACACCATATCAATTAATTGAAAAAATTAAACCATTCCTAGAAGATCCATCTTTTCAAATGGATCTTAAAGAGTTAGACTTGGATTAATTATGCAACCAAAAGCACTTATTATTGAGGACGAACAATTCATCCGTGATATCTATAAAAGACAGTTGGAAAAATCTGGTATTTCTGTGGTAGGCTTTGGCAATGGTAAAGACGGTATAGAATCTACCAAACATACAAAATACGATATTATCCTGCTTGACGTAATGTTGCCCGATTTGAATGGACTAGAGATCCTTAAACAATTAAAACAATCTCCTGAAACAAAAGACATATTGGTAATATTGCTTACCAACTTAGGACAAGATGAAGTTATAAAAGAGGCTTTTACATTAGGTGCACAAGGGTATTTTATTAAGGCTTCATACACCCCGGATCAAATAGCTCAGGAAGTTAAAAATATCTTAGCACGCAAACCCCAAGCAAATTAAAGAATAGAGAACTTATTATTGCCCAAATATAACTTTGAGAGGATTGTTAATGCGTCTGTTTTCAGTAATACCCTTCTTGACACCTTCAATTACATCATCTGTTAAATGACCTTTAAGTTGCTCAAATGTTATTTCCTCTAAAGGTTCAAAACGTGAAATAATACTCCAACTACAAAACTGCCTATTTAATATATTCTGGGAACACATATGCCCTGTTATATCTGGAATTCGATCAACAATACCTGGGCACACTTCCGTAACTGGACGCCAATTCTTGCATAAATCGCAAGGCTCATCTAGAGGTTTATAAATCTCCATAAAAACTACATTAAGAAAGGCACAAGCAGAAGAGCTACAATATTTGCAACTTTAATCATTGGGTTAATAGCTGGTCCTGCTGTATCTTTATAAGGATCACCTACAGTATCTCCTGTAACTGCTGCTTGATGGGCCGGAGAACCTTTACCACCTAGATTACCTAATTCAATATACTTTTTAGCATTATCCCAAGCAGCACCTCCTGTGGTCATAGAAAGAGCCACAAATAATCCTGTAATAATAGTTCCCATCAAGAATCCTCCCAAAGCAACTGGTCCTAAGAGTTTACCAATTATAAATGGAGCTAGTACCGGAATTAAGGCTGGAACAATCATTTGTTTTTGAGCTGTTGCTGTCACAATTGAGACACAGGCTGCATAATCCGGCTTTGCTTTACCTTCCATTATTCCCTTAATGGATTTAAATTGACGTCTGACTTCTGTGACCACTGCCCCACCTGCAACTCCTACTGCTTCCATTGCAAGTGAACCAAAAAGATATGGCATTGCTCCACCAATAAACAAACCTATTACTACTCTAGGATCATCTAGTGCGAAAGTTAAATTATTTCCAAGGTTTGCAAATTCTTGTGCATAAGAAGAGAACAAAACTAATGCTGCGAGTCCTGCTGAAGCAATAGCGTATCCTTTGGTAACAGCTTTGGTGGTATTTCCAACAGCATCTAAAGGATCTGTGTTATTTCTAACTTTTTCTGGAAGACCTGCCATTTCTGCAATCCCTCCAGCATTATCAGTAATAGGACCAAAAGCATCTATTGCAACCACAATACCTGCCATAGACAACATAGCAACTGCTGCAACAGCAATACCATAAAGTCCGGCTAATCCATAACTTAAGAAGATTGCGATTGAAATTAATAATATTGGAGCAAATGTAGATTTCATAGATAAAGCTAAACCAGCAATTACATTTGTACCATGTCCTGTGCCAGAAGCTGCTGCTAAAAGTTTAACTGGACTATATTTGGTTCCAGTGTAATATTCAACAATCACAAACATTCCAGCAGTAACTAAGATCCCAACTAAAGAAGCAAGGTACAAATTAAGAGTAGAGTACAAACCATTATCAGCCATTAATATAGTAGTAATTGGGTAAAAAGCAATAATAGATAAAACAACAGTCACAATTAATCCCTGATATAAAGCACCCATAATTCTTTTACCACTTAATTTAACAAACAAACTACCAATAATTGAGGTTAAAATAGCAACTGATAAAATTGCGAGTGGGAAATAAATAGCATTTTGAAATCCTGGAATTAATAAATCTCCCAGAAGAAGTGCTGCAATAGCTGTAACAACATATGTTTCAAAAATATCTGCTGCCATACCAGCATCATCTCCAACATTATCACCAACTAAATCAGCAATAACGCCTGGATTTCGAGGATCATCCTCTGGAATTCCAGCTTCGATTTTACCAACCATGTCAGTTCCAACATCTGCTCCTTTAGTGAAAATTCCTCCACCTAACCTAGCAAAAACAGAAATTAGAGATCCTCCAAAACCAAGTGAAATTAATGCTTTAAGGTCTCCGGTGTTTTGATAAAAACCATATACTGCAGCCAAAGCAAGTCCTACTACTAAAAATCCAGTTACTGCTCCACCTTTGTAAGCTACATCAAAGGCTTGAGATAAACCAGATTTTGCAGCTTCTGCACATCTGATGTTTGCTCGAACAGCCACATTCATACCAATATATCCAGCCAATGCTGAAAAAATTGCCCCAATAAGAAAACCAATTGCAGAAGGAAGTCCCAAGAAAAAGTAAATTGCAGCAGTTATAACAACAGCCACTATTGAAACAGTTGTGTATTGTTTCATTAAATATGCTGCTGCACCTTCTTGAATGGCTGAAGCGATCTCTTTCATCTTCTCGTCACCATCCGGAAGTTTTAAAATCCAAATACTTAAAATTAATCCATAAAGTAAAGCGGCGCCAGAACAGCCCCAAATAAGCAGGTTCATATTGTTTAAAATCAGATCCATGACCCTTAATTTACTATGGGTGAGGCTAATTAGTCAAGGATCAAATTAAATTAGGATAGCCTCCAAACATCTCTCTTTTTCTTTTTAATATCTCATTAATTGGTGAATGTTCTTCCAAATTAACATATAAAACATAAATTCCATGACTAGACTTTTCTATTTCTCCTATCTCCTCTGCCCCCTGAGGGTCAACCAAAAAATAAGGTCTAGTCTTTCCAGCACCTTCTTTTACCAAATAAGATGTAGCTGTATTAAAACCATTAACAACCTTTATATCTCCTAAAGCAACTAAATTCTTTTGTTGGTGAACTTCATTCATAAACTTTCCAGCATCTTTTAAAGATGTAAATTCTTGGAACCTTGCTGGCCATAAACTAGTATCAACAAATGAAAAAGAAACATCATTTAATAGATAGTTGATGCTACCCATATACACTTTATTTAGATAGGCTATTAGATCATTATCAGTCATCCTCCTGAGCCTGGCTGGTGTTAATTTGTCTGAAGAGGCATTTCTTTCAGCAGTATAAAATGGAGTAATAAGAATAGATGCAAGTCTGTCGCGCGCTTGATTTAAAGGGTGTTGATAAATCTTTTTTGTAAGCAAAGCACGTAGTTTTAAAAAACGGTAAAGCCTTTCGGGATCTTGAAAAGACACCTCGCCTTTTTCTAGATTGACACAAACATCTTGATAAACATCACAAACTTCTGGATCTTCCCGCAAAAGCATATAAATTCCCTCTAAATGTTTATCGACCTCCCTAGACTCCTGATAGTATTTAACTTGCCCAAATAAAGCATGTGCATCATCACCTACATAAACAATACGGTCAGCAATATCTAAAACTTTCCCTAAATGACCCTTATTATGAATGATCGCATCCAGTTCACTTTTTGCTAATTTATGCCTATTAAAAAAGCTATTACCTCTTTCATTATCTACAACCTCAAGCCAATGGTCTTCCTCGTTTAAGTTTACAGGGTCAATATCCATAACAGGATTTCCTAGTGCAGGTGTAGCAATATCATGAATTAAACCCGCAACTATCCCCTTTTTAACTTCAGCCTTAGGTAAATCGCTTCGTTTCAAAATTTCTTCACTTACTAAAGCAACCTCTAAACTATGCGCATAACGAGTATGACCAAAACTCGTAATGCGACGCGAAGGAATAAAAGAATCCACAGCTGTAAGTAAACTCAAAGATTTAACATCAGATAATCTAAGTATTGGCAGATAATTTAATGCTTCCCCGTAGATCTCATTATCTTTAATCCATCGGGATAAAGTTGAGTATCGCAAGCCCACCTTTAAATCCTCGTCTGCAAACTTAGGATCAATACTTATATCTAAACGCTCTATAATTTTAGAGTAATCAACAGGGGTTTCCATGGCTGCATTGTAGTAACCTAATTCTTAAGTTGCAACTAGTTAGAGTTAAGCTACTGCAGGATAAACAGTTTTTACGGGAATTTTAAAAGATACCGGCGTTGGAAGTCTGGTTAAAGCAACCTCCAATACATCATCCATGCATTTAACAAAAACAAACTTTAAGTCTTTTTGAACATTTTCAGGAATATCTTCCAAATCTTTTTTATTACCATCTGGAGCAATAATTGTTTTTACTCCTGCTCTGTGTGCTGCTAATACTTTTTCCTTTAATCCACCAATTTCAAGTACTCTTCCTCTTAAAGTTACTTCCCCTGTCATTGATACATCTTTATGAACTGGGATTTTTGTTAAAGCAGAAATTATTGCTGTAGTTAAAGCAATTCCAGCAGATGGTCCGTCTTTTGGCACAGCTCCCTCTGGTACATGAACATGAATATCAATCTTATGATAAAACTTTTCTGCTAACCCTAATTCTTTCCAATGAGACCTTACATATGACATAGCAGCTTGAGCAGATTCTTTCATTACGTCACCCAATTGTCCGGTTAAAAGTAGTTGTCCTCTTCCAGGCATTATAGTTACCTCGTTAAATAATATATCCCCTCCTGCTTCTGTCCATGCCATACCAGTACTTGTACCAACTGAATCTTCTACCTCAGCTAACTGTGGTGTAAATTTGGCTGGACCAAGTAATTTAACAATCTGATCAGAATCAATTACAAATTTCTTTCCTTTATCGCCTTCTGCAATTTTTCGAGCAATTTTTCTAATAACTGATGAGATTTCTCTTTCTAAACTTCTAACTCCAGCTTCTCTTGTATAATTTTCAATAATATTTCGAATTGCATCCTGGTTAAAATCAATCTGCTTATTTTTTAAACCATGATTTTCAATCTGCTTAGGAATTAAAAATTTAGTAGCAATGTGGAATTTTTCTTCCGTAGTATATCCAGGATATCTGATAATTTCTAACCTATCCCGAAGAGCTGGTGGAATAGTATCCAACATATTGGCTGTAGTAATAAACATAACATTAGACAAATCAAATGGTACTTCTAAATAATGATCAGAGAAGGCATCATTTTGTTCTGGATCAAGTGCCTCAAGCAAAGCAGCTGAAGGATCACCACGGTAATCTGCCCCAATTTTATCTATCTCATCCAGCATAAATACAGGATTTGTGGTACCCGCTTGTTTAACAGCTTGTATAATTCTTCCTGGCATAGATCCTACATAAGTTCTTCTGTGTCCTCTAATTTCAGCTTCATCTCTAATTCCTCCCAAAGAAACTTTTACAAATTTACGGCCTAAAGCACGGGCAATTGATTTACCAATAGAGGTTTTACCGGTTCCTGGAGGACCTGCAAAACAAAGAATTGGACCTTTAACTTTACCAGACAACTTATGAACAGCTAAATATTCTAAAATTCTTTCTTTAACTTTTTTCAACCCATAATGATCTTCATCCAAAACACCTTCTGCTTTTTTAAGATCAACTTTTTTACCATCTGTAACTTTCCAGGGTAAATCTGTTAACCATTCCAAATAGTTTCTTTTATATGAAGCTTCCGGATTTAAGGAAGACATTTTAGCTAAACCAGCTAATTCTTTAATAGCTTTCTCCCGAACCTCTTTTGGCATACCAGACTTTTTGATCTTTAATTCAAATTCACGGATTTCTTGATTTTCTTCATTGGAACCAAGTTCTTCTTCAATACTCTTCATTTGCTCTCGTAAAATTGCCTCACGGGTCATCTTAGAAACTCTTTCCTGAGTTTTAGATGAAATGTTTTGTGAGATCTCTAAGATTTTTACTTCTTTGGCAAGTAATTCAGAGAGTCGTTGTAATCTATCTGTGGCTGAAACCATCTCCAATAGTTGTTGTTTATCAATTACTTTAAAATCAATTGCCTGAGCAATCGAGTTAACCAAAAGGTTTGGATCATCATTTTGAATAATAACTGCCCAATTTGCAGTCCAGGTAGGTATAGCAGAAGGATCAAACATTGGATTTCCTCCAAGTTCAATATATTTTTTAAATTGTTCACGAACAGTTCTGACTAAAGCTTCAGTTTCTTCGTTCTTTTCAAATAATTGAGGAATCTCTTCAACTTCTGCTTCTAAATATGAGCCGGCTTGGGCAATTTTCTTTATGAAAACTCTTGTTAACCCTTCAGCAGAGACAGTATAGTCTCCTTCTGGGTTCTTAATCATGCGCTTAAGCAAACAAACTGTACCAACTTGAAATAAGTCTTTTGCTTCTGGGTCTTCAATTTTACTATTTTTTTGAGTAACGAATACTACCAATCTATCTGTTGCCCAGGCTTGATCCAAAGCAGCTTTTGACTTAGATCTGCCAGACACAATTGGTAAGGTAGTTTCAGGAAACATTACAGTATCTCGTAAAGGTCCAATAGGTAATCTTTCTGGTAGTTTTATAGGTGATGTTGAATAATCTGTAATCATTATTTTTTTCTAATTAACTTAGAATTAGCAGTAATGTACCACGAGTGCTAAAGATTGTCAATACCCTTGACAATCGCAAGGTTCTTGAGCAAAGCGAAAGGTTCTTATTTTTGGCAAGGGGTCAATTTTAAAAATCTATACCCCTCTTAGCCTTAATTCCTTTATCAAATGGATGCTTAATTGATTTTATCTCTGAAACCAAATCCGCTTTTTCGATGATTTCCTGACTTGCTCCCCTACCTGTCAGAATTAAATCAACAAACTCTGGTTTTTGATCAAGTAGGTCTAAAACCAACTTAATATCTAGTATATTACCAGAAACTGCTCCAATAATCTCGTCCGCCATAACCAGGTCCCACTTTTCAGACATAATTTCTTTTTTTAATAACTCAAAAGACTCAATTGCTGCTTGTTTATGTTCTGAAATTAGTTTTTTATCCCCCAAAATACCTACAAACCCTTTGCCACCCTGGATTAATTTTACTTGATCACCAAATTGCTCTAAAGCTTTAACCTCACCACTAAAGGCAGACTTTCCAAATTGAACAATTAAAACTCTTTTTCCATATCCTAAAGAACGCAAAACTATACCAAGTGCTGCAGTGGTTTTCCCTTTTCCTTCTCCTGTATATACAATAATCAAACCATGATCTTCATTCATGAGCCAATTCTAGCAAAAGAAAGGTGTCATTGCGAATATATGTTTGCATTCTGATGGTCCACTGGACCAGAAGAATCTTCCAAATCAAATTATTTAAAATATTTATTAGAAAGATAATCCAAATGATAATTACCTGAAAACACTCCATCTATAAACAGAAATGAAACCAAGATAAATGGAATAAGGGATAAAAATATTAGAAAAATGCTTAAAACTTTACTATATTTGTTTTTTAGTAATGCAATTACTGAAGTAATAAATGCCAGAAGAACAATAAGCTGATCAAAAACTGCCCATTCTAACGATGTATACTCACCAAGTGGATAAGGAATAATCTTAAAATTTGGCAAAATAAGCAAAAGATAAGCAACAAATAGAGTTAAAAGATGAGCTACCTTAAAAAAACCCATGTGCTTATTTTAGCACATCAACACATACTATGGCCACAATTGTGACACTTCTTGCAGCCTTCTTCAAAAACAAAGGTTGCCTGCCCACATTCAGGACAAAGATCTCCACTTTTTGATGTATGATCCTCAAAAGGAAGTAAACCTGACATTTGAGAATGATCAACCCCATTTGTTTTACCTGAATCCAAATTTAGAGGCATTGTTTCAACAGACTTAGCTGAATTTGATAACCTATGAGATAAATCTTCAGCCATAACTTTTGCTACTGCATCAGCCAAACTCATAACTCTTTCCTTACCAAAACCTATATGAGAAGATCCACCTATTCCTCTTAACTGATTTACTATTTTTTCTGCAACTTCCAACCTTTTATTTGTATCTACTCTTAAAGCAATGGAAATAAGTCTCCCCAAAGCTTCAGCATCTGCTCCCGTATGCATACCTGTCTTACCTACAGTAATAAAGATTTCCATTGGTACCCCATTTTCATCCTGATTAATTGTAATAAAAGCTTTTCCTACAGGAGTTAAAATTTCATAAGTACGACCAGATAAAACCATAGGACGGTGGACAGGCTGGACTTGAGTTGATTCTTGTTGTTTAGAATTCTCGTTAATATGTGTTAAAACGCCTTCTCTTGAACCATCTCTCATATAAGTTATACCCTTACAACCTAACTTGTAAGCATCCATATAAAGCTTCTGCACATCTTCTACTGTATGATTATTTTGAGCGTTAACTGTTTTAGAGATAGATGCATCAGTATACTTTTGCACTGTAGCCTGAACTAAAATATGATCATCAGGAGTTAAATCATTAGCTCCGGCAAAATAATCTGGTGGAATCTCAATTCCCTCATTTTCATCTTTCCAGGCCTTAAAAAGAGGATGATAAATAATACTTTCACCAGTTCTGTCTTTTCTTTTCATAGCAAAATCAAACACTGGTTCAATTCCGGAACTAACACCAGCTAATAAACTTGTTGTTCCGGTTGGTGCCTGAGTTAATAACACAGCATTTCTGATTCCTTGATGTTCTATACTTTCACGAATATTTTCTGGTAATTGTTTAATAAAGTACCCTTGTAAATACTTTTCTTTATTAAATTTAGGAAAAGAGCCTTTTTCTAAAGCAATATCTGAAGATGCCTGATAAGCATTATCTCTGACTGTCTTATAAATTTTTTCAATAATTTCCAAAGACTCCGGAGAACCATACTTAACTTTCATTTTAATTAAAGCATCTCCTAATCCCATGGTGCCTAAACCAATTCGGCGTACATTTTTCTGAATTGCTTCATTTTCTGGATAAAAATAATAATTATCATCAATAACGTTATCCAAAAACCTTACTGCAATCGCTACATGCTCTGCCAAGCTTTCGTAATTCATCACTTCATCTTCTACAAAGGCTGATAAATTAATTGATCCTAAATTACAAACTGCCCAGGGACCCAAAGGCTGTTCTCCACAAGGGTTAGTGCAAACTAATTTTTCAAAATACCAGGTGTTGGATTGTTTATTGCTGCGTTCCAGGAAATGTAATCCTGGCTCAGCTGAAGCCCAGGCTAACTGACAAATCTTATTCCAGACATCTTTAGCTTTAACAGTTCTATAATCAACCACTGGATAGCCTTTGGCTTCCCACCCAGCTAAATCTCCATCCCATTCCAAATCATATTGTGGGTGTTTATGATCTGGAAAACGAAGAGTCCAATCTGCGTCATTTTCTACCGCTTCCATAAATGTATCAGATAAACAAACTGATAAGTTTGCTCCTGCTAATTGCGTTAAATCTTTTTTAGCTTCAATAAATAATTCAATATCAGGATGCCAATCATGCAGCATTAACATTAATGCTCCTCTTCTTGAACCACCCTGTTGAATCACATCATGGCAAGCGACTGAATAAAGATTTGCCCAGTTTACTGGTCCGGAAGAAGTCCCGTTTACTTTATGTACCCTTGCACCACTTGGACGAAGGGTTGATAAGTTAATCCCCACTCCTCCTGCACGAGATAACATCTCTGTCATTATTTTTAAGTTATCTATAATTCCACCTCTTGAATCCGGAGGAGACGGAATAACAAAACAATTGTAATAAGTTACCTCATAACCTGTTCCTGCTGCAGATAAAATTCTGCCTCCTGGTAAAAACTTAAAGTCTGATAAAGCATAAAAGAATTTCTCCTCCCATTCTTTTTGTAATTTTGGAGTTTTTTCAACATGAGCAATAGCCCTGGCCACACGGGACCACATTTGATCTGGCACACTTTCCATAGGATTGCCTTTTTCATCTTTCCAGGCATATCTGTCTAAAAATATTTTATTCTGTAAACCTTCAATCAAAGTTGGATTTTCAGGAACAGCAGATATCTCTAGCTTAGGAGATACATGCCTTTCGCTTTTTGGTATTACATTTACTTGCTGAGCGAAAACTTTAGATTTAGTATTTTTTAGTTTTTTTGCCATATTTTTATTTATAAAAATTCAAGCTTTGCTTTAGACGTTAGTCGCAAGCTTTGCTTATAATTTCTTAATTTCAAGCTTTGCTTATAATTCCTTAATTTCAAGCTTTGCTTATATTTTAATTCATGCTTTCTAATTCTTTTGCAAAATCTTTAGGATTTTCAAAATGACGATAAACACTGGCAAAGCGTAAGTATGCAACACTATCAATCTTTTTCAATTCTGACAGCACTACCTTACCAATATATTGAGAATTAACCTCAGATATACCTTTTTTCCAGATTTTCCGTTCAAGCTTGGAAACAAGCTCGTCTAAGTTTTGTGACTCAGGCCGCTTTTCCAAAGCTTTTACTATCCCGTTCTTTAACTTATCCCGGTTATATGGTTCTTTATGACCGCTCCTTTTAAAAACCAAAAACTGTAAATTTGACAACCTCTCGTATGTGGTAAACCGACCTTGACAGTGTAAGCAAACTCTTCGTCTTCTAATTTCTCCAGTACCTGAAACCGTTCTTTTATCTAAAACCCGATTACTAGGATTACTACAGAAAGGGCATCTCATATCTCTTTATACAATATCTTGTATAATCAGTTATTTTTAGCAACTGCTTATCTAACTTAACATATTGAGTAGGACAGCTGTCAATATACAATATATTGAGTAATAGCCTATTTATTCAACGAAGTGATTGTCACTTTCCTCATAACATCCCCCACTTTTATTTGATCAACAATACTTTGCCCGTCGATAACCATACCAAAAATTGTATATTTGGGAGGTAACTGTGGATTATCATCCAACATAATAAAAAATTGAGACCCATTGGTATTTGGACCGGAATTTGCCATTGCCACAATTCCTTTTAAGTATTGCTTATTAACTGGTTCGTCATCAAATTTATATCCTGGTCCACCACTACCATTTCCAAATGGATCACCTCCCTGAATAACAAAACCAGGAACAACTCTATGAAATGTTAGTCCATCATAAAAACCATCTTTAGCTAAAAAAATAAAATTAGAAGCTGCTTTCGTGCTTTCTGGATAAATTTCAAAAGAGATGGTTCCCTTATCTGTTTCAATCACAGCTTTTTTATTAATTAACTCTTCTGCAGAAAGGTTCCCGGGAAATTGACGATATTGTTTTGGTTGAATTTTAGTTGGCTCTGGTTTTGTATTAGCTGGTGATATTTTATCTTGTGCACTTAAAATATTTTGATCAAGCTTATTTCCATCCTGATTAAATAAAATACTTTCTGTGGGTGTTGGAGTTACATTATCAGCTGAAAAACTGATCTTTAAAGCATTAGCTCCTGCAGAAGATAGAGCAATAATTGCTAAGATGATAAAAATAATAACAATGTGATTTTGTTTCATAAAAAGATAAATCTTATATATCATCTTGTGCTGCTGATGACAAGAGGTTAAGGCTTTTATTTTCTTCTTCCTATGGTACTGGGAGTAGAAGTTAAGACAGATGGTAAAATAATTTGAAAATTAGACTCTTTATTAATGAATTTTTCTTTTATTATTGAATTTCTATTAGTAGATTGCCAATAGTTTGGACCAATGGTCATACTTCCATTACAATTACCTGAATTTGCAAATTCAATTCCACCTCTAATTAAATTCTGAACAAATTTCATTCTGCTGTCACATGGTAATAAAATCTTATTTTCACCAGCAAAATCATTAAATGCAACCATTCCTCCTATATCTTCATCACCAGATAATATATGTAAAGCTACCTGACTAGGCATTTCAAAGCTATTATGATAAATAAGAGGAACTGCAATCTTTTTAGGATCCAACACAAGTCCCTCTCCTTTGGATGATTGAAATAAATTATCATTAATTTTTGGACTACCACCTAAAACCCATATGTAATTCCTGAGGTTTTTATTAAAAACATTATTAACGATTGTGGGATTAGCATATTCAATACATATTGCACATTCACCAGAATTAGTTAGTTCACTATCACGAATTATGACATTATTCCCCACTAATAATTTTCTATAATTTGAAATATTTACAAAGCTTAATATTCCTTCATGAACGCTAACGCCATTAAAATCATAGGGACTAAAATCACTTGATCCTATTGAGGTAATAATGATTGGTTGTTCTTTTGTTCCAAGAGCATAAAATTTTCCAAAATTCAAACTTATTTTATGTCCTTCATCTTTAAACAATTCACCATTCCGAATACCAAATCTTTCTTTATCAGTATTCATTCCGGACTTTAAATCCCAGGGAATAAAATGCAAATTAAAGCTATCTTGTCTGGCAATTAATATTTTTGTACCAGGAACCACACTTACTTTTGCCCCGGGAAAAGTCCATATATCTCCTGTAATTGTAATAACACCACTCCATTTTTCATTTCTAAATATAATGCCGGATTTAGTTGTATTGGAAAAACTAGCTTCTGGTAATGCTAAGGGGATAAAAAAGAATACAAAAAAGTATAGGAATACAATTAGTATTCCCAAGAGAAATAAATTAATAAACCAATGCCTATGGTTGTATATTATTTTGTAATTCATTAATTTCTTTCAAGCAAGTCTATATCAAATATACTTCAAATTACAACTTTTAATCAAAGTTATAATGCATCGCCTCTTGACTTTAAGGTACAGGCTGAGGAAAATATACTAAGTGTATAAGATACTGTCCATCTTCATCCTGCTAATTATTATTTTCATCGCTATAGCTTATTTTTATGTGCCTTTTAGAAGTTTTATAGCATATAAATTAAACATCTCAGGAGACCCAACTACATCATGCTGTAAAGTAGAAGAGGTACTTTCTGCTTCGGGAGACTTTGAAGAAGAAGCCAATATTGCAGTTTTTGACAGTCAGGTTATAGATTATCCAAAAACTTCACTCGCCTTATCAAATTCCAATGAAGAAGATACTTCAAAAGTACTTGGTACAACCAATGCTGCTGGAGAAGAAAAATGGATAGACGTTTCTCTGGCAGAACAAAAGCTAAGAGCTTATGAAGGCAATAGATTAGTTTTTGAATTTTTAATTTCTTCAGGTCTTTGGAATTCTACACCACGAGGAACATTTTATATCTGGTATAAAACCAGATACCAAAGAATGAAAGGCGGATCACAAGAGTTAGGTACATATTATAATTTACCAAATGTTCCAAGCAATATGTTTTTCTATCAGGGGTATGCTTTACATGGAGCTTATTGGCATAATAATTTTGGTCACCCCATGAGTCACGGTTGTGTTAATGAACCACTTGCCTCTGCTGCTCAAATTTTTGATTGGGCAGGACCAGTAGTACCAGCAGGAGTAAATGCTCTAAGAGCCACACCAGATAACCCAGGAACAAGAGTAGTCATCCACTAAATTTTATTCGCAGAACCGAAGACATCAATTTTTTGCTCAACAATTTTTTGAATTTCATCAATAACAGGTTGTTCAATCTTGTACATGGCAATTTCATCTGGGTTTTTGTCTAAAACATTTTCCATATTCTCACGGAATGCCTGGCGCATTTCTGTATTAATATTTACTTTTGTTATCCCTCTTTCTATAGCTTCTTTTACCTGTTCATCTGCTATACCGGATCCACCATGAAGGGATAAAAATTTATCTGGCATTTTAGAAGAAATTTCTTCTAAACGGTCTAAATCCAAATCTTCCCCACCTTCACTAAATACTCCGTGAACATTTCCAAAAAAAGCAGCTAAAATATCCACTCCTGTAACTTTCACAAATTGTTCTGCCTTATTTGGATCAGTCATTGGTATTTTTGCACTTTCAACCTTTGCAGAACCGGAATGCACTTCTGATGAACCTTGAATATGATCAAATTCTCCTTCAACTATTAAACCTTTTTGATGAGCTAAAGCCACAACTTTTTTAGCAATTTCTAAATTTTCTTCAAAGGCTAATTTTGATCCATCAAAATGAATTAAATCATAACCTGCCTCTATCCCAATCTGGCATTGTTCCAAAGATTCGGCATGATCTAAATTTACTAAAATTGGAATTCCTAAATCTTTAGAATAATTTCTGGCAAGATCAACTATATTGTCCGCTTCCATCCATTCAGTTTCTCCAGGCGAAGATTCAATTATTACAGGAGATTTTTTGGCATGAGCAGCAGCGACTATTGCTTTAAAAGTTTCTAAATTTCCAACATTAAAAGCACCAATGGCAAACTTTTCCCTCTTTGCTTTTTCCAACCATTCTCTTGCAGTCATAAATTTATCATAGCATAGCTATAGCCCATTTATAACCTGTCGCCAATCAGTAGGCAGTAACTTAAAACTTATTCCTTTAATTCCTGCTTCTATAGCTACATCCCTCAAAGTATTAATTAAGAATAATCCCAAAGGGTCACTCAGGTCTATTAGTGACATACCTCCTTTAATTGCAACGTATTTTTGATAATGACTATCATACAATTCACCTGCTCTTATTTCAGCACAATAACCAGATTGAAGTTGTCGTGCACTGGCTTCTCCAAAATGTACCTTATAATCAAGTTTCCTATAAGATCTTTCCAGAGAAATGCAACAACCTAAGTCATACTCTGCTTTTAAATCACCTATTATAAATTCACTTGATGGATTTTTTCTGCCAGAAATATAAGTTCGAGGATCTGTTTGCTCTTTAAATTTATTAATTAAAATATCAGCAAAAGATACCTCTCTTTCCATGGAACAAAATATCTCTTCGGGAAGTAAGTACTCATTCATGCAAAAATAATAGAGCAGGACCTATATATTGTCAATTTTCAGTTGTTTTATTTTATAAAAGAAGTAGTATACTAAAACTCATCATGAAGATTGGTTATATTGGACTTGGAAGAATGGGCAAGAATATGGTTTTTCATTTGCTTGAGCAAGGCATTGAAATTGTGGCTTGGAATAGATCTCCCGATCCTGTTGCAGAAGTAGCTAAAGCAGGTGCTACCCCGGCAAATAGTATTGATGACTTAATTTCAAAACTAGAAACTCCCAGAATAATTTGGGTAATGGTAACTGCAGGAGAAGTCGTTGATGAAATAGTAAATCAATTGGCAGAAAAACTTTCACCAGGAGATTTAGTAATTGATGGAGGTAATTCTTTTTATAAAGATACTTTAAAAAGAAATGAAATTCTGGCTAAAAAAGGCATTCACTTTATGGATATTGGTACATCTGGTGGACCAGGCGGAGCCAGAAGTGGCGCTTGTTTGATGATTGGTGGAGAAAAAGAAGACTATGAAAAAATTACAGAACTTGCCAAAGCTGCTGCTTCACCAGATGCTTATCAATATTTAGGCCCAATTGGAGCAGGACATTTTGCCAAAATGGTTCATAATGCTATTGAATACGGCATGATGGAATCAATCGGTGAAGGTTTATCTATTCTGAAATTTTCCCCTTTTAAATATGACTTTAATAAGGTTTTGGATATTTATATGCATCGCTCTGTAGTTGAATCAAGACTTGTTAATTGGGCCTGGGATGCCTTTAAAGAAGATCCGGAGCTATCTGATATTTCATCCAGCATTGGTTCCGGAGGATCTGGTAAAAGAGTACCGGGAGAGGCAGATTGGACAGTTGATGTAGCCAGGGAGATGGGAATTGACGTACCAGCCATGGAAAGCGCTATTAAAATCAGAGAAAATTCTGATAAAGACCCAGAGGACTCCCCGGAAGGATTTAGAAATAAAGTAATTTCTGCAATGCGCGGTCAATTTGGCCAGCATGCAGTGAAAAAGACAAAATAACTTATTTTAATGAAGAAATTGTAGTAAAACTACAAAGTTGATTTGAAGGCTCAAGCCATTTTCTTCCATCTTTTTCTATTAATTCATCAGCTTCTTTAGGTCCCCATGATCCTGGTTTATAAAGACAAGGTTCTGGAAGTTTTGCTGTAAATTCATCAATGTATTTCCATTCAGATTCCACCTCTGCTGCATTATTAAAATACGTTTGATCACCTCGAATTGCATCAACTATTAACTTTTCGTATGCATCCGGAAATGTATGTTGAGGAAAGTTTTGAGGATAACAATATTGCATAAATGAATGGTTCAGTGCTGTTCCGTGATCCGGTTTTTTAGTTAAAATTTGTAGCATGATTCCTTCATTTGGTTGGATACGATAAACCAAAACATTTGGTGCTTTTCCTCCATCTAAATTCTTGAATAGTCTGTTGGTAGGGTTTTTAAAAACTATAGAAATTTCTGTAGCTGTTTGTTTTAAACTTTTACCTCCTCTTATATAAATAGGAACTCCTTTAAATCTGGTATTATTTATTTCTGTTTTAAAAGCAAAATATGTATCTGTTACAGAGTCAGGTGCAACGTTTTCTTCTTTTTGATATCCCTCATATTGGCCCAAAATTAAACTTTTTGGATAAGAAATTAATTTCTTAATAATTTTTTGACGTTCCTTTACTACCTCTGTATGTAAAAATTCTTTTGGTGGATCCATACAAGGAATAGTTAACATTTGTAATAAATGATTTTGCCCCACATCTTTTAATGCCCCTACAGAATCATAATAGCCACCCCTTTTACCAATTCCAAAATCCTCCAGAGCAGAAACCTGAATATGATCAATATATTTTTTATTCATCATTGGCTCAAAAATTCCATTACCAAATCTAAAAGTTAAAATATTTTGAAGTGTTTCTTTGCCTAAATAATGATCTAATCTAAATATTTGATTTTCATGAAAATATTTAAGCAATAATTTATTTAGTTTCTTAGCTGATGGTAAATCTAAACCAATGGGCTTTTCTATAATCAAACGAACCCATCTTTTTTCTTGGTCACTAAGTCCAATTTTTTTGAGATTATCAAAAATACTCTGATAAAGCTGAGGATAAGTTGCCAGATAAAAAACTAGATTTTGTTTACCCTCACCTTTGTGAATTTTTTTAAGATAGTCTTTAATATTTCGATAAAAGCTTGGGTCATCTAAGTTTCCTGGCAAATAATGTAACTTTGAAAAAAGTTTTTTTAAAACTGCTTCATGAACATCATGTTTATGATGTCTATTGTCCTGATGTAATACTTTATGAAAATAGCTTTCAAATTCTTCCTGAGTCATTGGAGACCTGGCAGTACCAACAATTTGTACTGATTCAGGTAGAATATCTTTTTCCACCATGTCATAAAGGACAGGGATTAATTTTATCTGGGCTAAATTTCCTGTGATACCAAAAATTACTAAATCAAAAGAATCCATGTAGTAGGAACTATACTACTGTAGTGAAAAAAATAAAAGACGGTTAACTTAATTTTTGAGCAGTTATTTTACTATGTTCTTTTAATTTTTCTTGGATTTGTTGATAACTAAGCAATCCTGCCTGAGGACCAATTTTCTCCACCACAGAGGCTCCATTTGCAGCTCCCCACCTCATTGCCTCAGATAAATTATTATTGTAAAATATGCCCGCCAAAAGACCTGTGGCATACGAATCTCCGGCACCAGTCATATCGATTAACTTAGCAGGAAAGATTCCTAATTTCCAATAATCTTCTCCATCATATCCATAGGACCCTTCCACTCCATCAGTTACAACTGCCATCCTGGGACCCAAATTAACAAGGCTTTTTAGTATATGTTTTATATCCTTTTTCTCCTCAGGTTTAATATTTAAAACAAGTTCTGCTTCCTGCAGATTTAAAATTAAAACTTTTGTTAAAGATAAAAGCTTAGGAAACTTAGTTAAGCCCCTTGATAATTCCATTGTTCCGGGATTATAGAATAACAAACCAGATGTTCTTTCCAGATAGTTTTCAATCTGTCCCATAAAATGACTATTTTGGGCAGATTTTCCCATAGAACTTAAATAAACCCAACGTGCTTTATCCAAATCTGGTAATTCATACTTAAAATCCTGATGGTAAGTTAGAATAGTCCTTTCTCCTTTAAAGCTGATTAAAGCAGATACATTAGAATCCAAACCCTTATTTTTTACTACATATCTGCTATCTACACCCTCTTCTTTTAATTTAGATAAAGTAAATTGCCCTGCTAAATCTTCTCCAATATTTAAATATATTGCTGTTTTTAGTCCCAACCTGGTAGCTCCCACAGCATTATTAGCATTATTCCCTCCTAAAATTTGCTGATATGTTTCTACAGGTAGTTTAGTTCCAAGTGTTAAACATAATTCATCTCCACTTTTTTCTTCCTCAACATGAGCATCAGAAATCTTAAAAAAATGATCTACAGCACCATCACCAAGAGAAATTAAATCAAACATTATTATTAGTCTATACCCAAAACACTTTAATGTACAACTTTAAATCATAAATTTTGGGTTCAAGATATTTAACGAGTCTATCACTAACAGACGAGTTAAATTAATTTACTTTAGAAGAAGCGTTATAGCCAGATTTTTTGATAGTTTCTAATATTTTTTCTTCTGAAACTTTATTTGAATCAAATTCACACTCCGTTTCACCTTTAGCATAAGAGGTTTTACAATTAACTACACCTTCTAAATCCTCTAAATCCATATCTATAGACATAGCACAAGAGGTACAGTGCATACCCTCAATTTTAAATTTCTTTTTTATCATTCCACCACCTCAATCACTCCTCTATACATTCCCATAGAACAAGTGTAGGCAAATGTTCCTGTTTTAGTAGGAGTAAACTCAACTACCTGTGAATCTGTTGGTTTCAGGTTTATAGATATATTAAAAGCCGAAATCCGAAAAGCCAATGCACAACTATAAACATTGTTTGATACAAGAGTTAGTTTAACTGGTAAACCTTTTTTGACCCTGATATAACCTGGTTCATATCCACCATTTAATATTTCAATTTTGTAATCCTGTTTTGTGGCCTCGTTACTCACTTGTTGAGTTTGTCCACTTTGTTCATCTGATCCCCAACTTAAAGTTGGTAAACCAGCCAAGCCCCAAGAACTATAAACAGTTGAAGCTCCTATAAAAATGATAATAATAGCAGCTAACTTAAAAAATGTTTGTCTAAAATTATCAGAAAGTTTGGCAGTAATTATACCAAGACCAAAAAAGATTGGAGATGTCCCTAAAACAAAGGCACTTAAAATCAGAGCTCCATTAATTGCGCTTCCTGATGAAATGGCTAAAGCTTCCATTGCCAAAGTTGTTCCACAGGGAATGAAGATAGTCATAGCACCAAGTATTGCGGGAGCAAAAATATCAGCACTTTTAGATTGATTTTTTACCAATCTGGCTACAAAACGAGGTGGCTGAATAATAAAATAGCGAAAAAACGGATGAACATTCAAAAGGCTTAAACCAATTATTATCATGTATAGTCCTGCCACAATTTGTAAAACAATACGCAATGAATCTGAAATTGATAGAGCTGAACCAAATAATCCTAAAATAGCACCAAATAAAGCATAAACAACTAATTTAGCAGCTAAAAATGCCAGGGTTGGAATAAAATCACTTTTTTCTGAACCTTTAGTCTCACTACGGGAAGCAATAGCCGAAGTTAATAGACCTCCTTGTAAGGCTACACAACCAAATCCTCCTGCTGTTAAACCAATAAAAAATATAGTAAATAAATCCATAATTTTGATTAAATTTTGATCCTTTTTAATAATAACGAGTTACTAACTACAGAAACTGAACTCATAGCCATAGCTGCTGATGCAAATACAGGGTTAAGTAAAATACCCCAAATTGGATAAAGCACCCCCATAGCTACAGGTATCAGGATGACATTATACCCGAAAGCCCAAAACAAATTCATCTTTATCGTCTTCATGGTTTTTTTAGAAAGAACAATAGCAGAAGCTACAGCCTTTAAATCTTTACTTATTAAAGTAATATCTGCTGCTTCAATAGCTACATCTGTTCCTGTTCCCATAGCAATACCAACATCTGCAGCAGCTAACGCCGGAGCATCATTTATCCCATCACCTACCATAGCTACAACTTTGCCTTCACTTTGAATCTTTCTTACTTCTTTTTCTTTACCATCAGGTAAGACTTCTGCCAAAATCCTGGTAATTCCAGCTTGCTTAGCAATAGCCTTGGCAGTTCTTTCATTATCACCTGTGATCATGACTGTCTCAATACCCATGCTGTTTAACTTAGCAACAGCTTCTTTAGAAGAAGCTTTTAATGTATCAGCAACCGCAATAAGCCCGGCCACCTTTCCATCTAATCCAATTATCATTACCGTTTTTCCATTACTTTCCAATTCTTCAATCTTAGATCTTAATTCTTCAATCGAAATCTTTTCCCTATCCATTAGTTTTCTATTTCCTAAAAAGATTTTAATTTTACCAACAATTCCTTCCACACCATGGCCTGGAACTGCTTTAAAACTAACTACTTTATCTAATATAAGTTTCTCTTCCTCTGCTTTTTGAACAATTGCATCAGCCAAAGAATGTTCAGACCCTTTTTCAATCGATGCAGCCAACTGCAATAAATTTTGACTTTTAACTTTTGATTTTTGGCTTACTATAATATCTGTCACAATTGGTTTACCTTCTGTTAAAGTCCCTGTTTTATCAAAAATAATTGTTTGAATCTTGTGTGCTGTTTCCAGGCTTTCAGCATCTTTAATTAAGATTCCATTTTCAGCCCCTAATCCAACACCTACCATAATGGCCGTTGGTGTAGCCAATCCCATTGCACAAGGACAGGCAATAATTAAAACAGCAACTGTATTTAACAGGGCAAAAATAAACGCTGGCTGAGGACCAAAATCAAACCAAATTACAAAAGTAGCTAACGCTAGCATAATTACAATTGGCACAAAGTATGCAGAAATTAAATCAGCAATTCTTTGGATAGGAGCTTTACTGCCTTGAGCTTCACTCACCAATTTAATAATCTGAGATAACATTGTATCTGATCCAACCTTGGTAGCTTTATACATTAATGTTCCAGCTTTATTAATAGTTCCTCCAATTACTAAGTCTCCCTTTTGTTTATCCACTGGAATACTTTCCCCAGAAATCATTGACTCATCAATAGATGATTCTCCTTCTGTAACTTCTCCATCAACAGGAATTTTTTCACCAGGTCTTACCCGAATGATATTGCCAATAGCCACTTGTTCAATTGGAACATCAATATCTTTACCATTTTTAACAATTCGAGCGGTTTTTGCCTGCAAACCAATTAATTTTTTTATTGCCTCAGATGTCCCAGCTTTAGCTTTAGCTTCAAAATACCTACCAAGTAAAATCAAACCAATCACAATAGCTGCCACATCAAAGTAAGGCATCGGTTCAATACCAACACTCTCCACTAACTGAGGGAAAATAGTTACCACTACTGAATAAATAAATGCAGCTGTTGTACCAATTGTAATCAAAGTATCCATATTAGCAGTCCTATGTTTTAGGGCTGGAATTGTAGCTTTATAAAATTGTAATCCTGCCCAAAATTGAACTGGAATAGCGAGTATCATTTGAACATAAAAGTTTTGTAAAAATAGGGGAGAGAAATTCATAAGCCCTGGGAAAGATCCCCAGACAATCAAAGATCCTAAAAATAAACTAAAGGCAGCTTTATTTCTTAAATTATTAACTTCTTTTTTCTTTTCTAGTTGTTGTTCGTCTTCAGATTTTACTTGCTTATCAGTAATTATCTGATAACCCACCTGAGAAACAGCAGAAGATAATTTTTCCTCTGAGACTTTTTGAGAATCAAAAGTCACACTGGCTGTTTCTGTAGCCAAATTAACATTAGCCTCCAGTACTCCATCAACTTTACTCAAAGCTTTTTCAATTACTCTTACACAAGAAGCACAATGCATACCTTTTAATGAATAAGTCTTTTTAGTTTCCATTATTTCACCACAATCTTTCCATGGTACATTCCCATACCACAAGAATAATCAAACTCACCAGATTTTGTAGGTGTAATCTCTACTGTAACTTTTTGATTTAAAGGAAGTTCACGGCGAATTTTAAAATCTCCTAAAACTACTTCTGATAAACAATCTGTAGGATCCGTGCGGGTAAAATTAATCTTTGTAGTTCTATCTTTTGGAATAGAAATTACCTCTGGTGAATAACCTCCATTAACAGTAATGTCTACAGAATTTTCAGCTTTAACTTCTTCACTTTTTTTCATCAAAAAAAACCAATAAACAAAAATTATTCCTAAAAATCCAAAAATAGTTACAATAATTTTATCCATATTTATATATTAATCCTTTTTACGAAAAACGTTCATTACTTCAGCAATTGCTTCTTCTTCCCTACCATTTTTAATGGAGTCAGCAACACAAGTTTTAAGATGGTTTTCTAAAATTAAATTATCTACTTCTTTTAAAGCACATTGGATGGCTTGTGACTGGTGAATAATATCCACACAGTATTCGTGATTTTCCATCATAGAAATAACTTTTGTTAAGTGTCCATTAGCAATCTTTAGCCTATGCAATATTCTTTCCTGTGTATCTTTTGGTCTGTAAGTCATTTTCTCTAAAATCCCCCCGTAGGGGATATAATACAACAATAAAAAACCACTTGTCTAGTAGGTAAAAGTTAATCTTATAGTTAAATATAAAATATGATATCCTATGCATAAGATGAAAATTGTTGTGCCACAAGACATGGCTTTCTACCCTGACCAAATTAAAAGGTTAAAATCCTTAGGAGAAACAACCTTTTATGAAGACATCCCTACCCCAGAGCAGTGGCTAGAAAGATGTAAAGATGCTGATATTATCTGTACTGGTGAAGTGGGTATGGAAACAAAAAGTTATGAATTAAAAAATAAATACTTTTCTCTTCCTATGGTTGGTACTGCCTGGCTAGATCTACCAAGACTAAAGGCAGGTGGAAATTCATTATCCAATAGCCCGGGGTGCAATAAAGAAGCTGTTTCAGAATGGATTATTGGCATGATGATTTATTTAATGAGAAACTTTGATCATCTGATTAGAATAACTAATACTCCAAAAGAAAAAATCTTTAAAACCTCTCCAGGTCTAGCTGGTAAAAATATTACTATTTTAGGTAAAGGAAATATTGGCTCAACTGTTGGAAAAATTTGTGAGGCGCTAAGCATGAATGTAACTTATTTTCAAAGAGGCGATGATTTACTTAAAAAAGTAAAAGATGCTGATGTAGTAGTAAGTTGCTTAAAAGCGGAAGGATCAACTAAAAATTTGCTTGATACTAGTTTCTTTAATTCTTTGAAAAAAGGTTCTTATTTTATTACCATCACAGCCTCTTCTGTTTATGATATTGATGCTATGTTTGAAGCTTTGGATAAAGGAATTTTAGCTGGAGCTGCTGATGATTCTGCTGGTATGCCAGTAGCAGAAGCAGATAATCCTTATTACTTAAAATTAGTAAGCCACCCTAAAGTAGTAACCACTCCTCATGTAGCTTACAACACAGAAGCCACAGCCAGAAAAGCCAATGATATTATGATTGATAATGTGGAAAATTGGATAAAAGGCACACCTATCAATATTGTTATTTAAACCTGCAAAATGAAAAAAGCACTTATCTTACAAGGTTGGTATCAAAAAACTACAAGTAGCTTCTACCCATGGTTAAAGAAAACTTTAGAAGAAAAAGGTTATGAAGTTTACCTGCCGGATCTTCCTACTATGCACACAGATTTACCTGATATGTCTGAGCAGCTTAAGTTTATTGAAAAAAACTTGCCCCTTGATGAGGAAACAATCATCGTTGGGCATAGTATTGGGTGCTTACTGGCTATGCGCCTAACAGAAAAACATAAACTAGGAAAATTATTTTTAATTGCTGGCTGGGATTTTAATGATTTATTTCCAAACCATCGGTTATTCTGGCCGGATGCAATTGATCACCAAAAAGTAATTGAAAACACTCAGAAAATTTATTGCATCTCCTCTGATAATGATCCATATATAACAGCTTTTACAGTAGAGCAAATGAGTAAAAGATTAAATGGCGAATTTATTCTAATTAAAGACGCCGGCCATTTTACAGATGAATTTAATATCAAACAAATCCTAGAATTAGAGCAATATTTTTAATCAGCAAGAAATTTTAAATAATATTTTGCATTCATTAAATTGTAAAAACCTGCATAAAAATGTTTTAAGTAATTATTTACTTTCAAACTGTATTTATAATTTCTTTTTTTAAATTCTTCTACTAAACTCATACCCAAATCATAAGGAATTACCTCGTCCTTTTTGGATAAATAAACTAATATTTTCTTGTTTTTCAGATTACTAATATTATTAACAGGAGTAATTGACTTCCACACCTTTTTTAGCTTATCTGGTGTGAAATTTTGTCGAATTAATTCCTCCTTAAATCCAGGATATATTTTATTCCAACCCCACACTGTTTCTGAAATATCAATACCAATGGTGTTAAGAATAACTTTGGAAATATCAGGAGATTTATCTGCTACCATCAATGCTAACATTGAACCTAGGCTTGTTCCTAAAATATTAAATTCGACATAGCCTTCATTTTTTAATGTTTTTAATCTTAATAAAATATCATTTTGAATTATATTTAAATACTTAACTGTTTTTTGTGTGTCTGGAGAAAATATTTCGCTATCATAAGCATATGTAATACAGTAATAACCCCTCAATGAAAGTATTCTTGAAAATAACCAGTACATCCATAACTTGCTATGCCATCCTTCTAGAAGAAAAACCACTTTTTTATTGTGTTTCCCTGTTTCGCTAATTTGATATTTCTTCATGAGGTACTATATAGACATTGAGGCAACAGTTAACTCTCGAGTTCTTTTCTTAACCCATTTCGTCCAAGATTTAACCAAAATTCAGTTTCCTCGGTATCATTACCATTGATATATTTTTCCTGATACGCTCCCATAAGCTCCATTGCAACTCCTGCTAAAGCATATGGATGTAGATATTTTCTTTCTTCTTGGGTTAAAGGAGCAAACTTACTGTACAGTTCTGCAATTAAGTCACATCTATTTTTAAGCGAGCCTTCATTAGACTCATTATGCATTAAGTTAGCTGAAATTACCGCTAATTCTTGAATTCTCGGATACCAATTAGCTACGGAAAAATCTAAAATATAAATTTTTCCATCGTCACCTTTTAATACATTTGCTTTTGTAAAATCTCCATGAACAAAAGCATGAGGAAGTTTAGGAGTTGGAATCTGCTCATATTGAGAAATAACTTGTTTTACAAGTTTCAGGTCATCAGCTTGAACAAATCGACCAACTTTTTCAAACATTTTATAAATATTAGGAATTGCCCAAGAATCAAATATAAATGGCGGGTGGTAATCAATACTATTCACTATAGAAGCCTGCTCAATTACTGACTGTAACTCTTGCTGATCGGGTGTTCTTCCTAGATCCATAAAGGATTTGCCTTCAATAAATTGCATTAATACCATTGATATCCCATCAGCTTGATCATCTGTATAAACTATTCCGCCTTCACTTGTTTTTAAGAGTGCTGGATGATTTACTCCTGCTCCTACAACTCTTTCCATAATGTCACTATAACGAGTGATATCTTCAGAGCTTCTCGCTTTTGAAAAAATCTTAGCTACATATTTCTTCTCGGAAGTTCCAATAAAAACATTACAATCTTCATAACCTATTTCGATTACAGAAAAATCTGTTGCCTTACTAACCTGATACGCTTGGCATAATCTATTCACCACTGGTTCAAGATTGCCAGTGTAATTTAATCTGCCAGCCGGAGTTTGTTTTTCCATAAAGGAAGTATAACAAAATTTATTTCATTCTAATAACTGTGGTAACTGCTTTTATAATATTTTCTACAGTTAAACCATATTTTTCCATTAACTGCTCTGGGGTTCCTGATTCTCCAAAAGTATCATTTATTCCAATCATCTTAATTGGAACTGGATATCTTTGAGAAACAACTTCTGCAATAGCTGAACCTAATCCTCCTACTGTTTGATGATCTTCTACTGTAACAATTGCCCTTGTTTCTTCTGCAGCTTTTAGAACACATTCTGTATCCAATGGTTTGATGGTGTGTACATTTATTACTCGAACACTAATATTGTTCTCTTCTAATTGTTTTGCTGCCAAAAGAGAGTAATAAACCATTTCTCCTGTGGCTATAATTGTGGCAGAAGTACCTTCACGAAAAACTTCAGCTTTTCCAATTTTAAAAGGTGTTTTATCTGTTGTGATTATGGGAGTTTCATTTCTGGATAACCTTAAATAACATGGTTTATTTATTTTAGCTAAAGCTTGTGTGGCTTTTTTAGCTTCAATTGAATCACATGGTGATATCACTACCATATTTGGTAAAACCCTCATTAAAGCTATATCCTCTAAAGCCTGGTGAGTAGCACCATCTGCACCAACACTAATCCCTGTGTGAGAACCAATAATTTTCACCGGAACATTGTTATAACAAATAGTTGTTCTTATTTGTTCCCAGTTTCTGCCTGGAGAAAAAACTGCATAAGAAGTAGCAAATGGAATTTTTCCAACAGCAGCTAAACCAGATGCTACTGTTACTAAATTTTGTTCTGCTACCCCAACTTCAAAAAATCTTTTAGGGAATTTTTTGATAAATTTATCTATTCTGGTTGATTCTTCTAAATCTGCTGATAAAACAACAACATTCTCATTATCCTTTCCTGCTAAAACTAACCCCTCTCCAAATCCATCTCTTGAGGAAACTTTTTTAACACCCTTATCAAACATTTTATTATTTAAGTTCATTTAATGCTTTTTCTCCTTCCTTTTTAGTAGGTGCTTTACCATGCCACTCATATTTATTTTCCATAAAATGCACTCCTTTACCCGGTATTGTATGAGCTAAAATTACTGTTGGCTTATTTTTAATTTCTTTGGCCTTTCTGAAGGCTTCAATAATCTGATTAAAATCATGACCATCAATTTCTAAAACTTCCCAACCAAAACTGTGATATTTATCTTTTAATGATTCTACTGGCATGATATTTTTAGTAAACCCATCAATTTGTATTTTATTTACATCAATGAGTGCCAGTAAATTATCTAGCTTATATTTAGCAGCCAACATCACACCTTCCCATGTATTACCTTCATCTTGTTCTCCATCAGAAAGTATACAAATTACTCTCCAATCTTTGTGATCCATTTTTGCAGCAAGTGCCATACCACAACTTTCTGAGAGTCCTGAACCCAATGGTCCGGATGTAGTTTCCAGCCCTGATAATGATTCCCGATGTGGGTGCCCTTGTAATCTTGATCCAATTTTACGAAGCCTTGATAATTCAGAGAGAGGAAAGTATTTTGCATGAGCAAGTGTGGCATAAAGCACAGGACAATAATGACCACAAGATAAAACCAATCTATCTCTTTCTGACCATTCAGGATTATTAGGATTGTGATTTAAGATTCTAAAATATAAAGCAGCAAAGATATCAGATAAACCCAATGGTCCAGCAGTATGTCCTGAACCAGCACTAACCAACATTTTAATAATATCCTGTCTAATTAAATTAGCAGTTTTATTTAATCTTTCGGTTTCATCCATCTTTAAGAAAAACTATAACCGTCTTCTCCGCTAATTTTACATTCTTTTATTCTGTCTGATTCAATTTCACATTCAAACTCTTTTATAGCTTTTAATACTTCCGTAGGATTATCTGCAATTTTATAAACTTCTCTTTCTTCAGGACGCAATAAAAATCCTTCACTCATTGCTTTCATAACCTTTCTCCAAAAATTTCCGTATAAAATTAGTGGTTTATGATGACCAAAATATAATCTAGCCAATCCCCAAGCCATAGCAAATTCAGAAATTGTTCCTGTTCCACCATTAAAGATTACATAAACCTGACCTTGTTGCATTAAAGTTAATGTTCTTTCAATATAAGTTGTAGTTTTAATTTCTTCATCAACAATATTTTCATCATTTCTTCCTTCAAAGTGAGTAAGATCTTGTGGATTTAAAGTTACACCAATGACTTTTCCATGTCCTGCTTTAGCACCTTTACTAGCAGCTAACATTACACCAGGTCCTCCTCCGTCAACAACTGTATAGCCTGCCTCTGCCAACACCTTACAAACACGATAAGCATCTTTGTAAAGTTTACTCTCCGGAGCAGCATCAGCAAAACCAAAAACAGCTACCTTTTCAATAGTTTTAGCTTTTTCAACGATTAAGTTTTTGGTTAATTTCTTCCAGATTTTTTCTAATGTCTCCATAAATTAGTCTCTCTCCTATTACTATACCATCTGCTCCTGCTTCTACAATATCCTTTATATTATCTACTGTAATTCCCCCATCTACCTCTATCTTAAAAGAACTTTGATTTTTTTGAAGTACAACTTGTTTTATTTTATTAATAGTTTCAGGAATAAATTCCTGTCCACCAAAACCAGGATGAACAGATAAAATAAGCAAAGTATCAATTGAATCTATATATGGCATCACTTTCTCTACTGGTGTCTCAGGATTAAGTGCTAAACCTACTTCAATCCCGTGGTTTTTAATATGTGTAATTCTTTCCTTTATCCCCTCACTATCTTCTACAGGAAAAATAATTCTATCTACACCAATCTCAAACAATCCATCAATCCAATTCTCTGGGTAATTCACCATTAAATGAGCTTCTACTTTTAAATTGATAGGGTATTTTTTTATTATATCAATACCAACACTCTTATTTTGAACAAATTTATTGTCCATAATATCAATTTGTACCCAACCATTTTTTAAATCTTCTGATTGATTTATTAAGTTAACCTTTTTTTGATACTCTTCTTCAGTAGTTGCAAGTATTGTGGGAATAATCAAGTTATTTTGCATGCTTCTCTTCTATATCTTTTACTTCTTCTAAACGTCGAATATGTCTTTCATCACCAGAAAACGGAGTACTTAAAAATATCTTTATTATATTCCAAGCTTCTTCTTCATCTAATACATCAGCAGGCAAAGATATAACATTAACATCTTCATGTTCCCTTGACTGCCTTGCTACAGTAACATCATCTACCAAAGCAGCACGTACCCCAGGAACTTTATTGGCTACCATATCTACACCAACACCTGAACCACATAAAAGTATTCCTTTATTTTCCAAAGAGCTAACTGTAGCCTCTGCTACTTTTTCAGCAAAATCAGGGTAATCATCATTTGGGTCAAGGTGATCATTACCTAAATCTGAAACCATCATACCTTCGTCTTTTAATCTTTGAAAAAGTTTTTGTTTTAGTTCAAATCCACGATGGTCTGCTCCTAAATAAATCATATTGAATAATGTTACTTCATTAATTTTTTGAAGACAAGATAAGTTACTCTGGCATCATCCAAAGCATCATGAGCTGCATCTCTTTTAATCTCAAGATATGTACATATTTCTCCTAAAGAAAATCTCTTGATAGATTTTTTGGAGAAAAACTTAAGATATGCCATCGACATCACATCTACCCGATGATAATAAAAAGGATCAACTCTGCCTAAACCATGATAAGCTTGATTTAAAATTGCCCAATCAAAATTAACATTGTAGCCCACAATAATTCCACCCAAAGCAAATTTGTCTAAAATAGCGAGGGCTTCTTTTAAGGTAATTGCATTCTCCCACCCTGCCTCTGTATATCCTACGATTTTTAAAGCGTCTTTATCTGCATCTTCTATTCTTTCAGGCTTAACTTTAATATTAATCTGATCTACTATCTTAAAAGGCTTCTTGCTGTCTGTTTTTAAGGCTCCAATTTGAATAATTTCATGTTTTTGAATCTCCAGTCCAGTTGATTCAATATCCAAAAAAATTAGAGGGCGATCTCGCATCTCTTTTGGGTTTTTATCTTGCTTAATGTTCATGTGATATATTATGACACAGTTGACCCGGAAAACAAGTAATGATATAAATTATGCACCTGTTTTTTTAATAGGTTTTTCAAGAAAACTCGCTACGTGCGAGTTTTTTTGTGGGAAAAAATCGATGTTTTATCACTATGTCCTGGGTAAACAGTTACGTTTTCAGGTAATTTTAGTATTTTTTTAATAGATTGTTCCATCTTTTCTTCTGATGAATATTTAAAATCAGTTCTGCCTACTGTGCCTCTATCAAAGATCAAATCACCACAAAATAAAGCCTTATTAGATTTAGAATATAAACAAATTCCACCTGGAGTATGCCCTGGAGTTTCTATTACCTCCAGTTCCTCTGAACCTACCTTTAATTTCGCCCCTTCCTTTAAATCTTTAGGTTCAACTAAAACAGGATCAGCATAAACACCTAAAAAGTGTTCTGCAGTCTCTTTGGCTCGATTTAATAAAAATTCATCATCAGGATGCATATAAAAAGGAATATTAAAAGCTAGGGCTAGCTCTGAGACTGCTAAAACATGATCAAAATGCCCATGAGTTACTGCTATCCAAACAGGTTTTAAATTATCAGTTTGAATCTTTCGAATAATATAATCAGCATCATCACCAGGATCAATTATCCCAACTTCATCACCTGAAGAAACCAAATAACAATTAGTCTTCAAACCTCCTACTTCCAAGGTAACTATTTTCATGTTCTAATTTTGATTAACTCTGCTGCGGGACTTGGATTCGGACCAAGATAGACAACTTCAGAGGCTGTCGTCCTACCATTAGACGATCCCGCATTATATTAGATCGACTAATGGCAAGCTTGCTTAAGAAAGCAAAGCTTTCGCAAGACGAAACATAGTTTCGGCTTATCTTTAGACGATCCCGCAATAACTATCGTATTTTAACATTTTAAGGGTAGGTATTAAAATAGAACTAAAATTTATTTACTTTCACTTTAAAAATAGCTTTAATAATGATATATTTCATAAAGTTATGGCAACAGAAAAGGATGACGTAAACATAGTTAAGGAAACTAGCCCACACAGTAAACCTTTAATAGAAATAACATCCTCTGATGGAGAGTTAATCTTAAAACAATTCAGTCCTTCAGATACACAAGAAATCTTTGAATTAATTGATAGAAACAGAGAACATCTATCACAAAATGAGGAAGACACATCTGATAAGTATCCTACATTAGAGTCAGTTGAAATCAGTATTTTGCAGCCGTCTAATCCAGACAGACTGAGGTTTGGAATAAGGGATGCACAAGGAACATTACTTGGTAGTATTAATTTAACTCCGGAAAAAGACAATCCTCATAAAGGAGAAATTGGCTACTACTTAGGAAAAGAGGCAACAGGTAAAGGATATACTACAAAAGCTGTAAATCTACTTACAGATTATGCATTTAATCATTTAGGTTATCAAGAATTATATGGTATTGTTGCTAATACTAATAAACCTTCTCAGGAGGTATTAAGAAGAGCTGGATATAAAGAAACAGGCAAAGAAGTATTACTCTTTAGCAAAACAATAAGTAGCTAATCAAGAATCATTTTCTTCCCTAGCCAATTTACAATTTATAAGACAAGTCTTACAATTCACCCCACTATGCCAGATCGAATTGATGGAATAAGTCACGGAGATGATATCAATCTTTTGTGGGTAAATTGCATGCAAAATATTAAGCGGTATGACGGCCTAGAAATGATTCACCGACCAGATCTTTGGACACATATCAGAAGAGTTGGATATCTTTCAAAAGTTTTAAGTATTTATATTTCAACTAGAGTTGATACACCCTACTCTTTGGATGCACAAAAAACTTTTCGTATGGGACTTAGACATGATGATCCCGAGCTAATTACAACTGATATTCCTGCACCAGTTAAAAGACAGCTGAGCATCGAACAACTTCAGCATTTAAAAGCACAGGAACAAACAGCTGGAATAGCTTTAGCAAGATATTTATATTGCTATCCTGAAGACAGCCCTTTATATAAACTTTATGTTTCTGAACAAGGTGAATTAATACAAAAAGAAACACCTGAGGCGCAAATAGTAGATGTTGCAGATAAGTGGGATGCAGTTTGTGAAATATTACATGATATCCGATGTGGAAATAAAGACTATATATCTCTTCTAGAATTTTCAAGAAAAACTTTAGCTAAATTTGAAAGATATCCTTTTTGGAATATGTTAGCTGATGAATTTGGATTAGCAAATATTCCTAATGATGAAGAAATAACTCATCTATCAAAAATTGGAATTGATGACCTAGTTGATAGAAGTAAAGTTTCCTCTCTAATGAGAAGGCCAGCTACAGATGAATGGCCTGAGGCTTATAAAATATGGGGAGAACTTAATGCAAATATTTTTTACCGTAATCCAGAAAAATATATATTTCCTGGATGGTATTTGAATTTATGGCAAAAATGGGAAACACCTCCTAAAGATACTACAACAGTTTCAGGAATAATAATTCCTAAATAATACTTACAAAACTATTAATTAGCCTGCTTACCATGCAACAGACTGCCTCCCGGGAGACAGCCTGTTTGGAGAAGTTATTTTAGCTGCCTTCACCCATCATATCTTCTGAACCCATTCCTTCTTCCCCCATTTTCATATTTTCTGACTGATCACCCTGACGTCCTTTTCCTTCATCCATATCCGAAGATGCTTTCATATTTTGCCCACCATGTGATGCCTGACCACCTTTTCGAGCTATCTCTTTTCTCTTCTCTTCATCCATCGAACCAAATCCTCTTGTGCTGTCGTCTGTCATGTCCCTCACCCCCTTCCTTTTATTAATTTAAGTACAGCCGTATTGTATGACAGCACAATACTTCCTTCTATAAAAATAAATATACATGGTGTGTGAAATTAGTCACAGACAAAGAGTAATGGAGGCTAAGATGATTTTTCTGCGTAGTGTAAAGCAAGTTGTTTTTCAAGCTTTGCCAAATTATATATCTCCAAAGAAGAGCGATCACTACATTTAAGAATTCGTTTTCTGGCTAATTTATTTAATTCTTTACTAGCTGTTTCACGGGTCATATTGATGGAATTTGCAATATCTTTTTGTGTCATTGGAACATCAAAAACAATCTTTCCATTTACCTCTCTTCCCAATCGTTTTGCCAAAAGAAGTAGTCTGGTAATAATACGTGGGTAGGAGTTAGTTAATCCCAAGTTATGAATTCTTTCAAAAAAAGCATGAAGAATATCTGTAGTGTATTCCATCAGAGAAAACATGACGTCAGAATTTATTTTAGAAAATTCTAAAAAAGCATCTTTTGAAGCCTTTCGGAGCTTTGCTGAACACATTGTTTCATAAAATACCTGTGAGGCTTTTTCACTAAACATCCAGACAATAGGAAATATTTCAAAAGGTTTATAAATAAAATGAAGATTTTCTTCGCCTGATTCTGTCAGAGAATATACTTTTATATATCCTTCTTCTATAAAGAAGACGTTTGATGGATTTTCTCCAACTCTGATGACAATTTCACCTTTTTTATAAGTAAAAGGCTGATGATTTGAAAAGAATTCAAATAGCTTATTTTGTGGGCTAGCAAAACGTGCCATTATTCATGCTTAGTATAGCAAAAAAAATCCATATAAACCAGAGTAATTAATAGAGTTTCCTTGCTGATTACTATCTGATATATTAGAACTCTTAATATGATTACCCTATCTCCAGACCAACAAAAAGCTTTAAAAGATTTACTTTTTTGGTACCAAAATGATAGGCATTCTATGCAATATGTCAGTCTGGGAGGATATGCAGGAACAGGAAAAACAACTCTTATTGCTGTTTTAAGAAAAGAATTAAAGAAAATAAATAAAGATCTAAAGATTGGCTTTGCTAGTTACACAGGTAAAGCTGCTCTGGTCTTAAAAACTAAATTAAAAAACCAAGACACTCTTTCAAATGAAGACTCCATTAGCACAATTCATTCTTTAATTTACTCCCCAATTGTAAATGACAAAGAAGAAATTATTGGCTGGCAAACCAAAGAAGAAATAGATAGAGATTTAATTATTATTGATGAGGCTTCAATGGTTGATGAAACAGTCTGGCAACATCTTCTTTCTTATCATGTACCAATTATTGTGGTTGGTGATCACGGACAATTACCACCAATTAAAGGAAGTTTTAATTTGATGCAAAAACCAGATTTAAGGTTAGAAGAAATTCACCGGCAAGCTAAAAAGAATCCAATTATTAATCTTTCTATTGAAGCAAGAGAAAAGGGAGAAATTTTACCTGGAAAATATTCACCTTATGTCAAAAAATATTCGAGTGGTGATATTGATGGACAAGAACAGATGGAAGAAATGCTGCAGAATATAAATAGTGATACTTTAGTCCTTTGTGGTTATAACAGTACCAGAAGAAAGTTAAATAATTTTATCCGTCAGGCAAAAGGATTTGAATCTGTTGATCCCAAATCAGGTGATAGGGTTATTTGTTTGCGTAATAACCATAAAAAACATATCTTTAATGGAATGCTTGGAACAATAATTTATATTGAGAAAAAGGATAAAAGTTGGTATCAGGCAGAAATTAACATGGATGGAGAAGAGGGAAATTATGATGGTTTAATTTCCGTAGATCAATTTAATTCTGATACACCAATGAATTTTACAGAAAAAAGAGCAACTATTATGCAAGGTGATTTGTTTGATTTTGGATATGCCATAACAGTACATAAAGCCCAAGGTTCACAAGCAAAAAGAGTTATTCTTTTCGAGGAAAGGTTTAAACAAATGACAGATGAAACTTTTGCCAGATGGTTATATACAGCTATTACCAGAGCAGAAGAAGAACTCTATATTTTTTCATAAATTTCAGCATAAAGTTGTTATACTGAATACATGGAGAATATAAAAATATATATTAGCCTAATTGCAATATTCCTCACTTTTTTTGGTTATGTTCCTTATATTAGAGATACCTTAAAACAAAAAACATCACCACATGTTTATACCTGGTTTATTTGGGGACTAGTTGCTGCCATCACATTTGGTCTTCAAGTTAGTGCAGGAGCAGGTACAGGATCATGGGTAACACTCGGAATTGTTCTATCATGCTCAACCATATTTATACTTGGATTACGCAATGGCAAAAAAGATATTACTAAAATCGATACAACCTTTTTTATCCTCTCGCTTATTGCTCTTTTTTTGTGGTTAGTGATTAAACAACCAGTGTTATCAATAATATTAGTTTCAATCGTTGCTGTCTTGGGATATATTCCAACCATCAGAAAATCATGGAACAAACCCTATTCTGAAACTTTATTTTCATATCAATTAAATACTTTTAGACATAGTTTAAGTTTTTTTGCTTTACAGGAATACAGTATTATAACTTGGTTGTACCCTATTTCCTTAGCAATAGCCAATGGATTATTTACATTAATACTCATTATAAGACGCAAACAGCTAGCTATTCAAGAATAGATTTCACTTTATTTTAGCTTTGGGATATACTTGCACTCATGGATATATATTTTAAAAAAGAAATTACGTACTCTTTTAATAAAGAAAACTTTACATTTAATGTAGGAAATACTTTATTTTCAACATTTGATGTAGATCATGGTACAGATGTATTACTTCGTTCCATTAATCTACATACCAGTCCTAAAACTATACTCGATTTGGGTTGTGGTTATGGACCTCTGGGAATAGTATTAGCTAAAAAATACCCTCAGGCAAAAGTCACTATGGTAGACAGAGACTTATTGGCGGTACGTTATACAAAATTAAACATAGAAAAAAACAATATTCATAATGCAGATGTTTTTGGCAGTGTTGGAATGGAACAAGTTACAGATACAACATTTGATTTAATAGTATCCAACATTCCTGCAAAAATTGGAGATGAAGCAATTACACAAGAGTTTATATTAGAGCCTTTTAAACAATTAAATCCTGAAGGAGAACTTTGGGTTGTGGTAGTAAATGCTTTAAACCGTTTAATACCAAAAATAGGAAGAGAACACCAACTTAATGTAAAAGAAGTAAAGAAAAGAAGCGGTCATACTGTTTACCGTATCAAAAAACTTAGCATTTAATGGACGAAGAAAAATATATTAGAAAAGTTCAATGTTCTGTCACAAATTTCCTTTATTGTGGAGATGATTATCTCTTTTTACACAGAGGAAAACATAAAAAGCTTGACCCCAATAGACTTAATGGTGTTGGTGGTAGAGTTGAACCAGGAGAAAATTATTTAGATGCTGCAATTAGAGAAACAGAGGAAGAAACAGGCTACAAAGTTTCTCCAGAAAATATTAAGTTAGCAGGAATTGTAAAACTAGAGGGTGGGTACAGCGAAGATTGGGTTATGTGTTTTTTTAAGATTAAAATTACCTCAAAAGAGATCCCTCTTGGAGAAAATACAGATGATGGAAAATTGATTTGGATAAATAAGGATAAAGTTTTAGATAGCAATTTCGAGTTAGTTGATGATTTAAATTATTGCTTTAAGGATTTAGTAGAAGAAAAATCTCTCTTTTTTATGACTGCAAAGTTAAATAATGATGAAAAAATTCAATCAGTAAGTATTTCCAAAATACCCATATCTTTATGAAATTAAATATTGGTAAGATTTTAAATTATTTAACTATTCTATTTATAGTTTTATATACTTTTGCAGCTATTACAGTTTCTTTAAACAGATATTGGCAGCATCAAACTGCCTATTATGATTTTGGTGTAATAGATTCAGCAATTTGGAAAGTTGCTCATTTTCAATTACCCATCGTTGATCATCATGAACTGGGAGATAAAAACGTAATGATTTTTGCAAGTCATTTCTCACCCAGCGTATTTTTACTATCCCCTTTATATTGGTTTACAAATAGACAAGAAATTTTACTTATAGCTCAGTCTTTATTAGTGGGAATAGGAGCACTTATTGCTTACTTTTTAGCTAAAAAAACTTTAAAAAGTAATTTGGCTATTTTCGCACTCATTGTTGCTTTCTTAGGTTATGTTGGCCTGCAGAATGCTCTGATCTCTGAATTTCACGACACCACACTTTCTGTTTTACCTTTGATGTTAATATTTTTATTTATCTATCAAAAAAAATGGATTTGGTATTTTATTATGTTAATAATATTACTTGGTTTAAAAGAATCTTTTGCCGGACTGGGAGTAGGTATTGGTTTATACATATATCTTAAAGATAGAGCTAACAAAAAAATAGCACTGCTCACAATTTTAATTAGCTTAGTTTGGGGATACTTGGCATTAAAAGTAGTTATTCCTTATTTTTCACAAGGTATTTATCTATACTCTAGTTCTAACCTTCCTAATAACCCTATTAGTCTTATTAACTCCTTTTTATTTCCTGATCTAAAATACAAAACTATGTTATATTCTTTTGCAACTTTTGGATTTTTACCAATTTTTGACATAACAATTATTCCTGCAATCTTTGAAAACTTTTTAGAAAGATTTGTCCTTTCATCGTTTTCTTCCCGTTGGGATTTAGGAATGCATTATAATTCACCCCTTTCTCCTTTATTATTTATTGGAGCATTAGCTATTTTTAAAATATTAGAAAATAAATTTAAACATACTAAATTAGTTACCCTTTTAGCTCTAACAATTATATTTTCTAACATAGTATTACATCGTTTTATTTTAAGAGGACCATTAGGACTATTTTATAATCCTGACTTTTATAAGCAAAATGAATATTCTCGATATGTCGATGACTTTTTAAAAAATATACCTAAAGATGGTGTAATCTATACCCAAAATGATCTGGCTGGAAGATTATCTCATCAAAATGTTAAAACATTTAGACCTGATTACAAAGTTATTAATCCAGATTATATAGTTTTAAACCTCACACCAGGACAAACACCAAATGCATTTTCTCCGTTAAGATACGACAGTGTAAAAAATTTAAAAGATCAACTTTTGGAGGATTCAAATTACACAGTTCAAAAATATGGAGAAGAATTATATATATTTTCTAAATATGTAGTTAAGTCTAATTAGATATTCTTAACTCTAGCTAAAAGATAAAGACTAATACCATCATCCATCTGCCAAGCTTGTTCTATATTAAAAGGCTTCATTGAATTTATTTCCCAAACATTGGAATTTATAACTTTATTTATATCATCTCTATCTACAACATATAAATAATCATTTTGGGGATATGATGTATAGTCTTGTGGAGCATTACCTTTTAGAGAAAGAACAAAGCGCAAAGGATAAGTTCTTGTGTCCCCGTCAAGTAATGAAGCCACATTATAATTAGGATGAATAGAAGCACTCTCAATAATAATGCGTGAAACCTGATCTATCTTTTTAAGACTCCATCCATCTGGCATAAAGTATCCATGATTATTATTAAGTTGTGATAATGTAATTAGAAGATTTAGACCCAGAAAAATAAAGCAAGTAATATTTATAAACTTACTCGGTCTCAATGAAGATAAATATACAGAAATAATAATTAACAACAACATCAATAAAGGTAATAAATAATGTGTTCCAAAACTACTTAAACTAATAGCAAATATAAAAATTATAAAAAATGTAATTAAGGATAGCTTTTTTAAAAAATTGGAGTTAACAGAAAATTGATTATTTTTTACTAAAGATAAGATAAATAATAATACTGGCGCAATAATTAGATAGTTATAATCATGAATAGCAAAATAATTTAACCTCTCTCCCCATACAGATAAAAATGGTAAAGAAATTTGTTTACTATTATTAAAATAATTAATCAGAAGATGAATATTTAAAAAGTCATGTTTTAATTCAAATAAAATTGTTGGACTAAGTGAAATTAATAATCCAAATAGATAAAAGATTATACTTTTAATAAAACTTCCAGTACCCATAATATATATTAATACTGCCAAGGCTAAAGTAATAATTAAAAAATGTAGCTCTAAACCAATTCCAATAAAAATTCCTGTTAAAAATATAAAAAAATATCTCTTGTGACTACTTTCTTTATTTACCAATAAAGCCTGATATAAGCACCAGACTCCCAACAGAATAAATAAAGGAGTAAAATTTTGATAAAGAGGTGTATTTCCAAAAGCAACTAACTGAGGTGATACAGCAAAAAAAGACGTTGCTAAATTAGCTGCTCTAACATTAAACATTTTAAAAACTACATAATAAAGAATCAAAATAGTAAATAATGAAATAATTACTGCTGTGTATGCTCCAGCTAAAGGATTAAGTTTCATTACATAAAATAAAGGTGCTAATAAATAAAGATATACAGGACCCTGAAAAAAGTCTGCCAAACTTACCTTAATGCCGATTAAAGTTAGCTTGTGATTTATAATCATATCTTTAATAGATAAATAATCTATACCTTGATCTCTTCCAAATGTAGTTAAATAATCAATACGATAAAGCCGTAAGATAAGCGCAATCAGAAAAATAATAATGAAAAGATAGTGCTTTTTAAGTATCTGTTTGATAAATTTGATCATAAATAATCTTAACATTTTTCTGTGATACAATAATTCTGTAATATAAAGAGTAAAAAATAATTATGAACTCAAAGTTCCTTATTTTTTTAGGTATGTTTATTGGTTCAAGCTTAGGAGGTTATTTACCAGTTCTTTTTGGAGGTGATATGATTTCTTATATAAGCGTATTAACTAGTGGCATTGGCGCAATAATCGGCATATTTATTGGATATAAACTTTCCTCTGGCTAAAAGTGCCTAAATGTGATATACTACCAAAACGTTGAATAATTCATCTTCAGATATCGTTCGTAAATGCAATCAGTGTGGGGAAGATTTAGTCTTGCAAAAAACCACTACGTTAAAATCAGAACGCAGCTTTGCTCCCATGACCCAAAATACATACCGTTGTTCAAACAAAGTTTGTCAGGATGAAATTGATAAAAGAACATCTAAAAGAATTGAGCTTAAAAACGAACAGGAAATGGCAAGACAAAAGCGTCTAGAAAAAACTGCAGAAGATAAACTTCTTGCTCTATCCTTAAAATAACACTTCAAAAGTAGTTGTTTTTTAACCCTTTTTTGTTTATCATTTATATATGAAGATAATCCTGAATTGGCTCATTAGCGGTTTTGTTATCTTTATGGCTGCTTATCTTTTCCAGGACAAAGGTGTTCATGTTGATAACTTTTACACTGCCTTAATAATTGCAGTTGTTTTAGGAATTATTAACGCTATCTTAAAACCAATACTTTTATTACTTACTCTACCCATTAATATTTTAAGCTTAGGACTTTTTACTTTAATTATTAACGCTGTATTAATTATGCTGGCAACACTCATTGTGCCAGGATTTAGAATTGATAGTTTCTGGTCAGCATTTCTTTTTGGAATTGTTCTTTCCCTTTTAAATTGGTTTGTAAGTAAATTGGGTTAATTATTCTACCCTTTTTATAGAAGCTCCGAGTTCAGTTAGTTTATAAACCACATCTTCATAACCACGTTCAATGAGTTCTGCTTTATTAATCACACTTGTGCCTTTTGCGCTTAAAGCTGCCAATACCAGAGCCATTCCTGCTCGAAGATCTGGTGTATCCAAATTCTTACCTCTTAACTTGCTGCATCCTGAAACTATAACTCGATGTGGATCTGCTAAAGTTATATTGGCTCCCATTGTAATTAACTTATCTACAAAAAACATTCTTGATTCATACATCCAATCATGACAAAGTGTTACTCCTTTAGATTGAGTTGCCAGGACTATGGCAGCACTCATCATATCTGTTGGAAAGCCAGGCCACACATTCACCCGTATCTGTGGAACAGCCTTTAAAGAACCAGCAGAAACCTTAATCCCAGAATCTGTTTTTTCAAATTTAACTCCCATTTTCTCAAATGGTCTAATAATTGGCTCCAATCCATCAAGATCATCTCCTTCAATTTCAATTTCTCCATTAGTAACTGCTGCTGCTATTGCATATGTTCCGAATTCAACATTATCTAATCCAATTGTGTATTCACATCCTGAAAGTTTTTTACCACCACTAATTTTTATTGTTTGTGTTCCTATCCCATCTATTTCAGCACCCATCTTTTTTAACATTTTACATAGTCCTACAACATGAGGTTCAACAGCACAATTTTTCACAGTAGTGACAGCTGGAAGAAGTGTAGATGTTAAAATCATATTTTCTGTTGCTGTAACAGATGGTTCATCTAAAAATATTTCTTGATCTTTAAAATCTGCTCCATTCCTACTCCCTTTATTAACATCCTGTATATTAAATTTAAAACCTAAGTGTTTAAAACCATCTAAGTGGGTATCAATACTTCTTCTACCAATTACACAACCACCTGGATGAGGAAATTCCACTTTACCAAATCTTGCCAAAAGAGGACCAACAAACAAAATAGAAGCTCTTAGCTTATTTGCTAAATCAGTTTTTAAAACTGTTTTATTAATCTTTTGACAGTTTATTCTAACTATGCCATCTTCTTTAGAAATCCCTACACCAAGATCCTGAAATATTGCCAAAGATGATTCAACATCTGCAGTCTGAGGAACATTCTTTAAAATTACTTCTTCTTCTGTTAATAAACATGCAGCTAAACAAGGCAAAACCTCATTTTTATTACCAGAAATTTTAACCCTACCTTTAAGTTTATTTCCGCCTTCAATAATATATTGTGCCATTTGTTAATTATATCAATTTACGCACGACTAATCAAAAAGTGGATACTTTTGTACAACGCTTGCAACTCTTTTTATTGTTTCCTCTTCACCTAAAATTTGTATACTTTCAAACAAAGGAGGTGTCACTAATTGACCAGAAACAGCAACTCTAATAAGTTGAAACATATCCCCTGCCTTTATATCCAGTTTTTGTGCTAAATCTTTAAATGTTTTTTCAAACACTTCAGACTTCCATGGCTTTTCCATTTTTTGTAATTCTTCATAGATGTTTTGTAAAACGTCTTTTTGGTTTTCAACCTTAATTCTTTTAAAAACTTCCATATCATATTCTGGTGCTTCAGTAATAAAATTAGTTAAGAGAATAAAATCTGATAATTTCTTTATTCTTTCTTTAACAAGAGGTACTAAAGGAGCTATTATTTCAGGAGCAGGATGATCTACTAAAAAGTCTTCTAATCTTTTAGTTAAATCTTCATCACTCATTTTTCTAATATATTCCCCATTCATCCATTCTAATTTTTTTAAATCAAAACGTGGAGCTTGTGAAGTAATATTAATGATCTTTGGACTGTTAATATCAATTGCCTTTTCCAGCTCCTTTAAATCATAAATTTCTTTACCATCAGGATGATTCCAAACAATATTTGATAAATAATTTAAGATTGCCTCAGGCAAAAAACCTTCTTTTTTATAGAAGTCAACAGATGCATGTCCATCTCTTTTTGATAACTTACCTTTTCCATCAGCATTTAAAATAACCGGTAAGTGTGTGTACTTTGGTATAGAATCCTCCCATCCAAAAAACCGGTAAAGCAAAATATGCTTTGGTGTAGAAGGGAGCCATTCTTTACCCCGGATTATATTTGTTATCTTCATTAAATAATCATCTACAACAACAGCTAAATGATATGTAGGAAATCCATCAGCTTTTAAAAGCACCTGGTCATCAATAAGATTACTGTCAAATTCAATATCTCCCACTAATGAATCGTGTACTTTTATAACTTCTGATTTTGGAATCTTCATTCTAATTACATAGGGCATGTTATTGTCTAAATTTTCTTTTATTTGATCTGCACTAAGCCCCAAACAACATTTATCATACATAGGAGGGAGTTTATCTTTTTCTTGTGAAATCCTTAGTTCTGCTAATCTCTCTTTCGTACAAAAACAATGATAAGCATGGCCTTTTTCCAGTAACAGGTTTACATATTTTCGATAAATATCCAATCTTTCAGATTGTCTATAAGGAGCAAAAGGCCCACCTTTTATTGGATCTTCATCCGGGGTCAGACCAAACCATTCTAAAGCACTAAACACAACTTCTTCCGCTCCTTCAACAAATCTTGCTCTATCTGTATCTTCAATCCTGACTATAAATTTCCCTTTAGCCTTCTTAGCTAAACAAAAATCAAACATTGCCTGATAAATCGTACCCAAGTGGGCATAACCTGTTGGCGATGGTGCTATTCTTGTACGTACTTCCATAACTGATATTATAAACGAAGTTTGAAAGCTTCGCTATATAATGAGTTTTCAAGCTCCGCTTATACCAGTCTACTCTTAATTCCTGTATAATGAACTTACTGCCATGACATTAACTCAAGTTGCAATTATTACCAAGCGAGGTGTATTAACCTTTACTGCATTACTTATTTTAGGCACTGTTACTGCAATTGGTTATCGTGTCTGGTATAACTATTACCAATCCACTCTACCAATTGTTGAAGAAAAACCAAATCTAAAATTTGGAACCTTGCCAAAAATTGTTTTTCCAAAATCCATCGTTTCTTCATCAAATTACTCATACTCCCTGGATACAGAAACTGGTAGTTTTTTACAGATGCCCAAAATTATTAAAGTTTATTTTATTCCAAGAGCAAATATTGTTTCCCTACTTGCACCTGATGAATCTCAAAAGTTAGCCGGTAAATTTGGTTTTAATGGGTCACGAGAAGTATTAAATCCCACTACTTATCAATATAAAGATGATTCAAATGGCAAGTTTATTATTGATTTAATTAGCGGAAATTTTAATTTTCAGAAGCAAGTTGCTACCGCTTCTGCAAAAATAGATACAACTTTTATTAATCCAGATCAATTAGTTAACGCCTTTAAAGATTTACTCAAAATGAATGGAGTATCAAACGATGATTTAAATACCGGAAGGAGTAAGGTTGCATACAATAAAAACATACCAAATAATTCCAACTCCGCGCTTGTTTCTCTTTGGCCTGCAGATTTTGACGGTGTCCCGATAGTAACATCTTCAACGTCTGCTAGTTTAGTTAATGCAACCACTTCTAATCCTAATAATGAATCTAACCGATTCACTGAAGTAAATTATACTTATTGGCAAATCGATAAAACAACTTTTGCCACCTATCCTTTACAGCCAATTGAAAATGCTTTTGAAGAATTAAAATTAGGTCAGGGTTACATTACGCAAGTACCTACTAATGCAAAGGTTTCTATCATCAAAGCATATTTAGCATATTTTGAATCAGAAGAATACACACCATATCTTCAACCAGTTTATGTTTTTGAAGGTCCGCTCTTTACAGCACTCGTACCTGCTATAAAGATAGATTAAGATTTATTCCCAAATAAAGTTACTGTAAGACCAGTCAATAATTTTTTCAGTTTCAGTGAAACGATCATCACTACCCAAAACAACAGTTAATATCTTCCTACCATTTCTTTCAACTAAAGCAACTAAATTTTCCTTGGCTATAGGAGTAGTTCCAGTTTTAATTCCTAAAAATCCTGGTAAACTTAACAATTTATTTAAGTTTTTTAAAGAGTGTTCTGATTGTTTATCTATTGAAAAAACTACTGTATCTTTTGTAGAAACAATTCTGGAAAATTGAGAATTTGTAATTGCGGCTTCAGCAATTACCGCCAAATCATTAGCAGACGAATAATGAGTTCCTCCATCAAAACCAGCTGGATTTTCAAAATGAGTGTTAATTAGACCCAAACTCTTAGCTTTTTCATTCATTGCCAAAATGAAATTATCTTTTCCACCAGGATAATTATCCGCAATGGTAAAAGCTGCATCATTACCTGAGTTTAAAAGCATACCATATAACAAACTTCTAAATGTCATTTCTTCCCCTAGTTTTAAACCCATTGATGAACCTCCAACTAATGATGTTGTTTTTACTGTCAACACGTCTGCCGGCTTAAAATATTCACTGGCCACTAAGGCCGTCATAATCTTAGTGGTAGAAGCAATAGGAACTCTTTTATCAGGATCTTTTACATACAATAATGTTTTAGAAGAAGTATCTTTTACAACAAGTGCCGTTGCACTAACATAAGGCACACTAGTAAAGTTTTCTTTTAATCTTGGAATAATAGCACTGGTACCTTTTACTTTTGAGCCACCTTCCACAATATTATTTGTGGGTATACTTTGAGTTTCAACCAATTTTTCTGCCATATTCACAGCTTTAGGGGACACCAAAAGTATATTTACTGAAGCAAAAATAATAAGCAGGCTATAAAAGAAAGACATCATTTTAAAGTTGATAATCTTACATCAACTCTTTCCATATCTCTTGGGAATAAAGAAGCTTCACGAACATTTGCAAGATTTAATAAATGCATTGTTATTCTTTCCAACCCAAACGAGAACCCTCCTTCAGGAGGCATTCCGTATTTAAATGCTTGTAGATAAAGCTCAAAGTTTTTTGGATCCATCCCTCTTTCGATAATTGCATCTTTAAGCTCCTGACAATCATTTATCCTTTGCGAACCACTACAAATTTCTAAACCACGAAATAAAATATCATAACTTAAACTAAACTCTGGATTAGCTGGATCTGGCTTTGTGTAAAAAGCACGTTTCTTTGTTGGGAAATGTGTAATTGTCACTAAATCACTTCCATGTTCTTTTAAAGCCCAAACACAAATATCAACCTCATCTTGGCGTGCCAGATCTTTTTCCTGACGAACGTCCCTTCCTGTTTCTTTATAAATAACTTCCTGGGCTTCTCTTAAAGTTAAACGAGGAATTTTCCCAAATTTTGGCATTGGAACATCAAATTCTTTTAAGATACTTTCGCAATTTTTTGCAGATTCATTTATCATTTCAACTGCCACAGTTTCCAGATAATTTAGCAGATCTTCAAATTTAACAAAGCCAAATTCGCAATCCATTTGTGTTGATTCAGATAAGTGGTAAGTAGTCACAGAAGGCTCTGCCCGATAGGCTTTGGCAATGGTAAAAACACGTTCATAAACCGGCACCATCATCTGTTTATAAAGCTGAGGACTTTGAGTTAAAAATCCTTTATGTCCATAATAATCAACTTTAAAAACTTCTGCTCCACCTTCTGTTGAACCAGCGGATATAGTTGGAACAATAATTTCTACACAATCTAATTTTTTTGCAGCATTTCTAAAACCATCTAAAAGAGCTGCTTGTACTCTAAAAATATCTTTAACTTTAGGAAACCTTAAGGTCAAAGACCTAAAATCTAAAAGTGTTGGGAGTTGTAAATCTAAGTCTTTAACACCCATATCAAAAGGCAAGTCTTCTGCTTTTGAAAGAATCTCTATTTTTTCTGCCTGGAATTCTATTTCTCCTGTTGATAAATTTTTATTTATCATATGTTCGGGACGGTTACTAACAGTTCCTTCTATACAAACTACATCCTGAGAATTTAAGCCTAATGCCATATCTCCCATAGCCACTACCTGAATTAATCCGGATCTATCCAAAATATCTAAAAAAACAATTTTCCCATGGTCACGTCGGGTTTGTACAAACCCACAAATGGTAACTTTTTCACCAACTTTGTTATTACAATCAATAATTAATGTTCTTGACATACTCGATAGATCATATCAGTTTGAGGCTACATTAACAATATCAATCAAATAGTTACCACCTCCTTTGTATTTTGATTTAAGACATAATTAGTCTTTTTAAAGCTTGTGCTTTTAATATTATTTCCCATGGTTCTAGCGTCTCACCAAAATAGGAACACACCACAGATTGCATTCTGCCACTTTTAAATCCTGTTAATGCTTCAGTAATATTATTGGTTAAAATATAATTAAGACGTTTAAATAATTGACTTTTTGTATTTTTATCTAAATTAATAAATTTTTGACTTTCTATACCCACCTCTTGAATCTCCTCCCATATCTTACCCTTACAAGTAATTGAATAAGCACCAGCACCTAAATATAGTCGGGCGTATTCTCCTTTGTTTCTTCTCATTTCTTCGATATTCCATACGTAAGAATCAATTCTTACTCCAAAGTGATCGCTTAAATCATACATCTGCTCTCGAACTTGGCTTCTCAAATTTTGACAATCCCTTTTACTTCCGATTACTAGGTCAATATCGATATCACTAGGATCACAGCTCTCTGTATGGCGAACTAACCCTCTGGCAAGCGAACCATGAACAACAGTGCAATACCGACCAATTCCTTTCTCCTCTGCGATTGCCACTAGTCTCTTGGATACAGACCGAGCTATTTTTCTTAAACGAATGTTTTCTAAAATATTATTTGGCAAGCAATCCCTCTGACCTCTTTGACCTATAACAGGACTTGTTTCCATCATCCCTCTTTGTAGGTCGCCTATTTCAGATCCGCGTTTTAGTTCTTTTCTTAAATACGGCGGAGTTCTTATTGGTAGCCCCGTATCACCATGAGTAATATATCTTGTTGTTTCTGATAACATCTTTTTCTCCATAAAAAAAACCTCCCTTGTGGGAGGTTATACTTTCTGTTTAAAAAGTTTTTCGACTTTTTAAGACGTCAAGCTCCTCCCTTTATGGGAAGTAAACCAAAAATAAAAGCGATTCATTTTTATTTGCATAACAAATATATTAACAAATATTCTTATTGTTGACAATAGTTAATATAGAGACCTATAATGCTCTTTAGTTATGAATTCATTAAATATTTTTAACACTAATATTATTTTACTTGGCCTTCTCTTGGTCCTCATTGGAGTACCTATGGGAGGTCTCATTTAGGAAAAATAAAAACCTAAATGCAGAACGAGGCCTCTCAGAAATGAGAGGTTTTTTTATGGCAATAAGTGAACAAGAAATATTAAATAGAGAGCTTGAAGTAAGGGAATCTGGACAAAATCTAGATATTCCCTCTCAGTCTCAATCACAAACAAAAAACATACCTTTAGAAAATAGTAGACTGGTACGCGGGCGTCTAATATTTGGTAACGGTTTACCAACACCAGAATATCCAGGAATAATTAAAAACGAAATAAGAAAGGAGGTGTAAAAAATGAGCAGAGAATTTAAAACTTTACCCGGTGGAGTTATGGGTTACATAGCATCAACAGATAGTGTTCCTTCAAAAATAGCATTTAACTGTGACCAAGAAGCTAAAAGCGGTAAAACAGATGAACTCAGCGGGCTAATTGCAGAAGCAATAGCAACAGCAGCAGAAGGAAAAGGTAATCCAGACGCACATGCAAGAGCTGTTTTACGTGCACGCTGGTTTGGTGCTGAATAATAAAAATAGATAGCTACAGCTTGAGGTCTACAACTTTAAGCTGTAGTTTTTCTGTACCATTAAAAGTATTAAGCTCTAGTTGATATGCTACATTTATCTCCTGCCCATTTTTAATTTGATCTGATATTTCACCCATTCCAAAAGCAATTGCATCTAGACCTGCAGCCTTAAACTTTAGATGTTTCCCCTGACCTACTGTCTTTATATCAGAAACAGGAATATTTAAAGAAGCGAGTAGTGGCTTAGGATTTTCTACCCCTGTTGGTTCAAATTCATCTAAATCACTAATAAGTTTTTTAGTTATTTGTTTTGGTGCGAGTATTGCATCTATATTTACCACTTCTCCCTCAGATATGACTCCCCCATTTTCCAATAGCTCTTCCATTCTTTGTCTAAACTCTCCAATTTTTTCTGTTTCAATAGAAAACCCAGCAGCTTTTGGATGACCCCCAACAGCAATCAATAAATCATCACATTTCCTAATTACTTCCACAATATTTACATCATTAGTTGATCTGGCAGAACCTTTAGCAATTCCAGTTTCGCATGAAATAGCAATCACCGGCACTGCATATTCTTCTACAAGCCTTCCTGCAACTAACCCCATAATTCCAGCGATCCATTTTTCTGAATGAACAATAATAATCTTTTTTTGTTTATCTGTTTGATTTATAATTTCTTTTGCCTCATATATTGCTTCAATAGTTAAAAGTTTTTTCTGTTCATTTGCTTCCGATAAATGCTTTGCAATTGTTCTAGCTTTTGTAGAATCTTTAGTACAAAGTAACCTAAGTGAATCCATAGCATGATCTATTCTTCCTAAAGCATTAATTCTTGGTCCAATTATATGACCTATATGGTAGGTAGCAATTTCTCCCTTAGTTAAACCCGATTCAATTATTAAAGCAATTAAGCCTGCTTTAGTTGTATGATTTAGTTTTTTCAAACCCTCTTTAACCAGAAACCTGTTTACTCCAATTAATGGCACCATATCACATACAGTAGCAATAGCTACAATATCTAATAAATTATTACTTAAGCTTTCTTCAACCATAGTTCTTACTAAACACCAAGCCACTCCCGCGCCGCAAAAAGTAGTTGAATGAACTATGGCATATGCACCTGGTAAAGTGTCTTGTGGTAAATGATGATCAGTAATAATTAAATCTAATCCTATCTCTTTTGCGTATTTTGCTTGCTCCAGTGCCACAATTCCATTATCAACAGTAATTACTAATCCTGCCCCCTGCTCTTTTGCATAATCTAATCCAACTTTCGATAATCCATAACCTTCTTTATCACGGTGGGGGATATAGGGCAAAAATTTTCCGCCCAGTTCTGTTATTGCATAATACATAACAGCAAGTGAGCAAACTCCATCAGCATCATAATCCCCAAAAACTACAATCAACTCATCATTTTTAATAGCATCTAAAATTCTTTTTTTAGCCTTTTCTAATCCTGCAATTTTAAAATCTTTTTCAAAGTTTTCTAATTTTGGATGAAAAAATTTATTAACTTCTATTTCTGTTTTAATACCACGATTATAAAGTAGCTGCTTTATTGGATCATCAAATTTTTGTGGGGCAATTTTCCAGGTTTTCATACCAAGAGATTGTACCATGTTTAATATATAATGAAGCAATGAAGTACCTACACTCTAAATATCTCCCAATTCTTATATTTATCATCCTTTTTGGTGGAATTTATCTCATTGGAAGATCAATTCCAGAAGAAACAATTAGAACTATTGTAACTAGTAGTGGAATTTTCGCACCTTTACTTCTATTTCTATTGATGCTTTTGACATATATTATTGCTCCTATCAGCAGCTCTCCATTTCTATATGTTGGATTTTACCTTTATGGAAAAGATATTATTTTCCTCTCTTTTACCACGTCCTTTATTGCCTCAATTATTAATTTCTGGATTGCCCGAATTTGGGGACGATCTTTGGTAGAAAAATTTGCTGGAAAAAAAACAATGAATAGGGTAGATAGATTGACAATCAATTATGGATTACCTTATCTGTTTATCACTCGATTATTTTTAGGAGGCGAACACGATGTTGTCTCGTATGCTGCTGGTTTAACATTAATAAAGTTTTATCCATATTTAATAATTTCTACATTAGCTAGCATTCCAGGAACTTTCATTTGGTATCAACTAGCATCTCAAACCAATAATCCTCTCATATTTACCGCCTCAAATCTTGGTTTAGTATACTTACTCAACGGTATTTTTATTATCGGGATATTTATTTTCAATAATTTCAAAAAAAGAAAATAATCTATTCGCAAAACCATTCTTGCTCCAAATCCTGCTGGGCCTTACAATAAGTCCATGACTTACTTACTACCAGAAAGTGTAAATGATATTTTAGAAAAATTTAAGAGTACCAGCTTTAAAATCTATATTGTCGGAGGAGCAGTGCGTGATCTTTTTATGAACAGAACAGTCCATGATTGGGACTTTACTACTGATGCTCAACCAGAAGATGTATTAAAACTCTTTGCTGATGCTTTTTATGATAATAAGTTTGGCACAGTTGGTATTCCAATTGGTGATCAAACATTTGAAATTACAACAATGAGAAAAGAGGGAATTTATAAGGATTCCCGGCACCCAACAGAAGTTGGTTGGACAAATAAAATTGAAGAAGATTTAGCTAGACGTGATTTTACGATTAACGCGATGGCATTAGATGAAACTGGTAATATTATTGATCCCTACGGAGGTGAAAATGATATAAAGAATACGTTAGTACGAGCTGTAGGAGATCCTAATAACCGTTTTAAAGAAGATGCCCTACGAATGATGCGTGCTGTTAGAATTGCCACTCAACTGGGATTTGATATAGAAAAAGAAACTTTTAAATCAATTCAGCAAGATGCTCTTCTAATTAAGGAAATCGCTCATGAAAGAGTAAGGGATGAATTACTTCAAATCCTTGCATCAGTGAATCCATACATAGGTATACTAAAGCTAAGGGAAGCGGGGATTTTACAAATTATTTTACCAGAGATAGAATCATGCTTTGGTGTTGCACAAGAAGGACCTAAACATGACAGAATTTATGACATTGGAGAGCACTCACTTCTTTCTCTTAAGACAATCCCCTCCGAAGACCCTTTAGTTCGTCTTGCTGCTTTACTTCATGATATAGGAAAACCTGCAACAGCTAAAACAGATGAAACCGGAAATGTCAGTTTTTATAATCATGAAGTTGTGGGATCAAGGTTAGTTTTGCAAATCGCCAAAAGATTTAATATGAGTAAAAAACAAACTGATAAGTTATTTCGTTTAGTAAGATGGCACCAGTTTAGTGTTGATGAAAATCAAACAGACTCTGCTATCAGAAGGTTTATTAATAATGTAGGACTTGAAAATATCAATGATGCTATAGCTTTACGGATAGGAGACAGGTTAGGAGGAGGAACAGAAAGGGCAGTTTCCTGGAGAATGGAAGCATTCCAGGATAGGATAAAACAAGTTTTAACTAAACCATTTTCTATTTCTGATTTAAAAATAAATGGCCAGGATGTAATGGATACTTTAAATATTCCACCTAGTAAGAAAGTTGGAGAGATTTTAAATAAACTTTTTGAAGAAGTTTTAGAAGATCATACTAAAAATAATAAAGAATATTTACTGGAAAAAGTTAAGAGTTTAAACTAACTTAGTTAATGTCCTAATTTTTCTTCCCAGGCTACTAGAAGCGCTGTAGCATTAAAGATAGAAGAATAAGTTCCGGAAATAATTCCAATAAGTAATGCAACAATAAACCATCTAATAGAATCTCCTCCAAAAAGTAACATTGCCAAAAGCACCAATATCACTGTTAAAGAAGTGTTTAGTGATCTGGCTAATGTTTGTGTGATAGAAATATTCGCAATTTCTGTAAAACTTTTAGATAAATTTTTAGGCAAATTTTCTCTGATCCTATCAAAAACAACAATAGTGTCATGAACAGAAAAACCAATTACTGTTAAGATTGCTGTCACAAATAAAACATCAATTTCAACATTTAAAAAATGTCCTAAAATAGAAAATACTCCCACTACGAGTAAAACATCATGTAAAAGCGCAGCAACTGCTGTTATTCCAAATCTCCATGAAGATGCAGGTTTCGGAACTTTCCTAAAAGAAATCGCTAAATAAAGGATAATCATTATTGAGGCCACAACAACCGCAATAAAAGCGTTTTTGGTAGTTTCTGCTCCTATTGAAGGACCAATATTTTCAACTCTCTCCTCACTCACCTTGGGATATTTTTGAGATAAAACCTCTTTAATTTTATTTATCTGATTTTGGTTTATAGGTTTTGTTTTTACAATATAAGTACTTGGTCCTGAGTTTGTAATAACTGACACATCTACATTTGCAGATTTTATATTCTCCTTTAATTGTTCCTTATCAACAGGTTGCTGAAAATTATATTCCAAAAGCGCTCCACCAGTAAAGTCTATTCCTAAATTTAATCCATAAACAAATAAAGAAATAATACCAGGAATAATTATGATGGTAGACAGTATAAAGAACCACCATTTTTTTCCCATTAAATTAATCATTTTATTCCCCTCCCCTTTTTGCTGTTTCTACATCCTCATGCAATTCTTTTTTAATCTTTACCACAGCTTCTTTTATCTCGCTCTCTATATCTCCAGCTTTTTCATTTAATAATTTAATAATCTCTGGATTAGATGGATCATTCTTAAGTTGCTCAATAAATAATAACTTATCTGTTTCATTTAATCTTGAAAAAATGATGTCTAAAACTTCTTGATGAATTGTTGAATCAATCAGCTCTGCTAAGTGTTTTCTTTGAGAATCTGTCATATCTAACTCATCTAATTTTTCTGTTATTGTTTCAATAGCAACTAAATGCGAATAAAAATATTTCATAATTAATTTAATCCTCCTTTTCTTACTTTGATTGGCCCAAGCGGTACTTCATTTTGCGCGTCATCAATAAAGAAGTAAAGCACAGGACCTTTTCTTGGACCACCTGCCAACCCTACTTCCTGCATTACTTCTGGTGAACCACCTAAATGCTTTCCTGTCCATGGTGATGGACCTGCATCCCCTATTACTGCCACCACTGCCTGACCAGTTTTAGGATTTACTACTACCATCTTACGATGTTTAAAGAATGTTGAATACTTTTTAACATTTTCAGCATAACCTGGTACTAAAAAAGTTTGAACTGCCAAATAATATTTTTCTTCCTGTTTTTCTTTTTCAGTAAAAGCTGACTCTGATGAAGCAAAATAACCCCAAGCTCCAAGTCCCGGTGCAATACCAGCTGGAATATACATAGCAGAATCAGCTGCATTATCGGCATGTTTATATAAGTTATCACCAGGATAACGATATAAGTGTTGTTCACCACCAATTACACCATAAGTCCTATTTAATCTTATCCCTTCTAGCTCTGCTTTAACATTAATTCCTAAATGTTCTGATAAAATACTTTGAATTTTTACCTCCTCTTCTGGTGTAAGATTACTATTATCTTTTGGAATATCTGCTTTTAAAGCAGCAGCTAATATAGCATTCTTATCTTCCGTACTTTCAATTCCTGATTGGTTTTGGATGTTAGAAGAAGGGACTCCTGATGCCATACCAGGAGTTGTTAATAACAATAACCCACCCAAACCTCCAATAGCCATCTTGCGAAGTGAGGCTGAATTATTAGTTAAGAATTTCTCTGATGAAGCTTTATGCTTAGCAATCCATTTTTTTCTTAAATATTCATAATGTGGTTTTTTAGCTAAAAATTTCATCTCTTAAATCTAGGTAACATTCTTAAAATTGTTCTTGTAACTACAATTGCTGAAAACATAGAGACTAAAACTCCAATAGCTAAAGTTAGAGCAAATCCTTTTACCACGCTTGTTCCAAACATATATAAAATAGTAGCTGTAATGAGTGATGAGACGTTAGAGTCTCTGATTGAAGTCCAGGCCCGGTTAAAGCCTGTTTCCAAAGCCAATTTCCCAGTTTTTCCAGACCTTAGTTCTTCCTTCATTCTTTCAAATGTTAAAATATTAGCATCCACTGCCATCCCAATTGATAGAATAAATCCGGCAATACCTGCCAAAGTTAAGGTAACAGGAGGTATTAAAAATAAACCGGTTCTAAAAATTGCTAAAACCAATAAAGAATAAATAATCAGTGCCAAGTCAGCTAATAATCCATAAATTCCATAATAAGCTACCATAAAAATAGCAACTGTTGTAATTCCAATAAAGCCTGCCAATAAACTTTTTTGGACTGATTCGTTACCTAAAGCTGCTCCTATCGATTGTTGTTTTATTATTTCAATTGGTACAGGTAATGCTCCCGCGTTTAATTGAATACTTAATTCCTTGGCTGTTTGGGCAGTAAAATTACCAGATATTTGAGCTCTTCCACCTAAAATCTCACTTTCAACAATAGGCACCTCTATTGGAGATCCATCTAAAAATATTGCTAAAGGCTTACCCACATTTCGCTTGGTAATTTCACCAAATTTTTGTGCACCGATATCTGTAAATTCAATTGAAACTTGTGGACCTGATTTTGCACCACTCCCCCCAAAAGTCACACTGGCTTTTTTTAAATCTGCCCCAGTTAATCCTGTAGGTTGTGCAAAAGCTAAAATAGGGATCCCTGATTTACTTGCCTCAGCTGCAGCACTGGCTGGAATTTCTCTAAATTCTAAAAGCGCGGTTTTTCCAACAAGATTAGCAGCAGATGATGAATCTTTAACACCTGGTAACTCGACTAAAATCCTTCTTTGCTCACCCAGTTTAGAGGATTGAACCACACTTTCAGAAACACCATATAAGTTAACTCTTCTTTCAATAACCTGACGTGCTGATTCCAGAGCATTGTCCCGGTCTGCAGCATTAATTTTTGACATATCTGTTTGCAAAATCAACTCTGTACCACCCTGAAGATCTAAACCTAATTTAATAGGAAATTTACCAGTTAAATTAACAGGTGATAAAAAGTTTAAATCCAGATTGCGTCCAAAAAAGGGTATGATAAGGTTATTATTTTTTAAAAAGCGCAGATTAAGTCCTCCAACCTGATTTGGTAAATTATTAACAGAAGGAAGATTGACTATAATAGCCACCAATGTAAAAACAACAATAGACCAAAGGGCAAAGCGGGATTTCATTAGAATTTCATTCCAGACAACATTTCTTCTTCATCACCTAAAATCATTATCTTAGGCTGAGTAATTACTTTTAAGATAAATGGATCTCGACGTTTAACTCTAAAATTAAATTCAGCTTCATCCATAAATGAATAATTTATTTCAGCCTCTCTTTTAGCCTGTTCATCAGAAACAATTGATTGTAGCTCTGGTAAAACAATTTGCCCTACTACCAGAAGATCTACATCTTCTGTGCTAGATTCTTTATTAGTTACAAATCTCATAGCCATCATTGCGTATTTTATTCGTCCTATCTTAGCTTTATTTTTAACTATTGCTCCTCCTAAACCACTATCTTTAATAACTAATCCTAAAAGCTCCCTGTAAAAAACATAATCTTTACGAAAATGGTATAACCTACGATTTGCTCTCCACTCAGAAGATACCATACCAAATTTTTCCATTCTCTGTAATTCTCGCCTAACAGCGTTTATTTCCTCATCAACACGACGAACAATTTCTCTAACATGTAATAAATCTTCCTGAGTAGTTAAAAATAGTGCAAGCAGTTTTACTCGAACACGTGATACAAATAGCTCTTCCATTATTTTTTACCTCCTTTCTTTTTGGGCAGGAGGATTTATATAATCCTAATAAGTTACTTTTGACCCTTCTGGTACAGTTTGAATCCAAATCTGACCTCGATTAAAGTTTATTTCATTACCTTTTAAGTCTGTATATTTACTTCTGGCTAAACGATTTAATTTGCTCCACTTACCATCAATAACTTTTCCATCCTGGAAAATCAAAGCTCTGCCTTCACCTGTTGTTTTATAAAGTAAATGAGCATTATTTTCATAACCATCATTAGCATTTGATTCTTTTTCAAACTGAACAACTATATTTTTAGGTGATAGTTGCTGATTATTATCTAAATCTAAGTGAGGTGCTCCTCCGTTACTTCTTTTGTAACAATTACAATTACTATCAAATCTCCAGCTAACTGAATAATCACCATATCCTTGCCAAAAATCTACATTGATTGAATTAGCACTTGGCAATGCTGCATTTACATTCTTCTGATCATCTTTAAATTTCCATTGGATAAACCCATCTTCCCATTTTTTAGCTTGATCATTATTAACCCATCCTCTTTTTACACCAACTTCCCAAAGTTTTTGAGTGGTGGAATACATGGTATGTTCTGTGGCAACAGCCCTACCTAATCTTTGATAATCTCTCCAGAATGTTGGGAAACCAATACTAAATTGATTCATATCTTTAATTCCATATTTAATAATTTGACTTAAAGCATCAGCTGGTCCTGGTGTATTAGCCCCTCCAACATGAGCATATAGAGCATTATACTCTGACAACCAATCTAAGAAATATGTTCTGGCTGATCTAACAGGTCCAACCTGAACATCAGATAAATTACAAAGATACACTGCCATAAAGCGGGTAATTCCACCTTCTGCTACTGTTTCATAAACCACATCAGCATAAGATAACCCTGATTGAGGACGGGCCTCAGTATGATTTTCAATCATTACTGCTAGTGGGAATCTGGTTACCCAATTATCCTTAGCTCTTTTTGTTTTCATGGCTCCGTTAAGAGGACAGACTTCAGTTTTTGGTTCATTTGGATTTTCATCCAGAGCAGCACCTGCTGATGGTAAAGCAGTTACTAATCCTCCTGTAGAACCACCTAAAGACATTTTTGAAAAAATTGAATAAGATACTCCGGCAAATAGAACGAATAAAACAATCGAAAGGATTGATACAACTAAGCTTTTTTGTATTGTAGTTAAATTGTTAAAAAAAGATTTCATAATTATAATTTTTCCTTTAGTATTGCTTTCTCTACTACTACTTTCTCTTCACCAGAGAACTCAAATCCATCCTCCTTACCACCTTTAACTGGTTTAGCAAAAACTCTGGTTCCAGACCTGGAATGCAAACTGGTTATTACTAACCCATTTCCATGTCCATCTAACAAACTAAATGAAAAGCTCTGATCCCCTCCTGTATCATGATAAGGATTATACCTTTTCAAATAAACCTTCTGAACATTTTCCAGATTCTTCTTTCTAAAACTTTCAATTCTCTCTACGGCTAATAAGGATTGTTCCAACTTTTCTTTAAAATCACCACTTTTATCAGGAAATAGTTTTTTTAAAAAAAGGTTAGATTTCCAAACAATTACACTCAACCCAACCAACCAGATTAGACTGGCAGTTATAAGAATCCATAAAATACTGCCCTCACCTGGATACATAAATTACTCTTTTATCTTACCTAAAAACGAAGTTCCTTGTCAACGTAGTATACAAGATATTTTATCCTCATGCTTGACAGGCACAAAAAAGTCTGTTAGGCTCAAGAGGTCCAAGGCTAAATACCTTTGGAGCTATTTTATAAACAATGGCTTATTCCGAGTCTAAAGAATTGACTGATACAGAAAAAAGATTACAAGCCTTAAAGACCCAACTTTTTGGAAAAGAAAAAGTTAAGGCGACAAAAAAAAGCTCTTATCAAACTAGTGCTATTCATAATACTGGCGTAATCAGCACCACCCAGCATGAACACCAAGATCTGGCTTATCTTAAAAAAGATCTATTAAAAATAACGATGCTGGCAACAATAGCCCTTTTTGTTCAGTTAATAATTTATATGCAACTTACTTTGAAAATTTTGAAATTTAGTTAATACCTTAGTAGTTAATGACTAAGATTGAAAGGAGGTGAAATCAACCATGCAAATGTATTGTGTAAAATGTCGCCAAAAAAGAGACGCCAACGATGCTCAAAATGTTACTATGAAAAATGGTAAACCAGCAGTTAAAGGCGTTTGTTCAGTTTGTAGTACAGGAATGTACAAAATCGGTTCTCAAGTCTAATACTTGAAGCTAATTGGTGTTATTTCACCATTCACGAAAGGCCCCTGCAGCGAAAGCTGTGGGGTTTTTCGTTTTAGTCAAGTTAAATTTTGGTTATAATATATTTAATGAGAAAAGTTTTTTTGATTTTGCTTATTTTAACAAGTCTTTTAATAGGCCCATCGGTTTATGCAAGAACCACTCCAGAGGATATTCAGAACCAAACAAGATTTAATTTTGAAAACAACTTATCTAAAATCGAAGACCCAAAAAAGAAGCAATTAATACTCAGTGCAGACCAACAGTTAAAAAATATAAATCAAACAGTTTGCAATAGGTTGGAATTAGATATCAATAAATTATCTGCTATTTTTGAAGAATTAAAATCCAGGGAAAATGTCACCAATACAATTGTCGCTTATGGCCAAGGTAGTACACCATTAGATACCGCGGCGTATTATTTAAATTATGCAGCAGAAGCTTTAGCCTATCAAAGAGCACAAGACTATACACCTGCAATTGGAGGAGGAAATTTAAAAAGTGCAATAAACTACAGTTCAAATAATCTAAAAAGCAATTTAGGAACTCTACAAAATAAAATTTTAAGAGCTAAATCAGAGGTTAAAAAAGCTATTAATGCGTATGAAAAATAAGCAAAGCTTTTCTACAAATAAGTTAATTACATTCTTACTAGTAGTACTTCTTCTGGGAACTTTTCTATCTCTAGGTAATCTTTTTCTTAACAAAACTAATCCTCAAACTTTAATCAATCCTGATGGAAAAACTCTTTTACAACAAATTACAAATCAAAATATATCTCCTACACCAACCCCTTCCCCAACACCAATAGAATATCATTTTGATAAAACAACAGACCTTAAACAGGAAATTGAAACAATTAATCCTGAAGTTAAGAACAGTGATTTTGATAATTTAAATAAAATAACTAATCAGTTTTAGTTTTCTTCTCTGTATCTATAAGTTAAAGCTTCTGCAATATGTTCAGGCATTATTCCTTCAGAATTTGCTAAATCAGCAATTGTTCTGCTAAGCTTTAAAACCCGGTAATAACTTCTGGCTGATAAGTTCATCTGTGAAATTGCTAGTTTTAATAATTCCAAAGCTTCTCTGGTAATCTGACAAAACTGCTTTATTTGTATGTTATTCATTTCAGAATTAGTTAATACACTACTGCCCTTAAATCTTTTTTGCTGTATTTTTCGGGCATTCTCTACCCTATCCCTGATAGTTTTTGATTCTTCTGGAATATCTTCTCCTGTTAATTTTTCAACCTCCACTGCTGGAATATCTAAATGAATATCAATTCTGTCCAAAAGGGGTCCGGAGATTTTCTTTTTATATCTTGAGATTTGCCCAGGATTACAAGAACAACTTTTCTTATGACTTCCCAAAAACCCACAAGGACAGGGGTTATGGGCAGCAAGTAAAATAAACTGGCAAGGAAAAGTTAAAGTTCCATTAGCACGGGATATGGAAACTTTTCTATCTTCTATTGGTTGCCTCAGTGCTTCTAAAACCTGTCTTGGAAATTCTGGTAATTCATCCAGAAACGAGAGTTCTCGAAAGAAAAATAAAAAAGGCTTCTAACCCTTCCTAAAAATCTCTCTAAATTATCAAAAATCTAGGGTCGTCAAAACCATATGACTGCCCAAAGATTGCACCACATTAAAACGCAAAGAAGACGAAATGTCAAGCGATTTTTTAGTTGGGAAGCTAACAAAGACATTTTAAGAGATTACTTCGCAGGACTTTCCCTGCAGCAGATTGTTGACCTCCACCCTGGCAAAGATGCCAAAACCATAGACAGAATTCTCTGTTCTCACATCTCCAAAAACTGGGAGCGTGACCGCAATATCCTCAACGACTATCGCCGATTGTTTTTAACCCTTGAAGAACTGGGCGAAAAATACGGCGTCAAGTCCAGGGAGCGTGTTTACCAGATCATCGAGGAGTTGGCGGAAGACATGGAGAAATTAGGGATTATCGATTTCGGAAAGGAGGGGCAGCAATGATCGACTACGCGCAAAGACGACAACCCAGGGAGAAGTTAGGCATCGGCTCATTGATTCTGATGGTTATTTTCGCACTGGTTATGAGCTACGCATTCGTCACTGGTTTGGATACCACTCTCGAAAACCAGGATCGCATGAACTGCAGGAGCGCTAAAGTCAGCGGAAATGCTGAATGGCTGGCAAAGTGTCAGTGCTTTTATAACGGCTCACCTATAAGTTGCATTCAAAAATATGACGGAAAATAAAGAGCAAAGCCTAACCATAGTCCAACCCGCCCAGGAGCTGGAGCAATTCGGCACTGAGAAGAAGGACATCAGAAAGCTGGTCAAGTCCCAGATGAAAGAAGGGGTCGACTTTGGTGTGATCCCAGGGACGAATAAAAAGACACTGCTGCAGCCAGGAGCTGAGAAACTCGCGAAATTCTTCGGGCTTGCCCCAGAGTTTGAATTGACCAAAGAAGTCGAAGACTGGGAGAAAGGCTTTTTCTATTATCGCTACCTGTGCAAACTCAGTCGAAACATTCCCCTCACCAGAGTCGTCGACGGACAGATCGAAATATACGACGCTAAGACAATCCCTGCAGGAGAGGCAGAGAGAAGCTGCAATTCCAGGGAGAAAAAATATCTCTACACCACAGTCGCCGAGCGCTTCGCGACAGCTGATCAGAAAGCAAACTTTGTTTCGAAATTCACCAAGCAGGAGCGCGGATACACTAATACCTATCTCAAAGTTAAAAATTCCCCAGAAGAAAGCGCTGATGACGCCAACACCATCCAATCGATGGCACAAAAGCGGGCGCTTGTTGCTGCAGTAAGAACCGCGACGATGGCAAGCGACATCTTCCTGGAGGAAGTCTCGGATGCTGAGCCAGCACCCACCACCAAAGCGCAAGACCCAGTCAGAGTAAACCAGATCAAGAAGCTCCATGCCGTCGCACACCCCAGAGGTTTTGATGAGACACGACTGCACCAGGCAATCGCCAAACTTTATCAGGTCGAATCGATCACTGAGCTGACAGGAGTGCAGATCGATCAGCTAACGGAAAAACTCCAGGAAGCCTTCGAAGTAGTTGGTGAAAGCAATCCTCCCAAAAGAATCGCTGGCAAAGGTAACGGCGAAGCAACTGTTGCCGAGCAAGCAGCACAAACTGCCCCAGTCCAGGAAGCAGAGCCAGTCGAAGCAGAGGAAAAGAAAGAAGAACCCAGGATGTGTGCGCAATGCCACGAAAAACCAGTCGATCCTTCAGTCGCTGGAGAGAATGGCTTCTGCTCAAAGGAATGTCAGGCTCTCTACTACCCACAAAAACCAGGAAATAAGTTTGATCAATTTTTGAAAAACAGGAAAGGAGGGAAAACGGAATGAAAAAACCAGTCAACCAGACAGTGCCAAACGAGTTAGTCGATAAATACCTCCCTCTTTTCAAAGGCGAGCAGCTGACGGCAGTCCTCGACATGGTTCAGCAAACTTATAAAGCGGGGCTGGATGTCGGGCGCAGCGAGTCCAGTCTTTTTGTCGTCATTCCGATTGAAATTCTCCAGAGTCAAGACCTTTCCCAGCTGGCAAAGATTCTCTATGGCGGGATCATCGCATTGAGTCGTCAGACTGGCTTCTGCTACGCCACGAATAAATACCTGGGTCGCACCATCGGAGTGGCAGAGCAATCAGTCAATCGTCCATTAAGAGAACTCGCTGCAAAGGGCAAAATCAGGATCGAAGTTGAGCGCGATAAATCAGGGACTCATCGCTATATCTACCCTGTTTTTACCTGGGGGGGATCATCAAAGAAGAACGAGGGGGGTTGTCAAAGAACAAGGGGGGGGTTAGCTAAAGAGCAAGGACAAAAGATAAATAGACAAAGTATAAATAAACAAAGTAAAAACACTGTTGAGGCTGAAGCCTCCGTAATTGATAAAAATGTGGATAACTCTGGGGATAAACCCAAAGAGTTAGCCTTAAAAGAACCCTACAACCGCACTCCGAATGGCAACTGCAACGGCTGCACTGATCCCGATCCACTAGGCGGGACACACTGCGAAGGCACTTACCAGCACCCCCTACCAGAAAAGAAAAACACAGTCTCCAGTATCGGCGATGTCTTAAAAAAACACCAGTCTCATTTTGATACTCAGAGTCCCAGCACCAAAATCACCCATGAATTCCAGGTAGAAGCGCTGCGCTACTGGGAGGAGCTGGGCTTAAAAGGCACTCCCTCCCGCAATTTCTTCAGACACATTCAACTGGCTTGTAAAAACGGCAAACAAGGTCGGCTTCAGACAGCTCTCAGCTACTGCAAGGACGCGGAAAACATCCGAGATCGAGAGAAGTTATTTTACTGGCGCTTCGCCAACGAGCCAGGGAAGGCAGGCGCACAAGGAAAGCATGCACAACTATGAGAAAAAAACTAATTCTAATCCTATTTATTTTACTGGCAGTCGCGGGCATCACAGCCAAAATCGTATATGAAAAATACCGCACATCGCCAATATCGAAAAACACTCAGACGGCTCAGCCGATTACTTCACCGACCCCTACCCCTGAACCCGATCCTCGCATTGCGATTGTGGCTGAGCGCCTGTCTGAGGAAAGCAGCCCACTCACTGGTCAGAGTCATGTCTTCGTGGACTGTGGCAGTGATAACAATGTCGATCCGTATTTACTGGTCGGCATCACAAACATTGAGAGCAGCTTTGGTAAGAACGCATGCGGAGGCAACCCCTTCGGCTGGAACAGCTGCAAAACTCACTATTCCTCACTTGAAGCCAGCTGCCAGTCCGTCGCCGAAGGAATTGCAACGAAATCTTATTACAGTCGATTCCGCCAAACAGATCGAGTCGAGGATTTGGCGAATGTGTATTGCCCCCCAAGTGCAGGCTGCAACACGACCAACTGGGTGGCAGCGGTTCAAGCGGTGGTTACCGATCTTCAGGATCGGGAATTTATAAAAAACATGGAAAACCTAACTGACTACCTACCAGCCAACAAAACCAAAGAGCAGATGCAAAAGAGCATCGATGAGCTGAAGAAACTCCTGGAGACAGCGACTGGCACAAACAAAGAAGTCATTGAAATTTTAATCAGAGCAAACGAAAGGGCGCTCGCAAAATAACTATGTCACTACAAAAATCACTCAACAATTTTATGAAGACCAACCAGAGACTGGCGGAAAAATATCACTGCAAAGTGAGCATCCAAGTGCCAGGAGAAAAAGAGGTCGTCCTGGCTGACGGCAGAGAGAAAAAAGAGCCAGAGAAGAAAGGAGGCAGGGCATGAAAGTCCACACAGTCCAGCATCCTTTTATGTGTCGGGAGGGGCAATTCGAGGAAGGCAAACAATCCCTCTGCATCGGACTCTCGATCAAAGCCCTGGGAAAAGTGGATCGCTTCTGCTGCTACCTGGGCAAAAACCGCAAGGTGAAATACGAGATTGAAAGCGCTGAAGCATTGCGGATCGCGACAGAGCATGACTCTGTCTGGACAAACCATCAAGGAAAGAAGGTCGCCATCGTCCCGATGTCGGCATTCGAAAGGAAGGAAAAAAGGGAAAGAAAAAAGAAGTTACCAGTTGAAGCAAAGCCTGCAGTGCAGGAGCAACTATCAATTATATGAAACAAGTCACACTCACAATAACAGATCACCAGGCAGTCAGCTGGAATGCTCTCTATGAGCAGAAGCACTGGTCACGACGCCAGGAGCTTGCCCAGGAGATTCACAGTTTCGTCGCAGCTGCTCTCCCGCGCGAGAGAAAGATTTTTACGAAGCCAGTCGACATCACAATCATTGCCTACTACAAAAACAACCTGCACCGCGACAGCGATAACATCGCCAGCAAGCTCTACATCGACGGCTTGAAATACAAACTGATCGAAGAAGACGACACTCGTTTTGTCAGGCGGGTCACTACCGAGGCGGTCAATGGCACGAAGGAAAACAAAGTCATTATAAAAATCAAACCAATAAAGGAGGTGAAGAAATATGTCAGATAAAAAGCCAAAGTTCCACTTTGAAGGCAAACGCAAGGATGCCAAAGGTCGGGCGGTTTATGTCCTGATCGAACTCGCAACCAAAAAGCAGATCGAGGTTGACGAGGGAACATTTACTAAAAAAGAAGCTGCTGGAGAAATTGAACGATAAAAAATTATGAAAACTAGAAAGCAACACCTAACAGATATGGTCGACAGCCTGGAGCGAGAGCTGATCATCCAGGAGATCGACATCCTCTACCTTAAGAGTCTCGACGACGAGCAGATCGTCCGAAAGATTCCGACTCCTTATGGTGTCGAAAAGCAGAGGAAAAAAGAAGCCATCGAGCAGTCCGAAGCCAACCGCGTCAAACAGCTCAAGATTTTAGAAATTACCAAAGAGCTGCTTGCCAAAGAGGAGGAAAAAGACAATGGGTAAAGGTTTATTGAATTACACCACCGAGATCGAGGCTTATAAAACGATCAATGAAATTCAGCAAACACTGGCGGTCAATGGTGCGAAGTCAATCTTGTCGAACTACAACAAGGCGGGACAGATCGAGGCACTCTCTTTCAGCATCGATGTGAATGGCAAAGAGCTGGGAATCAAATTGCCCTGCGATAAACAGCCAGTCCTTCGAGTCCTGGAAGAACAAGTGCGACAGGGCAAAATCCGCAGCGGATATGCCAACGAAGACCAGGCGCTGCGTGTTGCCTGGCGGATTGTGAAGGTGTGGATCGATGCACAGATGGCGATCCTGCAAACCAAGATGGTCAAAATGGAGCAGATTTTCCTGCCCTACATGGTGACCAAAAACGGACAGACCTTATTCGAAACATTAAACGAGTCAGGATTCAAAATGCTGGGTTCTGGCGATCAGCCAGTCGAGGGGGAGGTTATACAACCATGACAAAACTAAACAAAGAAGACATCGACATTCTATTTTTTGCATTCCGCTACGCGCTGGGAAGGCGCACTGGTGCGGTTTCATTGGTAGTCGATTATCTAAAAAACCACTGGGTAGAAATTGACGGACACACACAAAAACAGATTCAGGAAGAAATCACTCAGGCGATTGATCGCAATGAAGCTGGAGACAACTGCGATATTGAAAACTGGTTAGAAATTAAAACACTAAAAGGAGGTGAGAATCCGTGAAACAAGTAGTGCGATGCGTGGGGTGCGATAAAGTCGTCGGGCTTTACAAGTCCTACAGCGTGGTTATGACAGAAACTCCGATAGTCAATGGCGTGAGAATGCCAGAGGTCAAATACAAAGCGAGGGTGTGCAAAGAATGCGCCCAAGCAGCAGGTTACAAAATCGGAATCAAACATGAACCAAAAGAAAGTTAAATTGCTGCGAAAACTCGCAGTCAGTCTAGGGCTACCTTTCGAGGTGGTCAAAAGAAATTATCGAGCGCTCACTTCCCCGCAGCGGGACGAAATCGCGCGGGAGTTAAAGCGGATTCAACAAGCAAGCCATGATAGACCTTAAACCTATACCACCACTATTGAAGGAAGACTATATCTCACCTCACCTTGAGAGTGAGCAGAGCAAACGCGAAATCAAACCGCTGCCAAAGGAAGGACTCAGCTGGTGGGAGCGATCCTGGCTTTGGCTGGTGCGGATGATCACAAAGTTTTTAAGAAAATATGGCTAAAAAACAAACCAAAATTAAAAAGAAAATAGTGCCAGCAATAAAGCCGACACTGACGACAGAAAAAATGCCAGGTGAAACTGAGCAGCAGTATTGTGCATGGCTTTTGTATGTGGAAGTCGGCAGCCTAAGAAAGGTTCTCAGAAACTGGGGGCAGGACGATGGCGATATGGGGGCGGAATTCACAAGTCGACTGGGCAAGAAACCCGCAGAGTCAACGATTGAAAGGTGGTCGAGAAAATATCGCTGGGTTGATAGGACAGAATTGCAGCTCACGGAAGAACTCACCGATCTGAAGCAAGAGACTGACCGATTCCGATTGCAGCGAAAATTCCTGGTCACTGATGTTCTTGTTTCGAAATTGAAAAAACTGCGCAGGGAGGCAAAGAAAACCGATGTGACTGTCCTCGATGTCAAATACCTCTGGGAAATGCACAGGACAGAGTTCGGCGAAGCTACTGGGAAAACTATCGTCTCTCATTATATCGATGAGAAAGAGCAGCTGCCTCCTACTTCGGAGGAAAACGAAATCGGCAAAGAGATTGATCAGTTGATCAAAAACCACTATGGAAGAAAAACAAGTAAACAAAAATAAAATCAGCGTCCTGCACTGGATTCTGGACAATAAGGTCAAGAATGAAAACGGCGAGCCGATTGAGTTCCAGGATCACCGCTTCATGCTCGATCTTTATGCTGACCGCACACCCATTCAGGTCATCCAGAAAGCCTCCCAGGTGGGCGCAAGCACAATGGAGATCATCCGCACCCTTCATGCTGCCCGCTACTGGGGAATCAACCAGATTTATACCCTACCCACTGGTGACGATGTTCTCAAATTCGTGCAAAGTAAGGTCAATAGAATCATCAAAGTAAACGAGTGCATCCAGGAGGGGGTCAATCCCAAAAGCACCGACTCAATCGAGCAAAAAGAAATCGGCAAGTCATTCGTCTTTTTCAAAGGAACATTCACCGAGCGCGAAGCCATCATGCTGTCTTCAGATCGAAACATCCACGATGAGCTGGACAAGTCAAAGCCCGAAGTCGTCCGTGATTTTGCTTCTCGTATGGGCTTTTCAAAAATAAGAAGTCAGCACTATTTTTCTACTCCTACCATTCCCGACTACGGCATCAATAAACTCTTTGATCAGTCAGATCAAAAGCACTGGCGCTTCAACTGCCCGCACTGTGGCTTCCGTCAGCACATGGAATGGGAAAAGAATGTCGATGAAGATCGCGGGATTTATGTCTGCCAGGAATGCAAAAAAGAAATCACACCGCAGCAGATCAACGAGCTGGGCAGTTGGGAGGCACGCTTCCCAGGCAGAGTGATTTCTGGCTACTGGATCAGCCAGATGCAAGTTCCCTGGAAGACTGCAGCAGACCTCATCCAGGAGCGCATCGATGCCGACGACGACACCTATTTTTATAACTTCTGTCTCGGTCTTCCTTACCTGGCAGCTGATCAAAAAATTCCACAAAGCCTGTTTATGCGCAATATAACTGAGGAGTCAGCCGACACCAGCGAAGAATGGAATGTCATGGGCATTGATACTGGCAAAGGATCGGGCAAAGGCAACCACTGCATCATCGGCAATAAAAAAGGAATCTTCTGGATCGGTATATTGACCGACAAGCCAGGGCATGATCGCTTCCAGCAGGCAGCAGACCTTATAAAGTTCTACGACATCAGAGTCGTCGTAATCGATGGGCAGCCTTACACCGAAGAAGCCTGGACACTGGCAAAAGAATTCCCCTACAGGGTATATCTCAACTGGTTTAAGGATGATCCCAAAATGCTCGAAGTGGTGCGCTTCTTCGATGAGGAGGAAGGCAAAGACAAAGAACTGACTGACGAGGTGAAGGTTTACTCCTCCCGCACCAGAATCATCGACGACACGATCTCAGCGCTCAGACGCGGTGAGATTAAATTCGCAATGAAAGTCGACAGTCCTAACTTCAAAATGCTGATTCAGCATGCCCAAACTCTCTATGCCCGCAATGTGACTGACAAGTTCGGACAGACGAAGCGGGAATGGGCAAACACTGGCGCGGATGACTTCTTCCTGGCGCTGGTCTACTGGCAGATCGCATTAAAAAAACGCAATAAATATGAGCCAAACAAATAAATTCATACCAGTCAAAGAGGTCAAGGTAACCAAAGCAGAGCTGGCTATCCTTGAAGACATTCGCCGAGTGAAATTCGGTAGAGTCGTTATCTTTATCAGCGACGGCAAACCCTTCCGCAAAGAGATGATCGAGCAGAAACGCATCGATCCAGAGGATGGTGGAAGCGCGGGAGATACGCCGAAGCCGACAGGTATTGAAATATAGGTGGTGGCGACTGGCAAAAGCAGGGGTTAGACTCTGGACTGGCAGTCTCCAGTCGTCTCCTGCGTAATAGGAGATTGCCTTAATTCGGGGAAACTAACCAGACCCAGCCACCAAGTTAAAAATTAAAAAGTATATGCAACAAAAACACTTCTTCAGGACATATCCTACCCTCGAAAGCTGCAAGGAGGGATGCTGGCGCAGCAATGAACACCGCGATCCGATTAAACTTCGCAATGGTCGGTGGGCAGCAATGACCTACCATGATCAGCGGGAATATGAGCGACGCTTTGGCAAACTTCCCCCGCAACCAGAACCAGAAAAACAACCTGCAGAAACCGAAGGACTTGACAAGGGAATGTAGATAATGTAAAGTAATAGTATGTTATTAAATCATTCAAAATCAAAGGAAGTTTCGGATAAACAGCTCGCCCGCCTGGACAAGATGCTTGATAATGGCAGCAAGAAAGAACGGAAAGAGCAGGCTGATCGCGATGCTAAAGCGTCTCTGAATGCTTTGAGAGAAGGTCTTAGGGCTGGAGACAAAACAGAATAACTATGGCAAAACAAACTAAACAATCTGATCTTTTGAAAATGAGCGAAGTCAGTGAGATGCTCAATGTCCACCCGAATACCCTGCGCCAATGGGATGCCAAAGGTATCCTCAAAGCGATTCGCTTTGGCAGTAGAGGCGACAGGCGCTACCGCAGGGAGGATGTCGAGAAACTACTGGAAGGGAGGAATCAGAAATGAAAGCAGTCCTAAGTTTTATCGGTGATGCCGTCGGTTACTGGCTCTGGCTGCTTGCCTTCTGTGGATTCTTTGCAGTCATCGCACTGGGCTTTGATAACCCTATCGGCAAAGATTTAGTGTTCTTATTTACAATCGCCCTCCTGGGCAAAATAGCTTATGGAATTATCAAAAAGTAAAATGACAAAAACTAGCGTAAGCCCATCAAAAGTCCTCCCTCTCAGTGAGGACGAGCTGAGATATAAAGATCAGCTGGAGAAGAAATTCGGCAATCCTCTTGATCGTGTGAGAAAAAGTTCTCTCGCAAAAATTCTCCTCATCGTTATTGCAGCGCTGCTTATTATCGGAGGCGGGGCTGTCTACTACTTCAATTCTCTTTTTAGCGCACCACAAAAACAAGCAGAGTCAGAAGTCTTCGTCGTCAGCACAGTCGCTGAGCAGAAAGACATCAAGGATAAACTACTCAGCCAGGGATTTATAAAGAACGCCTGGGCTTTCGACTATGCCCTCACCAAAACTGACAGCAAGATCGATGCAGGAGGTTACCGAATCAGCAAGAGCATGGATGCCTGGACTCTCGCAAAAACAGTCGCGGATAAACCAGCTCTCGTCTGGGTCACTATTCCTGAAGGATTGAGGAAAGAAGAAATCGGAGAACGCCTGGCAAAGGCTCTCGGATGGGATGAGAAGGCGCTGCACGAATGGACTTATACCTACACCGCAATGGACTACGATCACCTGGAGGGTGTCTACTTCCCTGATACATACCTTATACCTACTGACGAGAACGGACTGGACGCAGCCAATCGTCTCCGCAGGCGCTTTGACGAGCAGTTTGCTCCCTACATGACCAAGTTCCTGAAGCAGGATGTCAAATGGACAACGGCTCTCAAAATTGCCTCGATAGTGCAGCGGGAAGCAGGAGGCAAAAGCGACATGCCACTGATCGCGGGAATCCTTTGGAATCGATTGCTCAAGAATATGAAGCTCGAAGTTGATGCCACTGTGCAATATGCCAGGGATGATCGCGACGAGCTGACCACAGGCTTCTGGAAGCCGATCACTGTGGCAGACAAAGAGATCGATTCAAAATATAACACCTATAAATACGCAGGACTTCCACCCTTCCCGATCTCAAACCCAGGAATCGATGCCATCGATGCCGTCTTAAACTCAGAGGAAACTGACTGCTTATACTACCTGCACGATTCAAACAGACAGATTCACTGTGCAGTCACTTACGAAGAACACCTACAAAACATTAAAAATTATCTATTGAAAGGAGGTGAGAACGAATGAAAGGAAAGCTAATCTTAATCGGAGCAATAGCAGTGATCGCTCTAGGAGTGTTTGCTTTTACCCAAAAGGATAAAGCAAGCGAAACTGTGGCAGCAGTTGAGGACACCAAAGCGGAGCAGGTTGCTGCAGCACAAGCTCGTCTCGATAGTATCAAGGACAAAGAGTCTGTCGAATATAAGACAGCAAAGACAGACTACTGCAATCTGGCTGCTCGACCTGAAGCAGATCGCCAGCAGGCGGTTGCCAATGTTCGAGAGTTCTTACACGCAATGTATCCTACAGTCAGCAAAGAATTTACTGTCAATTTTGACTGTGGCAGAGGTTCTTTTGAGTATTACACCTCTGAAGGCTGGTCATTTATTGTTGATCCAGCTGGCAATAACATTGTCGAATTGGGACAGGGACAGAGAGAAAGTGCAACGGATACCAGACCTGTCTATGACTACACTCCTCGCTACAATGCGGAGGAAGCAGCCACTGTCGCCGAGAAGTTTATTGCCGATCACAAGGCAATCTTAGGAGTCGATGTTTCTAAGATGACCAGGCAATACGAAGGCACAAAGGATGGCGGAGACGGCATCACACCAGGAGAAAAAGTCAATTACTTCTTCACCTGGAGAAACAAAGACGCAAACGGCAAAACGACTGAACTGGTCAATATAACCATCACCAGAGGCGGTCAGATCGTCGTCTTTGACAACGACACTTACGACCTGCGAAAGAACGGAAACTAGACCAGAGTCGCGGGTGTTTAAGGTCTAGCCCCCAGGCAAGGGGCTAGATCGGTTGGATTGATATATTGTTATAAATAGCCTACAATCCAGGCAAAATCAGGAACACGAATGAAAAAACTATTTGAAGGCAAGCGAAAACTGATTACAATTCCTCTCGTCGGGATTCTCGCCCTGGCATTCTTCCCCTTTGCAATCGGTCTCGGACTCGGTTGGTTGGTGTATAAAAAGGTCAGCAAACCAAAATTAAAGTATTCTCTCCTGGCAGTGATCGCGCTTTTTACCATATTCTTTGGCAGCGCCTGGGTCTCTGCAGTAAACTCCCCATCGAACACGAAAACAAACGAGCAAGCGCAAGTCACTCCTACTCCAGAAGCTCAAACGGCTGCGGTTGAAGTCAAAGAATCGACTCCTACTGCTACACCCTCACCAGCTGATACCAGACAAAGTGCAAAGATAACCAGAGTCGTCGACGGCGACACCATCGATGTCTCAATCAACGGAAAAGCAGAGACGATCAGATTTATAGGTATCAACACACCAGAGACAGTCGATCCCAGGAAGCCAGTTGAATGCTTCGGTGAAAAAGCCTCTGCAGTCGCGAAGGAAAATCTCACTGGCGAAACAGTCCTGCTCGAATCCGATCCCATCCAGGGAGAAAGAGATAAATATAATCGACTTTTGCGGTATGTGTGGACGGATGATGGCACAGTGGACTTCGGCAAAGTAATGATTGCCACTGGCTTCGCTTACGAATACACCTACAATACCCCCTATAAATATCAGGCAGCATATAAACAGGCACAAAAAGAAGCAGAGCAAGGCAAAAAGGGACTCTGGGCAGACAATGCTTGCCCAGTCGCAACAGCCAAACCAACTGCAAAACCGACTACAGCGCCTCCTGCACAACAGACCCAGCAGCAAACGACATCAGGCGGATCGTGTAAATACTCTTGCAGCAGCCCAGATCGAGATTGTTCTGACTTCTCATCTCATGCTGAAGCCCAGGCATTTTTCGATTGCTGCGGATTCACTGCAACCAATGATCCCATGAAGCTCGACTCGGTGGGAGTTGGTGACGGAGTAGCCTGCGAGTCGATATAAAGGGATAAATATCTTCCGTTAAGTGGTTTTTTTGCTATAATATGCCTAATCAATCTCATTATAAATTGAGAATATAGAAAGGGGGTGAAATACAAATATGTCAGAAATTCCAACTGTTAGACCAGAGCAACCAGCTAAACCAGAAATGAAAGTTGCGCAGATGCCAGGTAGAGATCAAATGATAGGAAAGTTGAAAGAAGCAGGCATCTATGGCATGACACCACAAAGCGATAGAATGTTTGATGCTTTTGTTGGGTCTGTAGCAGATTCAGAAAAGGTAGGAGCTGGACTAGCGATGGCTTGGGAATTAGCGAGCTACGACACTTTGAGAGATTATCCACCACAAGTTCAGGGGATAATGTCAATGTATTTTGACCGAGTAATAGAGACTGTTACTCCAGATGCCGAAGTTGCAGCACAAGCCAAACAGTTTATGCAAGAAGTTAGAGAAGAAGCTCGAAAAGCCAAAGGCTCTAGAGAATAAAAAGCAAGCGCTTGTTTTTTCTTTTCTCTGGGTAGAATCACTTCTACCCAGCATAAAGCAAAAACTGGTCTCTCGTTAAAACCACTTGCATTTTTTGTTTGATCTTTGTTAGAATGGATTTAGTAAAGTAACCGCCTAACGAATTTATCGGGGCTTAGGTTTCTCTATTCGAAAGAGTAGGAAAACCTAAGCCCCTTTTTTGTTGGAAAAAATCATATGCCAGAAGTAAAAGAAGAAAAAATCACACAATCTGGGCGCTATGAACCAACGGAAGCAGACACAACACTGATCGAGAAATGGAAAAAGAGGTTCAAAAGAGCAAAAGAATTTCGCGATCCTTACCAGTCAAAATGGTTGAGGCTTTATCAGTTGTTTCGTGCTTATCAGAGCAAGGTCAACTACGCATATAACACCCGCTTGATGCCTCCGATTGCCTTCGAAATCGTCAAGACTGTGGTTTCCAGGTTGGCAACAGCAAAGCGCAAAACCAGAATCCTGCCTAGAGAAAAAGCTGATCTTAAATCTCCCTCTCTTAATTCCTGGGATGATCTGGTGAATTATGATTTCGACATTATCGAGCTGGCAAAGAAACTCCCGAACTGGATTGAAGCATCCACTCTCTATGGCAACGGCATCGTCAAATTGGCATGGAAGATTTTGACGACAACCGATGGCGAAGGCAAAGTCAGCACAATCTACGACGACCCCAGCATGAGCCTCACCGACCTGTGGGATATTCTCCCCGCTCCTGAAACCACTGACCTGCAAGAAGACTGTCCCTGGTTGATTCACCGCATTGTCAAAAAGAAAGCAAAAATTGAGAAGGAAGAAAAAGCCAGGGGTGAGAATACGATTTATAAGAATCTGGAGTTTGTAGAGGATAAGTCTGTCGAGGACTGGAAGAAAGAGCGCTACGAAATCAACGCCAAGAAAATGGCACAGATGGGCGGAGGCGAAAAAGAAAACGAATCTGGAGAGAGCAAAATCCTACCTGAAAAAGCTGATGGTGAGAAGCAAGTTGAAATCTGGGAATGCTGGGACTGGGAAGAAGACAAACTGGTCGTCATTATGAACCAGGAAATACTCACTCGCGACGATGAGAATCCTTATCTTGCAATCAATGGCGGGCGCATCTTCGTCGATCTGCCTGACATGCCACTCCTTTGGGAATTCTGGGCAACAGGACACATCGAACCAGTCGAAACCACGATCCTGGAGATCGCCGACCTTCGCAATCAGCGCATGGACGATGTTATTATGATGCTCGATCCTGTGGTTAAAATCCGCAAAGACTCTGGCATCACCAAAAACGATATTGTCTTTGCTCCTGGAGCAGTTTGGGAATTGAGAAAATTGGATGACGCTGCAATCGAGAGACCGCCTGAAATCAGCCTCATGGGTATCAATGAAGACAAGATGATGCGCGACGAAATCTCCCGCACCCTGGCAATGGGCGAATACATGCAAGGCATGCCACAGAGCGCTCAAGAACCTCTCGGCAAGGTGGCAACCCTACTCGGTCAGAGCAACCTGCGCCTGAGCATGAACGCCAACAATATCGCCATCGCTCTCACCTTAGTGGCAAACATCCTGATCGACATGAACCGCGAATTTATCAGTGAGGACAAACTCTACCGCGTCGTCGGTGAGGAGGTTGAATTCAAGGAATTTAAGAACAGCGACAAAAAGGTAAAAGTCGACGCCATCGTCGAAGTCGATCCAGTCATTCCTCCTGATCAAACAGCCAGGATCAATCAAATTTTAATGCTCTACGACAAGCTCATTGCCCAGGACAAACCCGATCCGCAGAATGCAGAGGAAGTAAAACGCTGGCTCAAGAGAAAGAGAACGCTGCAGACGATGCTCCTGGAAGAATTAGACCTTGATTCTTATATCGAGCTTTTACTCGGAGAGGATGACGAAGCGCAAGAGGCAGGCAAAGAAGAACCTGCAGCTGCAACACCACCAACTGGAGCATTGCCAGCACCTGCACCAGCACCAGCCAATCCAGCAGCAAACGGCAACGGAGGGATGAGAGCGCTTCTCAGGCAGATTCCCCTGCTCGGAAAAATGCTGGGACAATAAATCACTTGACAAAGGGTCAAGGACTTTATTACAATGAAATAGTTAAGTAGAAGAAAAAGCCTAACGAATTTATCGGGGCTGTGACTTCTGAATATACGCAGATGCGTGTGTTTAGAAGTTGCAGCCCCTTTTTTGTTGGCTTAGGAGGTGAATAAAAATATGAAATCACTAGGACAAAACATTCAAATCAAACAACTTCTCCCCGTTCAGACTCTTGCTGATTCAGCAAACGGCTCTGCAGTCGATACCCAGGAAAATGTAGGCTCTCACTTCGACACCGCTCTCGTAAATGTAGAAATCGGAAATCTAGGCTCACAAGCTACCACCAAAGTAAAAATTGAAGAATCAGACAGCTCAACCTTTGCAACAGGAAACACTGTAGCTCCAGGCGGAGCGGAGATCACTGTCGCCCAAGATACTTCCTACAAAATGGAGATCGAGAGAACCAAGAGATACCTGAGAGCTGTCGTAACCATGACGACACCAGGAGCAACACCATCAGCTGAGATATTTATTGGAGCAATTTTGTGGAATGCCCAGAAGCCATTCCCAGTCGTATAAAACTATGCCAGACATTAACACACAACCAGAGGCTCAAGCACCAGCAACGCCACAGGCGAGCTTGAAGAAAGCACCTGTTGAAAATAAACAGGCAACCTGGGCGAAGATCGAGGCGGTTTATACCGCAGCGAAGACAGCTTACCTCACAAAGGGCGCGACCTTAGTGAATGTTCTGGATAGTTTGACAGCAACGCTGACCGATATTAAAAACGCCGAGACGCAAGGAATGGGTGGACTAGGACAAGGGCAGCCAGAAATGGAATTGCCAGCAACGCCAGCGCCTGAAGAAGCGCCAGCAGCTTAAACGCTATGAGCAAAACGAATGAGGAAAAACTAGAGCAAGGACAGCGAGTCTGGGAAATGACCCAGACAGAAGGCTGGCAGATCATTAAAAGTCAGATCGAAGCAGAAGCAAAGATCGAGACAGACGACCTCCTCGACTGTCCCGACAACGAAATAAAAGAACACCGAGGAGCGATCAAGGCTTATAACAAAGTTCTAAGCATGGTAGAGACTGCACAGAAAGAAAAAGTCGAAGCAGCCGAAGCCGTCAGGAATCAATAAAAATATGGCAGACGAAAACAAAAATAAAAAACCAGAGGAAAAAAACACCACCGACAATGTGGTGCTTGCCAAGTTTAAGAAAGACCAGGCAAAAGAAGACAGACGCAAGAAATGGCACATTGTCGAAGATGCCGTATCAGCAGCCAGGCAAGCCTACTGCGGAGGTTGGGACGCTAACAAAGACGAAAAGTTAGTTAGTTTTGATACTGCACTCAAGGACTTAGTAGAAGTTCTACAGGGAGTCCTTGACGGCGAGATCAAATTAGGAGGTCTCGGTGAGAACGAGGGAGGCATTGCTCTCCCCTCCGACACCGCCGAAGAATAAAAAACTATGCCATTCGGAATAAAAGGTAAAACAAAAAAATGGGAGGAAGGCACAAAGACAGGGCAAAAAGTCGATGCCAGCATCGATGCCTGTGTGAAGCGCTTAATGGCAGACCCAGATTTTAAGCCGAAAGCTGGAGAAGACAAAAAGACTGCAGCCATCAAGGTCTGCAAAGTATCGATAACTAGGTCAAAAGAATTTAGCAAACAGTTATCAAAATGAGGTAAAAAACTATGCCAGAAGATAAAAACAAAGAAGAACAAACAGAATTAGAGAAACTCTTAAACGAGCCTGATGAGGGCGCGGATGAGGGTGGTGAAAATGAGGACGAGAACAAAGGCAAGGAAGGCGAAGAAGAAAATAAGGGTGGTGAGGGCGAGGGTCAGGAAGAAAACGAAAACGGCGAAGGTGAAGGCGAGGGTGAGGGTGAGGGTTCTGACGAAGGCGAGGAGGACGAATTCAAAGGTAAATCCCGCGAAGAAGTCATCAAAATGCTCAAAGACCAGCGCAAGGCAAACGCCGATGCTGCGAAGGGCAAAGGTAAAGACGACGAGGGCGACGATAAGGATAAAAACAAAGATAAGGAAGAAGACGAACTCACTGTCCCAACAGCCGAAGAACTGCAGAAAATGACACCATCCGATTTTGCAAAATGGGTTCTCTCTCGAATCGACGAAGGGGTCAAAAAGACCATAGAGAGTCAGAGCAAAGTGCAAAGTGCAGTTCGCAAAGAGATCGCTGACGCAAAGAAAGAACACAATCTCGGCGATCCCGATTACAGAAAAATGGTATTAGCCATTATCGAGGCAGCCAGTGCCAAAGGCACTGTCATACCTCTCAAAGACGCTTGCCTTCAAGTTGATGCCTTCTTAGGCAAAAACAAGGGCAAGGGTGAAGGTGAATCTGAACAATTATCAGATGAGGAAAAGAGCCGCCTCAAAAAAGCAAAGGCTCAAGTGGAGAGCGGAGCGGGCGCTCCGACTAAACCCGACGGCTCGGATGCCGAATCACAACGCATCCAGAAAGCTCTCGGAGGTAGCGGTCAAAACAGCCCTCTAGGAGGGTTAGGAATTTAATAACCCCCCCTATAGTTATTAAAAAAGAAAGGGGGTGAAAAAAATATATGTCAGCATCAGCAACAGGAATCAGAGGAACAAACACAGCACCAGCGTCAGCGACGGCAATGCCGACTCGTAAATACGATGTCGCAGATGTCATTTCGCTTTTGGATGTCAATCAGTATCCGCTTTTAGCGATATTGACCAACGCGGGGAAAGACCCAGTGACGAAACAGGGCAAAGCCATGAAAAAGGTCGAGACAATCGATCCTCAATTTAAGTGGTTTGAAGACGAATTCGGAAAGAGACAACTCACAGGTTCAGGAAATGTCGACCCAGACGGAGGCAACTTGACCTTGACAGCACAAACTCAGTATCTCCAGGCAGGAGATGTGATCATGGTCGCAGCGCAGAAATGGGTATTTGAAGTGCAATCGGTAACCGATGTCGATACAGTCGTGGTAGGAGCAGAGTTAGGAGGGGCAACAGGCGCAGCTGCATCCGCAGCAGGCGATGTTTGGTTGATCGGAAATGTGAATGAGGAAGGTGCGACCTTGAGAGCCATCAAGTCGACCCTAGCAGCAGAAGTCTACGGATATGCCCAAATCTTCAGAACGCCAATCGGTATCACTGAAACAGCCAAGAACAGCAAGATGTGGACGAAGGAAAATGACTTTGACTATCAGAGACGCAAGAAAGGTATCGAACACATGATCGATATTGAGCGAGCATTCTTATTCGGAAAGAGAGGAATCGTAACCAGTGGAACGCATCCGAAACGCTTCACAGCAGGTATTTTGAGCAGGATAACTACCTACTCTACCGCGAATGTAGACACGGAAGCAGAGTTTGAGACATGGTTGGAGAGCTTGTTCGCACACGGAAATTCAGAGAAGTATCTTTTCTCATCGGCAGCAGTGGTCTCGATGATCAATGGATGGGCGAAAGGGAAACTCCAAGTAATGGCAGCAGACAAAGCCTACGGGCTTAGGATTGTGACTTACAACTCGCCACACGGCACAGTGCATATCATCAAGCATCCGCTATTGACTGGAACGACCTATGGGAACTACGCCATCGGACTTGATATGGAATGTCTGACCTACCGCTACCTCAGTAACCGAGACACCAAACTCCTGACCAATCGTCAGGCGAATGGAGAAGATAGCCAGGTCGATGAGTATTTGAGCGAAGTTGGATTGCAAATGGAACAAACGAGTCGTCACGCCATCATGAGCATGGGCGCACTCTAAGTTAAAAATTGAAAGGAAAGCTATGCCTAAAAGGATTCGAAAACTGAAGTCATTGCACACTTTATTACTCAGTGCAGTCGCTTAAGCCAGGGGTGAGCGTAATCACTCTGGCAACCTTAAAAAGGAAAATCGAAATTATAAATTAAAAAATGAAAGAAGGTGACAAAAGATGAGCGACACAGAAAATAAAACATTAGAAGAAATGTCTATGCCAGAACTCTGGGCGGAAGCCAAGAAACTCGGCGTGCCGAAAGATGGGAAAAAGGACGAGTTAATCGCTCGTCTTAAGGAAGCCCAGGAAGGGGGTGAAAATATGCCTAAAGACAAACCAAAAACTGAGAAATCAGCCAAAAGCGAAAAACCGCAGCAAGAAGTCTATATCTCGAAGTATCTCGAATTGCGACTGGTGAATAGGTCGTCCTACACCAAAGAGGTGAACGGCAGAATTATCACAGTCCCAGGGTCTTCGATCCAATTTCATGAGGGTGTCTACCGAACCAGCGATCCAGATGAGATCGAGTTCCTAGATAACCACGCCAACAACGGCAATGCTTTCACTAAGATCAACAGAAAAGATCAAGGTAAAGCCAGCAATGAATTGATTGCAGCGCAGTATAAAGACCTTGAGCAGCGCGAGAAAGAACTCGCAGCCAGAGAAGCAGCGGTAACTAAGAAAGAGATGGCAGCCAAAGGACAAGCTGAAGATTCGGATAAGCCAAAAGCAGTCTCAGGAATCAGAAGCACAGCTGATCAGCCGAAATTTTAATAAGGCTTAAAAAAATATGAACAGTAGACCTTTATTTACTACAGCTAATTTAACGCTGACTAACGCAGGCACATGGTATCCATTGCCTGAAATGTCCGTCGGTGAGGGATGCGAAGTGGTTATCAAGTCGAAAGCAGGAAACACTGGCGCGATTTTAGTCGCTCATGACGACGCAACGAGCAAGGCAGCGCCATTCACCCTGGATAATCCAGGAGATAGCGTGAGTCTGCGAATCAAAGGCACGACCCAGGTCGTCCTAAGTTCTAGCGTCGCAGCGCAGGTCGTCGAAATTATAGCAGAGCAATAAAAAACTATGTCTAAATTCAAACCATCGCTAGTCAACATAAGAAGGATGTTTTCGAAGCTCAGAATCATCGTCAACTCAGATGACGGCGAGGAAGACTACGACACAACTTTCTACCCGAATGGTTACGGAAGTAACCAGATTTCGATGGGTAATGACAATACTGGCAGCAACGATGCAGGGTTCAGGTTCTTAAGACCTCTACTCCCCAACAATGTGAAGATCACCAGTGCCAAGTTGAGAGTGAAATCAGCCGTCAATTCAACCAAGCGACCCAACCTGATCATCAAAGGGATTAAGCAAACCAGCACCTTGAGTTTCGACGCCACTCACCGACCATCACAGCAACCGAAAACGACAGCGACAGTAGCCTGGATTCCTGGAGCAGACTGGGTGCAAAACACCTGGTATGAAAGCCCTGACATTAAGGCAATCATTCAGGAAATTATCGATCAGACAGAATTCACGAATAAGGCAATCGGGCTGGTGATCGAGGACAACAGCAGTCCAGCAAACAATTACGAAAATATCTATGACTTTAACAGTGGGGCAGCCAACGCAGCCCAGCTGATATTGACACTAGAACCAGATTTATAAAATTAAAAACCTAAAGGAGGTGAAAACAGAATGCAAGAAAGCACAGACGCAACATTATTAGAGCAAATCATAAAAGCCTTTGTTGACGAGCCAGAGAAAGTGACAGTTGAGCGCAAAGTCGACGAGATGGGAGTGCTTCTTTTAGTCAAACTTGACGAAAAAGATGCGGGCTTAGTGATTGGCAAGGCAGGCAGCACGATCATGGCACTTCGAAAGATCATGGGTGTGATCGGAATGAAAGCCAACGCCAGATATAACATCAAGCTCGATGTCCCAGAAAAAAAAGGAGCTAGACCTCCTCGACATTAAATAAAAAAACTATGGCAGCATCAGTAAGAATAAACGAATATAACGGAGCTGGCGCAACCGAGACTACGAACATCGGTGATACCGATATGGGTAGTGTCGATCAAGCCAACCTCGACCCAGTCGCCAACCCTATCGTCCCAGGGGAGAATTCCTTTGAGAAATGGCAGAAGCTGGAAGTCACGGCAATGGGTGGATCGTCAAAGATTCACAACTTGAAGGTGTGGAGAACAGGCGCACTAGGAGGCGCTGCAGCACACAAGACCAACGCCAGGACAGCTTCATATGGTGGCGCTGAAGCCTTCGCGACCCCGACAGATGACCTCTCCACAGTAGCTGACCAAGTGATGCCATCAAGCGAGCCAGCAACGGCAAACTTAGGCATCGGAGGGTCTCTCGCAGGCGAATTGACAGCAGCTGGTTATTCCGACTACTTAGTGCATCAGATGCAAACAGACGCGGGCGATGTGGCAGGCTCAACCAGCACACTGAATTATCAGTATGACGAGGTGGCATAAAAGCCAGGGATCGAGAAATTAAAAGAAAAAAGCGCAATACAATGCGCCTTCTAGCAATACAATGCAAACATTTACTTTTACCAGACCAGAAACAGGCAAAACCGAAATCGTCAAGCGCGAGCGCTGGCGATGGGTGGCGCATTATAAAGACGGCACTATTCTCCGCCAGTTCGAAGACGACACTGGCATTTTTCATCAGTTCAGAGAGATCGATCAAACACAACTGGAATCATTCCAGATGGTCTCGGACAAAAACCCCGAAGGCATCAGCCTTCTTATTCCCCAAAATAAAGCAGACCTGATCCATTTTTACCGCAATGTGAGACTCGCAGGGCGAAAAGACTGGATCAAGCTCTACTTCTTCGGCTGGAAAATTCAAGACGACAGAGGCAGAAGCCTCAAGAAAATGATCTGTATTTACCCAAACGACTGCATTGCTTTAATTGACGAAGAAGGAGGTGGTGATCAGTGATCAAAGAAATCCTCCTCAATACCGACGACGGCGAAGAAGATTATGGCACAGATTGGTATCCTAACGGCTACTCAGGCAATCAGTCCACCATCGGTCATGACGGCACTGGCGACTGTGATGTGGGGCTTATATTCGATGACACTGGCATCGCCGAAGCAGCTAACATTCTCGCAGCAAAAATAAGAGTAAAGTGCGCGGTCAATTCCACCAAGCGCCCCGTCCTTGTTATCAGAGGCATTCTTGAACCTGATCCAGCAACCTGGGGATCAGCGTCTCGACCTTCTACCCGCGCCAAAACAACCGCATCGGTAGCATGGAGTCCTGGCGCTGATTGGACATTAAACAACTGGTATGAGTCACCCGACATCAAAACTATCATTCAGGAAATTGTCAACCAGGAAGGCTTCAGTGGTGCAATAGGGCTGGTCATTGAAAACAATGGCAGCCCAGGCAACAACTACGAACTGATTTGGGACTACAACTCAGGCGAGGCAAACGCAGCCGAGCTGGATGTGACACTCGGATCGACAACGAAAATCGAAAAGTCCCTCTCCTACTATCTCGAACCACAGATCAATTCCTACAATCTCCCGAAGCAGTTGAGATACGCGGTCAATTCAACTCCTGCAGCAGTAACCAAAAGCCTGACCTACCGCATCGATCTTCCAGGAGTTTCTCTGATTCAAAAGCAGCTTAAATACTACATCAAGACAACGCCTGCAGCGATCACAAAAAGTCTCAAATACTGCATCGCCAAAGCATCAGCCAAAATAACCAAAAGCCTGAGATACACAGTCACGCCTCCTCCTCCGATCCAAAAACAGCTCAAGTATGGGATCACCACCGAACATCTGATCGAAAAAGAATTGCGCTACTTCATCCAGCCAGCGATCACTCCTACTGAAAAATCAAAGAACCAAGTCCTCAAAATTAAAAGGATCATCGACCAAAATCTCGATGATGGCAAAGAAGACAGCGACGGAGTCTGGAATAAAGACGGCAACACCAACCACATCATCACAATGGGTAATTACGGAGGCAAAACCTACGCAGGAGCATTCCGCTTCCGCCATGTCGATGTCCCGAAGAATGCCACGATTGTGTTCGCCAGGTTGAGATTAAGGGCAGCGACCACTGACGCGACTGCATTCACCACCAAACTGAGAATCAAAGGCATTAAGGAAATTGACACCAAGCCATTCAATAGCGCCACCAAACCCAGCACTAGGGCAAAGACAGTGACCAGCGTCTCCTGGGAGATTTATAAACAGTGGACAATGAACGAATGGGTGCAAACCCCGAACCTTCTCCTGGTCGTCCAGGAACTGGTGAGACAAAGTGACTGGAAGGCAGGCAATGCGATGGCATTCGTGGTCGAGGATGACACCAGCACAGCAGGCAATTCAAAAACCTGCTGGGATAGCTCAAGCGGTGAAGAAGACAAAGCCGAGCTGGAGATTTACTACTTCGACAAAGAGGTCAATGTCTCCTTCCTGCAGCTCAATGATCGCGATGGCGAGGAAGATTATCGAGATCGAGCGCTCCCAGACAATGTCTGGTATCCGAGCGGTTATTCTCAAAACAGGATCACCTGTGGAGACGATGGCACATATTCGCCAGAAGAATCACCCAACGATGCGGGCTTTATTTTCAGCCCTGTGCAGATTCCCAAAGGGTCGCAGATCGTCTTCGCTCGCCTTTTGGTGACCAGTGACAACCAAAACAATAGCATGTGCAATTTCATTATTAAGGGTTTCGCGGAAGACAATGCTGCAGTATTCGCCACCGACGGCAGCACCCGACCTTCCACGCGACCAAAGACCACCGCACAAAAACAGTGGGCGCTGGGAGCAGCGTCGGGAGGCGTGTTAGCAGGTGTTCACTGGACAGCCCAGAGCGTCTACGAATCGCCAGAATTAAAAGAAATCATCCAGGAAATTGTGGATCGGGCTGGTTGGATCGGAGACGCAACCCAAAAGCTGGGACTGGTTATCGAGAGCGAACACAGCAACAGCGGAAACATCAAGTATATTGTCGACTGGAGCAAAGGTGGCGCAGGAAAATGGGCAGCGCAGCTGGTGATTGCCTGGCAAAAAATAAGACGAACCACAACAACTAAGCAGGACAAAGCCTTTTATGACAAAGCAAACTATCCCGAATACATCATCGTCCACCACACTGCGACAGCAAGGGACGGCACACATTTCATAACCATTAAAAACGCGCATATAGGCTACGGCTGGGAAGACATTGGCTATCATAAATTCATTGGCGGAGCGCTCGATGGAGATGGTATACTGATAGAAGGTAGACCAGAGAACAAGGTTGGAGCGCACACCGACACGAACAAAATGAACTACCGCTCTCTCGGAGTGGTAGTATGCGGAGAATTTGACACAGAATACCCGACAGCAGCGCAGCTTGCCACACTACAGCAACTCTTAGACGATCTTCGAAAGCAACGCCATATTCCCAAAGAAAATGTATTAGGACACCATGAGGTTTCTGGTGCAGCCACAGACTGCCCAGGGAATCATCTGTTGCCTTATATCGTTAATTATAGGCTCACAGGGAGTCTAACCTGAGAGGAGGTGAAAATATGGAATTTCAAGAATTTACACAAGATTTAGATGCCAGAATCGCAGCCAGCAAAATAACAGGCTTTTGGAAGCCCGAAGACAAAGAACGCTGGATCAATAAATCAGTGGTGAGGGCTTGCAATTATGCAGCCTGGAAGTTCTTAAATCACCATGCTACCCAAGCCATCGAACTAGAAATCGACGGCACACTGAAAGAAGATTACTACCTTCCTTTTGATTTCAAACCAGGCGGAATGATTCTACTTACCGCTTACGATCCCGTCACCGAAGAACAGAAAAAACATTTCAAAGTCGACATCGATGCTTATAACGACAAGTCCTACCCCTACGAGAGGGTTTATTCCATTGTGGGTGACGAGTATTTTCTCAACCTGAAAGAAATCACCAAAGACGAAGATGTGGCAGGACTGGAAGGCAAAATTCTCGACCTCTTTTATAGGAGACGACCAGTGAAAATGGTCGAGGAAACTGACGAACCGATCACACCAGAAGAAATGGATGAGCCGATTATCAAGTTCGCTTTTGCAATCTGTCTTTCGAAGACACCTGGCAGAGCAAACGAGGCAGTCAAAGAGATAAACGAGGCGAATTCCATGCTGCAGCAGCTCAAAGAGAGAGAGGACGAAGAACCGCAAAGCGTGTTCAAAGGACAAGCGACGAGCATGAGATGGCAAAGGTAAGCCCGCCAGATTGAGGGGCTTTCAAAGGCAAGGTAAAACCTTGAAATTGAAAAAACTATGGCACTAAACGCTTATAAAATACAGGGATTCAGAGGAGGGATCGCAGACGATCCCCATCAGGGAGTGCGAGAAGCATTCCAGTTCGGGTATGGCTTAAATATCCGAGGGGAAGAAAACACCCTAAAATGCAATCAAGCACTCAAAAAAGACTCATTGACGACAGTCACTGATCTGATTCTATTTTTCGTTCCCGCTTCAAACGGACAGCTTTATGGCTTCGGTGATACAGGAAATGTGTATAGGAAAGCTACCCCCACCTCAGCGTGGGAGCTGGTTTATACGGACGCCAACGGCAAAATCACTGGTGCAGCCGAATACACCAACAATGACGGCAGCGACAACTATGTTCCTTACCTTTACTGGATGACCGAAACCAAAGTCTCAAGAATTTTATTGAGCAAAGCTGACGAAAGTAACTGGGCGACTGATGTCGAACACGACTGGCAATCACTCAATGGCGATCCTGCCTGGCACACAGCAGTGGAAGCCCTGGGAGTTCTACTTATCTGCGACGCACAAAACCTGGCAATGGTCGATTACGAGGGAGGCTTCAATCTCGAAGCTCTCGATGTTCCCAAAGGTCATCGTCATAAAGTGCTTGTGAGTCAAGATCAGCTGGTATTGCTCGGATCGCACAAAGGCGACAAGGTTGAAGAAGGCTGGCTCTGGACATGGGACAAAATTCAACCCTCCTGGATTCAAAGACGCATGGTCGCCGAGCGAGGCGTCAACGCAATGATGCAGGGTGAATTCCTGACGATTCAGGCAGGTATCAAAGGCGCACTCTACTTCTGGGACACTGCCACCCTCATGAAGATCAAGAAATTCCCTGGGACATATGGCTGGGTCAACCCAGGAGCAGTCTGCAATTATGGTGGGCTGCCTCTTTATGGCTTAAACGGATCGGAAAAATGTGGAGTCTACTCTTACGGCAGGATCAACAAAAACGATCCCTATGCGCTCAATCTCGAATACATTCCCTCACACGGAAAAATGGAAGATGTCTCAATCGGAGCGCTGACAGTTTATGGCGATGAGTTATTCGTCTCCTGGCAGGATGGCGCAACCTTCGGCGTCGATGTTATTGACGAGGACAACAAAGCCGAGGGACGCTTTGAAGGCTTGATTTTTGACGGCGGGGAAACATTCACTCAAAAAGGATTCAGACATATAAAACTACTGACCAAAGCCCTGCCAGCCGACTGCAGCATCGAAGTCTATTACAAGGTCAATCAGGAAGCCACCTGGCAGCTGGCAACCATGCAGGACGGCGCAGAGTTATTCGATAAGGTCGGGCAAACAAAAGCGATTTTCACTATCGAGACAGGCGGAGATGAGGACAACCCAGGCGAAGGCGAAGACTACGAGCTGGCGGTCAGTTTGCATCCGAATGGCAATGACACGCCTGAAATTATATCGGCGACAACTTATTTCGAGCCATTAGGCATTTTATAAAACTATGCTAACAGACTTAATAAAAAAGGTATTTACGAACAGGGAGGTCACAGACCAGCCCTTCCCTGTCGTGCAACCGCACACCCACAACGGCGTGGATTCTCTCCCCCTTGCTCCGCAATCAGTGGGAAGTTCGCAGCTCAAAGAAAACGCCGTGAGTGATGGTAACCTCATGGATTTATCGGTCACTGAGGAAAAGTTGGCAGCTGCAGCAGTCGCTACATCAAAGCTAAAAGACGACGCCGTGACTGCAGCAAAGGTCTTCAAAACAGGTGCAGTCATTACACTGTCGGCACAGGTAGAAGAAGCGGTCATCATCACGGCACACATCCAGGACGCAGCGATTATCAACGCCAAAATCGGCAACTCAGAGGTCGGTAACAGCAAGATCATGAACGCTGCGATCTCCACTGCCAAAATCCAAGACCTGGCAGTAACCAACGCCGAGATCGCCAACGAAACCATCACCAATTCGAAAATCGGACTCCTGCAGGTGGGTAATTCCAGGATAATGGAGGCAGCAATCAGCACGGCAAAGATTCAAGACCTCGCCGTCACCTGGGCGCAGATCGGCGCTTTGGCTGTGGGCAATTCGAAAATCATGAATGCAGCCATTTCGACAGCCAAGATTCAAGATTTAGCGGTCACTGATGCCGAAATCGCCAATCTTAACGCAGGAAAAATCACCACAGGGTCGATGTCGGCAGAAAGAATTTACGGAGGTATTGCTTACCTCTCCAGCTTAAACATCATGATGTGCGGAATGCAGGCACTGAATGTCGCGGGCAATATCAACAAAACTGGCTGGTGTAATTTTACGATCCCTCACCCGCTCAAGAAAAATCATCTGCTTGTTTATACAGGGATCGAAGCAGCTGAAGTCTTGCTGGTGCATCGTGGATCGGATACTTTGGCAAACGGAGAGCGCAAGATCGCTTTTCCCGCCCACTTCCCAGCAGTCAGTGACGCCAGGAAGGTCACCGCTTATGTCACCCCGCGCGGAGACTGCAACGGAATCTTCGTCAAAGAGGTCGATAAAAACAGCATGACAGTCAAAGAGATCGCTGGAGGCAAGTCGAGCGCTCCCTTTGATTTTATTGTCTTCACTATCCGCGACGGCGCATTCGGCAAGGACTTCGAACCAGAGGGAGAGATCATCGTCAAAGAGGCTGACGAAACCGAGGACTCATTCAAAAAGCGATATTTCGACCATCGGGTAAAACAGATCAGAAAAACAGGTGGAGATGTCGACAAAAAGATTACTGATTTCACCCAGGCGTGGCAGACCAAACCTGGGGTCATTAAGGAGGCATATGTTCAATAAAAAATTAAAACTAAAAAACGAAGACCTGATCGAGCTGCAAGAAAAAGACAAACTCGTCAGGCAGCACATCGCAATCAGCCAGGCGCTAGAAGCTCAAAAGAATGTCTGGCTCGTCAGTCTGTTCTCAAAATACGGACTCGATGGCAATAAGGAGTGGAGCTTCAACTTAGTTACTGGAGTTATTACTGAAGTAAAACAACCAACGAAAGGAGGTGAAAAATAACATGGCAGACAAACAATACGGCGGATGGTATGACAACCCAACCACAGGCAAAAACCAGAGATGGTGGGGCGAAGGCATCTGGACAAACGGCGAAGACCCAGGTCAAGGTCAAGGTCAAGGTGGGCAGGGATCAGTAGGAAATCTGGCAGCAGGACTGAGCAACTTAGGCGGAGGCTCTATGAATTTAATGGGCTTTGACTTGCCGACACTGCAAACGAATTTTCAGGACACCTACGGCAAACTGCAGGGTGCGGAATCAGAGCTGCAAGGCTACCAGACCAGGCGCTACGAGGAGGAATACAGCAAGTCAGGACTGGATAAAGTCAAAGGCGAAATTGATGCCTTAGATACCAGCATCGCCACCGAAAAGAATTTAAGAGACGAATCAGTCTCAAAAGTGCGAAAGAATCCAGGGTATAGCGCAGCGACAATCACTGGAGAAACTGGCGAAATTCAAAGACTCGCCAACGCCAAGATCAATAACCTGATCGATGAGAGAAACACGAAAGCAGGCACATATAACGCCAAACTCGGAGAGATCACCAACAAGGTGGGCATGGAGACAAAAGACAAAGAATCGTCAGTCAACAGTATGAGATACAACCTGCAATTCCTGGGAGGCTTACTACAAACCTACCAGCAAGCGAGAACGCAAGAATTATCAGCAGCAACCGAAACGAGCAGATGGGAGAAAGAGTTTGAACTCAAACTCTACGAAGCACAGACAGGCAGAATCAATGCCAGCAAAGGCGGATCAGGTGCAAACCAGCAGCAAGTGAAAGACGCATGGGGCAATATCGTCGGATATTTTGACCCAGCAACAGGAAAGACCACCTATTATCAATCAGAAGAAGGAGCAGGAACTGGAGCAGCAGCGCAAACGATTCCCTCTGAGGGACTTCGAATGAAAATCAGGGACGCATGGAAGCAAGGCTACACAGCAGATCAGCTGAAGGGAGCTTACGGAACAGCAGTCACGGACAAAGGAGAGAATGTCTCAAGCATCATCGACGACGAATGGAACACAAAAACGCAAGGCGGTATCGGTGGCTTTTTGAAAAGGTTATTTACGCCAGGAGTTTAACCTCCTCAGTATTTAGCCTGTCATGAAGCCCATCGAAAGAAGGGATTAAAAATACTATGCCAAACTTTTTAGACACACTGAAAACAAACATATTAAGCCCTATCGAGAAGGGAGTGTCTTCTGTGGGAAAAACACTGGGCGATTTCTTCAAGCCAGTCAGCACAAAAGCCACTGATCTTTTCAAACCGATAGCCGAACTCACCAAACAATCAGAATACGCGATCCCTGGAGACAAAGGCGGAAGCTATAAACCTTACGAGAATCTCTGGGTCGAGACGGCAGCACAAACATTCGGGATCGGCGCAAGAGAGTCAGGGTTCTGGGAACGACTCCCCAGCGCCACAGTCGGCGCACTCGGAGGGGCAGGCACAGGACTTGCCAAAGCATTCACTTTCGGCTGGTGGAATCCAGAGATTAAATATGCCGACGACACTGCAGCAATGGCAGCCAAAATGACCGATGTCGAATTTAACATTCTCGGCACTGTCGCAACTTTTCTAGTGGGCGGAGAGCTGATTCAAGGCGCAGCCAGAGGGATTCCTGCTGTCGCTAGATTCGCTCGTATTGCACCCAAAACTTACTCACTTCTGACGAATGGTTTAACCTTCGCAGGTCTAGGTCAGGTTCAAAAATCAGAGTTCTACAAGGACGCTTCGCAGCGTGCCAAAGACTTTGGAGCTGACTTTGCTCTGGGAGGGGCATTTTCTATTGCAGGTATGAAACCCAGTTATTTCAAGTCGACTGGAATCATCGCTCCTGCAGCTTATGTCACCTCACTTATTAAGGGAGACAGTCCTGAAGACGCATTGAAAAATACGGCAGCAGTGATTGCACTCCACTCTACCAACTACGCCCTGGCAAAAGCATTCCCATCACAGGCAGCGCAACTCGAAAAGAACATGGAGAAAGCTGCATCCGAGCAGCTGAGCATCACTAAAAAACAGGCATTCGATTATCTCGGAGTCAACGAGAAAGCCAGCGCGGATCAGATCAAAACTGCCTGGAAACAAAAGGTCGTCGACATCACAAAACAATTCCCAGCTCAGTCGATGCAAACACCGCAAGAGATGGGTCAGTTCAATCAGGCATGGAATACAGCCAACCGCGCCTATGAGTTCTTGACGAAAATCCAGAATCCAACAGGCTACACTGGCAAGACATTCCGCCAGGAGTTCGAGGATTTATTCCGCGAGCTGTGGGTGAATGTCCCCGACAAACGAGCCTTAGTGGTAAGCACCATCAGAAACATGCCAGCAGGACTCTCAGTGCGATCCACACTCACCGATGAGCAACGAGCTGAGGTTATCAAGGGTCTGGGTGGCGAAGAAGTCAAAACAAAATTCGGACTACCAGCAAACAAACTTTCAAACTCCGATCTCATAACCCTGGCAAAAGAACAAAACATCAAGGTGACGCCATCAAAAGGAACGCCTGAAATGGCAATCGCTGAAGCAGTCAAAACTCCCGAAGCAGCGCCATCGGCAACTCTGAAAGAGACGCCAGCTGCAACCGAGCAAACGCCTGCAATCGCGGAAGAAGTCGCGATCACAAATCCCACCTGGAAGGATGGCAAAGCTCTCTGGAATACCCTGCGCAATCAGTATGGTCAGACGAATAAATATGCCAGAGACATGACTGTCAACAAAGGGGTGGTCAACTGGGTGATCGATAATCTCAAAAACGGCGTCAACAGCAAACTCAATCTCATGGAAGAAGCCAAAAAATTCCAGGGGCAGAAAATAACTAACGATCAATACAAAGATATTTATGCCATGTTTAAGGGCAAAAGCTACGATATTGAGGGGTATAAAAAAGTGATGTCGACTATCAAGGCAGCCACTGCCCCAGCTCCCGCAAAACCGACTGAGGGTTTTCAATTCGATGCCGATTCCACTGATAAAGTCGGTAAGGTGGCGGTCAAAGACGCGGGTCTTTTTGATAAAGGCTCTATATTCCGACAAAAAGGCAAGACAGCTGGTGTCTCCTACCTCATGGGCAAGAACACTCAGACTGGCAATATCGAACCTCAAGCAGTTTATTTTGACAAAAAAGTAATTCCTGAAACGGAAGCAGCAAAATGGTGGACGAAAAACGGCGACAGATTCACAAAGCCCTGGGTCAAACCAGCGGAAGTGAAAGCGCCCGAACCCAAACCAGCACCTGCGCCAGTTCCTGAGACAAAGGTCACCCCTCCAAAAGTAGAGAAACAACCTGGCGAGGTAAGCCCGCAGGTTAAACAGCTGCAGCTGAAAAAAGATGCTCTCGAAAAACTGCGCTATTCCAACCCTGGCGATGACAAAATCGTCCGAGCCATTAAAAAGATCGATGATCAGATCGCGCAGCAATTCACTGCCCAGGAGCAAAAAGCAGCGAAGGCAGAAGAAATCAGACTTAAATATCGACCAGAAGAAAAAGAACTCCTGGATGCCGAGCGTGTCCCCAGTGTTGGCGAAATCATGAAAGACAAAGAAGCCTACCTGAAGAAATTCCAGGAGAGAATGCAGGGCAAAGTCAAAGCACCCAAAAAGATGCGGGCTGACGAAATGGCGACTCCTCCGAAAGGAAGCGCACCACGACCACCAAAAGAAGAACCGATCACTCAAGCTCCTCCACCGCCAGAAGGTAGCGCCCTGGAGCAGATCGATAAAATGGTCGGCAAACTCGGAAAAGCTGCATCAGTGGCAGACTGGCTCAAAGGGGTCAAGCCCTGGTTTAGCAGAAACTTCACTGACCGCTATGCTCCTATGAAGCAATTCGAGGAAACAGTCAGCAAACTGCAGGGACTCCCCATCGATATTGATTCCAGTCCTTATATTGCAGCGCGACTCTACGCGGGCAGATTCGGAACGATTGAGGTCGCTTTCCGTGATCTGCAAAAGATCGTCTCACCAGTGAGAAAATTCCGACCAGACTTCACCCGCTATGTCCTGGCGCAGCGTGCCATCGAAAGAGCCGACAGAGGCTTCGACAACCCAGCAGGTGTGACCAAAGAAACAGGAGAAAAAGCTCTCACTGAATTGAAAGAAAAAGTCGGCGAGAAAGTTTATAAGCAGTTCGAACAGGCAGGGCAAGCGATCCAGAATTGGTCGATCCGAAACATCCTCGAACCGATGAGAGACACAGGACTGATCAGCAAAAAGGCATTCAATGCCGTTGTCGAGAAAAATAAGAGCTGGATGCCATTCCATGTCCTCGACTACCTACCTGATGCTAAACAAGCAGACCAGATGCAGGCAGGCAGCGAGACATTCTCTGTCAGCAAACAGGGTGTCATTCAGGGATTAAAAGGAACGGAAAAACAGATTCGCGATCCTTTTGAATCAATCGTCGACAACCTCAGCAAAGCAATCAACCTGACCAAGAGAAACGAAGTCGCCAGGAAATTGATCGATCTGAGAAAGAGTCATCCCGAAGCAAAAGAATTTATAAAATATCTCTACAAAGACGCCAAAGCGCCGAAGGACTGGGACACCATCAGTGCCTTCATAAACGGCAAGGTGACGCGCTGGGCTGTGCCAAAAGAGCTGTCCGAAGCGATGCACGCACTCAGTCCAGCTGAGGCAGGCGTCATGGGCAAACTGGCAATGGCATCAACCAGAGCATTCAAGGCGGGTGTGACCACCTTCTATATTCCTTTTACCCTGACCAACGCGATCCGCGACTTCCAGACCGCATCGATAGTGACGAAGTGGGGCTTCAGTCCAGTCAACTGGCTCTCAGGACTCATGGATGGCTTCAAGGGAGCATTCAAATGGGAGTCGAAAGCCTATGATGATTTCTTGAAAAACCAGGGAGGATACGGCGGTTATATCGGCAACGCGAAGCAGCTGTCAGTTGTTTCAAAAGAATTGTTCACGCCATCCTGGTGGACGAAAACAAAGGCGATCATCAATCCCTTCCAGCTTATTAGCAACTTCTCTGAAGCGGTAGAACTCGCGCCGAGACTGGGCATCTACAAAAAAGGTATTGCCAAGCCAGGAGTGACGACAACCGAGGCAGCTTTCGAAGCCCGAAATGCCACAGTCGATTTTGCAAAAGCAGGCAAAGAGATGAGGATCATCAACCAGTGGATTCCTTTCGTGAATGCCCGCTGGCAAGGACTCCTCAGAGTCAAAGATGCTTTCAAAGAAAACCCGCTCAAGTCGGCACTCAAAGCAATGGCGCTCATTGTCATGCCAGGTGTCGCCACCTATTTCTATAACATCATGAATCACGAAGACCTCTGGGACGACATCCCGCAGTGGGCAAAGGATCAGTATTTCATTATCATTTTAGGCTCTGAAAAAGACAAGGAAGGCAAAACAGTGCCGAAAGTGCTGCAGATTCCCAAAGGAGACATGGGTGCTATTTTCTACAATCCGCTCGAATACGCCTTTGAGTATGTGAGGAAGCAAGAGCCAGCCAACCTGCTGAAATTGGCAGTCGAATGGACAAGCCAACTCTCACCAGTTCCTTTCAGTAGAGACGGCGAATTATCAGGCAGTGCTTTCCTGGGAGGAGCGCTACCGCCAGCATTGAAAACCCTGGTCGAAGAAGTCACAAACTTGAATCTATTTACAGGATTCCCGATCATTCCGAGAAAATTGGAGAAGGTCGCACCTACCGAGCAATATAACGAGAAGACAGAACCTCTGGCAGTAATGCTGGGACGAGCCGTCGGATGGAGTCCGATGAGAATCGCCCACATCGCCACTGGGTTATTCGGTTCAAGCAGCAAGTATGTCTTCAATCCGAGCGATCTAGTTGGTGCGTCGCTGCAGAGATTCGTCAGAACCCAGGGAGGAGCAAAAGAGAATGCAGCCTGGCAACTCCTGGACGATACCACTGTCGGATACAACACCGCCAGAATCCAGGTGCAAAAAGCACTGACTGCAGGCAATTTACCGCAAGCCCAAAAGATCGCAACCGACTGGAATAACAAAGCCAAACTCATTGTCCCGCAGATAACTCCTCTCCTGTTCGCCGACGATCCAAAAGAAGCGGTGAGCTTTCAAAAGAGTGTGATGTTCGACGCGAGCGACATGCAGCGATTACTCAAACTCAGTGCGCCAGCAGGCACTAAAAATCCTGTGTTAAAACCTGGCGGAAGCGCACCGAGAGCGAATGACCCACTGGGTTTGATGGGAGGCAGCGCACCAGCGCCTTCCGCTAAACCAACAATGGGGCAAATGTTCCCGACAGGAGGCGGGGCAACAAAAGGAAATGATCCGCTAGGACTTTTCAAATAAACCTATGAAAAAACTAACACTACCAGTCACATATTGTCAGAACGATCCCCGCTGGAAGAACAGCCCGATGGGGACAAAAGGCACAATCGGAGGAGTGGGATGCCTCTTAAACTGCGCCACCATGTCAGTGAGCTATTACGGATTCAAAGAGACACCGCTCACCTTAAACGAAAAAATGACTCAAAACGGCGGATACCAGGACGGCAATCTCTTAATCTGGGGAGCGATCCCGAAATTGTTTGCGGGTCTCAAATACTCAGGCAAGTGGTCAAACAGCCAGGCACTTACCCAGGATCAAATGAACCAGATCAGAGGAGCAATCGACAAAGGCTTCCCAGTCTTTTTACAGATCGACACGATCCCTTCAACCAGTGCATTCGACGAACACTGGATTCTGGCTATCGGTTATGACGGCGACGACTTTATAGTGCAAGACCCCTGGGACGGAGCGGAAAAAAGGATCACCAGCTGGGGCGTGACAGCTCAGAAATTGATTTATTCCTGGTGTTGGTATGAAGGAACGCCTGCAGCAATCGATGCAGCCGAGGGTTGCCTTGTGCCAAACACTCCAGAATGGCGCACAAAATACGAGCAGATAGTTGCCAGCGCTACAAAATGGGCAGAGACTCTCAAGATTCTTGAGATAACTGACGACCCAAACACTACCCCCAGCGACAAAGTTAAGAGTGTGGCTGCAGGGTATAAATCGAGGGAAACTGACCTGAAAAACCAGCTGGGAGAGAAGCAAAAAGACCTCGATGTGGCAAACACTGAAATCACCAACCGAACCGAACAGGTTAGCAGACTCGAAAAGCTAGTGCTAGAGAAGGAAAAGTATTATAAAGACCTGCTCGATGCGCTTAAAAAGGACATCAAAAACCTGCCTGAAATCGTCAAGGTAGCCGAGGGTAGAGTGAAGGTGCTGGAGGGGGAACTCGACGAAGCCAACAAAGCCAAAGGTCGGGCGCTATTAGAGGCTCAAACTGCCAAAAGCCAGCTCGAAGCCTGTCAGAAGGGTCAGCTCCCAGTAAAAACCAGCATCATAAACGCGGTGATCACAGCATTGACCAACTTCATTAAAAATTTAATCAATAGAAAGGAGGTGAAGAAAGCATGAACCCATTAGATCAACTATACCCTGAGTGGAAGAAAGTCGCCTGGAGGTTTCTGAGAGTTTTTGTCTCAGCCTTTTTTGTGACTGGATCGATAGTGCTGATCAATACAGGAGCGGAAGCATTCGCCAGCTGGGAGAATTTCAAAACCCTACTCGCATATCCGTTCCTGCTTTCTGGATTAGTCGCGGGGGTGAACGCCATCGGGAAGTTACTCAGAGACATCTTCGGATCGGAAGACAAAACCGCTCTAGTTGATAAATTGCCGTTTTAATGCGAAATCACTATGGCAAACGATAACGGAACAACCAACACACAAATCATCGAAAGAGTCGCCAAGCTGGAGGAGCGCGTCGACAATGGCTTGAACTATATCAACAAAGACCTGGGTGAGATCAAAAACAACCACCTGCATACACTGCAGTGCGATGTAGACAATTTGAAAATCCAGGTAAATACCATCACTGTAAAAATCAGCGTGGCAGTTGCCATAGTGACGATCATTATTGATGTCGTATTCAGGGTATTTTTTAAGTAGACGGAGAGTCTTCGAGCTGTTCTTTCTCGATGTGGTCTTTGACGAATTCGAGAAGAAGGTCAAACCCCTCGGCGTGGTTAGTCTGGATTTTTTTCAGAATCTCTCGGCACATCGCGACATATTGCACTGATGTTTTATAGGGTTCGGAGTCCTCACCAAACTGCTTGCGCCTTTTTTCCTTCACACTGTCCAGGTAGTTAAAAAGCTCCTCAACAGTTTCTTCGAAAGCATCGGATAAATTATAGGCGCGGGCAACGATCTCCTGAGCCTTTTTTTTGTGGTCAGCCATATGCACAATTATACAACTACTTCTTAAGGGATAGCTCGAAGGAGAAGCCGTCGTTCCGCTCGGTTAATGTGTAATCAAAACGCTCGTCGCCGTGCAATTTGAATGATTTAATCTCCTCTTTCACGCTCTCGATAATAGCATGCGGGTCTTGTGATTTGCGAATTAGAGGGTGTTTCAGCATCGCCTGGCGGAGGTCATCGACAACCATGTGGGTGTAAATCATGGTCGTGTCGACTTTGCGGTGACCGACGATGCGCTGCACCTTTGAGATCGCGACATCCTGGCGGAGCATTTCAGTCACAAAAGAATGGCGGAAACTATGGGCGTGGAAGCGCTTGTCGACATGCAGCCCAGCTCTCCTGGCTCTCTCCCTGATGATTTTATTGATCATCGACTCGCCGATCCTGGAATTAGGACGAGTCCTGGCAAAGTGCATGGTGATAAACAGTGGAGAGGAAGGCGGAATCTCGCCTCTGCTTTTAATCCACTCACGCATTTTCGTGGTCATGTCAGGAGGGATCGGCACAATGCGCTGCTCATCGGTCTTTGTCTCGCGGATTATAAACTCGTCAGTGCCAAAGTTAAGATCGCCAACATTGAGATCGATCACTTCTCCAGGACGGCAGCCAGTCTTTGCGAGAAATTCCAGCAGCAGCGACCACATCTCATCGCACTTTTTATACTTCGGATATAGGTGGGGCTTGCCGAAAACATTGTAGTTATTTTTGCGCGGTGGCGGGCTGATCAGCTTCTCGATCTCATCCAGGGAAAGCGTCTGATACAAAACGAACTTTTTCTTCGGGCGCAGTTGGTTGAGGTTGGAGGTGAAGTCTTCCAGGGGTTGGTGTTTTTCAGCGATCAGAAATCGCAGGAAGGAGTTGAGAGAGGTCACCAGGACATTGATGTAATTCGGAGAGAGATTGCCCCTTTTATAGTTTCGAAGATGCTCGCGGATATTTTCAAAAGTGAATTCCTTGTCGCCGAGATCACGAAAGAAGCGGTTGAGCCATTGCTCCCGCACCTCGACAGTATGCTCAGAAAGGTCTCGGTCATACCTGATAAAATCCGTATATTCCGAGAGGAATTTTTGATAGCTCATGATTTTATTATAGAGGCAGGACTGATAACTGCTTCATTGTTCATAGTCATTATGCCATCTTTTTGCGGTCAGAAAAAAAGCACTTGACAACGACAATTAAATATGCTTCACTGGTTATAGACCTAGATTTTGCAAGAGGAAATTTAAGAAGATCAGAAGCAAAATTTCTTCGAGAACTCAGACACTTCATTCAAAAATAATACACCTCTATGAGCTAAAGACACTTCACCTGGTTTAATATTATTTCCTCCCCCGATTATTCCAACATAGGAGGCAGTATGGTGAGGTGAACGAAAAGGACGTGTGGTAATTAGTGATGAACCTTTAGATAAATTACCTGTTACAGAATAAATTTTGGTAATCTCTAAAGATTCTTCTTTAGTAAGCTTTGGTAAAATAGATGGAAAAGCACGCGCCAAAAGCGTCTTCCCTGCTCCAGGAGGGCCTTTTAATATAACATTATGTCCACCAGCTGCTGCAATTTCAAGTGCTCTTTTAGCCTGATTTTGGCCTTTAATTTCTTTAAAATCATATTCATATAATAAATCATCACTTCTATCTAAATCTGTTAGAGGTTGTTGTGATTTTTCTAAATTTCCACTTAAGAAATTAAAAACTTCCAGTAAATTTTCAAATCCATATACTTCTATTCCTTCCACCACTGCTGCTTCAATTGCATTCTCAAGGGGAACAAAAATTCTTTTTAAACCCAAACTTTTAGCTAAAATTGTAAAAGCCAAAATCCCATTGGTAGACCTTAAACTTCCATCAAGAGATAATTCACCCACCAACATAGTGTCTGATAAATCCCCTACCACCTGTCCAGAAGCAATAAGCAATCCTAAAGCTATTGGTAAATCAAAAGCAGGCCCAACTTTTGGTAAATCAGCTGGTGCTAAATTAACAGTAATTCTTTTGGCTGGAAAATCAGCACCAGTATTTTTTAAAGCAGACCTCACTCTTTCTCTTGATTCTTCAACTGCCCTATCAGCCAATCCTACCAGAGTAAAAGAAGGTAAACCTTGTGAAGCAATATCAATTTCCACCGTTACAGCAACAGATTCTATCCCCACATTTGCTCCAGATATTATCTTAGCTAACATTAAAATCAGTATAACACCAGATTGATAAGTGATATAATAGATATAGGTTTGTAAATATTGACAACAAAAAATATTTTATTTTAAAATACTATCCAAATTATGATTGGGAGTTTTAAAACAATTATCAAAACAAACAAAACTACAATTATTGTCAGTCTCTTCACTAGTATCTTTACTGTTATTGTTTTAATTAGCTTATTTGAATTTTTAATTATCACGCAAAATAGTTTATTCAATAAAGTAGTTACTTCTTTATTCAACAAATTTAATCCTCAGATGTCTCAAACTAATATTCTCTCACCTAATTCTGTAGTTGAAGAATCAAGTATTACAGATATAGTACAAAAGACCAATAATGCTGTTGTATCTATTATTATTACCAAGGATGTTCCTGTTATTCAAAGATATTTTGGTAATAATTTTCAGGAAAATAATTTCTTTAATTATCTTTTTAACAATAATTTTGGTTCACCAAGCCCACAATTAAATCAAAACAGAGTCGAGAAACAAAATATTGGCGGAGGGTCAGGTTTTTTTGTCTCTCCTGATGGCTTAATAGTAACAAACCGTCATGTAGTAGCTGATGACCAAGCCAGTTACACAGTTCTTACAAATGATGGCAAAAAATACGATGCAGAAGTTTTAGCAAAAGATACGGCGCTTGATATTGCAATTCTAAAAATTAAAGGCAATAATTTTTCATATCTTTCATTTGGCAACTCTGATTTATTAAAACCAGGACAAACTGTTATTGCTATTGGAAACGCTTTGGCGGAATTTCGTAATTCTGTATCAGTTGGAGTTATATCAGGACTTTCACGTTCTATAACAGCAGGAGACTTCTCTGGTCGTCCAGAACAACTGGAGAATATCATTCAAACTGATGCAGCCATTAATCTGGGGAATTCGGGAGGACCACTATTGGACTTATCTGGCCATGTCATCGGAGTAAATACTGCAATTGAGCAAACAGCCCAAAACATTGCTTTTGCCTTACCTTCAAATAATGTTAAGTATATTGTAGATTCAGTACAAAAAAATGGAGAAATTATTCGTCCTTATCTTGGCATCCGTTATATTCAGATTACTCAAGAACTAAAAGATAAAAATAATTTATCAGTCGATTATGGTGTACTCGTTTCCCGCGGACAAACAATAACAGATCTGGCAGTTATCCCCGGATCACCTGCTGATAAAGCCGGAATTAAAGAAAACGACATTATCCTAGAAATTGATGGTGTTAAGTTGGACCAAAATACTTCTCTCTCTTCAATAATCAGCCAAAAGCAAGTTAACCAAACAGTTAAGTTAACTGTTCTACATAATAATCTGACATCGGAAATAACAGTGAAATTGGAAAAAGCTCCAAAACCATCGTAATTTATCATCCAATACTGTAAATATGCTAGGATTGATATATGCAATCTCTGCCCGTGATTACAATTTTTAGTAGTCTTGTCTTCTTTATATTAGGTTGTTTTATAGGAAAACAATTTCTTACTAAGATTATTAAAAAAACAGAAAAAGCAGAAATAAACCCAGATAAACAAAACCTGCAAAAACAAAAAGAAATTCTAGAAAAAGTTTTAGAAGTTATAAAAGAAGGAACCATTATAACGAATCAAAATGATTTTATTCTGTGGACAAACAGAAAAGCATTAGAAATATTAAAAACATCCTGGACACTTACTCAAAATAAAACCATTGATCAAATTATGCCTAAGAATGAGACAGCTGACGCACAAAACTATCAAGTTAAACTAACTACCATTGATCAGGAAGAGATTGATGTTAGTGTCAAAAAATATCCATTATTAAATTCACAGGGTAATATTTATATTATAAACGATATTACAGATAGAATGGCTTTGGAAGAATCCAAACTAAATTTTGTTGCAATTGCTGCACATCAACTACGTACACCCCTTACTGCTATTAAAGGGTATCTTTTTATTCTTAAAGAAAAAATAGCACCTAAATTAAACGAGGAAGAAAAAAGCTTTTTGGACAGAACAATTATTGGTACAGATAGAATGGGATTTTTAATTGAAAATTTACTTAATCTTTCCAAGGTTGAAAAAGGTTGTCTAAAATTGAACATTAAGCCTATTGATTTAGAAAATCTTATCAGACAAACAGTAGATGGGCTTTTGGCAGATGCTAAAGAAAAGAAAGTAAATCTCCTGATAGGTAAATTCGCCAAACCATATCCTATGATTTTAGGTGATGAAAATTTGTTAATTGAATCCTTATCCAATATTGTTGCCAACGGAATAAAGTATAGCAAACCAGGAGGACAAGTAAATTTGGATATAGAAAAACAAGCTAATGGAATATCTATTCATGTTTCTGATAAAGGAAAAGGGATACCGGCAACTGTAATTCCCCGTTTATTTCAAAAATTTTATGGAGCAACCAATTCTTTAACAGAGCTATCAAGTGGTTTAGGATTAGGACTTTTTATTAGCAAATCTATTATAGATGCTCACAACGGTAAAATTATGGTTAATAGCCTGGAAAATATGGGAACAACTGTTAGTATCTTTCTGCCTTCTAATCAAGATTAAGCTTTTTCCTCTACTATCTCTGCAACTCTTTGCCAGAACCTTTCCACACCATCAGACCCCAATTCTTGATCTTTTATGGGACACACATACTCTTTTATCATGGTTTTTAAAATTCCTTGCTGTAAACACCACCAAATAAACGCAGCTGCTTTCTTTGAGCCCTGAGGCAAAATTAACCCTCTCCAATGTTTTGCTTCTTCCAAAATCCACTTTCCTGCTCCATCAATTACCATTCCTTGTTCAGCATATTGCCATAACTTTTCCATTTCACTTTTTAAAGGAATAAAATGGTGCCTCCTTAGAAAATCTAAATTATCGAATTCTTGCCTACCCACAGGTTCAGAGAAAAGTAAGATTGTTCCACCTTTTTGAACTGGACAAAATAAAGATTTAAATGACTGTTCAGATGGTTTAGTCATTTCCAAAGATATAACATTATTTTCATAAAGCTTTACATACTTATCGATTATCTCTCTTGAAGAAAAAGATACTTCAAATTTAACAAAAGGGCGATTAATCATATCTTTCAAAAAATCTTGAGTATATGGAGTTGATTTAGAAATAATATGAAAAGTAAATCTATTAGATTTATCATATAACTCATCTACCATATGTGTTAAGAACGTCATCCCTACTGCAGCACCAGAAACAGGCACTGCCAAATGAATTAAAGCATTTGCCTCAGGATCCATTTGCTTTACCCTATCTGTAAATTCTTCCTCCGTTAACTTTTTTTCCATTAAAGGATCAACAGGATAAGGAAAAACCTCCATAGGTACTTCTGGTAATTTATTCTTTCTTCCATAATCCAATAAAGCTTTCTTTGTTTTTTCACTTGGGACAAAAGTCATATCAATACCAGGTACATACCAAAGATTTTGAGGGGAATCATCTGTAACCTGCATCACAATAATTAATTTAACATGCTTCTCTTGTTCAAACTTTTTCTTAATGGCTACAAACTGCAAAGCCATGCCAAAATGAGTAGAAACTATTAAAACAGTTTTCGGTAAACTGGTCCTTTGAGCATAAACCAAAGATAACTCATTATATAGCTTGTCCGTGTTAGACCTTAAAAGCCAACGAAAAAATCTCGTATAAATTTCTTCCGGGTTACCATTTTGTGACCATTCAAATATATTTTTAGCAAGAGGATTAACAGAAGTTAACCTGTGGAAAAATGTAGTAAGTGCATCTTCTGGAGCAAAAAGTAATGGATCTACCTCATCTGGTAATCCGTTAAGAAGAGCATCGGTAATTCGAAGGTGCCCTAGTCCTGCTGCAACATAAGCAAAGACTACAACCAGGGATTTCTCTTCAAAAACTTGAGCAATATTTCCCATCTTAATAGCTATTTTTCCAACTTTTCGATCCTCTTGAGGATTTCCATCATCACTTTATCCTGTTTTTCTAAGTGAAGGATTATTGTTTCAATTTCTTTTTCAGCTTTTACATTGGTATCAAAATCATGCTGAGCCCGTATTTCTGTATATCTACCCTGTAAATTTTGCCCAACCATAATAAGTGGCAATAAAATTAATTGTAAAATTCCTGAAGAAATATATTGCACGATTGGTAAGGTTGAGCCAACTATTAGTGGAATAACAACTAACACGCAACACGCCAAAACAAACCACATTGTTCCGACAATTTTAGTAATGAATATGGCAAATTTATCTAAAGAGGAGAGAGAACTTTTATGAACCTGGTATGTATTTTTAACTGGTGCGAATGTTGCCTTTAAATTATCTAATGTCTCAATCGCTTTCTCTTCCATATATAAATCTTATTATATAAACATTAAACAATAAAGTGAAAGAGGAAAATATTTTTTTGTGCCTAGGAAACAATAAGGACTTCGTCCTTGCGATCCGCAAGCGGATCTAAAGCCAGATTTTGCCTAGGAAACCTATAAGCCAGATTCTGTAGCTACTTCAACCTCAACCTGAAAGATTTAAAAATAGCTGATGAAATCTATCTAACGCTCCTGATTTAGACTCTTAAGCGAGCAGCTCAGTCATTTCTAGGATTGCAGCGAGGAGGATTGCCCGTTTCACCCGAGCTTGACCTCGGTTCGTCACTGTTGCTCTAACTAGCGGTTACCCGTGTCGGCTTACACCGACCACCCTGCTCTATGCTGTCTGGACTTTCCTGTCGCCTATGGCGACTATCATCCAATTTCCTAGGCATGTGAATTATACTGCAATCAAGAGCTCAAATCAAAAAAATTAGCCTTCTTGAATCTTTAATCCTTCTTGAATAACCAGCTGAATAACAACAGCAATTGGAACTGCTAACAGTGCTCCTCCAATTCCAAGTAACCTGCTACCAATTGAAACTGCTAAAATAACTAATAACGGATTAAGACCTACTGCTCTTTTCATTACCTGAGGAACTATAAGATGACCCTCTAATTGCTGCACAGCTAAATAAAATCCTGCAATGAGTAGCGCAAAAATAGGGGAGACGGTTAAAGCAATTAAAACCGCTGGAATAGCAGAAATAATGGGGCCAAGAACAGGAACCACTTCCAGTAGCCCTGCAATAATTGCCAGAGGCAAAGCAAACTCAATTCCAAAAATTGTTAATCCAATATAAACACAAATTCCAATAACAAAAGATAAAATAATTTGTCCCCTTAACCATGCTCCTAATTTATCTTCAATTCTGCGAAGCAATACCTGAGCCCGTTCCTGTCTTGTTCCAAAAAATGATGTGCCATAATCCTCAATTTTCCTTCTATCCAACATCATGTAAACGGTTATTACCATAGTACTTACCAAAGCAATAAAGTTTTTAAAAATATCTACTGTGACATTTACCAACTGGCCGGAAGCACTAGAAAGTTGCTCTTTAATAACAGCTTCATCAATAATATGTGTGTTTAATAATGTGTTAGTTATGTCAACTAATTTTTGCGTTAAACTACTAGTCTGTGTTATTAGCGGTGTTAAGCCAATAGTAAATAAAGCAACTACGCTGGCTATGGCTAATAGAAATACCAATAATACTGCTACAACTCGAGGAACTTTAAACTTGGTCAGCTGATCAACTGTTGGGGATAAGGCTGACATAAAAATAAATGCCACAAAAAAGAGCAAAATTATGTCTATAATCTTAAAAACAATCCACAAAAGAATTAAAAACGCAGTTATAAAAAGAACAGTTCGATAGGATATATCAATCCGCTTTGTCATGCTTTAAATAATACCATTTTTGAACCTGACTTTCTACTTGTTGCAAACAAGTTGGTTCATCTATATTTACCCATAAAATATCTTTTTGTTTCTTAAACCACGTCATTTGTCTTTTAGCATACTGATAATTCACATTCGTGAGTTTTATAATTATTTCTTCTTTACTTACATTTCCTTGCAGAAAATCTACCATAGCACCATACTCTAAACCCAATTGTTTCATTCGTTCAAAATTTAAACCATTATTATGTAAAGTCGTTACCTCTTCCACTAAGCCACTATTAAATCTAGACAAAAGACGGTCAAAAATTCTTTTCTGTAAAACTTCCCGCGGAGCAGTAAGTCCAATTTTTAATGTGTCATATTTTTCATTTTTATTTACTAGATTTTGAGTTGTTTTGATGTATGGATTCATAGTAATAAGCTCAATAGAGCGGAGTAAACGACGTGGATTTTGCCTATCAGATTCATTTAAATTTTCCCAACTAATAGGGGATAGTGATTGAAGTTTTTCTTGTAATTTTTCTTTAGATAGTTTTTCTAGATCCCCCCTTAATTTCTCATCAATTTGAATAACCAGGTTTGGTAAGCCTTCTAATAGAGCTTTTAAATATAATCCTGTACCTCCTACTATAATAGGTAATTTCTTTCTACTAATGATATCTTCAATTATCTTTTCTGCCTGTGTCACATAATCCTTAACTGTATATTGTTGTTTTGGATCTGCCACATCATACATCCAAATATTGATACCATCTATTTCCCACCTTAAATCATATTTCTTAAATCTTAAATCTTTTCCTGGCATCTTTCCTGTTCCAATATCCAAACCTTTATAAACTTGTCTTGAATCACAAGCCACTAATTCACCATTATATTTTTTGGCTAAATGTAAGCCTAAGTCTGTTTTACCAGTCGAAGTTGGTCCCAAAATTACTAATACTTTTTTCATAGAGGTATTATATGCGTAAGTTGCCTTCCTTTGCTATAATATACATGATGGATTCCAAAGCAAGACAACTACTTGGAAAAGCAAATGAAGCCCGCGAAATCGAACAAGATTACCTTAAATCGCTAGAATTTACAGACCAAGCATTAATTACTTTTCAACAAGAAAATGATCCATTAGGGATAGCTGAAACAGAAGCTTCACGCGCAATTGTTTTTAAACTTCTTTATAGGCAAACCAGTGATCATAATTTCTTACTACTTGCAGAAAGTGCAGCATCAGCAGGAGTAAATATTGCTAAAGCCAGTAATAATAAAGAAGCTCTAGCTCTTCCTTTATTTGAATTAGCCAAAATTAAGGATGAATTAGGCAACTTTTCTGAAGCAGTATCACTTTATCAAGAAGCAATAGATAATATGTTGAATAACCCTCCTCAAACGCACAACAGAATGTCTGTTATAAATGACATGAAAGTACATCTAGCTACATCTGAATATAAAACTGGTGATAAACAAGCTTTGAATCGAGTTTTAGAAGCATTATCAAATTTAGAAAAAGAACCTGATATTTCCAAATATAATCAGGATGCATGGGTTTCTGGGGCTTATATGAGGCTTGCTGATATTTTAAAAGATGATGACCCTGAAAAAAGCAGACAATACCTGTATCAGGCTAAAGAAATAATTGATAATAATCCAGAACTTAAAATTCGCTTATCTCAATGGGAAAAACTGAAACAAACTATTAATTAATTATTCTGTTTTACCAAAGATCCAGGGGGTAGAGGTTTTAATTTTTTTAAGTCCTCTTTTTTCTTTGTCTAAAACTTTTTGTAATTCACCAGAATTCATCATCTTAGAAACTCTAACTACTGTATCTGATCCCACTTTAACATCTTCTGCTATTTTTCTAATTGATAAACCTTCCTCTAGCTGATTAACAATCCGCCAGCGGTTTTTTAACATTCTCATCTCAGAGGGGGTAAGTAACTGTCTTAAAATATGATCAGGAATACTTATATCTTTAACTTCTAGTGGTTTACTCATGTATGGATACATAGTATTACAAAGAAAATTAAAAGTCAAATTAGCTTATATAATGATAATTATTTATCAGTAAGTATACCTCTAAAGGTTAATCTTTGATAAAGATAGCGCCCCAAAAAAACAAAAGCAAAAAACATCATCACTATACCTATCCAATAAGTTACAGAAGCAATCTGATGATGGTAATTAAGTATTCCAATGGTTCTAAACAAAAAAGAAAAATCCGTATCTTCAGGATTTTCTACCGGACCAAATGGAGTAATAAAAGATCCAGTGGTATTTAATGCTTGATCAATATATATACTCGTATCAACAATATTAAGTCCAAACCACCAAAAACTAATAAAACTTACTATATACTCTTTTTTCCAAAACTTATAAATAAAAATTAATAAAGGAAAAGCAATTTGAATAATTGAACCTGCTGAAGTGACCAAGAAAGGCATTGAATCCTTATTTAGAAATGGTAAGTACAATAAACCATACAATAAAGCGTGACCACCCTCATGTATAGGCATTGTAAAAGTATGATTTAATCCCAGTAATCCAAAGAAGGAACCATAATCTTTGTGTTGGTATAAAAAAAGAGGTATAGAAATTACAACTAACACAACTAATAAAACCAAATAGCCATAGATATTAAATGGAGGTAAATTTTCTGTGGTAACCATGCCCCCTGAGTCAGTATTAATAGATACCATCCTTCAAATAAGCTACTTAATTAATCTTTTGATTGTTTTACCAGCAGTAAAACCTGGAGTTTTCTTTTGTGGAATTTGAATAACTCCCCCTGTTTGAGGATTTCTACCACGCCTGGCTGCTCTGGATCTAATTAAGAAGGTTCCAAAGCCTGTTATAATAACTTTTTCTCCTCTAACTAATGAATCCTTAATTAAATCAAAGGTAGAATTAACTGCATCAGCAGCAGCCCTTTTGGTTAAATGTGATTTTTTAGCAACTTTTTCAATTAGTTCGTTCTTTGTCATAAATTCCTTTTGTTGGCTTTAGTTTACTTTAAAAGGTTATTCTTGTAAAGATCTCCTGGTTGATGTAATTATTAATATTATATTTCTACTTAAACATGACTTTTTACAAAAAACTAACCCAAAATACTTACCTTATTCCCATCTTAGTCTTTATATGTTTTGCTTTAATTTTCTCGCTTATCTCCCTATATCATCACCTAACCTTTAATACAAATGCTTTTGATCTTGGTATTTATTCCCAGATGATATATCTCTACAGTCAAGACCTCTCTCTTTATAGCTCCCTAAAGCATATGGTTTTATTAGCTGATCACTTTGGTCCTGTACTTATCATCCTTTCACCCTTAGTAAAACTCTTTCCTGTACCTGAAACCTTACTTATAACTCAGGCTATTTTTGTAAGCCTGAGCGCAATACCTTTATATTTAATTTGCCTTGATAAAACTAAGAATATCTTACTTAGTTTTCTTTTAATCCTCAGTTATATAACTTCAAAAGGAATTACAGCTGCTATAAATTTTGATTTTCATTTAGCAACAATCTCTGTTTTACCCCTCTCTCTGATATTATATTTTTGGTATTTCAAAAAGTGGAAGTTATATTGGTTAACCCTTATTTTTAGCTTATTATTTAAAGAGGATCTACCTCTTTTTATTGCTGGATTAGGTCTGTATCAACTAATAAAAGACCAAAAGAAATTAGGTCTTCAAACTCTTACCTTTGCTGCAATAAGCTTTTACCTTATTAAGTTTAGATTAATGGCATTACTATGGCCAGGAGGCGCAGATACCTATCTTTCATCATCTGTTTTACCGCTCAATGATCCTATGACGTTATTAATTTTATTATTTACTAGACCTTTTATATTTATAGATCAAATTTTTAATGCTCCTGTGAAGATAGCCACCTTTATTAATTTAAATTTGCCCTTTGCCCTGCTTCCTTTATTGTCCCCTCTTTTTTGGTTAGGTGTATTCCCATATTTATTTTTAAGATTCTCATCAAGTTACTCCCAAATGTGGACTATGGATTTTCATCATAATGCAAACTTACTGCCATTTTTAGTAATTAGCGCAGCTTTTGCACTTACTAATTTTAAAATTCCTCACAAGCCAATAATTATTCTACTCTTAGTATCACTTTTATTTGGAGGATTAAATCCTCGAAACATAATTTGGTCAGTTTTTCAAAGTGACTTTGCTAATATAAAAAGCTATGATTATCTCAATAAGTCTCTGGATACAATTCCTCCAAACGCTATAGTATCAGCAGGCTCATCGATTGTTCCTCATCTAAGCAACAGACGGTATATTTATATGTACCCAGAAGTAATAGACGCAAACTATATAGTAATTGATACCTCCCTTACAAGTTACCCCCTAGAAAATGAGGAGTTACAGGAAAGAATTATGAACTTAGAACAATCTCCAACTTGGCAACTTGAAAGAATAAAAACTTTGCTTATTTTTAAGAAGAAATAGAATAATCAACAGCTCTAACTTCTCTAATTGCAGTAACCTTTACCTGCCCAGGCACCATAACCTCTTTAGCAATTTGTGTTGCAATATCATGAGTTAATTTTGGCAAGGTCTCATCAGAAATCTTTTCTGGATAAACAATTATTCTAACCTCACGACCTGCAGATACAGCAAAAGCTTTTTCTACACCTTCATAAGACATAGCTATCTTTTCTATATCTGAAATTCGATTTATATAACCTTCTACGTCTTCACGCCTTGCTCCTGGTCTGGCACCAGAGATAGCATCAGCAATATAACAAACAATTGATTCTGTGGATGAAAAAGGCTCGTCTTCATGATGTTGGGCGATACAAGCTACAACTTCAGGTGCCATACCAAACTTTTTAGCAAGCTGTACACCTTTTTCTACATGAGTACCTTCATCTTCAGATACAACTTTTCCGATATCATGAAGCAAACATCCTAGTCTAACTACATTTGCATTTGCTCCCAATTCTTTAGCTAAAGCAATACCTATTCTGGTTTCTTCCAGGGTGTGTTGTAACATATTTTGTCCATAAGAATATCTGTATTTAAACCTACCTAAATATTCCACAAGTTCTCTTGGTAAATTATAAACACCAACTTCATGAGCTAATTGTTCTCCAGCCTGAAACATTAATTTTTCAATATCTGCTTTAGTTTCTGCAACGATTTCTTCAATTCTTTGTGGTTGAATCCTTCCATCCTTAATCAGTCTTTCCAAAGAGACCTTGGCAATCTCACGTCTAACAGGGTCAAACGAAGAAACAATTAACATTCCAGGAGTATCATCCATTATTACATCAACTCCGGTTACTTGCTCAAAAGTTCGAACATTTCTTCCTTCTTTTCCAATAATCCTTCCCTTCATCTCATCATCAGGTAAATTTACTTGTGAAGTTGTAAATTCTGAAACATAATTTGTTGCTCCGGAAAGCATTGCTTCTGCTAATATTTCTTTTGATTTTTCATCAGCTTGAAGTTTAATTTCTTCTTCAGCTTCTTTAACTTTTTTAGAGATTTCTGAAGCCAAATCTTTTTCAACATTTTCCAGTAAAACTTTTTGAGCTTCACTTTCTGACATGCCGGAAGATTTTTCAATTTTTGAAATTAGGTCTTTGCGTGTTTTTTCTAAAGTTTCTAGTTTTTCATCAACAGTTTTTAGCTTTTCTGCTAATACCCGCTCCCGCTCTTCTAAAATACCTTCGCGTTTTGCGAGCTCTGTTTCAAATTTATTTAAATCTCTATTAGAGCCATCATCTTGAGGGCTATTTGTTTGTCCAAATGTTTTTTGCATATATTTATAAATGTAAGAGAAATAAAGCTTGCCCTAAAAATAGGGGAGACCAAAATGGTTATTTAAGAATTAGTAGTTTGATTTGTTTCATCAATCTATCCTTAAGCTTTAAAGTTTCTTACAAACTATAGGTAATATTAACTCATTTTCAGCAATTTTTCAATTACCTCTTTAGAAATATCATAGGTAAATCCTTTTCTCATTAGATACTCAAAAGCTTTCTGCTTTCTTTTCTTTTCGTCTAAATTCTTCCATGAATTTATCTTTTTCTCTAAAGCAATTTTTGCTAAATTTTCTTCGTCACCCTCAGAAGCTTGAACAATAACTTCTTCAATAATTTCCTTATCTATTCCTTTTTGATAAAGTTCTGATTTTATTGCATTTATTCCTTTTTGCTTACTTCTTCTTCTTGCATCTACCCAGGCTTTGGCAAATTCCAAATCATTAATTAGTCCTTTTTTCTTTAATCTTTCTACTAAAAGGGAAGTAACCATCTCAGAAATTTCATCCAAATCTTTTAGTTTTCTCTTAAATGAAAGGTTTTTTAAATAATCCCTTGTTTCTTTTTCAGAATGTTGTCTAAAACAAAACCAGTTATACATTTTCTCCATTAATTTTCCCACCTCTGCTTCAAATAATAATTTTTCTAAATCTTCTGTTTGAATTATTTTTCCTACCACTAATCTATAATCAACAATTAAATCTTCATCTGCTCCAAAGGCAAATTTCCCATCCAAAAAAATATTAAAACGTTTGAGATTTTTTTTCTGAGGTTCAACAGAGGTGATGGTTAACATGCAAATCAATTCTATCAGCTACTTGTAAATAAACAAAATTCACATATACTTTATTTAATGTCCAAAAAAGTTAAAACCTCAACCCAAGATTGGAAAATACTTGTAGTAAAAGTTTTGGGATTTTACTATTTATTGGAATTTATCTTAATACAATCTCAGTTTGTTATCCGTCCTTTTCCAATTCAAATATATTCTTTTTTCATGAAGGAAAGAATAATTAGTCCTTTTACTGCGACAGGCGACGTTGTTGCACCTATCTTAGATTCAATCTGGCTCTTTCTCTTAAAGAGTATCGGACCTGAAGTTTTCGTCGTAATCGCAGGCACAGTGGTTATGGTTGTAGAGATTATTTTTATTATTGGTTTATTGAAAAGATGGCGTTTTTCCTGGGCTGTCCTTGTATTTACCATGTTTCTCGGTTTATTAAAAAACTATGCTATAAGTGACCCTTGGGGCTTAATCCGTGTGTATGGTTCTTTTAATCCAAGCTATGGGTTGATAAACATTTATACAATAATAACTATTGCTTACCTTTATATTCTTTATAAAATCCGGAGTTACTATAAATAACTAAACTGCTGCTGGAATTTCAGCACCATCTTCAGATTCTTCTTTTCCTACTACTAGCTCTTTACCAGAAGATTGTTTTAACCAGGCCTCTCTAATATCTTTATCCAACTTTTCTGACATCTTTTTATCTTCTTTCAAAGTTGTAATGGCTGCCTGTCTGCCTTGTCCCAACATTACATCAGCCCATTTAATAAAAGATCCTGATTTAGTTAAGATTCCTAACTCTACTCCTACATCCAGCAATTCTCCTTCGTGTGAAACACCATTTTGGTCCATATCAAATTCAGCAATGCGGAATGGGGGAGCCATTTTATTTTTTACAACTTTAACCCGGTGACGAGATCCAACTACCAAATCGCCTTGTTTAATATTTTCTATTTTTCTGATATCAAGCCTTACAGAAGCATAGAACTTTAAAGCCAAACCGCCTGTTGTTGTTTCAGGATTACCAAACATTACACCAATTTTTTGTCTTAGTTGGTTAGTAAAAATACAGATGGTATTGGTGTTAGATATTGCCCCTGTTAACTTACGAAGAGCCTGTGACATTAATCTGGCCTGCATACCCATAACTGAATCTCCCATTTCACCTTCTATTTCTGCTTTTGGTACCAAAGCTGCAACAGAATCAATAACAAGCACATCAATTCCACCGGATCTAATCAGGGTTTCAGCTATTTCTAAAGCTTGTTCACCAGTATCTGGTTGAGAGATTAATAAATCATCTAAATTTACACCTAATCTTTGAGCTCTTTGAGGATCAAGTGCATGTTCTGCATCAATGAAAGCAGCTGTGCCACCTTTTTTCTGTGCTTCTGCAATAACATGCAAACAAACAGTAGTTTTTCCGGAAGCTTCTGGACCATATATTTCTATAATTCTGCCTTTTGGCAGACCACCAATTCCAAGAGCTAAATCCAAAGCAATAGAGCCAGTTGAAATAACTTCTGTAGTCATTTTTTCAGCTCTTTCACCAAGCCTCATAATAGAACCACTTCCATAAGCCTTTTGGATTTGAGCCATTGCAGTTAAAATAGCTGATTTTTTTGCTTCCCCGTTATCTGACATTTACTTATAATAACAAAACCCGAAAGTATGTCAATATATCATTTTTAACTACTGTTTTGGTGTATGGATACATAGATATAGTCCAAAAAGGGGAGTAAAAAAAATAATTACTATTCATCAAGCAATTGCTTAATTACTGGAGATAAATATAAATCTACTTTATATTTTTTTAATTCATTTAAATTTAGCCATTTATATTCACTATGTTCCCTACTATCTAACTTTATTTTTCCCAACTTACACTTTCCCAAAAATGTTATTCTAACTATATGCTTTTCCTTAACCCTTAAAATATCCTGTACTGCTAATACTTTTTCAATTTTTTCTAAAGCTAGACCTGTTTCTTCCCTTACTTCCCTCTTCAAAGCCTTTTCTGTCTTTTCACCTGGTTTAATTCTTCCTCCTGGTAAATCCCATTTACAAATTTTTTGCCCACTATAAGGAGCTGACCTTTTTAAAAATAAAAACTTTCCTAATTCAGAGTACAAAAAAATCTTAACTCCTACTTCCAATAAAATTTTCTGATCATCGTTGTTTTTCATTTTTAATAAAGAGATTTATGAAGAAATCGGGCAAGCGCAAAAGCAACACCATGACGAACTCCCTCGGACCTGGTAACCACTCCTTTTGTTAGGATTCCGAACATCCCAATTCCTTGTCCAATTTTAGTAGTACCAAAAAGCTCATCTATTGCTTGTTCAAGGTTTTTCCCCTGCTCTACTTTTTCCATTACAGAATTCGGCAAAACTAAACCACCTGATGCTCCTACTCCAATATTCCCTTTTTTATCAACTATTACTACCATTGATCTTTCAAACCACCCATAACTGTGTTTATGTAAACCGCCCTCAATCCCCACTCCATATTTTGCCCCCTTAACTTTGCTTAATGCACTTTTCGCTCTATTTAGGGCCCCCAAATAAGTTTCTTCATCGCTTTGCGGCTGATCAGCTACACCTGACTCTACAGAAACACCTTTTATTTTTATATTCTTAAAATGTTGAGAAAAAATCTCCTCAACAGGTTGTATTTTTGTAGGGTTTGTAGAACCAACAGCAACTATCATTAAATGGAATTATAAGATGTGCAATGCTAAAATACTACTTTTGTCGTTTGAAAAAAATATTTTCTAACTGCTCTAATTGCTCCATAGGCTTCTCTTCAAAATTAGTTTGCCACTTTTGATTCTCGCACTCCAATATAATTATGTGTTTATCCACATCAATTAATATACATTCGGGCGGTAAATAATGATGGTGCCAAGAAATTCCTTTTCTGGTAAATTCTTTAGCTTTTTCTAAAAGGGTATTATAGTCAACTTCCATAATAATTTATAACAAATTTAGCTGTCGGGGTGACAGGAATTGAACCTGCTGCATCTGGACCCCCAGCCCAGCGTTCTGCCGATGAACTACACCCCGGAATCACTGCATTCTAGCATTCAGGTTCGACAAAACAAAGTAGGAATCAAATAAGCATAATTTTTCATACTACAAATAAATTTTATTTTTTACCTACTAGTTGGTTCCAAATAATTGCAAAAAACCAACCCAAAACACCTCCAATAACAAATGTTACTGCTGCAAGTGTTGCAGCTGTAGTTATATCAAAGCTTAAAACATTAAATGGGTTATTTAAGAAATGTAATTCATAAATCTTATCCATAAGTGACTGAGCTAATTGCATCCAAACTAAAAAGGACCAACCAATATGCGCTACTGCCGTAAATATCCCAACGGATAAAGCTGTTTTAACTTGATCTAATTTCATTAATATCACCTCCTTTGGTCTGCCGGAGTTATAACGAAGGCGACCTACTAATATTAAAACACAAATTCTTTGTACATGCTTGATAATAGGCTTATAAATCAACTAAACTAACTTTATGCCCAGAAATTTATCTGCCCTTTTTAATCCTAAATCTGTAGCTATAGTTGGTGCCTCAGATACCCCAAATAAAGTAGGTTCAATAATCTTGAAAAATATTATTAATTCTAAATTTAGTGGACAAATTTACCCAATTAATCCAGGTTCAGAAATAGTACAAGGACTTAAATGTTATAAAAGTGTTTCCGATTTACCAGAAATTCCAGATTTAGCAATTATTGCTATTCCAGCATCTAAAAATCTGGAGGTTTTAAATCAAATTGGAGAAAAAGGAATAAAAAATGTCTTAACAATCGCAGCTGGGTTTAAGGAAGCTGGCCCTGATGGAGTAAAGTTAGAAAATGATCTATGTGAAACTGCCAAAAAATTTGGCATTAATATATTGGGGCCAAATTGTTTAGGATTTGTGAATAATTTATGTCCAATTAATGCTACCTTTGGTGAAATGGTTGATATTGTAGGAAATGCCAGGTTTATTTCACAATCAGGAGCCATTGCCTCATCTCTTTTTGACTGGTCAAAAACAGCAGGACTTGGTTTTAGTGATTTTATTACTTTGGGCAATAAAGCAGATATTAACGAAAATGATATCCTAGAATACTTTCAAAGTAGTCTGGAAACAGATCAATTACAAAGAATTGAAGGCTTATCAAAATCCCGTCCTATTGGTATGTATTTAGAATCAATTACAGATGGTCCTAAATTTTTAGAAATAACCAAACAAATATCCAAAAAAGACCCCATCTTTATTTTAAAACCAGGTAAATCTGAAGCAGCTGCCTCTGCCATGCACTCCCACACTGGAGCCATTGCTGGAGCTGATAATGTTTTAGAAGAAGTCTTAAAAGAATCACATATAATTCGTGCTAATACTTTAGAAGACTTTTTTGATTTATCTCGTGCATTTTCATGGGAAAATTTACCAATGGGACCAAAAATTGCCATTGTTTCCAATGCTGGGGGACCAGGAGTACTATCTACAGATGCTGTAATTGGAGCTGGTTTAGAATTAGCACAATTTGATGAGCAAACAAAAAATCTATTAGCACAAAGCTTGCCTAAATCCGCCAATATTCACAATCCAGTTGATGTTTTAGGAGACGCATTAGCAGAAAGATTTCAGTCTGCTTTAGACGCAGTATTACAATGCAGCAATGTTGATTGTGTATTAGTTATTCTTACCCCTCAGATAATGACAGAAGTTGTAGAAACAGCAGAAATAATGCGTCATATGTCCAAAAAATACCAAAAACCAATTTTTGCCTCATTTATTGGAGGGGACATGATTGCGATTGGGCTTAAAAAACTAAATGATTATAAAATCCCCTCCTTTCTTTTTCCTGAAAGAGCAATTAATGCTATTAGTACTATGTGGAAATTTAAAAAATGGCAAATGGAGCAAGAAACCACAATTGTAAAACCAAATTTTGATATCACTAAAAACATAACTTCTATTCAAGAAATTATTGATAAAGCACTTTCCAAAAATCTACCAGCTTTAGATGCAGAAGAAGCAAACCAAGTTTCCTCTTTAATGGGCATCCCTACTCCACCTTCTCAAATTGTAGGAACAGTTGAAGAAGCAGAAAATTTTGCCAACCAATCAGGTTGGCCTGTTGTGCTAAAGGTTTCCTCACCTCAACTATTGCACAAAAAAGATGTTGGAGGTGTTGTTACCAATATAAATAACAAGGAAGAACTACAAAAAAACTGGGAAATCATAAATCAAAGTATATTAAAGCTTGAGGCAAATATTCAAAAACAAACTCAAATTCAAATTCAAAAGCAAATTGATAAAGGAGTTGAAGTAATTATTGGTATTAAATATGATTCTGTTTTTGGCCCAATCTTACTATTTGGTTCTGGAGGAACTTTTGCAGAATTAATCGCCGACCGTAATCTGTGCTTGCTTCCAATAGATATCAACAAAGCCAAAACATTAGTTGAAGGATCAAAAATTTCTAAGATTTTAAATGGCTATAGAGGAGACACAGCTTATGACTTAAATAAATTATATGAAATTATCGTCCGTCTTTGTAAATTAGTAGAAGTTATTCCAGATATTTCTGATGTAGAAATTAATCCTTTAATAGTAACCCATGATAATGCCTGGGCAGTTGATACTAAAATACTTTTAGCAAAAACTGCAACTGAGATAGCAGCAATCACCAAACCAGCTATTGGAATACAATTTCAAACAGCTAAAGTTATTAGTCATGATATATTAGCCAGTACATACCATTCATTAGAATTTGAAACGGCAAAACCATTAACTTTTATACCAGGTCAATATATTAGTGTTAAAGTTACCCCAACAAAAATAAATGCATATTCCATAGTGGCTCATTCAAAACCAAACAGATTTAATTTACTAATTGATATTAAACCCAGAGGATTAGGTTCACAGTACTTTGAAAAAATTAAAGTAGGTGAAGAAATTACATACTTAGGACCTTTTGGAAATTTTACTTTAAATTTAGAAGATGGTGCTAAACGCTTACTTTTTTTGGGAACCGGATCCGGCATAGCCCCACTCAGATATCAAATTGATTCTGCGTTAAAAGAACATGGTAGTACCATACCTATAACTTTATATTTTGGTTTAAGTTATCCTTATGATTTATTTTGGGATGATTATTTTCAAAAACTTTCTTTAGATTATCCTAACTTTAAATTTAAAATTGCTATCTGGAAACCAGATAATAGCTGGCATGGTCCTTCAGGTTTTATTACCCAACTTATTGAACAAGATATTACAGACGCCAGTGATTGTGCCGCTTATCTTTGTGGGAATATACAAATGATTGATGCAGCAAGTAAAATTTTATTATCACGCAATATCAAAAAAGAACGCATCTATACAGAAAAACTTTAATATGGTAAATTTTAATCCTCGAATGCAAATATTCAGTCTTAAAATTGGTGGTCAAGCAGGACAAGGAATTAAATCCGCTGGTTTGATGTTGGCCAAAGTTGCTACCCGCTCAGGCTACAATATTTATACCTATACCGAATACCCTTCACTCGTTCGGGGAGGACACAATATCATGCAAATCTGTATCAGCCAAGAAGAAGTAGCTGCTCCCCAACAATACACTAACTTTCTTATTGCCCTAAATCAGGAAACTATTGATGAACACCATGGTGAATTAGTTCCTGGTTCTAGTATTTTATTTGATAACACAGAAGACTTTGATACTTCAAAAATAAATAGTGATATTACCCTTCTTCCAATTCCTTTTCAGGAATTAGTTAGTACAGCAGGTGGCAGTAAATTAATGTTAAATACTGCAGCCATGGGAGCAACAGTTGCCTTACACAGTGGTGATTTACAAATTTTAAATGATTTAATTAGTCAGGATTATGCCAATGCTGGTGCAGAAATGATTGCTTTAAATCAAAAAGTTGCCAAGGTCTCTTATGATTATGTCCACAGCAACTTTCAGGATAAAATTAAAGAATCTTTAAAACCATTATCAGATATTGAAACAAAGATGATTGTTAATGGAAATGAAGCAATCGCCTTAAGTTCTATTGCCTCAGGTTTACAATATGCTGCTATTTATCCTATGACCCCTACTTCTAATATTTTAACAGTCTTAGCAGAAAATCAAGAAAAGTATAATTTCATTTACAAACAACCAGAAGATGAAATTGCTGCTATTAATATGGCAATAGGAGCATCTTTTGCCGGATGTAGATCAATGGTCGCCACATCTGGCGGTGGTTTTTGTTTAATGTCTGAAGGATATGGGTTAGCTGCCAATATTGAAACTCCTCTGGTAATTGTTGAAGGAATGCGACCAGGACCTGCAACAGGTGTACCCACCTGGAGCGACCAAGGAGACCTACATTTAGTACTTCATGCTCACCAGGGTGATTTCCCAAGAATAGTACTTGCAGCAGGAGATGCACAGGAAAGTTATGATCTAACTAAACAATGTTTTGATTTAGCAGATAAATATCAATCTCCTGTAATATTATTAGTAGATAAAAATATTTGTGAGGGTGATCAAAGTATCCCAGTCCCTCCCTCTGATAACTCTATTGATAGAGGAAAGTTTTCAACAGACCTAATTCCAAACTATCAAAGATTTGCTCCTTCTCCTGATGGTGTCTCACTAAGATCTATTCCTGGAGTTGGAAATTTCTTTATAGGTAATTCTGATGAACATGATACTTTTGGTTACTCAAGTGAAAGCATTGAAGTTCGTGAAGCTTCTATGGAAAAACGAATGAGCAAAATGGATGTTTTAGTAAAAGAATTACCGAAACAACAATTATTTGGTGCAAATGATGCAGATTTAACAATAGTTTCCTGGGGATCAAACAAAGGAGCTATTTTACAGGCAATTAAAGATTTTGATAATGTGAATTATTTGCATATTACTCATATGAGTCCTTTTCCACCAGATGTTAAAGAGGTTTTAGATACAGCCAAAAACATACTTGATATTGAATGTAATTTTACCGGACAATTAGCTGAACTTATTAGAGAAAAAACAGGTATTTTAATTACTAATAAACTATTAAAATACAGTGGACGTCCTATTTATCCTGAAGAGATAATAGAAAAAATAAACAGTTTATTAAAAATATGACAAAACCTGAAGATTTAGTAACACCTTGCTCTCCAAACTGGTGTCCTGGTTGTGGGGATTTTGCAATCTGGGGGGCTTTTAAAAGTGCTTGTGTTAAACAAGGCTGGGATAATACTAACACAGCAATGGTGGCTGGGATTGGTTGTCATGGTCATATCATTAATTTCACCAAAATTACTTCTGTTGAAGGATTACATGGACGCGCCTTACCAGTTGCCACAGGAATTAAAGGGGCCAATAATCGTTTAAATGTTTTTGTCTTTACTGGTGACGGAGATTCCCTAGCAGAAGGAGGCAATCATTTTGTACATAGCTGCAGAAGAAATCATAATATAACTGTTATCTTACATGACAATGCAATTTATGGCTTAACAGTTGGACAAACTTCACCAACTTCTCCTCATGGCTTTAAAACAAAATCTACTCCAGATGGTAATCCAGATTATCCTATCTCCCCTCTTACTTTAGCTATTGCCTCAGGAGCTACCTTTGTTGCCCGGGGATATGCTGGTGATATTCCAGGATTAACAGAATTAATGATTAAAGCAAACGATCATGATGGCTTTGCTTTAATTGATATTTTGCAACCATGTGTCACTTTTAATAAGGAGTATACTCATCCATTTTTCCAGGAAAATACTTATAAACTTGATGAAAGTTATGATGTAACTAATAAAGTAGAAGCACTTAAGAAATCCATGGAATGGGGTCCAAAACAAATAGCATTAGGTATTCTATATGAAGAAAAGAAGCCTTCTTATGAATCAGAAATTCCACAAATAAAAGATAAGCCATTGGTGGAACAATCTGCCCAAAGAAATCTATCCGAACTCTTCAAAAAGTACACTTAGGAAACGCAATCTTCTAAAGCAATAATAGTTTTATTTTCAGCATCTAGTTCAATTTCTATCCCTGAAGGGAAAGTATAATTCTTAACATAATGTCCAAGTTCATTAATTTGTAATATAGGAAAATTTTTATCTTTAGTTAATTCTAAAATAATATCTCCAATAGGACGATAGTATCTCATATCATCTTTTGCATTAGGAAAGTATCCTAAAATTAAACCTTTAATATTATCAAAAACACCCATAAGTTTAAGATACTGTAAGCGTAGATGAATAGTATCAGGAGTTTCCATACTTTCTAAAAAGAGAATAGAATTATCACGGACATTTAAATATTTTGCACCAATAAGATCCACAACAATTTCTAAATACCCACCTACTAATCTGCCTTTTGATTGTCCAGAACGAATATTTTCCCACTCACTGGGAATTGGCTGTCCCTTATCATCAGTTAAATTACCTAGCCTTTTATATTCTGCTTTTCCTCCCATCACACAATTAAACATTTGTTCATCAAATTTTTCCGTATTTTTTTGAATACCAAAACTATAAATCAAATCAGGACCATAAAAGGTAACTAATCCAGTTTTATCTGTTATTGGAGAAAGTAACGTAGTACCATCGCTCATCCCTAAAAATATTTTGGGATTATTTTTGATTAATTCATAATCTAAAAGGGGAAGTAATTCATTAGCTGTATTTCCACCTATAGACATTAAAATAGCCTTCACTTCTGGATCTTTAAACATATTATGCAAATCTTCGGCCCTCTCTTCCGGAGTCCCTGAGGAATAAAAGTATTTACCCTTAGCGTGTTTACTTACCTTTACTTTAAAACCTAACCCTTTAAGTCTTTTAATACCATACTCAAATCCTTCTTTTTGCTCATCCTCCACAAGAATTGATTGAGAAGGAGAAATAATGCCAATAGTATCTCCTCGTTTAAGTCTTGGTGGTTTAATCATTACTTGAGTCATTGTGCATAGATTATATCATTTACTTTTTGTTGGATAACAAAGGTTATTCAGAGCTGATATATCTTCTTTAGCAGGTATTGTTGTCTTACTGGTTAAAGCATTCATAATTGATTTTTTATCTTGGGTATGTGGTAACCCTAAGCTGTGTCCAAATTCATGTGCCAAAGTGTGAATTAATTCATTTTTATCAATTGCTACATAAATATCTATCTCGTTTCTAGCTGGAGAAAACAACCCTTCCTCTGGTTTGTCTTGAATTACACTATTAAAATTAGTAGCAGATTGGTTTAATTGAGAAACAATATTATTGTATTCTTTAGCAGAAAGATTAAGTTGTGCAGCAAGTGAATTTATTTCCTCTGCCTGAATCTTTAAAGCAGCTTGTTCCCCCACTAGTTTTTGATACTGTTCTGGTGGTGCACCACCATTATTATTCCAATAATCAATTTGAGTATTTAATGCCGTCAAACGTTTCTTAAAATCAGCAACCAGATTATTATATTTTTCCTCATTAGGACTAATCTGTGTTTTTGCTTGTTCCAGTTGTGTTTCTTTAGCTTGAATTTGAGTACTAATTGACTGTCTTTCATCATAAACTAAATTTACAGCTAAAGTTCCTTTTGGATCATATACAAAAAGTCGTTTTCCAGCTGCTTTATTCCATATATCTACAGCAAGTTGCGCATCTTTTACTACATCATCATTTTTTATATTAAATTTGGGATCAATAACACCAATTTTGTAGTAGATTGGATGAGCACAAGGAGCAAGTGTTCGAATATAGTAGCTAAGAGTGGGAGGAAGGTCATATTTATTAAAATCAATTGGTAAATTAACTAAGAGACCTGCTACAAGCATTAATATAAAAGATATGATTTTTTCTGACATATATATATTATACCAATATACTGTCTTGAAAAATGTCCCCAAAACACTTAATGTTATTGTTATGGACCCATCTCAAGATAAAGAAGTAACCATTGGTAAATACAAAGTAAAAGTTATTCGTTCTCTTTGTATTAGTGCAGCAGCCTGTGTTGGAGTTTCTCCTGCTACATTTACACTTGATGAAGAAAAAAAAGCTGTCATCACAGAAGGAAGCACTGACACACCAGAAAACATATTACTAGCTGCCCAAGCATGCCCTACTCAGGCTATTGTTGTTATTGATACGGAGTCAGGAAAACAAATCTGGCCAGTTTAAAATGAATTCAATACAAACTAAAGGGGTACATCTTGCCTTACTTGCAGCTTTTATTTCTGGAGTATCCATTTTTATTAATAAGTTTGCAGTATCCAGCATTTCTTCTCCCTTAGTTTTTACAACCACTAAAAATCTACTAGTTGGAATACTTATAATTTGCTTTTTTCTTATCACAAAAAAGTGGCAGCTTATTAATAAACTAAATAAAAAAAATTTAATATATTTATTCTTAATTGGAATTATAGGTGGATCTATTCCCTTTTATTTATTTTTTACAGGCCTTTCACAAATACCTGCAGTTAACGCAGCAATCTTACAAAAAACTTTAGTATTATGGGTAGCAGTTTTAGCTATACCATTACTTAAAGAAAAACTATCAAAGCTACAAATTATCGCAATAACATTATTATTTCTAAGTAACTTTATTATTGGAGGTTTTAAAGGTTTCCAGCTTTCAACAGGTGAGGTATTAGTATTTATTGCAACACTATTTTGGGCAGTAGAAACAATTCTTGCTAAAAAAGTATTACCAGGTATTGATTCAGACATTTTAATTTTAGCCAGGATGTTATTTGGTGGATTAATATTACTTGGCGCAACCCTCTTAACTTCACCAGCTGGTTTTTATCAGATAACAGGTCTTTCCACTACTCAATGGTTTTGGATCATACTAACAGCCCTCACTTTACTTGCATACATAATGAGCTGGTACAGAGCATTAAAATTAGCTCCGGCTATCACAGTCACTTCAATTCTAGTTGCATCTACTCTGATAACTAATATTCTTTCGGCAATTTTTATAACACATGTCTGGAATCAGTTAATGGGTGTTCAAGCTATTTTTATAATCTTAGGTGTTGGTTTATTATATATCTCAGTTGCTAAAAACCCTTCAATACTTCTTTCGTCCAAAAAGATAAATTAGATTCCTCTTTTTTAGTTAAAATCTTTGCTATCATTTTCCAATGTACTGCTACTGTGTCCCCTACTTTAAGACTGGGGGTAAAATCTTGGTTAATTGGGAATTGATCTTCTATAAAAATTAAACTGTATTTGTCTTTTTCACTTTTTAAAGAGTTTAACTTTATTGTTGCCAGATTTTTATTAATTTTTGTAACCTTACCCCATCGAATCATACACTGATTTATAGTTTCTAGATTAAAAGGAACTGAACCGCTTACCTTCCCTACACCAACATGTAAGACCTGAAATAGATGAAAAGGAATAAATTGTTTTGGCTTTTTATTCTCTAACTCTTTAACAAAAAATTCTGGAATACCCTGCTTTAAAAAGTTAGCAAGTAATATTTCATAATCACCTATGCTGGCTTTTTTTAAATTATCATTTCCCAGCCAATAACCCTCTATTACCTCATAAGATGATTTTGATGAATTTAGAACTTTAGATAATGTTTCTAAATATGGGTTTAGGCCAATAAAGTTACTAAATTCCTCTTCTACTTTGTCACAGACATTGTTAATTACACAATTTTCTGTGACAGTTATTGCACTCTTTCTTCCACAATAACCAAGGCTATTGGGACTTATTGAAAATCTAGATCCAAGTTGTAAAGCTTTTATATCCATTTGAGGTTTAATCATATTCTTCAGATAGTATAAAATACAAGAGATGGATATTTATATTTTTGGAAATAAAGATATAGCAGAAGATAATCTTGCCTTTAAAGTTTTGCGAAAGATTAAGGGTAAAATAACTAATCTTAACTTTATTGTTGTGGCTCCTAACGAAGATTTACCCTTTGCTGATAAAAAAAACGTAATAATCTTAGATACCATCCAAGGCATTAATGAGGTTACAGTTTTTGATGAAACTTTTTTAGATAAATTAATTTTTTCAAAATCTATTTCTGTTCATGATTTTGATTTGGGATTTCAGCTTGCCTATTTGCAAAAACTGGGTAAATTGAAAAATATTACAGTAATTGGATTACCTCAAAGCAAATCAATTGATTACAATTTAATCCACTCAATTTTTAAGAAGTTAGTAGCACAAGACATACAAGGATCATAAGCTCGAATAATTTTTTCTGCTTCCAACCTTAAAGTTTCCTCATCTTTGGCTAGGTTTTCATTAAAATATTTTTTTAAATCATTTTCTATATTAATTTGATTTTGAGCTGTAGGTACTATTACATCATAATCGATAATCATTCCTTTGTTATCCACTTCTACATAATGATATAAAATACCCCTCGGCGCTTCTACCACACCAACTCCTTTACCTGCAGTTAATGGATGTCGAACCGGCTGTTCATTCATAACCTTAATAGTTTTTAAAATATCTAAAGCATCATCTACACATTGTAAAATCTCAATTGCCTGAGCTAAATTATTATGGTAAACATTATTTGAAGGAAAAACAGATAAATATTTTTCTGTGTCTTTTTTTGTTCTTTCATTTAACAATTCCTTATTAAAATTAACTCTTGCTAGTGACCCCACCAAATAATCATCATGTGTATCTGAAAATACATATCCCTCTGCTTGAGAATAAGGAATAACCACAGACTTTAAAAAGTCATGAAATTTATTTTCTGGAATTCTTTTTCCACTGGAATTAATAATTTCACCTTCTAAAAAATTAAAACCCAACTCATCCCTCAGACATAAATAATCTGAGTTGCGAATTAAGCTATCAGTGTTTTCATAAAAAACTTTTATTCCCCGAAGTACTTGTGTTCTAATATTTTCCAATCTAAAAATTAAACCAGGAAATGTAGTTGGATCAGGGTTTTTTAAAAATCCTCCAACAGCTGGAAAGGGTGCATGAATTGCAGCTCCAATTATGGCATTAGTAATATCTGATCCAAGTCTTTTAATATCAAAAGAATCATGTAGTAATATATGTCCTAAATTTTCTGCGTCATCCGGAATATCTAAAATTGAATCAATACCTAAAATATCCGGTAAGACAAAAAAATAAAGGTGTAGAGCGTGATCACGAATCATCAAACCATCATAAGCTAATCTTCGAAGCAATCTAGTTTGCTCTGAAACTTTTATACCCTGAGACTTTTCAATCGCTTCAATTGATGCAAATAAATGAGCCACTGAACAAGTACCACAAATCCTGGACAAAAAAGATGGTGCAGCAATAGCAGGCTTTCCCTTAACTGCTTCTATGTAAAATCTTCTGTAATCTTTAATAATAAATTTTAGATCTGTTACTTTTCCGTTCTCCACTGTTACCGAAAGACCAGCAGTCCCTTCAATTTTAGTTAAATTTTCAATTGTAATATTGCCACTATGCATAAAGTTAAACTACATTAAATATTTTTAAATACTTTTCTAAAATTTCAATAAAAGTATCTTTATCCATTGGACAACTATTAACCATATCATCAACCTTAATTACATCAGGTAATTTTTGTACCTTTTGGTTGTAGTTAAAATGGCTCATATACCATTTCATTTTTTCATTAATTTCATCACTACCCAATGAATTACGGGAAGCGGAAGGCATACCCGTGCAAGCACAGGAACCAATTGCCACCACTACCTTTGAGTTTTCTCTAATTTTTTTTGCCTCATTGGCCTGAGACTCAGATGAAATAGCTCCTTCGATAAATGAAACATCTAGATTTTTTATATAATTTTTTGTCTTTAAAGCCTTTAAATATCTAAATTCCACTAAGTTACGCCACTTATCAAAATTATCATTTAAAAGTTCTGTAAATAAAATTGTACTATCCTCTGAACAAGTGAATGAAAACCACCCTACAATTAATTTATTATTTGCCATATATCAACTCTATCAGAGTACCTCTTATATGTTAATATGTATAAATATGTGCTTAGCTGTTCCGGGCAAAATAAAAAGTATTATAGGCAAAGAAGTTTTAGTTCAATACGAACAAGAAGTACGCCAGATTTTGGTAGGTGATGAAAAAATTAAGGTTGGAGATTGGGTTTTAGTCCAAATGGGAATTGTCATACAAATCCTTACTCCCAAAGAAGCTAAAATGGCATTGAACGCATGGAAAAGTAGTTAAAATGAAAAAAAGCCCTCTACAGATTCTAGTATTCTTAGTAATTGGAACCTTGGCAATATTCTTTTTTCCAGTTGTCTTACTTACTTTAAAAAATCAACCACTGTTGTGGGACATTGTTGATCCTAGTTTTTTGTTTCTAAACAGAATCGGAAATTTAGATTTGTATTCTATCGGAGTGTACACTGGTTTTGCCCTCTTACCTTTAGCTTTTATTTACTGGTATTTTTTCACTGATTAATTTTTCTATTTCTATTAATCTTTGATATTTTACTAAACGTTCTTTTTGTAATGGACAACCACTTTTAAGCCCATCTGCTCCAACCCCTACAGCTAAATCTGCAATAAAAGTATCCATTGTCTCACCAGATCTATGAGAAACAATAACTTTCCAATTATAACTTTTAGCAAGTCTCACAGCCTCTAAAGCTTCAGAAACAGTTCCAATTTGGTTTGGTTTAATAATTACAGCATTACAGGCTTTGTTTTCTTCCATTATCTTAATACGCTCTGGACTTGTAGTAGTTAAGTCATCCCCAACAATCCAAACTTTTTTACCAACTTTTGCTGTAATTTCCTGAAAACCTGTCTCATCTTTTTCATCAAAAGGATCTTCAATAGAAAGCATCTGGTATTTATCAATGATTTGTTGATAGGTTCCTAGGAGCTGACTTTTCGTTTGAACTTTATCTCCAACTAAATAAAGCCCATCTTTGTAAAAGGAAGAAGCAGCTACATCTAAACTTATTTTTGCATTCACTTGATTACAGCGTTTCATTACTTCACTTAACACCTTAAGGCCTACTTCTGGATCTTTTTCTGATATTTCATACCCACCTTCATCCCCCATTCTTAAATGTTCATATTTTTGGTGAATATACTCCCCTAGTTCTTTCAGTAACAACATCACAGAATTTAGGTTTTGTGATGGAAGTTCATTTTGTGGGACAAACATATATTCTTGATATGGCAAAGAGTCCTTAGCATGTAACCCTCCATTTATCACATTAAAAAAACATAAAGGCAATCTTTCAACTTTATGGTTAGCAATTTCAGCAATTAACTGATAGATTTCTTTATTCTGTGTTTTAGCTAATAACTTTGTAAAACCAATACTTAAAGCCAACATTAAATTTCCGCCTAATTTATGCTTATCTGAAGTGTTATCCAAATCAATCAAGAATTTATCAAATTCCTCCAAGGATTGAAAATCTTTTTCTTTAATAAGTGGTTCAATGTAACTTAGAATTTCTTTCTCCTGGCTTGGTGGTAAAACCACAACTTCATTTGAACCAGTACTCTTACCAGAAGGAACACTATCAAAGACTTTGTTACCTTCATCATCAAATTCAACTTCTATAGTATCTTTTCCACGGGAATCAGGAATAATCTTTAGGGAGATGTCATCTATTTTCATTTCACAATTCTACATTCTTAACTCTTAAATCTCAATTCTTATTTTCTTGATCGTGGATTTTAACAATTGTATTTATAACAGAATCAGGATTTAAGGACATACTCTCAATTCCTTCTTTAACTAAAAACTGAGCAAAATCCGGATAATCAGATGGTGCTTGCCCGCAAATACCAATGTACTTATTTTTTGCTTTACATTTTCTTATAACATCAGTAATAAGTTTTTTAACTGCTTCATCTTTTTCATTACTGATCGATTTAATTAATTCATTTCCATCGCGGTCTATTCCTAAAGTAAGCTGTGTTAAATCATTTGATCCAATCGACATTCCATCAAAAACTTCTAAGAATTCATCAGCCAAAATAACATTGGCCGGAATCTCACACATAACATAAATCTTAAAATCAGAAGATCTTTTTAAGCCATACTTTTCTATCAGATCAACAACTTTTTTACCCTCTTCAACTGTTCGGCAAAACGGAATCATTGCCATAACATTAACCAAACCCATTTCTTCCCTAACCTTTTTCATGGCAATTACTTCCAGCTCAAAAGCCTTGGTAAATTCTGGATGGTAATAACGTGAGGCACCTCTCCAACCAATCATTGGATTTTCTTCTTTTGGTTCATATTCTTCTCCTCCAAGTAATGTTCCATATTCATTAGTTTTAAAATCAGAAAACCTGACAATCACTGGTTTTGGATAAAAAGCAGCTCCAATTTTACCAATACCATAGGATAGCTGATCAACATAATATTTAACCTTATCAGGATATCCAAAAGTTTTTTCATCAATTTTCTTTTTTAAGCTAGGTGTTAACTTTTGATAATTGAGTAATGCATTAGGATGAATTCCAATTGAAGCAATAATAAATTCTTCCCGAGCCAAACCTACACCTGAATTTGGAAGAAAAGACTTTTCAAATGCAGTATCAGGTGTGGCAATATTCATCATAATATGAGTTTTAGTTTTTGGTAATGTCTTTGTGTCATGTTCTACCACTTTAAATTTCAGGAAACCTTCAAAAACAATTCCATCAGAACCCGACGTATCAACTGTAACTTCATCACCTGTTTTTATTTTTTCTGTTGCATTAAGACTTCCTACAATACAAGGAATACCTAACTCACGGGAAACAATAGCTGCATGGGAGGTCCTTCCTCCTTTATCAGTTACAATTCCTGCAGCAATTTTCATAATTGGCTCCCAATCAGGATCTGTCATTACTGTAACTAATACTTCTCCTGCTTTAAATTTATTAATATCATCAGGATCTAAAATTACCCTAGCTTTACCAGTGGCAATTTTTCCACCAACAGATGCACCTTTCACAATCTCAGTTCCATTTTCTTCTCTAATATATTCTTTAACTTTAGTAAAGTCTCTGGTGGAATGGATGGTTTCTGGTCTTGCCTGAATTATAAATAGTTCTCCGGTTTTACCATCTTTTGCCCACTCTGTATCCATAGGTGTCCATTTACCGTGCTTTTTAGAATAATGTTTTTCTACCTCTACTCCCCAGGAAGCCAACTTTAATATTTCTTCATCAGATAACACAAAAGTTTCTCTTTCTTTTTCGTTCGTGGAAACAATTTTAGTAGGAGTTGTATCTGAGTAAACCATCTTTTGATTTTTAACTCCAAACCTTTTTTCAATAATCGCGTTTGTTGGTTTAAAGACTAAAAATTCATCAGGAGTTACTTCACCCTGTACAATCATTTCTCCCAACCCCCAGGATCCATTAATAATAACTAGATCGGGAAAGCCTGACTCAGTATCCAGGGTAAACATAACTCCAGAGCAACCTAAGTCTGACCTAACCATTCTTTGAACTCCAACTGATAAAGCAATAGAAAAATGGTCAAATTTTTTATCAACTCTATATGAAATTGCGCGGGCTGTAAAAAGAGATGCCATACAACGTTTGACTGCTTTAACAGTTTCATTGACCCCTCTAATATTAAGATAAGTATCATGCTCCCCTGCAAATGAGGCATCTGGTAAGTCTTCAGCTGTGGCAGATGATCTAACTGCAAAATCAGTCCCCTTACCATACTTTTTCTCTGTCTCCCGATGTGCATTCTCAATCTGCTCTTCTAAATCCTTTGGGAAAGGAGTAGCCACTATGGCGTCTCTAACCTGTTTTGCTCTTTTGGTTAAATCACCCATATTGCTAGTATCTAATCCATCCAAGGTTTTCTTTATAAATTCTTTTAAAGGAGTTTCTTCAAGAAAGTAACGATAGGCTGTGGCTGTAACTACATAACCACCTGGCACATTAATTCCTTTAGGAACTAAATACTGAATCATTTCACCCAAAGATGCATTTTTTCCGCCTACCTCAGGCACATCTTCTATACCAAGCTCTTCCATGGGAATAATAAACTTTTGACTCATAAAATAATATTAACACAATATTACTGATGATTAATATATAATGAATTTATGCCTACTAGAGAAGAAATTATAGATACTTTAAAAAACGGCGGTGTTGGTGTAATACCTACAGACACCCAATATGGAATCGTGGGGCTGGCTTTAAATAAAAACACAGTGGAAAAAATCTATACCCTTCGTAAAAGATCCCCGGATAAACCATTTATTATCTTAATCTCCAGTATTGATGAATTAAAACTTTTTGGAATTGATATTGATGATAAAACATCTAATTTTCTACAAAAAATCTGGCCAAATCCTGTAAGTGTAATTTTACCCAATTCCTCTAATGATTTTGCCTATCTTCATCGTGGAACTAACTCCCTGGCTTTTAGAATTCCAGATAACACAGAGCTTCTTCAAATATTAAAGGAGACTGGTCCTCTTATTGCCCCCTCTGCTAACATTGAGGGTTTTCCTTATTCTAAAACAATAGCTGAGGCTAAGGAATATTTTAATGATTCTGTTGATTTTTATGAGGATCAAGGTTCATTAGAATCAAACCCTTCAACTTTAATAAAAATTAGTGAAGAAGGAATAGAAATCTTACGCCAGGGTATATACTCAACTAACAATCTTCCAAAGACCTTGGCAGACATGATAGAATAATCAATACGAGCATGAAAGCAATACCAGACCACATTTTCCGAGGTTATGACTTAAGAGGCGTTGTTGATGAAGACTTAGATGAGGAAAGAGTTGAAGCACTCGGTAAAGGTTATGCCACATGGTTACTACAAAGAAGAATATATGACTGTGTAGTTGGTTACGATTGTAGATTATCCAGCCCTTCCTACACCAAAGCTTTAATTAAAGGCTTAACAGAATCAGGTATAACAGTTTTTAATATTGGCATGACTCTTTCCCAGATTTGTTATTTTGCCCAGTATTATTTTAGAACCAGAGGCATGGTAATGGTCACTGCTTCACACAATCCCAAAGAATATAATGGTTTTAAATTTGGAACAGGTTACTCTGAAACTATGTTAACGGATGACATTCAAGAGTTTCGTAAATTAGTGCAGTCAGGAAAATTTGTATCAAGAGGAGTAGAAGGAAAGCATATTTCTAAAAATATTAAGAAAGATTATATTGAAGATCTTTTCCGAAGGATAGATAAAATTAGGAAATTTAAAGTCGTTGTGGATTCCTGTGCTGCTACAACAGGAGTCTATCTTCCTGATATTTTACGTAAAGCTGGTTGTAAAGTTATTGAGCAAAATACCAAACCGGATGGTAATTTTCCAGTGGGAACTCCGGATCCTACTGAAAAAGAAGTTCTTGCCAGACTTGGTGAAAGAGTTGTAAAAGAAAAAGCAGATTTAGGATTTTGCTATGACGCTGATGGTGATAGATTAGGTGTGGTTGATGAGGATGGTGCTACTATCTGGAATGATGTTTTAGTTTCTATTTTTGCCAAAGATATTTTAGATTTTTTACCTGGAGCCAAAATTATTTTTAACACACTTTGTTCAAAACAAGTCAGCGATGTGGTGACAGAAGCAGGCGGATTACCGATTATTTGGAAAACAGGTCATTCTTTTATTAAGGCCAAAGTTGCAGAAGAACAAGCTCCTTTTGGAGGAGAACTTTCCGGACATATATATTTCGTTGATAATTTCTACGGACATGATGATGGTGCAATCGCCTCACTTAGATTACTAGCTTATCTAACACGCGTTAATAAATCCTTAAAACAAGTTGTTTCAGAACTACCCCATTATTTCTCCAGCCCAGAAATAAAAATAGGCTGTCCGGATAATATAAAATTTGATTTTGTTAGTAAAAAAATAGGAGATGAAATCAAAAAATTATATCCGAAAGCTGATTATGTTGAAATTGATGGAGTCAGAATGGATACTAGGGAAGAGATGTTGATTATCAGGGCTTCACAAAATGGTCCTTATATTACAGTAAAATTTGAAGGAAAAACCCAAGCTCAATATGATAATTTAAAAAAGCAAATTAATGAAATTTTACATAAATTCAAAGAAGCAGATTTTAGCACAGGTGTTAATGTTGCAGCTTTAAATTAAGTTTTTCTTAAAATGCCTTCTCTGATATACTCTACAAATGGAATCTATTACAGAAATCAGCCAATATTTTGATTTAGGTAAGGTAAAACCAGAGGTAACACAAGTTACTGGCGGTCTGATGCATAAAATGTGGAAAGTACAGGCTGGTTCTGGTATTTTTGCAATCAAACAATTAAACCCGGAAGTTATTTCACGTCCAAAAGCACGACAAGATTATTTAGATTCAGAAAAAGTTGCTCAAATAATGAAAGACAGAGGAATTCCATCTGTACCAGCATTAGTGGTAAACAACAGCCCGCTTTTTGAAAACGAACAGGGAACTTTTATGGTCTTTCCTTGGGTTGAAGGAAAGATATTGGTCGGTGAACCAACCCCTAATCAAATTTTTCGAGTTGGAGAAATACTAGGAAAAATTCATTCTTTAAAACTAACTGACGAAACTAAAGAAGTACCAGCTTACGAAGAAACCTCGTCTATTAACTGGAGTGGATTAATTACCCAAGCTGAAAAGAATCATCTAGTCTGGTCAAAAATCAGCGACGATATGAAAGATAAACTAGTTGACTTAGCAACATCACATCCAGATATTATGAGAGATTTAAATCAACGCCGGATAATTAGTCATAAAGATATGGATAAGAAAAATATATTATGGCGAGAAGACGGATCTCTAATAGTTATTGATTGGGAATCAGCAGGACCAATTAATTCTGGTGTTGATCTTATCGGAACAGCACTGGATTGGAGTGGTTTACATGAGGAAAAAATTGATAAATCAATGGTAGAAAACTTCTTAAAAGGATATAAATCTACAGGTGGAAATTTTACCGAAGATCCAAAAATAGTTTTAGAAGCAATTGCTGGTAATTGGTTAGAGTGGCTTGCATACAATATGCGCCGTTCAATTCAAGAAAACAGATTCCCAGAAGATGAGCAAAAGGTAGCAATTATAGAGGTTTCCAAGGTGTTGGCTATCATTAATAATCTTGACAAGAATATTGAACTTTATTCAAAATGGTTTTAACTTATGCTTACTCAAGATCAGAAAAAATGGATTGCACATCTTTCCAATAAAGATACAATAACAATTGTTCCTTTTGATCCAACTGCAGAACAAAAATATCAAAAAATTAAACAAAAAATTCAAGACATATTAGGAAAAGATATTCCTGTCGAGCATCGAGGAGCAACTAGTTTAGGGATATCAGGTCAGAATGAAATTGATATTTATATTCCCATCTCCCCTGCTAAATTTAACTCCTTAATTAAACCTTTAAGTAATATCTTTGGACAACCCAGAAGTTTATATCCACTTGAGAGAGTAAGATTTGTAACTGAGGAAGATGGAAAACATATAGATATTTTCTTAATAAACAAAAAACATAATGGCTGGATTAATGGTATTAAATTTGAAAATTATTTAAGAGTTAACTCAAAAAAATTAGATGAATATAGAAAGCTTAAAGAAAATGGTAATGGTATAAGCGTCAGAGAATACTATAAAAGAAAGATAGAATTTATTAATTTAATTATTAAAAAAATAGATTCTATTAAAACTTAACTATTTATTTGAAGAAAAGTTTTTAATTATACCTTGTACTAAATGATTAGGTACTCCTTTAAAATAAGGGTTAAGTACAGAGCTTGCTGAATCTGCAATAAAAATTCCTCCAAAAAAGGATGAATAACCATACCTAAATGGAAACCCCGAAGCACCAGATAATACTTTTCCACTTATTAAAATTTCAATTAAACTAGCCACATAAGTGACTACTACACCCAGTACTAAAAATATCATACCAGTAATAACATTACCTTTACTCATTAACTTAACAATATCATAAATCTTGTTTAGTCAGCAACTAATTATTGAGTGGATTTTGGAGATGGTAGGTTTATAAGATTATCTACTTTAGAAAGCAAATCTTCTACTCCAAACGGCTTATGTAAATAATCTACATTCCTATGTTCTGTTGTAATCCGTTCTGCTAAATTATTAGTACGCACACCTGTAATTAAAAGTATTGGAATGTGCTTGGTTTCTGAAATATCAGCTAAGATATTTGCTACCTCCCAGCCACTAAGACCAGGCATCATTATATCCAATAAAATCCCTCTAATTTTTTGACACCTTACTGCATACTCAATTCCATCAAAACCATCTGCTGCTGTAATAACATCATAATTATTAAAGTTAAAAATTTCCTTACACAAGGATCTAAAATCTGGGCTATCATCAATTAATAAAAGAACAGGCCTATTTTGTGTTTCTTCTCTTCTTTTTTGTATTTCTTTCATAATTGGGATGTATATTACCATCTAAGCTTCTATAAAGCTATATGTTTATTAAAAGCAGGATTAATTAGATAAGTTTTGGATTTATCAGACTATCAAGTTTATTATTCAAATCCTGCAGGTTAAAAGGCATATCTAGACACTCTATCATTCTGGTATCTGTTCGTGGTCTTTGTTCCCATATATCAAGAAATTTTTTATCAGCACCCATAAGGAGAAGAGGTATTTTCTTAGACTCTGGTAAAACCCCCAGAATGTCTATTATATTTAATCCACCTAATTCTGACTCATAAACATCTACAATAATTGTTTTAACCAAAGGGCAACGCTGAGCAAAATCTAAACCTTCCAGCCCACTTCTAGCTTCAATGATTCTATAATTTTCCTCAAGTACCATGGTAATTAGGGTTAATATGTCTGGATCTTTATTAACCGCCAGAATTAATGGTTTTATTCTTTCTCCACCCATATCTAGCCTTATTTTAGAACAACAATCTAAAAATATCTGTGAATTTTCATACAATAACCATCTTGGTTATTTAATACTGGGTGTTTTATCGCTTTGGAGACTGTTTCTTGGCTCTGGCTCCATGAGCTAAACCAATCTTTCTTCTTTCACGGGCTCTTGGATCTCTGGTTAAAAGACCTGCATCTTTAACAGCGTCTTTAAATTCTGGTGAGATTTTAGCTAAAGATCTGGCTATTCCATGAACTATTGCATCTAATTGTCCCATTTGTCCACCGCCTACTACTTTACAAGTTGCAGTATACTTACCGATAGACTTAGTCACTTCAAATGGTCTTTGATATGCTCTTTGCATAATAAGTCCACCAAATCGCTCATTGATTGACTTACCATTAACAATAATTTGGCTGTTTCCTTCCATTACTCTAACCCTGGCTACAGCTTCTCTTCTTCTACCTGTGGTTTGAACTGGTACTTTATTTGGCATTTTCGCTCTCCTCTATTTTTGTAAAGTTCTTGGCATATGGATGAGTAACAGAAGCATATATATGTAATTTTGCAATCATGTCTGCACCTAATTTAGTTTTAGGAATCATTCCTTTGACTGCATGCTTAATTATTTCTTCTGGTTTTCTGGCACGAAGTTTAGCTAATGTTTCCTGCCTTAAACCTCCTGGATAACCTGAATGTCTTGTATAAACTTTTTGAGTTTCTTTTTGGCCTGTTACTTTAACTAACTTGGCATTTGTTACAACAACATAGTCACCACTATCAAGATATGGTACATAATTTGGCTTATTTTTACCCATTAAAATAGTAGCAATTTCTGTAGCTAGTCTACCTAAAATTTTTCCTTTAGCATCAATAAGATGCCAGTCTCTTTTTATATCAGATGCTTTTAATGCGTTTGTTGACATTATTTTTTATTCACTTTCTTTACAGCTTTTGCTTTTACTGCTTTTTCTTTTTTCTCAGGTTCTTCTACTTTAACTTCTTCATCTTCTGACTTTTCTGGTTTTACTGATTTCTCAGAAATTATACTCATCTTCATCAACATTGCTCCATCCCCTTGTCTTTCACCTAATCTAACTGTTTCACAAAAACCTGAATTTCTAGTCTTCATAGTTTTAGAAAGTTCCATGATCTTTTTAGCAACTTCTTTTTGAGGAATAGTTTTAGTGATTACGTTTTGTGAGGCTTGATCACCTTTTTTTGCTTTGGTAAAAAGTTTATCTACTAAACCTTTGATTGCTTTAACTTTAGCCTCTGTAGTGACTATTGAACCTTCCAAAACAAGCGAGCGGATTAATCCTCTAAAAAGAGCGGTTCGTTGATTTTTATCTCTACCAAGGTGTTTACCATAAACATTATGCCTCACTTAAGGTTAAACCCCTTTCTGTTAACTTTTCAGAAATTAACGTTAAAGATTGCACACCAAGGTTTTTAGCTTTTAATAAAGTAGCTCTTGGAGTAGTAATTAATTCTCCAACTGTATTTATTTCAACAGCTTTTAATGCATTTGTAATACGAACTGGTAAGTCAAGTTCTTCAACACTCATTTTTAAGGCATCCTCAGAAACAGCTGGTTCTGCTGTTATTTCTTCACCATCAAAGGTTGGTGCAAAAATTTGTTTGAAATATGTACTTAAAACTGCAGCTGATTGATTTAAGGCTTCTAATGGAGCAATTGTTCCATCAGTTTTAATATCTAAAATTAATTTATCAAAGTTAGAACTTCGTCCAACCCTGGTTGGTTCTACTCTATAAGTAACAGATACTACTGGAGTAAATATTGAATCAATTGGCATTACACCAATTTCCTGAGTTTTCTTTTCGTCTGCTCCAATATATCCAACACCCTTTTCAGCTGTCATCTCAATATTTAATTTAGCTGAAGGTGTAGTTAATGAAGCAATGTGTAAATCAGGATTGACTATTTCTCCTCCACCTAATACTTCAATATCCTTAGCAGTAACTTCTTTTTTACCAGATGCTTTTAAGGTGAGTTTAATAGGTGCATCAGAAAACATTTTAATTCTAACTTGTTTTAAGTTTAAGATAATTTGAATAACATCTTCTGAAACTCCGGTAACTGTTGAGAACTGATGGGAAACTCCATCAATCTTTACAGTTGAAATTGCAGATCCTGGTAAGGCTGATAAAAGAACACGTCTTAAGCAGTTTGCAACAGTATGTCCAAAACCACGCTCTAACGGCTCCATCTCAAAGATGCCATTTGTTTTACTTTCTTCAATTGTTTTAATTTTAAAATTTAACATGTTATCTACTATAATATTCTACTATTAATTGTTCGTTTATTCCTTGTTCCATTTCGTCGCGTTTAGGCAATCGTAAAACCTTGCCAACTGTAGCTTTTCTTTCAAGCCACTCCGGCAAGGTGTCATTCGAAGATAAACTCTTACGAACTTGAGTATTATCCGACATTTTTCCTAAAATAGCAACAGTTGATCCTAACTTCACTTGAAACGATGGAATGTTAACTTTTTTGTTATCTACCATGACATGTCCATGGGAAACAGTTTGTCTGGCACCAGCACGGGAAGTAGAAAATCCTAGACGATAAATTACGTTATCTAGCCTTGTTTCAAGTAAAGAAAGTAACTTTTCTCCTGTATTGCCTTTAGACCTGCTGGCTTTAGTAAAATAATTTGCAAATTGTTTTTCTAATAATCCATACATTCTTTTTGCTTTTTGTTTTTCACGAAGTTGAATACCATACTCTGATTGCTTGCGTGCACGTCTTGTACCATGAAATCCTGGAATTATAATTCCTTTTCTTTCAATAAAAGCAGTGTCTTTAGCAAAAAGTGCTACACCTTCTCGTCTGCTTAATCTTCTTTTTGGTCCTGTATATCTTGCCATTTTATACTCTCCTCTTTTTCTTTGCTCTTGTTCCGTTGTGTGGAACAGGAGTTACATCAGCGATCATTGTAATATTAAGTCCTGCAGACTTGAGGGCACGAATAGCTGCATCTCTTCCAGAGCCAGGTCCTTTAATATAAACTTCAGCTGAAGTCATACCCATTGATTTTGCTTTAGCTGCAACTTTTTCAACAGCAGTAATAGCAGCAAATGGGGTAGATTTTCTAGCTCCTTTAAAACCAGAAGCTCCAGCAGAACTCCAGGCAATAGTATCTCCTTTATTATCAGTTACAGTAATTAAAGTATTATTAAAAGTAGCAGTCACATAAACCCTACCTGAGGTTACTTCTTTTACAACTGCTTTTTTGCTTTTGACTGGTGTTTTTGATTTTTTAATTTGTTGTTTCATATTTTTGTTTTTAAAATTTTATGCTTTACTTATTATTTTTTACCCTCTTCTTTTTTAGTTGTACCGACTGTTTTTCTTTTACCTCTTTTTGTTCTGGCATTTGATCTTGTCCTTTGACCTCTGGATGGCAAACCTTTTCTGTGTCTAATTCCTCTGTAAGTTCCAATTTCTTCCAGTCTTTTAATATTTTGGTTTTCTTCTTGTCTTAAATCTCCCTCTATTTTTATTTTATCTAAAGCTTTTTGTAATTTTCCTACCTCTTCTTCTGTTAAATCTTTAATTCTTTTAGTTTCATCAATTCCTGTTTCTTTAATGACTTGTGAGACGTTTGATCGACCTATACCATAAAGGTAGGTAAGTCCTATGTCTAATCTTTTATTATCAGGTAAGTTTACTCCAGCTATTCTCATAAATTATCCTTGACGTTGCTTATGACGTGGGTCACGGGAACAGATCACAAACAAAACGCCTTCACGTTTAACAACTTCACAAAATTTACATCTTTTTTTTATACTTGCTTGTACTTTCATGTTTTTACTTTAATCTAAATGTGATTCTGGCTTTCGTCAGATCATATTTTGGACTCATTTCCATTCTAACCCTATCCCCTGTTAAGAGTTTTATATAATGTAGCCTCATTTTACCTGAGATATGGGCTAAAATAACCCTTCCTACTATCTCTGGCAAATCAGGCGCCCGATCAATCTCCACCCTAAATAAGGTATTTGGCAGAACCTCTGTTATCTTTCCTTCAACCTCAATCGTCTCTTGATCCATCGATTTATAATTTTAACAAAAATAGCCTCAAATTACAAGACTATGAGTTGAAGAAACTTCAACTCAATACTATACGTTCCTCCAATCAGTTAGAACATCAGCTTTTTGGTTTTGTATGATAACGCTCATCTCAAATAAACCACCCAAAGATCCATCCATTGAGGCTAAAGTCCAGTTATCTTCCTTTTGATAAAGGCCATCTTTACCCTGAAGATAGATTACTTCTATAGCTAAACTCATCCCTGATTTTAAAACCATTCCTGTTTTAAACTTTCCAAAACCAGGAATAGTTGGTTCTTCATGTGGCTTTCTTCCAACGCCATGACCAGATAAACTCCTGACCACACTATACCCACCTGTTTCTACACCCTGGGCAATGGTTGCAGAAATATCCCCAATTTGATTCCCTACCTTTGCTTGTTCAATTGCATTCCAAAGAGTTTGTTCACCAATTTTTAAAAACTTATCCTTATCAGGAGAACTTTTACCAACAACTATAGTCCAGGCAGCATCAGTATGCCAACCTTTATATATTGCACCTAAATCAATATTCAAAACATCACCATCATTTAATTTTATGTCGCGTGGTGTTCCATGAACTACTTCATCATTAATTGTTAGACAAGTGGTCCAAAAATAACCTGGTACAGTTTTGAAAGATGATTGCCCTCCTAATTTTAAGATCTCTTCTTCTGCAATTTTATCTAATTCAATTAGACTCATTCCAACACGCGCTTCTTCAATTGCTTTTTTTAAAGCAAGGGCGGTAATCTTACCGCTGATTTTTAAGTTAGCAATTTCCTCTGGGGATCTTAGAGAAACTCCACCTGTTTTTGATTTACTCTTTTTTCCCATATTAGAAGTTAATACCTAAGCGTTTAAAAATTTGTTTTGTAACTGCTTCAACAGATTGTTCACCATCAACTACCCACAATTTTCCTTCATTCAAAAAAATATCTAAAAGAGGTCCTGTTTCATGGTGATATATGTCTAATCTTTTTTCAATTGCTTCAGGTGTATCATCAGCTCTTCCTCTAGAGGACAATCTTTGAATTGCAATCTCGTCTGCCACTTTAATATAAAGAATAATATCAAAACCAGGATCAAAAATATTTTTTTGGGCTACAGTTCTTGGATAACCATCAATTACTACTCCATCTTGATACTCTGGTTTATTTAAAGTACTTTTTACTAATTCACAGGTTGTTTGGTCATCAACCAACTGGCCTTTTTCGAATAGCTCAACCAACTGTTCAAATCCTGGTTCTTTTTTCTGAATAATTTCACGAAACATTTCTCCTGTTCCCAAATATTTATATCCCAGCTTTTCAGCCAAAATTTTTGCCTGTGTTGTTTTACCACTACCTTGTGGTCCAACCATCATAATTTTTTTATAAGGAAAATCGTTCATAATTATTTTAAGAACCCCTGATAATTTCGTTCAACTAACTTACTTTCAAATTGTTTTGCTGTATCCAGTACTACTGATACAACAATTAAAATACCAGTCCCTCCTACCGCCAAAGTTTGTAAACCTGTTGCTTGTGAAACTAATGAAGGTAAGATAGCAACTGCTCCTAAGAATACTGCTCCAGCCAAAGTAATTCTTACTAAAATATAATTTAAATAAGCAGCGGTGGCAGTTCCCGGCCTGATTCCAGCAATGAAAGCACCTGATTTTTTAATATCTTCTGCTATCTTAACTGGATTAAAAATTACTGCTGTATAAAAATAAGTAAAACCAATTACTAACAGAAAATAGGTTATATTATAAGCAATTGATTGAGCATTAAAGTTTATAGCTAACCATCTACCAATACTTTGCAATTGTAAGTTATTTGCTTGTGATAAATATTGACCCCCAAAACTTGGAACAAGAACTAAAGAAACTGCAAAGATAATTGGAATAACACCGGCCTGATTTACCCGAAGTGGCAAATAGGTAAAAGATCCACCCACTTCTCTTCCACCAACAAAACGCCTGGCATATTGAATCATAATTTGTCTTCTGCCTTCATTTATAAAAACTATTCCTGCAGTAACAGCAATTGCCAACGCTCCAAAAATTAATAAATTCAATATCTGTTGTTGATCAACAACAGATATTGTCTGAAAAAATGCAATTGGCGCACGGGATACAATACCAACAAAAATTAAGAGAGAAATCCCATTTCCTATACCATACTCTGTTATCAATTCTCCCAACCACATAGCCAAAATAGTCCCAGCTGACATAGTAATAATAATTGCAAATATTGAAATAGCAGAAGAATCTACAACAATTCCCTGATTCTTTAATAAAGTAAACATTCCAATCGCTTGTACTAAAGCCAATGGTATTGTTAAATATCTAGTATATTGATTAATCTTTTGTCTTCCATATTCACCTTCTTTTGATAAAGCCTCAAGCGATGGAATAACCATAGTTAATAACTGAAGAATAATTGAAGCATTAATATATGGATTTAATCCTAATGATAATAGAGAGAAGTTAACTAAAGCACCACCTGAAAAAATATCCAAAAGACCCAACATTTGATTACTATTAAAAAGAGATTGCAGGGCTTGTAAATTTACTCCACTAATAGGAATATGTGAGGCAATCCTATAAACAATAACTATAACTGTGGTAATAATTATTTTTCGACGTAACTCAGGAATTTTGAAGGAATTTATTATTGGGGCCAGGATATTATCCACGGACCACCGTTCCTCCAGCAGTCTCTATTATCTTGGCAGCACCTGCACTAATAGGCACTTTAATTGTTAGCTTGGTAGGAACTTCACCTATACCTACAATTTTAGCTCCTCTTTTTTTAGCATCCACACTGCTTATAATCTTATTATCAATTAAAGCTTGCATATCTATATCTGCTCCACTTTTAAAAACACTTAATCTGGTTAAAGTAACAGCCAATGCTACGGAACGGGATTTCATATTACGTTGACCACGATTGTAAGGTAATTTTTTATATAAAGGAAGAGTACCTCCAATAAATCCAGCAGGAATTTTACCTCTGGCTTTTTGTCCTTTGGTACCTCTGCCTGCTTGTTTTCCTTTACCAGAACCAATACCTCTTCCAACTATTTTTTTGCTTCTAGCACTAACTTTTAGTAAATTATTTAATTTCATTCTTTAGCCTTCTTTTCTGATGTTTTCTCATGTTTTTCTTTTACTTGGTGTAATCTGGAAAGCGCTTCTAAGGTTGCATAAACATTTGAAGCCTGATTCTTTGTGCCCAATATTTTTGAAACAATATCAGAAATTCCAGCAGCTTCAACTACAACCCTTACTGCTCCTCCTGCAATAATACCAGTTCCGGCTTTAGCAGGTTTTAACATTACTCTTGCTGCTCCTAATTTTATGTTTATTTCATGAGGTATAGTTCTTTCATCAACCATAGGAACAGTTATCAAATGTTTTTTGGCATATGAAGTTGCTTTCTTAACTGCAGACTGTACATCAGCTGCCTTACCAAGACCAACCCCAACTTTACCTTTACGGTCACCCACAACCACAATAACAGATAAAGATCTTTTATCTCCACCCTTAGTCTTCTTAGAAACTCTGTTAACTTGTACTACCTTTTCTAAATATTCAGATTGTTGATATTCGGGATGCATTAGAATACTAACCCTCCTTCTCTAGCGCCATCTGCTACCTTAGCTACTCTTCCATGATATAAAAATCCACCACGATCAAAAACTACTTTTTTAATACCTTTTTTCAAAGCATCCTCTGCTAATTTTTTACCAATTTCATATGCTCGGTCTGCTTTTTTAACCTTTTTATCTGATTTAATATCAGAACCTGCAACTAATGTTTGACCTTTACCATCATCAATGATTTGAGCATAAATATGAGCATTTGAACGAAACACACTCAATCTTGGGCACTCAGAGGTACCAATAACGCTTTTTCTAATTTTATAATGTCTTCTTTGTCGAGCTTTCATATCTGTATAAAGCAGTGCTTATTTAGCTGCTCCTGCTCCAACCTTTCCAGCTTTTCCAGCTTTTCGTCTTATATATTCACCGGTGTATCTAATTCCCTTACCCTTATAAGGTTCAGGAGGTCGAACGTCTCTTATCTTAGCAGCAATTTGTCCAACTTTTATTTTATCAATTCCAGAGAGTGTAATTTTAGTATTATCAGTTACTGCAAATTTAATTCCTTCTGGCATTGTAATTTCTACTGGATGAGAATAACCAACTGCTAAATTAAGTTTCTCTCCTGCTGCGTTTGCTCGATATCCTACTCCAACTAATTCTAATTTTTTCTCCCAACCTTTTTCTACTCCAATAACCATATTATTTATTAAAGATCTGGTTAAACCATGTAAAGATTTAGAAAATTTATCTTCGTGTTTACGCTTTACAATAACCTGATTGTCCACAACTTCAACCTTAACTTTAGGTAGATATTCCATAGTAAGCTCACCCAAAGGACCAGTAGCAGTTACCTTGGAAGGTGTTATTTCAATATTTACGCCATTTGGAATTGTAATGGGTGCATCACCTATTCTTGACATATTTACCACACGTAAGCCATGATTTCTCCGCCTACGCCCTCCTTTCGTGCCTGTTTATCAGATAAGATACCTTTTGGTGTTGAAATAATAGCAAACCCATAACCATTGTAAACTCGTGGAATAAGTTTGCTGGCTTTATATACTCTTTTACCTGGCTTTGAAATTCTTTTAACATTAGTTAAGACTGGCTTTCTGTCGTCATATTTTAAGGTAATAGTAATGTCTCGTTCTCCAGCTTTGAAATCTTCAATAAAACCTTCTTCTTTTAACAACTTACATATTGCGCTGCTTAATTTTGAGTATGGTGCAGACACCTCAAGTAAGCGGGCCATATATCCATTTTTTATTCTAATTAATAAATCTCCAACTTTATCCATATATTTTTACCAACTCGATTTCTTTACTCCTGGCAATTGTCCTAAATTAGCAAGTTCCCTAAAACAAAGTCTGCATAAACCAAATTTTCTATAAACGAATCTGGATCTTCCACATCTTTGACATCTGGAATGATACCTGACTGGATACTTCTCTTTTGCTTTAACGACATTACTTGTTTTTGCCATAAGTTATTTAATCTCCTTTTTAAAAGGCATGCCTAAAAGTTCTAATAATTTTTTTCCCTGATCCATAGTTTTAGCATTCCCAACAATAGAAATCTCCAAGCCTCTTATTTTACTCCCTAATGCTTCATTTTGGAAGGTAATTTCAGGAAAAATAGTTTGTTCTGGTAAACCCAAAGTATAATTACCTCGTGAGTCAAAAGATGTATTAGAAATTCCCCGAAAATCTCTTACCTTAGGTAATACAATACTAATTAATTTATCTAAAAAGTCATACATTCTTTCACCTCGTAAAGTTACCATTGCACCAATTGGATTGCCTTTTCCCAATTTAAAACCTGCAATTGATTGCTTTGCAACAGTAGTTACTGGTTTTTGACCAGCTAAAGCAGTTAAATTATCCACTACTTTTGCAGCTATTTCTTTATTATCTTTTGCGTCTCCCATACCAACATTAATAACAATCTTTTTTAAGCTTGGCACAGCCATCTGATTTTTAATTCCATACTCTTCTTTTAATTTTGGCAGTACTTCTTTTTTATATTTATCTCTTAATCTAGACATTGCTTATTTTTTCTCCTTTTTAACTACTATTTTTTCTTTACATTTTTTACAAAATCGATATTTTGTATCTGCTTCAATTTTCATACCAATCCTGGTTGGCTTTTTACATTCAGGACACATAAAAGCTACGTTGCTTATATTAATCTGCTTTGGAATATCTAATATTCCACCTTCATGCTGTGCAGTTTTTTTAACATGTCTTTTATACATATTTATTCCTTCAACCAACACCTTATCTTCTTTTGTCCAAACACGTAAAACCTTTCCAGTTTTACCCCGGTCTTTTCCTAATAATATTTTTACACTATCTCCTGTTTGTATTTTCATAATTTACCACACCTCTGGTGCAAGCGATGCAATCTTAGTAAAACCTTTATCACGTATTTCTCTGGCAATAGGACCAAAAACCCTGGTTGCACGTAAGTTTCCGTCTTTATCTACAATCACTACAGCGTTTTCATCAAATTTAATATATGAACCATCATCTCTTCTTCTTTCTTTCTTGGTTCTAACAACTACTGCTCTTACTATTTCATGATCCTTTACCTGTCCATTAGGAGTTGCTCCTTTAACTACACCCACTAATAATTCACCTAGGGTAGCTTTTCTTTTACCAGAACCGCCCAAAGGTTGAATCACCATGATCATCTTAGCTCCACTATTATCTGCAACTTTTACTGTAGATCTGTGTTGTAACATTTATTTGCTCTCCTTTGTCTTTGTAGCTTTTTTTGGTTTAATTTCTTCAACTGCTTCTACCACTTCAACAACTTCTTCTTGTTCTACAGGAATCACTTCTTCAATTGCTTTCTTAACATCTTCATTAATCTTTTCTGTAACAATTGCTTCAATATCACGTCCTACAACTTTAAGAATCCTAAAATGTTTGTTTTTAGATATTGGTCTGCATTTAACTATTTCTACTATATCTCCCATTTTTACTTCTAATTCATCATGGACTAGATATTTTTTACTCTGAGCATAAGACTTTTTATATAACGGATGAGTTTTTCTGCTTTCCAATAAAACAGTTGCAGTCTGTTGTGCTTTTATAGAAACTACTCTACCTTTAAATATTTGTTGTTGTTTTTCCATAGGTTTTCTTCCTTCTTCTTTATTCATTTCTTTATTTACTTCTTTTTTTATTTTTTTAGATGCCATTTTATTTTTCCTCCGATACTTTTACTGTTTGTTTTTCTAAACTTTCCATTAATTGTTTTTGTTGCAAAACTGTTAAAATTTTTGCTAACTCATTTCTCTTAAACTTTATTGATTTAAGATTTGGCATTTTATTCATGTTCTTATCAATTACTAAATTAGCAATTTCTTCTTTTATCTTTAAAGCTTTACTAGATAAAACCTTAACTTCCATTTTTTTAATTTCTGCAAAATCGTTTTTTTTCATTTTTATTGTTTAATAATAAATTTAGTTTTTAATGGCAATTTATGTGAAGCTAATCTTAAAGCTTCTTGCGCAGTAGCAAATGATACCGCACCTATCTCAAAAATGATATTACCTGGTCGAACAACTGCTACATAACCAATAACATCTCCTTTACCAGATCCCATTCTAGCCTCAGCTGGATGTTTAGTTACTGGCTTATCAGGAAAGATTCTAATCCACAATCTTCCACCACGAGAAGTAAAATGAGTTACAGCTCGTCTGGCTGCTTCGATTTGTCTCGAAGTAATCCAACCACGGTCAACAACTTTTAAGCCGTATGTTCCAAAATTTAATTCATTTCCTCGCAATGCAACTCCCCCTCTTTTACCGCGGAATGTTTTACGATGCTTTACTCTTTTAGGAACTAATAGTGCCATTAATTTTCTACCGCCTCTCCACGATTAATCCAAACTTTTACTCCAACATAACCTGACTTAGTTAAAGCAGGGACAGATGCATAATCTATATCTTGTCTAAGTGTATGAAGAGGCATTGTACCAAGTGCTTTCCATTCACGGCGGGCAATCTCTGCTCCACCAATTCTTCCTGCTAATACGATCCTGACACCTTTAGCACCAGCTCGCATCACTCTATCAACAGTTTGGTTCATAACTCTTTGTGCAGGTAGTCTTTTAGCTAATTGTTCAGAAGCATTTAGAGCAACTAAATAAGCTGCTAAATCCGGCGAACGAACATCCATAGGAGTAATCTCAAGTGCATTTTCATCTTTAATTGAAAGTTCAGTCATTAAAAACTTTTTAAGATCTGTTAAACCTTGACCACCACGGCCAATTAATATACCCGGACGGGCCACAAAAATAATTACTTTAAGTTTATTGCTGGCTCTTTCTATTTCTACTTTAACAATTCCTGCTGGTCTAAGTTTTTTCATTAAAATATCTCTGACTTTTATGTCTGTTAAAACATATTGTCTATACTTTTTGTCATCAGCAAACCACCTTGATTGCCAAGTACAAACATTACCCATTCTAAAGCTAATTGGATTTATTTTTCTTCCCATTTTTTATTTAGTCTCTTTAGACTTATCTCCTTTTGTAACTATTTTTTCTTGTTTAATTTCATTTGTTAAAATAATTTTTAAATGACTCATCCTTTTTACATAAGGTTTTGCTCTCCCTTTTGTACCTGGGCGAAATCTTTTCATTCTTCCACCTTCATTTACTTCAATACTTTTAAAAATCATTTCGTTGATATCTAAGTTTTGTGCCTTAGCATTTCCTAAAACTGTTTTTATTGCTTTTGATATAGGAAGTGCAGCAGCCTTATTGGTAAATTGTAGCTGAGAAATAGCTACAGAAGGCTTCATATGTCTTACCATATCTACCACTAACCTTATTTTACGAGGTGAATTATGTATATTTTTTTGTATTGATGTTATTTCCATATATTAAGTTTTTGCTGCTGACTTTTCTGTCTTTTTACCATGTGATCTAAAAGTTCTGGTTGGAGAAAATTCTCCCACCCGATGTCCCACCATAGATTCAGAGATGAAAACTGATATAAAGTTTCGACCATTATGAACTAGTAATGTGTGCCCCACAAAATCAGGTGAAATTTGTGATGCTCTTGCCCATGTTTTAATTCCAGTTTTATCGCTAGATTCTTTTTGAGCCAAAATCTTTTTTAATAATTTTGCATCAATATATGGTCCTTTTTTAAGTGATCTTCCCATTATTTATTTCTCCTTTTAATTATCATTTTACCTGAAAGTTTCTTTTTATTCCTTGTTTTACCAACAGCAGGTCTGCCATAAGCAGTCATAGGCTTCTTTCTTCCTATACCTGATCTGCCTTCTCCTCCACCGTGTGGATGGGATCCTGGATCTTGTGCTGTACCACGAACAGTTGGTCTGATACCCATGTGTCTTTTTCGGCCTGCCTTACCAAGTTCCATGTTTTTATATTCCTCGTTACCTAAAACACCAATTGTTGCCAAACATTCCAAGGGAACCATTCTAATCTCTCCTGAAGGAAGTTTCAAGTGAGCGAAAGGAGCTTGCTTTGCTTGCAAGGTTAAAGATGTTCCAGCAGAGCGTCCAATTTGTCCACCTTTTCCAGGAGTAAGCTCTACATTGTGAATAGCTGTTCCAACTGGAATATTTTTTAATTTCATTGCATTACCAATTTTTACTTCTACTTTTTCATCAGCTTGAACTTTATCACCTACTTTTAATCCTTTTAATCCTAAAATATAACGATATTCACCATCAGAATATTTTATTAATGCAATCTCAACATTTCTGTTTGGATCATATTCCAAAGCTGAAACTACACCTTCTATACCAAATTTATTTCTTTTAAAATCAATCTCTCGATAATACCTTTTATGTCTTCCACCTTGATGACGAACTGTTACTGTACCATTGGATCTTCCACTATGTTTTTGCAAAATAGATCTTAGTTTCTTTATAACGTTCTTATTATTTTTAGGTTTTTCCATTTTGGAAGCAAACCTTCTTGTTTTTGTTGTTTCTTTATATTTAATTAGTGCCATATGTTATATTTTGTTAAGCAAAATTCAAGCTTTGCTTATTTATCCTCTTTCTTTTTCTTATCTTCCATTTTTTCGATTTTTACTTTTGTTCCTTTAAGTATACTTTTCTTTTCTTTTACTTCTGTTGGCTCTTCAGCAGTTTCAACTTCTGCTGTTTCTGCTTCAAAAAGAGCAATCTTTTGACCTGTTTTTAGTTTCACTACAGCTTTTTTATAACCTGCAATTGTATAAGTTGATCTAACTCTTCTTTGTTGTTTTTTTTCATCCTTAAAATTTGAAGTATTAATATCAATTACATTCACATCAAATTTCTGTTCAATTGCCTTGGCAATTTCCTGCTTACGAGCTGCGCGATCAACTACAAATGTATAATAACCATCTTTAGCGTCTCCTAATGACTTTTCAGAAATAACCGGGTTTTTGATAATATTCATTATTTTGCACTCTCCACTTCTTTTTTGTTAATTCGAAGTTGTAATTTTTCTATAGCAGTTTTAGTAAACATAATATTTTTAAATTTAGTTAATTCTAAAATATCTACCTGATCAGCTAAAGTTGAACTTACTTTTTCTAAATTTTTAACAGCTCTTTGTAGCTTTTCATTTTTCTCAGAAATTACAATCAAAACATTTTTTAAAGCAACTTTATCAAAAAATGCTTTCATTTCTTTGGTTTTTCCAGTTACTTTATCAAGCCCGGAAATTCCCATAACTTCCTGGTCTAAGTTTTTAGCAGCTAAAGCACTAATTAAAGCAGCTCTTTTCATCTTTTTAGGCAATTCCAATTCTATTTTTCTGAATTTTGGTCCAAGTGCAATTCCTCCACCAATAAAAATAGGAGCTCTGACTGATCCATGTCTTGCTCCTCCTGTACCTTTTTGTGCTCTTACTTTTCTGGTAGAACCTTTAACTTCACCACGAGTTTTAGTGTTTGAAAAATGACCAGTATTATTATTTATATAAACACGAAGTGCTTGTGATAATAATTTTTTATTTACCTCTACCCCAAAGATTTCTTCTGGTAATGATAAAGTACCATCTTTACCACCATCAAGTCCAAACATCGGAACAGATAAATTAACTGCTTCTGATTTTACATCATCTTTTTTGACAACTACTTTTTTAGTTGCTTCTTTTTCAATTTCAACTTTTTCTGATTTTGTAACTTTTTTTTCTTTAACAACTTTAGGCATTTTCCTTGTCCTCCATAACTTCAGTAGTATTTTCTGCAGGTGTTTCTGTATTTTCTGTTGCTGACTCTACTGGTTCTGTGACTGTCTGGTCTTCTGATCCTTCTTCCTCTTCTTCTGGTTTCTCTTCTGGAGGTGGAGTGTAACCCTTAATTCGTCCTGTTTTTGTAATCTGCACTAAGGCTCCAACATATCCTGGAACAGCACCTTTAACAATCAACAAATTTTCTTTTTTATCTACAGCAATTACTTCTAAATTTTTAGCAGTTGCAGTGTCATTACCCATGTGACCAGCCATCTTTTTACCCTTTAAGACTCTTCCAGGAGTTGTACCAGAACCAATAGAACCAGGAGCGCGGTGTCTATCTGATTGACCATGAGTTTTTGGTCCTCCATGGAAGCCATGACGTCTGACACCACCCTGAAAACCTTTTCCCTTAGAAGTTCCTGTTATTTTAACTGAATCTCCTTTAGCAAAAACTTTTCCTACTTCAATAATTTCTCCTGCCTGAACATTTGCTGTTGTTCTTACTTCTCTAAACCAACGAATTTTAGCGTCAACTCCAGCCTTTTTAGCATGACCAATTTGAGGTTTTTTAATTGATTTCTTTATACCAGTTCCGAGTTGCACAGCATCATAACCATCTTTTCCATCAGACGATTTTACCTGCGTAACAACGTTTGGTTGAATTTGAAGCACAGTAACACCTGTTCGTCTACCACGAGCATCGTATGCACTTGTCATATTCTTTTTTATACCAAATAATGTATCTATCATATAGTTTTAAACACAAAAAAGGGTCGAAACCCGACCCAGTACATCGCTTATATTGAATCACCGTATCTATCTTCTCTACATCCGATTTATCGGGCGTAGCTTTTAATGAAGTACGACGTGCGATCTACTGAAAATATTTTTCTTGCTTAATAATTTTAGCACAAAACAGCCTCAAAAAGCAAGGGAGAAAAAGATCCTATAAATCTCAGTGTGCGTCATCTAGTAAAAGTTACCATATTGCGTAAACTTTATCATGTCTAGAAAAGTAATTTTGAAAGTGTTTTAATAAAATTATGGATAAGTATAAAGCAGTCGGTATAATAAATTTTCTTTTTGGAATAATTGAAGGAATAATTCCCTTAATAATTACCTTCATCGTCATTATTTCTCTTTTGTTTTCTTTTCTGAATCCACCTCATCAAATCCCCTCTTTCGATCTGCGTTATATTATTCCGTTTATACTTTTTACTATTATAGGAATTTATAATTTAAAATCTGCTTTTAAATTAACATCAAATAATTTGGATTTATCAGTAATGGACGACGCTTATGGTTTAGGAGTAACACTTATTGTCGTTTCAACTTTGGCTTTAATTTCCGGATCTTTTTTTCTGTTAGTAATGGTTGCCTTAAGCATCCACTAAGGTTTGTTTAAACATTGCGAATTAGCCTTAAAAAACAATGGAGAAAAAGAACTTATAAATTTTCTACTTTATCAGGATAAACATCTTCAACTATTTGATTCTCTAGCTTTTTTTGTAACTCGTTTAATCTTTCTAATGGATTCTTGGCTCTAAAAGGAGCAAAAACATCAAATCTATCATATTTTGCTTCTGTATGTTCAGAATCATCACGTAATATTGTTTGAACTTCTACTAAAGGATTTCTTGTTCAGTATTACTCATAACACGTCTTTTATAACCTATTTACACCAAAGTGCAAAAGAAGGTTACATTTTTACTTCGATATCTACACCTGCAGGGAGTTCTAAATGCATTAGTGAATCAATAGTTTTATCTGTTGGTTCAACAATTTCAATTAATCTTTTGTGAATTTTGATTTCAAATGCTTCCTGAGAATCCTTATCTGTAAAAGGAGACCTTGGCATTGTAAATCTGGAAGTTTTAGTAGGAAGTGGGATAGGACCAACAATTTTAGCACCAGTACGTAAAGCAGTATCCAAAAGCTGCTCGACTGTTGAATCGAGTACTCTGTGATCATAACTTTTTAGTTTGACTCTTATACGTCCTTTAGCCATAAATTAATTTTCCTATCAAAGTGCAATTATTTTAACACAAAACTTCTATAAGAAACAAAAAAGGGCTTTTCGCCCTCTTTATTGCTTATAAGTTATTACTTATTTTTATTTATTTATTTTAGTAATAACTCCAGCTCCGACAGTCTTACCACCTTCTCGGATAGCAAATCGAAGTCCTTCTTCCATTGCAACTGGTGTAATAAGTTTTGCATTAATTTTAGTGGTGTCTCCTGGCATAACCATTTCTACACCCTCTGGTAAGATAACTTCACCAGTAACATCTGTGGTTCTAACATAAAATTGTGGTCTGTAACCTTTAAAGAATGGTGTGTGTCTTCCACCTTCTTCTTTGGAAAGAACATAAATTTCTGCTTCAAATTCAGAATGAGGTGTAATTGAACCTGGTTTAGCTAAAACCTGACCACGTTCAACATCATCTTTTTCAATTCCTCGGAGTAAAATACCAGCATTATCACCTGCTTGACCTTCATCAAGTAATTTATGGAACATTTCAATACCTGTTACAACACTTTTCTTGGTTGGTCTGATTCCAACGATTTCGATTTCTTCATTAACTTTAATTCTGCCTCTTTCAATTCTTCCGGTTACAACTGTTCCTCTTCCTTTAATAGAGAAAACATCTTCAACAGCCATTAAGAATGGTTTGTCTGTGTCTCTGGTTGGGGTTGGAATCCAGCTATCTACTGCATCCATTAAGTCTTCGATTGATTTAATAGCTGTTGCATCGCCTTCTAATGCTTTTTTAGCAGAACCACGAACGATTGGAGATTGTGCATCATATTCATATTTCTTAAGAAGATCTCTGATTTCTTCTTCAACTAAGTCTAATAATTCTGGATCAGAAACTTGATCAGTTTTGTTCATGTAAACAACAATTGCTGGAACTCCAACTTGTCTTGCGAGTAAGATATGTTCTCTGGTTTGTGGCATTGGACCATCTGGAGCAGAAACTACTAAGATTGCACCATCAGTTTGTGCAGCACCAGTGATCATGTTTTTAATATAATCAGCGTGTCCTGGCATGTCGATGTGGGCGTAATGTCTTTTTTCTGTTTCGTATTCCTGATGGGAAATATTAATTGTAATTCCGCGGGCTTTTTCTTCTGGGGCTGCGTCAATTTGATCAATTGATCGTGCTTGTGCTAAACCTTTAGAAGCTAAGACAGCAGTAATAGCTGCAGTTAAGGTTGTTTTTCCATGGTCAACGTGGCCCATTGTACCAATGTTAACGTGTGGTTTAGATCTATCAAATTTTTTTGCGTCTGCCATTTTTTTGTTTTATCCTTTAAAAATCCAGCCTTTTTCCAGCTGGTAGAGATTAGTTTACCAAAGCTATAATAAAAATGCAAGAGGTTATTTAAACCTTATTTTGAAGCATCTTTAGCCAGAGTTCTGATCGCTTCTTGTACTGTACCCATAAACTGAGCTGGGAAAATAATAGTAGAGTTCTTTTCCGTTGCAATTTCTGCCATGGTTTGTAAGGTTCTAAGTTGTAAGGCTACTGGATGCTTGGTTATAAGGTCTGCTGCTTCCCCTAGCTTTTGTGCAGCCTGAAATTCTCCTTCTGCAGCCACAATTTTTGCTCTTCTTTCTCTCTCTGCCTCTGCTTCTTTTGCCATAGCCCTTTGCATATTATCAGGTAAAATAATATCCTTAATTTCAACAGCAGTAACATTTGCTCCCCAAGGTTCAGTGTGAGTATCAATTACGTTTTTAATCTGGGTGTTAATTTCACTAGTCTTTGCCAATAATTGATCCAACATAAATTGTCCCACTACATTTCTGACTGTAGTTTGGGAAATTTGATTTACAGCCGAATAAACATCTTCAATTGCCACCACTGATTTTTGTGGGTCAACAATATGATAATAAGCAACAGCAGCAATATCAATTGAAACATTATCTTTAGTAATAATCTTTTGGGAAGGAATATCCATGGTAATGGTTCTAAGTGTTGTCTTCATCATTCTTTCTAAAATAGGGATTAAAATAATTAAACCCGGACCACGAACCCCGGTACATCGCCCTAAAAAGAAGATTACTCCCCGTTCATATTCTTGCACCACTCTTAAACTGGTAAGAAGAAAAAATAAAAATAACGGGCCTAAAATATACCAAAGAAATTCCATAAATTAAGTATACACCAAATATATTAGTGTTCAATACGGCCTGTGAAGCCTGAATCTGCAATAATTTTTTGGGTAACATTTGATGGCACTGGTTCATAATGATCAGCTTCCATGTAATAAGTAGCTCTTCCCTGAGACATTGATCTAATTGAAGTAGCATAACCACCCATTTCTGCCAAAGGAACAAGTGCTAATACTACTCTGGCATTTCCTCTCATCTCAGTTGATAAGATTTGAGCTCTTTTGGAAGATAAATCTGCAATCATATCACCGAGGAATTCTTCTGGTGTTGTTACTTCAACTTTCATGATTGGTTCAAGTAAAATCATGTCTGCTTGATGTGCTGCTTCAGACAAACCTAAAGAACCTGCAATTTTAAAGGATACCTCAGATGAATCAACATCATGGAAAGATCCATCATAAACAACTACCCTAATATCAGTTACAGGATAACCAGCAAGGATACCTGTGTCTTCTTTTTCAATTACACCTTTTTCAATTGGACCAATAAACTCACGGGGAATTGCTCCTCCCACAATTTCTGAAACGAATTCACGTCCGGAACCACGAGGAAGCGGTTCAATTCTAAGCCAACAATGTCCGTATTGACCACGACCACCGGTTTGTCTGATGTATTTTCCTTCTCCTGTGGCTGTTTTTTGAATAGTTTCTTTATATGCTACCTGTGGTTGACCAACATTAGCTTCCACTTTAAATTCCCTCTTCATTCTATCCACTAAAATCTCAAGTTGTAACTCTCCCATTCCGGAAATAATGGTTTGACCTGTTTCATGATCAGACTTAACCCTAAAAGTAGGATCTTCTTCTGAAAGCCTTGATAAAGCTAAACCTAATTTTTCCTGATCTGATTTGGTTTTTGGTTCAATGGCAAGTGAAATAACAGGTTCTGGGAAATTAATTGATTCCAAAATAATAGGTTTGTTTTCATCACAAATAGAGTTACCGGTAATAGTGTCTTTTAAACCAACTGCAGCCACAATTTCTCCGGCATATGCTTCTTCAATTTCTTCTCTGTCATTAGAATGCATTAACATAAGACGGCCAATTCTTTCTTTAATATCTTTGGTGGAATTATAAAGATATGAACCTGATTTTAGGGTTCCGGAATAAATTCGAATAAAAGTTAACTTTCCAACGTGAGGATCAACCTGAACTTTAAAAGCTAAAGCAGATAATGGTGCAGAAGGATCAGCGTTTCTAACTTCTTGTTCTTTTGTAGCAGGATTTTCTCCCACAATTTCATTAACATCTTGTGGTGAAGGTAAATATTCAATAACACCATCAAGCATTTGCTGCACACCTTTATTTCTAAGAGATGATCCAGCCAAAACAGGCACAATTTCATTATTAATTACTGCTTTTCGCAAAGCTTTTTTAAGTTCTTCAACAGAGATTTCTTCTCCACCAAGATATTTTTCCATCAGCACATCATCTGTACCAGAGATTTCTTCAACTAATTTTTCACGATGCTCTTTTACTGCGTCAGCCATATCTGCAGGAATATCTATTTCATTAAAATTAGCTCCGGTATCATTACCTTCCCATACAAAAGCTTTTTGGGTTAATAAATCTATTACTCCTTTAAAATCATTTTCACTACCAATTGGTAAGTTATAAGCAATTGCATTAGCTCCCAATCTATCTCTAGCTGATTGAATAGTAGCTAAAAAATCTGCTCCCACTACATCCATTTTATTTGCAAAAGCAATAAGCGGAACTTTATATTTATTTGCTTGTCTCCAGACTGTTTCTGTTTGGGATTGCACACCTGAACCTGAATCCAAAACGATTACACCTCCATCAAGTACACGAAGGGATCTTTCCACTTCAGCTGTAAAATCAACGTGTCCGGGAGTATCAATAATGTTAATTCTGGTCTCCTGATCTTTATAGGGACCTGTCTTAGGAGTCCAAAAAGTAGTAATGGCAGCAGAAACAATAGTTATTCCTCTTTCTCTTTCCTGCTCCATCCAGTCAGTAACTGTGGTTCCTTCATCAATATTTCCGATTTTATAAGTTTTACCAGTATAAAAAAGGATTCTTTCAGTTGTGGTGGTTTTTCCCGCATCAATGTGGGCAATAATTCCAATATTACGGATTTGATCCAAAGGGAAATCCCTCTTGGTTTTGGTGGTAACAGCCATTATTTAGTATCCTCAATGGTTTTAATGATCTTTTCAATCTCTTCAATTCTGACTCTCCAGGTAATTGCATCTTCTTCAGCCATAGAAAAAGCAGCATTTTCTGATAAATCACCCATAGCAATAGCCTCCCCGCGTCTGACCATGATAGCTTCCAACTCATCTTGGAGTTTTTTGAGTTTTCCCTGCCACATTTTCAGTTTTTCTGCTTTCAGTTTTGCATCCATATATATAAGAAAAAGCCTCTTGAAGGAGGCCTACTTGCTTATATTAAGGCAAAAGCAGCCCAAAGTCAACTCATATGATCTGAAAATTAATATGCCGCACCTGAAAAATTGGGACAATTAGTTTGCTTCCAATCTAATGCTTCTTTGCTACATTGTTTTTGTCCTTCCGCATCTAAAATTGGCATACAATTTTGATATCCATTTTCTGGACAAGTATATTTCCCACTTCCTGAATTTGTGTCTGTAAATTTAAAAGTAGAAAGAATAGTATCAAAAATTTGTGCATTTTGACTATTCGTACCAATATTTACATAACTAGCTCCATTAGGCGCAGGGAAATAAACAATAATTTCTTTTCCGTAATGATATTCACCTACCTTCTTTATACCTTTAATATTGCTAATGGTAATTTCTTCTTTGCTAATCGAAGGATTATTAAGTGATCCTAATGCAAATTCTTTGGTTATAACGTTAACAGATATAATATCTGGGTCACCACAACTTTCCTTCAAACATATATCTAAACTATCAATCAATGACGGACTCAAACTCCCTCTTTCTCTTATCTTCAATTTTTCGGGATATTTAATTAAATAACCATATTTAGTATTGGTATAAGTTTTCCAATCAGCAGTTTCATCTATACTAGTGGCTTGTGGTTCACTAGTCCTTGGTACTTGTCTCTCTCCTATATCAACTATTTTTGCAAATTCAGCAGTAAAATGTTGAAGAACAAAAGCATTAGTTTTGTCATCATTTAAATAAATACCATAAGTTTGATTTGGCAATAATAGGGCTTTACAAATAAAATTCCCTGTCTTTTTAACTTCACATTTACCAAAAGAGCCATTAATTCCTTTAATTTCTAAATTAGGATTATCAAAAGGCATCGAGTTATAGTCTAAGATTTTACCTTTTATAGTCATTCTTCCAAAATAATAAGCACCACCAACAATCGTTAAAAATAAAACAATTCCTAGAATTATAATTATTGGAACAAAACCCTTTTGATTCATTTAGTAAATTCAAAGGTAGAAAGAATTTGATTAAAAAGCTTAATTTCCGCTTCTGTGATTGTACCCGCCTTTCTTTCAGAGCTCTTTATACTATCATTTTTTAATTCATAGAGGGAAATATTAAAATAGCTACCATTGTGTGGGATAATAACCTGTTGGAAAGACTGAGGTATACGCCCTCCTATTTGACTAATATAACCACTCTGCTTTTTCCCCTCTGTGTTATCGATTTTAACAGATTCTATCTTTGAAATAATCGGACAATCTACTTTGCATTCTGAAGAATTCGCTTTAGTAACAGAAATTTGGATTTGTTTATCAATCCAAATCCATTTAACTAGTTTACCTTTTACATCCACACCCATTTCTTCTAAGGAAATATTTTCTGGATATTTTATTGAATATCCATATTCCGTATTTGTATAAGTTTTCCAATTAGTTGTTTCATCTACCTTTAGAGTTGCAGTTGGGGTTGGGGTATTTACAGGATTATTTTTTATAGCACTACTTGAATTTTTACTAAAATAATACACTCCACCAACTATACCTAAAAATAAAACAATTCCTAAAATTATAATTATTGGTGCAAAGCCTTTTTCCTTTAGCATTAACTAAATCTTATCACAAAATTATACATACAAATTATTTAGGATAGTTGCTATAAGATCCAGGAGGATCAAACTTAATTGTAGTTTTTGGTAGTATTTGCTTAAGATGGTTTATTACTTCAACCGGTGTTGAAACATTGCTTAAATCCAATTCCAATAAAGAAGACATTTGAGCAATACTATCAGGGAAAGTTAATATTTTATTTCCATTCTCCATATCTTGTTTAAGATCTGTTTGACAGACTGCTCCACCACAAGCTGCAGAGGCATGGTTAGGCCAATTATTTAATGAAAGTTTTTTCAGATGATTCATATTTCCTATCTGAAGAGAAACTGAAGCTAAATGATTTTGATTCATATTAAGCTCCTCAAGACCATTGAGTTTCGTTAACACTTCAGGAAATATAGAAAAAGAGTTGTTAGACAAAACAAGTTTTTTCAAATTTTGTAGATTACCGATCGAATCAGGCAAAGAGTTTAATTCGTTATGAAATAAGTTAAGTGTTGCTAAATTCTTTAAACTTCCAATTTCTGGTGGAAGAACTGTGATATTATTTGCTCCAAAATCTAAGTATGTTAACTGTGTAAGCTGACTAATTTGTGGTGGAATAGAACTAATATTAGAACCATATACAGATAAACGTTTAAGATTACTTACATTACTAATTTCAGCAGGTAGTGTGCTATTTTTAAATTCTACATATGCTATGTTTAAGGATTGCAAATTTTTTAATTGCCATATTTCAGGTGGCATAAATACTGTTTTTTCTCCTCCAGATGGTCCTTGAATGTTAAATATCTTCAGGTTTGGGTATTTGCTAGCTTGATTTATTTCTTGAACTAAATCCGAGACATTATCTACAGTAATAGAAAACTTGCATACTTGATTTGGATCTTGTGGAGCAGGAGTTAAATATGTGGTATCGTAACCAAAAGTCACTACTGCATTAGCTGGACAGATCACATCGGAAGAAGATTGTATTGCAACAGTAGGAGTAGGAGAAATTTCGTTTGTGGGTGAGTATTTTACAAAGTTTTTATTTGACAATAAGAAATACCCCCCAATTCCTATAACTGTAAAAACAATTCCTAGAATTATAATTATTGGAGCAAATCCTTTTTGATTCATATATTATTTTATAAACATGGGTCCAAATCTGGTCCACAACCACTTAAAAAAGGGAGAACTTTAAAAGGCGGATTATCTTTTAACTTATCATTAAATTTCCAATAAACTTTTTTCCCGAAAAATAAAGAAGGATAATAAGATGGTTCGTTTGCCTGGGGTTTGCGTGCACTCAAATCTATTTCAACCACTTTGGGATTTGCTACTTCTTGTGCTGATTCTCCACCTACAACCTTCTGTCCGCATGCAGGATCATCTACTGTTCCTGCAACTTTTAAAATAATCTTTTGCTTAGCAGTTAGCAACAATTTATTACTATTTAGTTCCCATGTGCCTACTTCACCTAAATCTGTATTTGTACAATTATTCATTTCAGATGCTATATGAGCATATTTACCAGAGGGGTAAAATTGATAACGGTCTCCCCAACCTGCTGCTAACATAAAATCATTTTGCCAAATTCCAACCAAGGATTCTTTACTTATTACAAAAGCAGGTTGCAATTGCTTAATTCTAAATGTAGAAAGAATTTGTTTAAACAATTCTTGACCTTTTTTAATTGCTGCGTCATCCTGTTTGGAATTAGTAGTTAATTTCAGAGTATAAATTTGTGTGGAATCTCTGGAAAAAACATCAATCAAATTTGCGTTCTCACTGCCTGCTCGAGGCATAACCTGAATAGCTTCTTGACCATCAACTACAATTTTAAGTTGATCTGAAACTAAATCCTCAAATTCCAATAGTGTTTTATACGGTTTGCCAGTATCTTTATTAATATTAGATTGTGAATAGAAATCGAGCGTATAAATTTTATCAGGATCTACAAACTCAAAATTATAGCCATTCTTAGAAGTATCCGTAGGAACTAATTTCCAATTTTGAGGATATTGAAAAGAAAATTCATTATCGTTTCGTGTTAAAGTTTCCCAATTAGCAATTTTTCCAGAATTAGTTGATTCAGTGTTAGAAGTTTGTTGAGGAACATTAATTTTTGTTTGATTCTTTAAGTAGTTAGAATATATTAAATATCCACCAATTGCTACAGCGATTAAAATAACTATTAAAATGGGTGCAAAACCCTTCGACTCGTTATACTCGCTCAGGATATTAACCTTTTGTGAATTGGGCATTAATTAAATAATAAGTTATACAGGATAATAAGACAAGTTAATTTACCAACTACCGCTTGATCCACCTCCACCAGACGAACCCCCTCCAAATCCACCAAACCCTCCGCCACTGTGAGTAGAAAACCCCCCACCAGAACTCCACCAACTAGTGCTAAGCCCTGCTGCTTTTCTTTTTTTGTAATTATTAGATACAATATAATCCAACAAAAACCCTAAACTTCCACCTCCAATAAATGAAAAAATAATTGGAGATAATGTACTTCCAAAAATCCAACCCAAAATCCCTCCGATTACCCCACCAATAATACCACCTAACCAAATTCCCTCTGTCCGAGCTAAAAAAGCAAAAAAATACGAAAAAGGTAAATACGTAAAAAACAATAGAGCGTAAACCACTAGATCGCCAAAAATTCCATAAAGCCCTTTAATAACAGACCAAAAAGTCACTTTTGCTTGTCCCCTTGCTACCTCTGCCGGGTTCTTGCTTAATTGATCCTCAATAGCTAATACTCCATCAGAAATTCCACCGTAATAATCTTCTCGTTTAAATTTGGGAGCAATAATATTTCTGATAATCTCACCTGCTTGGTTATCAGTTAAAGAAGGCTCCAATCCATATCCTACCTCTATCCTCATTTTTCTATCATCTATTGCTGCAATAAATAATATGCCGTTATCTTTACCCTTTTTACCAATTTTCCATTCTTCAAAAGTCTTAACAGCAAAGTTTTCAATACTATCTCCATTTAAACTTTTAACTATAGCAATAGCAATTTCATTTGTAGTTTGCTGCTCATAATATATTAAAGAATTTTCAAGGTTGTTTTTCTGTTCAGTAGTGAGAACTCCGGCAAAATCATTAACATGGCCGGATGGAGCAGGAATATGATTTGCATAAACTTTTGGAGCAATAAATAAGAATAGACTTACAAGAGTTAGGAATACAAAATTACGGATTTGATTTAACATTCATTATCAGAAATTTACTTTTGGTGCATTTTCACTTCCAGAAGCAGCTTGAAAATAACTTTTAGGTGTAAATCCCATAAATGAAGCAAAGATCTTACCAGGCAAAGTACCAACAGAAGTATTATAACTTTGAACAAATTCGTTGTATCTTCTCCTCTCAACAGCTACTCTATTTTCTGTTCCTGCTAATTCATCCATTAATTTTATAACTGCCTGATCACTTTTTATTTGAGGGTAATTTTCAAAAATTGCCAACAACCTACTAAGAGATCCTTCTAATTGATTAGCTGCCTGAACTTTTTCTTCGGGGGATTTTGCACCAGTATAATTTGCCCTGGCAGCACTAACATCCCCAAAAATCTTTTGTTCCTGTTGTTGAATTCCTTTTACTGAAGCTACTAAATTAGGGATCAAATCAACCCTTCTTTGATATTGAACTTCAACTTGTTTCCACTGGCCTTCAATAGCATTTGTTTGAGTTACAAAAGAGTTGTAGTAACCGATAGAGACAACAACAATTAGAATTATTGCGGCAATGATTCCTAAAAGAGGACTAAACTTCATCATTAAATTAAGATTAATTTAACTGCTTTATATTGTCAATCAGTTATTCTTTTACATACTCCTCACTAACATCAAGGAGTTCTTTCATTAAATTTAAAAGTAGAAAGCATTGCATCAAAATATTTATTTCCGTAACCCATATCGTAATCATTAGATAATAAATATACGAATCCGTCTTTTTGCCAAATTGCTTCAGAAGCTCCAACTAAATCGTCAGTGTAAAAATGCTTAATCTCCGAAAATTTAGTCACACTAATACCATTAATTATTATATTTGTAATTTCTAGCTTACGGCCTGGAGAAGGCGGTTGCTCCCCTGCCTTTTCAGCTAATTTTTTATCTTTATATTCTTCTATTATTTGCTGATCTCCTTTTTGAACATGCAATGAAATTCCTGAAATCCAAAAATCTGTAATCTTTTTGGGTACAATCGGGGTCATTTTATCATCAAGTTTACTTTGTTCTGCAAAAGTAACTATTAATTCGCGTTTAGCATATTTAAAGTATTCCTTTAAAGGGACATATGAATTTTCACCAGTTTTATAATCCATTCCGCTAATAGTAGGTTCTTCTGTAATATCTTTAAATTGCATATTTTCCGGATATTTAATAGAAAAACCATATTTTGTATTAGTATAAGTTGGCCACTTTTTTGTCTCCTCAAAACTTATTGGCATTTCTATTGGAGTTGGAGTAGGAGTGGTAGGAGAAGAATTGAATGATTCTGCAATTCTTTTAGCATCATCTTGATCTAAAACGGGATAATATATTTTCCCGGAAATTTTTTCTATTGAAACTGTCCAGGGAAACCCTTTCCCTGTGGAACAGATAGTATAAATAATTACTCCATTTTGGTTTTCTTCTTTGGTAATAATTCCAATATAACTCGAGTATTGTCCTAAAGGAGAAAAAATAACTCTATCCCCAACTGCCGGTTTTCTAAACAGATATGTTACTTTTTCAGAAAAAGATAGCTGCCCTATTTTATAAGGAGGAAAGGCTATATTTTCACCATAAACTTTATAAGGTTTTGCTAAAAAAGTATAACCTAGAACTAATAAAATTATTATTCCTACAATTATTAAAATAATTTGGGCTGTAAAGCCTTTTTGATTCATTTTATTGTTTTTCAGAATAACTAGCTCCCCATGGTGTATCACAATATTTTGGGCATCCTTGACAATTTAGTAAACGGATTGGATAACCCGCTTTCTTACAAGAATTAAAATCAATAACTGAAGTTTTAGAAACAGATGATTTACCATAATAATAAGCTCCACCCATTACCCCAAGAATAAAAAGGATAATTATTAAATAAATAGGAGCAAATCCGGCAGAAGTTTTTTTCACTAAAACCAGTATAGCATTAAGGACAATATCGGCGCCATTCAATATACTTTTCTGAATCTTGACCCCGATCTGCAAACTCTGAGGAATTGTCTGGATAAAGAGAGTCATCAAGCACTGCTTCTAAAGTTGCTATTTGTTTTCGATAACTATTTTTAGCGATAATAGCCATTTGTCTGGCGATTTTTGGATCAAGCCCTAAAGCTTGTGCTTCTGAATAAGGAACAACTTCACCTTCAAATACTCTGACCATCAATGCAGTATACTGTTGAAATTGATCTAAGTTTGGACCAAGTTTATGTCCTACTATACTAGTAAGCCTACTTTTCGCATACATTTCAAACACATGCCTATCGTCATAGATTCCTAATCCAACACTAATACACTTCTCAGGAACTATTTTTGCTTCTAACATATAAGGAGAAATTAAAATCTAAAGTGGGCAAATGCTCTGTTGGCTTCTGCTGTTTTTAACATATCTTCTTTTTTCTTAATAGCAATTCCTTTACCTTCTGCAGCATCAATCAATTCTGCTGCTAGTTTTTCACCAAAGGAATGATATTCTTTATTTGATCGGGATCTGGCTGCCATCACAATCCATCTAATAGCCAAAGCTTCACGTCTGTCTCCTCTAACTTCTTGTGGGATTTGATAAGAAGCTCCCCCAACCCTTCTTGGTCTGACTTCCATCTTTGGAGCTGCATTAGCAATAGCTGTTTCAAAAATAGTTAAAGGATTTTTACCTGACTTTTCAATTAAATCTAAGGCTTGATAGACAAGTTTCTGAGCAATAGTTTTTTTACCATCAACCATTACCCGATTAGTGAATCGGGAAACCAACTTAGAATTATAAATTGGATCTGCTTCTATTTCTCTTCTTTCTACTTTTCCTGCTCTTGGCATATTAATTAAGCTGCTTTAGCTCCTCCTGGTTTTTTAGCTCCATATTTTGATCTGCTTGTCATTCTTTTTTGTACGCCACCCATATCTAGTTTACCTCTGATGATGTGATATTTTACACCTGGTAAATCTTTAACCCTACCACCACGAACGAGTACTATACCATGTTCTGCTAAATCATGCCCTACTCCCTGAATATAAGCAGTAACTTCTGTTTTATTAGAAAGTCTTACCCTGGCAACTTTACGAAGTGCTGAATTTGGTTTTTTAGGAGTCATAGTTTTAACAACTGTAACCACACCTCTTTTTTGAGGATTAAAGGAAGTACTATATTTTCGCTCATTGGAATTAAAGCTACGTCTTAGCGCAGTTGCCTTAATCTTTTTGGTAGTAGTCTTTCGACCGTGTCTTACTAGCTGGTTTATTGTAGGCATACTTTTATCTTTCCACTCTAGCCCGTTCAGGGTTGGTTGGGATTAACCGCCCTATTATAACGTTTTCCTTGAGGCCAAACAAGCGATCTTTCTTTCCTTGTGCAGCTGCATCAGCTAATACTGTAGTTGTTTCCTGGAAGGAAGCAGCTGATAAGAAGCTTTCTGTTAATAATGATGCTCTGGTAATACCCAAGATTACGATAGAAGCTGTTGATGGATCTCCACCTTCTGCAAGTACTCTTTGGTTTTCCTCTTCAAATTTAAGTCGGTCAATAACTTCACCTGGTAATAATGCTGTATCTCCCTGGCTTTCAACTCTGACTTTGTCAGACATTTTTCGAACAATAACTTCAAAATGTTTTTCATTAATAGGTACACCCTGAGATGAATATACTTGTCTTACAGCATCAACAATATATCTTTGAGCTTCTTTTAGACCTTTTACTCTGACAATTTCTTTAATATCACAGTGACCAGATGCTAGTTGTGTACCTGCAGAAATTAATTGGTTATCTTCTACTAACAAGTTTGCTGAAGCTGGAATTAAGTATTCTCTTTCTTCTACAGGCTTGGCACTGGTTCTGATTCTTACCTTTATACCCATGTCTGTTTCTGTGATAGTTACTTTTCCGGCAATTTCAGATAATGGTGCAATATTCTTTGGTGTTCTTGCCTCAAATAATTCTTCCACACGAGGAAGACCCATGGTAATATCAACACCTGTTGCAACACCTCCACTGTGGAATGTTCTCATGGTAAGCTGAGTTCCTGGTTCTCCAATACTTTGTGCAGCTACAACACCGACTGGTACACCAATTGCCACTGGCTTGCGAGTTGTGAAGTCCCAACCATAACATTTTCCACAAACTCCATATTTAGCTTTACAGGAAAGAGGAGAGTAAACATTAATTTCAGCAACATTTGCATCAACAATTTGTTTAATTTTATCCTCATCCAAGTATTCACCAGCCTCAGCAATAACTTTTTTAGTTTTTGGATCAACTATCTTAGTAGCAACATGCCTGCCTAAGAATCGTGATACACCAACTGAAAATCCTTCACTGGATACCGGAAGTACCAAACCGTGTTCATCACCACAATCTTCTGTTCGGATAATGACATCATGAGCAACATCAACTAATCTTCTGGTTAAGTAACCTGCATCAGCTGTCTTGATAGCACGGTCAGCCACACCTTTTCTAGCACCTCGGGAAGATGTGAAGTATTCAAACACAGCCAAACCTTGGCGATAGTTAGATTTAGTTGGAAGTTCAACAATTTTACCGGTTGGATCGACGGAAAAACCTCTCATACCAGAAAGTTGTTTGATTTGTTCTGGTGTAGCTCTGGCTCCACCGGATTTCATAATAATACTTACAGGATTATCTGGAGTAAGTGATCCAAGTGTCTTTTTTGCAATATCATCACCAATTCTGGTCCAAATTTCTTCAGTTAAGACTCTCTTTTCATCATTAGTGATCAAACCTTTTTTGAAATTTCCATCAACTTCAGAAACTTCTTTATCTCCATCTGCAATCATTTTATCTTTTTCTGGAATAATAGTATTATCAAACACTCCTAAAGATAATCCAGATAAACCTGAACCCCAGAAACCAAAATCTTTCAAATTATCAATTAAGACTGCTACTTCTTCACTAGTTTCTTTGACACTAAAAGCTTTCATAGTAATATCTTGCAAATCTTTTACTCCTACAGCGCTGTTAATAAATCTTTGGTTTAGAGGTAATAATTCATTAAACATTACTCTTCCAACACTTGTTTCAAGTTGAGTACCATCTTCAAAACGAACTAAAATCTGTTGTCGAAGTCCTACTTTTCCAACTTGAAAAGCTAAAATAGCTTCATTTGGAGAAAAAACTCGATCTGTAATTGGTTCAATCTTGTCATCAACAGTAGTTGCATAATAAGATCCAAGACCCATCTCCCGGTTTGGTGCTGTTACAGGAGTGCCAGAAGCTGGTCTCAAAATATTTTCTCTGGCTAACATTAAGTTTTCTGCTTCATCTCTTGCTCTCTTGCTTAATGGGACGTGAATAGCCATTTGGTCACCATCAAAATCAGCATTAAATCCAGCACAAACACAAGGATGGATTTGAATAGCACTACCATCAATTAGAACTGGATAAAAAGCCTGAATACCAAGTCTGTGTAAAGTTGGAGCACGGTTAATCAAAACTGGGTGACCTTGTACTACACCCTCTAAAATATCCCAAACTTCAGCTGTTCGAAGTTCCAAAATATTTTTAGCTCCTTTAATATTTGCAGCTAGTCCACGACCAATTACTTCTCGAAGAACAAATGGTTTGAACATTTCCAAAGCCATTTCTCTTGGTAAACCAACTTGGTTTAATTTCAAATGTGGACCAACAACAATAACTGAACGTCCGGAATAATCAACTCTTTTTCCTAAGAGGTTTTGTCTAAATCTTCCTTGTTTTCCACGAAGCATGTCAGATAATGATCTGAGTACGTGGCCTGTTCCTGCTCCACGTCTGGTTGTCTTTAAGTTAGAATCAATAAGAGCATCAACTGCTTCTTGTAACATTCTTTTTTCGTTTCTTAAAATAATTTCTGGAGCACCTAGATCAATTAATCTTTTCAAACGATTATTTCGGTTGATAACTCTTCTGTATAAATCATTCAAATCAGAAGTAGCAAATCTTCCTCCAGGAAGTTGAACCATAGGTCGAAGATCTGGTGGAATAACTGGTAATATTCTCATAACCATATATTCTGGAGCAACATCAGCAGCTCTCATGCCTTCAACAACACGAAGTCTTTTTGTAGCTTTAATATGTCTTTGACCAGTAGTTTTTCGAACTTCTTCTTTTAAGTCTGCGGATAACTTATCCATATCAATTTTCTTTAATACTTCAAGTAATCCTTCTGCTCCCATACCAACGGTAAGGAAATCAGATACACCATATTCATCAAGTTTTAGATATTCATCTTCAGACATTACTCTCATGAAATTAATGCTTTTAACTAAATCTGATACTGCTTTATAGATTTGCTCCAGTTGTCCAAAACCAACTGCTAAATTATCACGCATTTTTTGAATTTCTTGTTTTGTTTTTAGACCCATGTCTTCTGCTACGAGTTCTGTGCCTTCTCCCTTACCTTTTTTGAGTTCAGATACTTGTTTTTTGAGTTCAAATTCCAAATTTACCACTGCTTTATCAAAGATATCCTGAGCTTCTGCTTTTTTGGCTTCCAAATCTTTTTCTAATTTTTCCATTGATTTCTCTTTAAGAGGAACATCAATATCTGTAACTAAATATGAAGCAAAATAGATAACTGCTTCCAAGCTTTTTAAGGAAAGATCTAATACCAAAGATAATTTAGAAGGAGCACCTTTAACAAACCAATTATGAGCAACAGCTGCAGCGAGGGTAATATGACCCATTCTTTCACGTCTAACTTTGCTTTGAGTAACTTCAACACCACATTTATCACAAATAACACCTCTGTATCTGATTCTTTTGTATTTTCCACAATAACATTCATAATCTTTGGTTGGACCAAAGATATTTTCAGCAAATAAACCATCTTTTTCAGGTTTAAGTGTTCTGTAATTGATAGTTTCTGGTTTTGTGACTTCCCCAAAAGACCATGCCTTAATTTGTTCCGGGCTGGCAATAGTTACTTTTAAACTTTCAAAATCTAACAAGTCGTTGTTCATATTATTCTTTTTCCTCCTCTTCCTCTACTTCTTTCAATTCTGCTTCTTCAGGTTCTTCTTCTGTAGGCGCAACGAGTTCAGCCAACATTTCTGATCCTGATGGTACATTTTCGCCTACTTCTTCTTTTAAGTCAACCGCATCGATTACTTCCATAGGAGAATCTTCTGTAAGTAATTCTGATAATTCACCCAAAGGTTCTGCACCCATTGCTTCCTGCATTTCAGCTGTTCTGACTGCTTCTTCTGGTTTAACTTCTACATCCAACTCTAATACACCTAATTTTGGATTAACTGTTTCTACATTAATACCCAATGACTGTAATTCTTTAACAAGCACTTTAAATGATTCAGGAATCAAAGCTTGTGGAATATCTTCTCCCTGAATAATTGCTTGGTAAGCTCTGGTTCTGCCTACTACATCATCAGATTTAATAGTTAACATTTCCTGTAAAATATGTGCTGCACCATAAGCTTCAAGTGCCCAAACTTCCATTTCTCCAAGTCTTTGTCCTCCCATTTGAGCTTTACCACCCAAAGGTTGTTGTGTAACCATAGAATATGGACCAGTTGAACGAGCATGTTGTTTATCTTCAACCATGTGAATAAGTTTAAGGAAATATGCCATTCCAACCACTACATCCTGATCAAAGTATTCACCGGTTCGACCATCAATTAGCTTCATTTTACCTGTTTCAGGAATGCCTGCTTTTTCAAGCATGTCTAAAATAATTGATTCTGGAATCTTTTCAAAAACTGGAGCAGCTACTTTTATACCTAATCTGGTAGCAGCTAAACCTAGGTGAGCTTCCAATAATTGTCCCAAGTTCATACGGGAAAGGATGGTCACTGGAGAAATAATAATATCAACTGGGGTACCATCAGGAAGATGAGGCATGTCAACTTCTGGAACTATTCTGGAAATAACACCTTTATTTCCGTGACGACCAGCTAACTTATCTCCAACAGTAACTTTTCGGAGTTGAGCAATTTTTACTTTAATCTTTTGCAGAGTTCCAGCGTCTAGTTCATCACCGTTTTCTCGGGATAAAATCTGAACTCCAATAACAGTTCCACGTTCACCATGAGGCATTCGAAGTGAAGTATCTCGAACTTCTTTAGCTTTTTCTCCAAAGATTGCTCGTAATAATCTTTCTTCTGCAGTTAATTCTGTTTCACCTTTTGGCTGTACTTTTCCTACTAAAATATCATTTGGTCCAACTTTAGCTCCAATTTGAACAATACCGGTTTCATCAAGATTAGCTAAATTTTCTTCAGCAACATTTGGAATATCTCGTGTTAATTCATCTGGCCCAAGCTTTGTTTCTACAACATCTGTAATATATTCTTCAATATAAATTGAAGAAAGTGCATCTTGTTTAACCAATTTTTCAGAAATAACAATAGCATCCTCATAACCTAAACCTTCATAGTTCATGTAGGCAATTAATAGGTTTCTTCCCAATGATAATTCTCCACCATCAGTTGCTGTTCCTTCTAATAATAAGTCACCTTCTTGTACTTTTTGACCGATTGAAACTGCAGGTCTTTGTGAATAACAGGTATTTTCTGGTGTATTAACAAACTTTTTAATTAAATAAGTGTTAGATTCATGCTTACCTGTGATGGTTAATTTTTCTCCATCAACATAAGTAATAGTTCCATCATATGGGGCTCTTTGTACCCGGGACATATTATCTGCAACTACAACCTCCATACCAGTTCCTACAACAGGAGCTGTTGGAAGTAATAATGGGACTGCCTGATTCTGCATGTGTGAACCCATCAAGGCTCGGTTAGCATCATCATGAGCTAAGAACGGAATAAGGGACGCAGAAATACCCACAATTTGTTGAGGTGAAACATCAATATAATTAATTACATTAGCTTCAGTTTCAAAAAAGCTACCGTTATGTCTAACTGGCACACGTTCTGAAGTAATAAATCCTTGTTCATCTAATTTAGCAGTTGCTTCAGTAATATAGAATTCCTCTTCATCTTCAGCTGACAAGTAAACCACTTCATCTGTAACTCTGGGTTTGCCTTTTTCTAAGACTACTTTTTTATAAGGAGTTTCTAAAAATCCATATTCATTAATTCTTGAATAAAGGGCTAAATATGTAACTAAACCAATATTAGGTCCTTCCGGAGATCTGATCGGATCAATTCTTCCGTATTGGGAATGGTTAATATCACGAATAGAGAAAGAAGCTCTTTCGCGGGTTATACCACCTTGTCCTGTAACAGTTAATCTTCTTAAATGATCAACTTCAGATAAAGGATTAGTTTGGTCTAAAATCTGAGAAAGTTGGGAAGAACGGAAAAATTCATTTACTGCTGCAATAATAGGTCTGGCATTAACCAAAGATCCTGGATTAATTTCCATTTCAGCAGAAAGCAAACTCATTCTTTCTTTAATCACTCGCTCAAGTCGTAAAAGTCCTACCCAAAAAGCATTCTGAGCAACAAGCTCTCCCACACGTCTGACACGTCGGTTAGCCAAATGATCAATATCATCAACTTTACCCTGTCCCATTTGTAAATTAATTAAATAACGAATAGTAGCAATAATATCTTCATTCTTCAAAATCCAATTTTCCGGAGTGTTTGGAATATCAAGTTTTAACTTTTTATTGATCTTAAATCGACCAACTCTGGTTAAATCATAACGTCTGCTGTTAAAGAACATTCCAGAAAGTAATGCTTTAGCATTATCCAAAACAACTGGATCACCAGGACGCATTTTTCGATAGATTTCAAGCAAGGCTTCATCTGTATTTGTTGTAGTATCTTTTCCTAAAGTTGAGGCAATAAAATTACGATCTTCTGGTAACTCAATATCAGCAAAAAGTTCTCTGATTTGATCATCTTCAGAATAACCAATTGCTCTAAGGAAAGTAGAAGCTGCAAATTTTCTACGTCTGTCTATTTTTACTGTCAAAACATCTGATCTGGAGATTGAAAATTCTAACCAGGATCCGTGAGCTGGTCTAAGTTCTGCTGAATATAAAATCTTTCCGGTAATTGGATCTTGTGAAGAAGAAAAGAAAACGCCCGGTGAACGGACGATTTGGTTAACAACTGCTCTTTCTATTCCATTGACAATAAAGGTTCCTTTATCTGTCATTTGAGGAATATCTCCCAAGAAAACCTCTTGTTTGTATTCTTCGTTAGTTTGTAAATTAATCAAGGTTACTTTAACACGAAGAGGTGCATCAAAAGAAACCCCCTTCAGATTTGCTTCATCAGGGGTGTATCGTGGTTTACCTAAAGTATATTCTTCAAAGGTAAGTTTCCAATTTTTACCGGTAAAATCGAGGACTGGATTAACTGAATGTAAGATCTCACCAATACCTTGTTCCATAAACCAAGCATAGGATTCTTTTTGGAGGTACGTTAAATCAAACTGTTGGTTGAAATTCTTTCGGCTGCCCCAGTATGTACGGGAGCTTTTATTTACTTGTTTATCAACTTGTTTTGGCATCAGTAGATGGTTTCCTTAAGACCTATAGTTCCTTTAATGGGACTACAACGAAAAAGAAGCATACATAGCAAGTATGCCTCTTAAAAACTCTTTGGCTGAGGGTAATTTAACCACAAACTCTCCTCTCTGTCAACAGTGAGGTTTAGTGTACATTTTTGACCCTTGATACTTAGTACATAATACTTAATACTTAAATCGAGGGGGTGAAAATATATGGCTAAAAAAGCTACAAAAAATATTATGTGTTGCGATAAAACTTCCACTTGTTGTATAGCAAATTTAATTGTTGGTATAGGTATAGGAGCATTACTTGCCAATCTATTATTTGGGCTTCACCCTATTAAATGGGGAATTGGTTTAATTGCAGTTGGGGTTTTAATTTATCTTTATCCTAGAATAATTAAAAAATAACTTATAAGTAATTAGCTACGTTTTGATTATGCTCTTCCAGAGTTTTGGCATAATGTGGAACTCCTTCTAGATCATGGGAGTAGTAAAGATAAGGAGTTTTTAAATCGGCATTTGCCACTGCTTCAAGAGATGATAATGATGGATTACAGATTGGAGTTGGGGGTAAACCTGCATGAATATAACTGTTATATGGTGAGTTAACTTTTAAATCATTCTTAGTTAAATGTCTTTTCCACCATGATTTTTCCTGTGTTTGATAACCTAAGGCATATTGAATACTGGCATCCACATTTAAGCCCATATCTATTCTTAATCTTTTAAGTAAAATTGATGCAACCATTCTTCTTGCTTCACTAGACCTTGCTTCTCTTTCTACAATTGAAGCTAGAATAACACCTTCGCTGGGAGTAAGTCCTGCATTCTTTATTTTTGTTTGTAAATCAGCGTCGTACTTTAAATCAAAAGTAGCTCTCAGTTTACTGGCAACAGCAGAAGCAGATGCATCCTGATCAAAAAAATATGTATCAGGAAACATATAACCTTCTTTGGCAATTTTCAAGAAATCTTCATTCTTAATACCCAATTCTTTATTTAATTTCTCAGCCATCTCTTCTACTCTCCAACCCTCAAGCAAGGTAACTTTCTTTTGAGTTTCAACAGTTGGTGTAGGAGTTGGAGTTATTAAAGAAGCTTTATATGCTTTATAGCCTTTAAATGTTAAAAAAACACAAAATAGAAAAACAACTAAAGCAATGAATCGAAAATTAATGTTTCTCATCCAGATATCTTTGTAAGATTATGGCAGCAGCGGTAGCATTATCCTCTTTGCGGTCTTTTTTTCCTAATCCCATTTCAATCAAAAGACTCTTTGCATCTTGGGTAGATAATGTCTCATCAGTCAATTTTACATCAAAGCCTTCGCCTTTAAGCCTCTTAGCCACTTTTTTAACAATCTCCCCCATTTCTCCTTCAGGCTGACCTAAAATAATCAAATCAGCAATCTCATCCTCCACACATTCCACCACTTGAGCTATAGCATCATCTAAACTTTTAACATTCAGAGTTTTTAAAGGAGTAGCTAACTCTCCTTCTGAAACAGCAATACCAATTTTTTTAAGACCCCAATCAACACCTAAATATCTCATCTGATGATTATACCCAAAATGCGCTAATTTACACAACTTTTAATCATAATTTTGGGTTCAAAATATTTAACGAGTCCGCCGCTAGTGGACGAGTTAAATTAGTTTATATCATTTAGGAGAAATAGTGATAGTAATATTTTTATCTAAGAGTGGTAATCTGCCTAAAGGTCCAGGCAAAGCAGGTGATAATATAATTTCTGAGCCTATTACATTTTCCATTCCTTTTAATTTATTCTCAGCGTCTCCCGTACTTTTTCCTTTAATTTGATTTCTTATTTCATCCAAACTTAAGTTTGGCAATAATTTAGCAATAAATTTAGCATTAAAAACTAACCTTCCATCTTTTTCTATTTTTGCTACTTCTGCCTGAGTTTGAGCATCCTGTAAACTCATCTGATAATTTGATGGAATATCAGTTACCACTAGTTTTGAGACAATTGTACGTAAATCTGCATCAAGATAAGAAGTACCACGGAAACGAATGGTAGCATTTAAGGTAAAGTCTGATGCAGCATCATTGGCTTGTTTACTAAAACTATATTTTCCATCAACTACTGCTAAAGCATCAGTGATTACTTTTTGTCCATTTTTAGATTGGGACTGTAAATCAGCAACAGCCTTTTGGCGTAAGGTATCTGTTAACCTGGCCTGTAAAGTTTTTTGATCATCAGCAGTTACCACAGTAACTGTTTTAGATGTACCACCAGATAAAGCTGAATCAACACTGGAAATTAATTGATCTTTAGAATAATTTCCCACATTCATCTCTGTTCCTCCTGTTAAGTTACTTTCTGGACCAATAGCTACAGCTGTTACCCCTACAGGTTCTGATTTCCCCCAGGTAGTGGTTTGACCATCAGGAGTTAAAGTAGAAGATTGAGATGCAATAGACACACTTTGATCCAAAGTAAATTTTAAACCTGAGCCAGAAGTTAAAGTTGTGCCCTTGGCCACATTAATTGCAGCATCAGTTTTATTACGGATTACTACTTTTCCTTTGGCAGGATCACCAATTTGTTTTGAACCAGTAGCTACTCCTTTGTCTGTGCCAGTTTGGGAAGTTTCTACAATTGTTCCAGGAATAATTTTATTTGCCTCATCAATCTGTTTTACTTTTGGATCTGCAACTACCTGAGTTTCTTTAGTTAGAAGCTTTGGTTCAACCAAAATATTAACAGTAGCTTTAGAAAGAAAAACATATAAACCTACAATAACTCCAATAATAATAGCTGCAATTAATAATTTTCCAAATATCGAATTTTTAAATGATAAGTTTTTAGGAATATTCATTTTTGTAAATAATGACGATAATTTAGCTGTAATAGGATTAAATATACCTGTTACAGATTTATTAACCCTTGAAACTTCATTAGGAAAAATTAAATTATCAGTTCCTAAATTATCCTCCAAATTATCAATTTCTCTAGATAGGAATTTTTTTAATTTTCGTGGTGTAGCACTAATTATATCCTCTTGCTCTTCTAGTTTTTGTCTAATATCACCCTTAACAAATCCTAAATCTTCTACTTTATCAACTTCCTGATTCATGGCATGAAATCCTCTCACATGAGATGATCTTTCTTCAAAAGAAGGTGTAACTGGCTGATAAAGAGAGAAATTATGTTTTAAATCTATTTCAGGATAAAGTTCAGATGCTCCTGCAAAAATAACTGACTGATATAAAATATCATCTGCCAATATTTCAATTTTAGGAAAATGAAGAAAAGATAACTTGGCCATCCACGGAAAAGACATTAAGTCACCGTGTAATCGGGATAGATTTTGTCCTGCCTTAGTGGAGTAAAGTAATATCTTGGAAGGTAAAACCTCCACCTCTGTAAATTGTTGTAATACCCTTTCAATATCTTCAAATAAAATATCTGTTCGTTTACTAGATTTAGTACCCAAAATTTTTCCACCTTTTACCAAAGTTATTTCCACAAACTCACCTAAACCTAGTAGGATTGCAGTAGGAGGAGCTCCTTCTTGTTTTTGTAGTAAAAAGGATAAAGAGTTGGTAGTAGTTACATAAGCCATTGGGGAAAGATCATATTCTTTAAGCATCTTACTTAAAAGTTTTAGGTAGGGTTCTTTTAAATTATCATCCATACTCCATGATTCTGGCACGCCAAAAAGAACTTTTTCAGGTTCTAAATCAAGAGCACCTAAAGAATCATCTAAGGCTTGATGAGTTTTTTCAATTAAATCTTCTGTACCAGAATAGCTCAGGGTTTTTTGACCTAAGATATCAATTTGTTTACCATATAAACCCCAGACTGTTGAAGTAACTTCAGAGGAACCAATACTTACAGCAAAGAAATACTCTGTTTGTTCGGATGGTTTATTAAATGGAAGTTTGGCAGTTAATTTATCTAAAAAACTCATATAGAAACTGCCTACCGCTAAGGCAGGCGCATGTAATTAGTTTAACACTTCTAAAAAAATTAGCCAAGTCTATATGTTATACTTTTTATCGAGATGGCAAAAACTAGTTTTACTACTGAAGAAGCTAAACAAATTGGAGAACAACTAAGTGTTGATTGGAGTAGATGGGATATTGAACAATTTAGGATGGGGCTGGATGTGGAGCTTGAACATGGTACTGTTTCTCCCTCAACTAATGTGACTAATGATGACCCAATCCTAACTGCTAAAATTGCCTTAGCTCATTTAAATGAAATTCCGGATTACTATACCCGCTTAGCTAAGATGGAAGAGATCGGCGAAGCAGCACTTGAAGCACAATCTACCCGGTAGACTACTTCCTTGACCAGCCCTATAATCCTTTTATTGTAATGGAAAATGCACACAATAGTTATGAAGTAATAAAAGAAGGCAGTTATGGAGAAGTTTCCCTTGTTAAACAAATCCCATCTCAAGAATGCAAAAATGCCCTTCTTTCAAAAATGCTAGGCAGATACTTTAAAAAACCATTAGAACCATTTTATCCAATCGCTTGGGCTAATAGCATTCTTCACAAACAAAGAGTCTGGGAAGATGAAGTTTTACAGCTCCCTAAAGGAAAAAACTCAAAAGAGCAGCATGGGCTAACCGGCATTTTAGTTGCTACCTCAATACTCGGAGAACAAATTGAAGAAAGTTCTGGGCAGAGATTATATCCCTATAAATTTTCCGCTGAACGGTGTATGACAGATTTTTTAGAAATTATTCCCCCTACCACAGCTGCCAAAATAATTAATTCTGCTGCTGACCCTGATATTGCCAGAGATTTTGTAACAGGCGAAGATCTAAACAACTTTAATCGTGACAGTTTACCTCTTGCCATAGCAGTAGTTGTTTTACTCCCTTCCAACGCAAGACAAATTATATTTCAGGAGATGAAAAAGATTACTCCGTCCATCTCTAATCATACCCAAAGATTGCTTAATCTAATTTACTCCTGTTGGAACGCTCCATTTTCCGAATGTAATGGCCAATCAATAATCAAAGTTAATCTCCCACCTACCATATCTCAAGAAAAGATTTCGGAAGTTTGGCAAAATCTGCTTCTTCTTTCTAAAATGGTTTCATAATAGCTTATTTCACTTTCCTTAAAGTAAAAATATCTTAAACTTATGTTTGGAATAAATATAAGTTATAATTCCTACATGAAGGCTTCAGAGTTAAGACAAAAATATTTGGATTTTTTTGCAAGCGAGGGACACAAAGTTATCCCTTCAGCTCCTTTAGTGCCTGAAAATGACCCATCAGTACTTTTTACTACAGCAGGAATGCATCCTTTAGTCCCCTATTTATTAGGTGAAAAACACCCTGAAGGTAAAAGATTAACAGATATTCAAAAATGTTTAAGAACAGATGATATTGATGAGGTGGGTGATATTTGCCATCATACTTTTTTTGAAATGCTGGGAAATTGGAGCCTTGGAGATTACTTTAAAACCGACGCCCTAAAATGGAGCTTTGAATTTTTAACTTCCCCTGAGTATTTAAATTTACCAAAAGAAAAGTTAGGTGTTTCTGTCTTCGAGGGTGATACAGATGCCCCTTTTGATAATGAATCATATGATATCTGGTTAAGCTTGGGAATTGATAAGGATAGGATTACTAAACTTCCCAAAAAAGATAACTGGTGGGGACCAGTTGGAAACGTGGGGCCTTGTGGACCTGATTCTGAAATGTTTATTTGGACAGGCACTGATACTGCTCCAAAAACATTTGATCCAGAAAATAAACAATGGGTAGAAATCTGGAATGATGTGTTTATGCAATACAACAAAACTGCCGAAGGAAAATTTGAAAAATTATCCCAGCAAAATGTTGATACTGGGATGGGAATGGAAAGAGCCTTAGCATTAACCAATGGAGTTGATGATGATTATCAAACAGAATTATTTTTACCAATTATTAAAAAAATAGAGAAAATTACAAATAAAAAATATGAGGAAAATTTAAAAGAATTTCGTATTATTGCTGATCATTTTAAAGCCTCAACTTTTTTAATTCTTGATGGAGTATTACCTGCCAATAAGATGCAGGGTTATGTTTTAAGAAGGCTCCTCCGCCGTTCAATGGTAAAAATGCATCAGCTTTCTGGCAAAATCTGGAATGCAGAATCTATTATGGAAATAGTAGAAACTATTTTGACTATTTATGAGGGCAACTATAACATCAATACAGAAGAAGATTCCAAATCTGTTTTTGCAGTAGTGGCGGATGAGTTAAATCGTTTTGCCAAAACTTTGGATGCTGGTTTAAAAGAAATTAATAAGATTGAAAAAATAGATGGCAAAAAAGCTTTTGATTTATATCAAACCTATGGTTTTCCATTAGAGATTACAGAAGAGCTGTTTAAATTAAAAGGACAAAATGTTGATCACGCTGAATTTGAAAAAGAATTTAATGCTCATAAGGAGTTATCCAGAACAGCTTCTGCTGGGATGTTTAAAGGAGGTTTAACAGAGCAAACAGAAATTGCTACAAAATATCATACAGCTACTCATTTACTTAATGCTGCACTCCGAAAAGTATTAGGAGAGGGTGTTCAGCAAAAAGGCAGTAATATTACTGCAGATAGATTAAGATTTGATTTTTCCCACAAAGAAAAGCTGACAGAAGAACAAATCAAAGAGATTGAAAATCTAGTTAATAAAGCAATAGAAGATAATTTAACAGTAACTTCAGAAATTATGGATAAGCAAATTGCCTTAGAATCTGGTGCTTTAGGATTTTTTATAGATAAGTATGGAGATTCTGTAGCTGTTTATACAATAAGTGATCCTTCGACTCCCTCCGGTCGCTCAGAACCTCCTTTCAGTCGGGAAATTTGTGGTGGACCCCATGTTAAACAAACTGGAGAGTTAGGAAAGTTTAAAATAATTAAAGAAGAATCAGCTTCAGCTGGCATCAGAAGAATCTACGCTGTTTTAGGATAAAAATAAAATTTTTAATTTGTGAATTTAAAAGTAGAAAGAATTTTATCTATTGTTTCTCCATAGGAAAATCTATAAATAATTGCACCATCTATTATTATTTGAAGTTCTGGTTTTTCTGTAATTATTATATTATCCCATCCCTGGGCATATTTTATCCCTGCAACTCCACCTATCATAATATCTTTATAACAATTTGTTGATCTAAGATCATAAACAATGTCTTCTTTTTCACCACATTTCTTCATATCTTCTTTTGGAAAAACTATTTTCCTTAAAAACTTAATATGTACATCCATTATTTGACCTTTCGGCCTATAGGGGACTAACAAATCAACACTAATATCACTCATCTGTTGTATTGTATAGTCTGAAGGATACATGAATTCTATTCCTAGTTTTGAATTTTGATATGTTTTCCAATTAGCAGCTCCATCAACAAGGGGTGTAGAATTACTGGTAGTTTTTGCAGGGGTCTTAGTAGAAGAAACAGAAGTTTGAAAGGTTGGTAATTTTACAGATACTTGTCCTAAATAGTAAACCCCACCTGCTATGCCTAAAATCAGAGCAACACCTAAAATTATCAAAATTAGGGCAAAACCTTTTTGATTCATCTTATTCAGTATCTCACATTATCTTTTTAAATAAGTAAAGCTTGCCTCTTACTACCTTTTAAGGTAAACAGTTCTTTCTATTTCTGTTTTTTGGCCAAATTTGGAAATTGCATCAATGGTAATTTTATTTACCTGAGAAGGAAGAGTGATTTGTTCTTTAAAATTACCTTCACTATCAACCTGAATCTCCTGACTATTAACTAACACCTTAACCTCAGTATCTGTTTTTCCAATCACTTCTAAATTTGGATCACTTACTGTCATTTGATCCTGAGGTGAAGTAATAACAAGTTGTGGAGCACCAACTAACCCACGATACTGCACCCACAGGTAAACAAAAAAAGAAAGCACAATTAATACCACCACACCCCCAATTAGCTGATTAGGTGTAAGTTTAAATCTGGGAGTTTCCACTGGATTAGAAAAAGCATCCATCACATAAGGCTTATGCCTATCCTCTGCAAATTCCCTTCTAAAGATTGCCAATAATTTACCAGCATCCAACCCCAAAAAAGAAGCATAATTTTTAATAAAACCACGCACAAAAGTAGGAGGTGGTAATTTTTTATAATTATCTGATTCCAAAGCTACTAAAAGCTCTTTTCTAATCTTAATAGCTTTTTCTACTTGTTCCAGGGTATAAACTTTTTGTTCCCTGGCTTCTTTTAATATTTGCCCAACAGTTCTCATATAATTGAATAATCCCTATTATCCTACCTATCTGGTAAACATTCAAGGTAAAATGAGATATTAAGTTAGATTTCTATCTAAAAACGACTTATTGACTGGTGTTCCAACCTTCTCTAATATAAGAGGAATGCTCGACGATACTGCACCAACTACTAATTCAAATACTATAGATCTGCCAGAGGAACCCATACAACAGCCTCAGGAAATGCCACAAGAGCCACCTCCTCCTGCAGGAGATGGAGAAAAATCAGAAAAATACTTAAATCAATTAATAGATTTAATAAATCAGGATAAATTGCCTGTTAGCCATACTGATTTAAATAAATTTGAAGTTGCTTCCATAGAAGATCACTACCGCATGGATTTAGGAGATTATGAAGTAGAAATTAATCATAGCAAGCAACCAGATACCGGGCAAGACTTTTATATCATGCTTTTTAATAATATTAAACAAATTGAAACTCAAGGACAGAGTTGTGTTAATAAAGTTATCTTAGCCTATACTCACCTTACAGAGCCACAATTTGAAGATTTTAAAGAAGCTTCTGATGCATCAATCGAAAGAATAAAAAAGAAAGAAGAAGCCAAGCGTTTTGCTGCTGTTATGAGTCCAATTGATGAATTACTGGGTAATTTAAGTTCAAACACCAAAACAGAAGAAGAACCAATTCAGGAAACTATGAGTGAATCAAAACCTGAAGAAAATACTAATTATCAAACAGAAGATTTAGCAGATTTTGAGGATTCAAAAGAAGAAATAAATAATGATTCAATGGAAAATTCTCCCAAAGCCTCAGACTTTCTTACCTCATCCCAACCTACAACTTAACTTTCAGTAGGGTTATTCTTTTGAGCAAAGTATTCATCTGCATTTCTGACTAACACGTCTCGAGGTTTTGAACCTTCTCCAGCCCCTACAATTCCTGCTGCTTCCAGCTCATCAATCATTCTGGCAGCTCTGGCATAGCCTACTCTAAGCCTTCGCTGTAATAACGATGCTGAAGCCCGGTCATATTGGCAAACTGTTTTAATAGCTTCATCAAAGAGCTCGTCCCGATCATCAGCACCACCTGAACTACCTCCTGATTTACCACCAACCCTACCAATAGGCATTTCTGTAATTTCAGTAGTATATTGTGGAGCCACACCAGTGGATTTCAAAAAGTCAATTAAACTGTTTAGTTCAGCATCAGACACAAAAACTCCCTGAATACGCATTGGCTTGGAAGCATCAGGCGGTAAAAACAACATGTCTCCACGCCCCAGTAATTTTTCTGCTCCTGGAGAATCAAGAATAACCCGTGAATCAACCATGGAGGAAACTGTAAAAGCAACCCGACAAGGAATATTAGCTTTAATTAAACCAGTTATAACATCAACAGATGGACGCTGTGTGGCAATTACTAAATGAATACCTGTGGCTCGGGATAATTGTGCTAAACGGGTAATAGCATCTTCCACCTCAACCGGAGCAAAAAGCATTAAGTCTGCCAACTCATCAATTACCACTACAATATATGGAAGTGCCTGAAAACCTGACATCTCATTGTAGCCTTGTATATTTCTAACTCCCACTGCTTGAAATGTTTTATAACGTCTATCCATCTCTGCCATAGTCCATTTTAAAGCCGATAAAATCTTTTCTGGTTCATTGATAACCGGAGTTAATAAATGAGGAATGCCATTGTAGTTAGACATCTCTACCCTTTTTGGATCAACTAAAATAAGTTTTAATTCCTCCGGAGAGTTTCGATAAAGCAAGGACGCAATAAGTGCATTTAACATGATGGATTTTCCAGAACCAGTAGTACCAGCAACTAGACAGTGAGGCATTTTAGCTAAATCAACAATTATTTCTTTAGAAGAGGTATCTCTTCCCAAAGCTATTGCCAATTTGCTTTTTTGTTTTTGCATATCATCTGAGGCTAAAATAGTTTTTAAACCTACAACTTCTAATGTTTTATTTGGTACTTCAATTCCCACCAATGATTTTCCTGGAATTGGAGCTTCAACCCGGACAGTTCCGGTTCTGGCTGCCAAAGCCATGGCCAAATCATGTTGTAAGTTGGTAATCTTGGCAATTTTTGTGCCCGAAGATATTTTTAAAGCATACTGAGTAACTGATGGGCCACCATTAACTTCTGCTACCTCAGCCAATACCCCAAAAGCATCCAAAGTTTTTTCAATTGTTGAAGCATTTTTCTTTACATCGCCCCGGTCTGCTGGCGCTCCCACTTTATCAGAGAGTAAACTAATTGGTGGATATTTCCAGATTTTAGTTTGACCAGCCACGTTCTGAACAAGTTCATCTGCCATAATAGCTGTTTCTTTTTGTGGCGCAACAGCAACTTTTGGTGTCTCTTGCATACCAGATACTTTAATTGATATTTTCCTTGGCTCAGCTAAACTTGGTCCAAAAAATCTGCCAAATATGGGACTAAAAATATTTCCCTGAATAAACTTATAAATTGCAGTCACTATTTCTAAAACCTGAGAAGCAGAAGTATTAAAAAATACTATTAATCCCACTATTAAAATTCCAAGTAATACTCCTGCTGCACCAAACCCTGTTAATATTCCAGCCAACTCATTCCAAATTAAATTACCCAAATCACCTGCACCATCAGAGAAAAAAGAAGCAGTTAAAGCAGATAGTGAAATAATAATTGTAATAAGGCCTAACAAGACATTTGGCTGGGCATATTGCCACTTAAATCGTTGTAGAACCAATCCAGAAATTAAAAAGATAAATGGTGAAAAATAAGATGTCCAACCTAAGTTTCCGTATAAAAACTCTCTCCAAAATAATAGTTTTGCAGTTTCAGTAAATAAAGACACTCCGGAAATAATTGCAAAAATGAATGCAATAACTGTTCCAATAGTAATAATCGTTTTTGGTTTTAGTTTTAGTTTTGGCAAAGAATACATTGAACGACGTCTAGACATATTACCTCCTTATTATAACATATCCTAATATACTATAGGATTATTAGACTTCTACAATTAATGGTAGAATCATGGGTCTGCGATGCAACTCCTCAAAGAAGAATTTATCCAAATTTTCTTCAATATGGCTTCTGGTAAATCTCCAATCTAAAATAGCATTAGGATGATCTGCCAAACATGATCTGACTACACTTCGTGCTTTTGACAGCATTTCTTCTGCTTCTCTTTCAAAAACAAACCCACGAGTTACTATATCAGGCTCTCCTACTAATTGGCTAGTATGACTATCCACAGGAACAATTACCAATACTATTCCCTCCTCAGACATCACTTTTCTGTCCCTTAATATAACATTTCCCACATCTCCTATCCCTAATCCATCAACATAAATATTTCGAACATCAATTCTACCCTCAAGACGAGAGACACCTGAAACAAGGTTAATAATTTGCCCATCCTCAGCTAAAAGAATTTGTTTTTCAGTATAGCCCAAATCTTTTGCCAATTTAGAAAAAGCTATCATTCCCCGATAAGTTGCCCCAATTGGAACCAAAGCTTTTGGCCTGATTATATTGATCATCATCTTAATTTCTTCTGCTGTTTCATGTCCAGAAACATGCAAAGCATCTTCCATTTCTTTATACCTGACATCTACTCCCATTTTGGCTAATTTATCAATCAAGGCATGTTGAGCAGTTTCTGTTGAGGGAATTGGATCGGCAGAAAAGATAACTGTATCATCTTTTTTAAGAAATACATGTTTATGATCATTATTAGCAACCCTGGACAAAGCTGAACCTGGTTGACCCTGAGAACCTGCAATGATTAATAATAATTTATTATCAGGAAACCTTTTAACCTCTTCCTGAGCAATAATTATGCCTGGTGGAATATGTAAATAACCAAGGTCTCTGGCAACTTGAAAATTACTTTCCATAGAACGACCCACCAAAGCTACTTTTCGTCCTGCATCACTTGCTACATTAATTGCCATCTGAATACGACTGATATTGGAACTTGCTGTGGTTAATAATATTTTCCCCTCAGTTTCCTCTTCAATCTTTTTGAATGTTGGTAAAATATTTATCTCTGGCTCATTGTAGCCTTTCTTTTCTGATCCCAATGCATCAATAAGCAATAAATCAATGCCATCTTCACTAAACCTGGCAATTTTTGCAATTTCCGTTGGTTTACCAATAATTGGAGTCCAGTCTAATTTAAAATCTGATTGGTGAATGACTCTTGAACCAGGAGTATCAATGACAATTCCCACTGAATCTGGCACAGAATGTGAGACCCGATAAAATGATATTCCAAAAGCTCCCAAGTTTAATTTGTTTTCCGGATCAATTATATGAATTGGATCTTTTGGTAATTTAGCTTCATTAAATTTATTTTTAATAAAACCAACTGCTAACTTGGTCGCATAAATTGGACACTTTAGTTCTGGCCAGATATATACTAATCCTCCAATATGGTCATCATGTGGATGAGTAATAATAATTGCCTTAATTCGGTCAACTTTATCCTTTAAATAGGAAATATCCGGAATAACCAAATCTACTCCCAACATAGCTTCGTCCGGAAAACCAACACCACAATCAATGATGATAATGTCACGGCCATACTCATAGATATACATATTTTTGGTCACGTCACCAACCCCACCTAAGGGGATGATTCTAAGTCCCTGATGTTGGATTACTTGTCCTTGATTAGATTTAAAATTTGGTAAAAATGATTTCATTAACCTATATATTTTCCTACATTTTCCGCTGTTAAGCTATAGGGGCCCGCATTACCCTCTACTACTTGTTTAGCAACTTTACGAACAATAGTCTCGATATTACGTTGCAATGACCTGATTCCGGCGTCAAACCCTAAAGGCCTAACAATCTGGGGCCATAACGCTTCATCAATTATTATTGTATTGTCTGGTAATCCTGCTGATTTTATAATCTTTGGCATTAAGTATTTCTTAGCAATAACAATTTTTTCTTCGTCAGAATAGCCTGGCATCTCAATCATTTCCATTCTGTCAAGTACTGCTGTAGCAATATTACCTGTATTATTGGCTGTGGCTATAAATAAAGCTTTTGATAAATCAAATGGAAAATCCACATATTTATCAATAAAGGCAAAGTTTTGATTAGGATCCAAAAGCTCCACCAAAACCCCCATTAAATCTGCTCGTGATTCTGTGGCTACTCGGTCTATTTCATCCAATAATATTACAGGATTATTTACACCTTCTCTCATAATTGATTTCATTAATAACCCTGGTTCCGCATCCGCGTTAACTCTTGATTGACCTCTTAAATCTGTCACAGAACTTAGTCCTCCAAAAGGAATTCTGATAATTTTTCGTCCCATGCTTTCTGCTATAGAATAAGCAATTGATGTTTTACCTGATCCAACTAACCCTACAAAAGATAATATAGGAGAACGAAGTTTTTCTCCTTTATTGGCATTTAATATTAAAATTGACATATATTCTAAAATTCTTTCTTTGACTATATTCAAGCCATAATGATTTTCATTTAACATTGCTTCTGTTCGTTTTAAATCCAAAATATCCTGGCTGGAATTATTAAAAGGTAATGAGGCCACAAAATTTATATACTCAAACACTTTATCAAACTCAAACTTATAACCTGTTGCTGCTACCATTTTTTGCAGACGGTCCAGCTCATCATTTAGTTTTTCAACTAAATTTGCTGGTAAATTATTGTCTTTAATTTTCTGTCTTAGTTTGGAGAAATTATCGTTTGGTTGGGCAGTTTGATCCATAATTATTTTAAGATAAATGCACCTGTAAGCACACCATCTTGTATCTTCAAATTAATTTTAGCTAATTTAGTCACAACTTGCCACCATCCAGAATCTACTAAGTTTTCTGATAATTTTAATTTACCAGATAAAGTTCCTTCTGTTAAAACTTTTTCCGGATTATCAATTTCCACCAAATAGCCAGATCCCCCTAAGGCTTCAGTTCTAATACTGCCTGCATCACTTGGATTTTCCAATAAATTTTCTGCTACAGAATCAAATGGTCCAAATACTTTTTTATTATCAAAGTCTATTTCTTTAGTCAAAATCTTTAAATTTAAACTAACTTTTGTGGTTTCATCTGAAATTAAATTATTTTTACGCAATATTTTATTCAACTCTTCTCCGTTCTGATCAGCAAATTTAATGTTTATTTCCTGTTCCTCAAAATTTTTAATTCCAACACTTTTTAAAAATTCTGCAAATACTTGTTTATCAGCGTTAGTAATTTTAAATACAATTTTTAGATTATCTTTATCCAGAGTGATATATGCCTGCGACGGACTTAAACTCCTCTGCATACCGGCATACAACCCTTTGGCTGATACCAAACCATTTTCTGTTAACTGAAAACGAAAAAATATAAAAGAGATAAGACTTAAAAGAACCAAGATTAAGGTTCCAAGTATAATTTTTTCTTTGGAGAAAAACCCCTTCAACATAAAAATTTTTATCTTCGACGTCTATCAGAAGAATTATTACCAAACTCACGTCTCTGACCACCAAAATCACGTCTATTTCCACCGCCACTTGGTCTTCGTTCACTATCTGGCTTTATTTGTTCTCCGAATAACATTGATAAACCAATTTTACCAGATGGATCAACATCAGTTACTCTGACCTTAACTGTTTGACCTTCAGAAACAATATCTGCTGGATTTTCCACTCGTTCTGGTGCCATTTGAGAAACATGAACCAATCCGTCGCGACCAGGTAAGATTTCAACAAATGCTCCAAAAGTAGCTAGTTTTACTACTTTACCTTCATAAACTTCACCAACAGCAACTTCTTTAAACATTCCATCAATTTCAGAAATTGCTTTTCTAATTGCTTCATCATCTGTTGAAGAAACCATCACCATTCCATCATCTTCAATATCAATTTGAGCACCAGTTCTGGCAATAATAGCATTAATATTTTTACCACCTGGTCCAATTAAAGCTCCAATACTTTCTGGTTTAATGTGAGTAATCTCAATCTTTGGTGCATATTTGGACATTGGTCCAACCTCTGGAATAGCTTTATTAATTTCTTCTATGATAACGAGTCTGGCAGCTTTACCTTGCTTCAAAGCTTCTTCAATAATTTCAAAAGATAAACCATGTAGTTTAGTATCCATTTGGATTGCTGTTACACCCTTAACAGTTCCGGCAACTTTAAAATCCATCTGACCATAAAAGTCTTCTACAGCCTGCATATCAGTAATTACCTGGAATTTTTCTTCATTGGATAATAAACCTAAGGCAATACCAGCCACAGGATTTTTAATCTTAACACCAGCATTCATAAGAGCCAAAGTGGAAGCACAAAGAGCTGCTTGGGAAGTAGAAGCATTAGCTGCTAAAACTTCTGATACTACTCTGACTGCATAAGGGAAATCTTCATTAGAAGGAATAACATTAACTAATGATTTTTCAACTAAAGCTCCATGACCAATATCTCTTCTGTTTGGAGCACCAATTCTTTTAACATCTCCCACTGAGAAAGGATTAATTCCCATATTGTAATGATGCATAAATTTCTTGGTTGATTCTCCCATCATACCTTCTAGGGTTTGAGATAAAGAAAGTGGTCCTACAGTTGCAATTGATAAAACTTGAGTAGAACCACGTTGGAAAACTGCTGAACCGTGTGCTCTTGGAAGTAGTCCAACTTTAATATCAATTGGACGAATATCAGTCATAGCTCTGCCATCAACTCTTTTACCTTGATTTAAGATCAAATCATTCATCAATTCCTTAGCAACTTTATCAAAAATACCCCGCAAAATAGTTGAAGATAATGTATCAGCATATTTAAGTGCTAATTCTTGTTTAATAATATCGCCTGTAGCCTCATGCCATGGGTTTATTGGATCAGATAAGGCAGCCTGAATCTTGGCCTTAACTTCAGTTTTAACCTCTTTCATTACTGCTTCTTCTACAGATTCATTTAAAGAGGAAAATACAACTTTTGTCTTACCAGCTTCTTTAGCAAAATCTTCAATTAAATTAACAATTTTTTGTGCCTCAGTGTGAGCTTTTTTAATACCATCAAATACCAATTCATCCTCTACTTCATCTGCCACTGTTTCAATCATGGCAACTTTTTCTTTAGTGGCTGCTACTAATAGATTTAAATCAAGAGAATCATATTCAGATAAAGTTGGGTTTACTACAAATTCCCCATCTTTTAACCCTACTCTAACAGTTCCCATTGGTCCTGCAAAAGGTACTGAAGATAAAGAAACTGCTGCTGCTGCTGCTATAAAACCTAAAGTAACAGGATCATTTTCTCCATCAAAGGATAAGACATTTACAATAAGTTGTACTTCATAAGGAAAATCATGTGGGAATAAAGGACGAATAGCCCGATCAATTGCACGACCTGCAAGGATAGCGTCTTCTGGTGGTCTGGTTTCTCGCTTTATAAACTTTTGAGCGGTAATTCTGCCTCCTGCATAATATTTTTCAACATATTCAACTGATAAAGGGAAATATCCAGGATCAGAAGCAAGAGGTTTAGCAGCTACTGTAGCGAGTATTACTGTTTCTCCCCATGTTGCAAGCACTGCAGCATCTGCAGCTTGAGCTAGGTAGCCAGTCTCTAAAGTGAGTTTACGGCCATTTAAATCCAGTTCCCTGGTTATAGTCTTTTGTTGTTTCATATTAAATTTTCTAATTTTAGATGTGGATTGGAAACTGTAGAAGAGTAAACTAGATTATCTAATTCTCTCTTTGCAATCTCAAATCCGAACACCTAAAGCTATTATACACTATTTTACTCATTTACTCAAACCTAATTTTCCAATTAGGACTTGGTATCTTTCATTATCTTTTTTCAGTAAGTATTGTAAGAGTCTCCTTCTACGGTTAACCATGGATAATAATCCTCTTCTGGAATGGATATCATGTGGATGTTCTTTTAAATGAGCAGTAAGATTTTTGACTTGTTCGGTTAGTAATGCTGCTTGAACTTCTGGAGAACCAGTATCTCCCTTGTGGGTAGCAAACTCTTCAATAATTTGTTGTTTTGATTTTATATCTAAAGGCATCTTTTTATCTTTCTAAAGGTAAACCTCGGTGCCTGAAGTAAACCTTAAGTACTAACGAAGTTTAACAAAATTTATAAAACTTTACAAGGGCATAGATTGGTTTCTTTAATCAAGTAAAGCCTGACCTAGGTGATTCCGAATTTCCCTAGTTGTTTTAAAATCATAATCAAAATCTGAAAGTATTTCTTTAATATCATTATCCCCAATTCTGATAAAAAGATCCTGATAATCCCTTGACCATCTTTTACAAAAAAGGCTAACAGCGGCTTTAAAATAATTAATATAAATCGCCATGGAGTATGCATCATTGTATTCCATCATTCTTCTATCTTCTTGTAAAGGCATATGGCGGTTTTCAACCTGAATTGTCTGATTACCAATTATTCTATAATGTTCTCGTGAACGAAAGCTTGAAGCATATAATATTGCCGAAGGGTTATCACCACGGGCAAGTCTTAATAATGGAGAATCTCCATGTTCATCAACTGATAGAATGGGTCCTGCAATAATATTGGCTTGCACCCCTTTTTCCTCATATGTATGCCTGATAGCTCCCTCAACTTGTTCATAAAAAGGCCTGTTAGCTAAACCAGCCACAATATAGAGCTTTTCCCCTTCATTAACTGCTGTTAAAAGTGTTTTAAAACGGTCTGCTTGAGCTTGAATAGTTGAAGGAATCTCTTTTGACTTCATTATAGGTTAAAGTTATTTTAACCGATTTTGCTGCTTTTGAAAATCTTTGGTGTTAGCCAATCAGCTTCCGGACTAGTTGTTTGTGCTTGCTCACCCATTGGTACTTCTTCTGCAGATTGTTGTGGTTGAGGCTGTATTTCTGGTTGAGGTGTAGAAGCAGCAGTAGTATCAACAGAAAAGTTCTGTGGATTTAGAAAAGGACTAATATTTAAACCTTGTGATGAACTTGAGATAGTAGATGTCTCTGATTGAATCGGTGCTGGAGCATCTACCCATGCAGGCATACCAGTAGTAGAAGCTGCCTGAGCAGCTGGCTCAGACATTGGAGCAGTATTTGAACTATTGGATGGCTTTTGTCCACCAACTCTTAAAGCTTGAGCCATAACCTCATAAGTATCAGCTCCTGCTGTTTGCAAACCTTGAGTTTTATCATAAAGCCCTGCAATTATATTACTGGCAGTATCTGCCTCATATGGTAAATTTAAGGCTGGTAATAATAAACCAATGATCTCAGATAAAGAAGCCTCTCCATCAACCAAATTTATTTGTCCATAATTTGTATTTTCTGACTGGTTATCAATATTTAAAATTGTAGTATTAGTAAACATTTGGGAACTGTTGGCATAAATAGAGCCAAGTGATAACCAGGTATTTGCACCGATTGTAATAATTAGGTCAAAGTTTCCACCTTCATGTGCAGGTGTTACAAAAGTGGGTTCAAATTTTTGTCCCGGATTAACATGAAAGGTTAGCTTTAAATCTGATTTAGTGTTACCTGCAGGTGCCCAATCCAGGTTTTGCAAAGCTGGAATATGCCCATCAGGGGCAACAACATTACCTAAAGTAATTGTGTAATCACCACTCGAGTTTTGAGGCAAAGTATTTTTAACATTTCCTATTCCAAAAAGATGAGTAAACCCAACTGTTAAAACTCCATCTGTCACAATTGATACATTTTTCCCAGCAGTTTTTAAAGATAAATACAGAGCTAACCCAGAAGCTAAACGGTCAATTGTAACTTCAGTAGGAATAGCAATTAAAATGTTTTGTGCTCCAGTTATAGCCGGTTGGATTTGGGAAACTTGAGTATCGTATTTCATGTACTGCAGATTTTATCAAAATGACCCATAATAATCAAGTTCAATAAATTATCTAGATAGTCGATCTAATGTTTTCCAATCATACTCACTCGATAATTTATATCCTACTGTCATAACGGAAACCGGAATAGGATAAGGAGATAAATCTACTCCCCCTTTTTCATAGAGAATGCGTAAATCTTCTCTCATGTAAAACATATGTACTTTTAAGAGATTAAACGCCCCGCTGTAATCACCTTCCCAGCATCTGAATAACGCGCTAAAAGGTATTGCCTGCTCAGGATAAGCTATTAATTTATCCATAAGTTTTCCTCTAAGATCAGTAAGCCTTGTAGCCCCAAAATCTGTTTCAGCAATTCTTATTTCAGGATAATAGCGTAAACCAGAATAGTGTTTTTCAGCTAATGGATTTAATCTAAATTTGGAGATTGTACCATCTAATGAATCTTTTATTATTTTGTAGTCAATTTCCTGCCCAGGGTAATTATCTTTAAACCACTTTTTATATAGGGTCATTAAACGTTGAGGAGTAGCGCTTTCCAATTGCTTTTCCAGAATAGGATTTTCAGCTAATATATCAACTGGCATAGTAATATATTTTAGAACAAAACAAGGCAAAAAGCAACTATAGGATAGTTTTTAGATTTCAATTACTTCAAAATCCTGCAAGGATTCATCAGGAGTAAAAGAAAAAGTTCCTTTAAGTTTTTTGCCCTGTAAAACCTGAGGCAGCCAGTAAATATCATCTACCCACATATCTTTATAAGGAATTTCCTCATACTTAAACCAGGCTGGCTTCATCTCCTCTGTTTCTACTGGTTCCCCTTCCCAATCAGTTACCAAATAAACACAAACCTGCTGATTCCAGTCCTTTTTTGCTAAATCAGCAGGAAAGAAAAAGTCTAAAGTAGCTACTCTATCAAAAGACTTAATAGTTACACCTATCTCTTCCAGGGTTTCCCTAACAGCAGTTTCTTCTATACTCTCACCAGAATTTGGTTTTCCACCAGGACCATTCCATTTCCCAACCCCAAATCCCCTTTTTTTCATAGCCAAAAGCACTTTATTATCTTTAATTAAAAAGCATGAAGTTGCTTGTCTTAATTTACCCATTTCCCACTTAGTCTAACATACCAATTAAAACACTGGCACCTTCTTTACTTTTTGAAATAAATATTTTACTATCGAGTCACTTATGATTAAGGAACGAGTAATGGAGATCAGTGAAGGACTGCGGTCAAATGGAAATTTGGCAGATTTAACACCAGCCGAAGCAACTGCTTGGTCTTTACAAACAATATATTGCGGGCTTGCAAATAAATTTGAAGCTCAAGGCAAAACAAAAGAAGCAATGATTGCTCATAGAAGAGCCAGAATGTTCTATGGAAACAATCCAGATTTCTCATCTGCCTGTTACAAAATAGCTGTTTATATTGTAAAGAGCTTTTCTTAAATAGTAAAATTTATTACTTGTTTTGAATTAGAAGTTCAGTAAACTCTGAAAGATTCGATAATGTCTCCAATTTGAAAATCAAAGATGGGATCAAACATCATGCCACATTCTGTTCCTTTTTCTACTTTTGGTACTTCATCTTTAACCTTTTTAATTGATTTTAATTTACCCTCATAAACAACTTCATCTTTTCTAACAATCCTGATTTTTGGACCCTTGGAAATTACTCCTTCAACCACTTTACATCCTGCAATTTTTTCATCCTTTCCATAAGGAAATTCTGCAATAATTTGAGCCCTGCCAAAAACTTCTTCCACCACTCCTGGCTTTAACATTGTTTCTACCACATCTTCCATCTCATCTGCTAATTCATAAATAATGTTATAAAGTCTGATTAAGATTCTTTCCTGATCAGCTATTCTTTGTGCAGTTGGTACTACTTTCACATTAAATCCAATTACAATCCCCTTAGCTCCCTGGGCCATTTCCACATCTGAATCTGTAATATCACCTGTTCCAGCTGAAATAATTCTCAAATGTTCTTTTTCTAGATTTAATTTTTCCAAAATATCTCTGACAGCTTCTACTGATCCTTGTTTATCAGCTTTAATTACCACAGTTAATAATTCTTCCTGGTTATTTTTTAATTTATCAACAAGGCTGGAAAACTTACGTTTAGCTTCTTCTTTTTCTTCCTCTGCCTCATTAACCCGTGAACCTACTGCTGGCACTGTTTCAAAGCCTAAAACTTCAACCGGAGTAGAAGGTAGGGCTACATCTAAAGGTTTTCCTGCAAAATTAAACATTCCCCTAACTTTTCCACTGGAATTTCCGGCTTTTATTACATCACCTTTCTTTAAAGATCCGTTTCTAACTAATACTGTAGCTACAGACCCTTTGGATTTATCCAAATTAGCTTCCAGAATTACACCAGTGGCTGGTTTTTCTGGATCACTCTTAAATTCATTCATTTCTGCTACTAAATTAATGGTTTCCAAAAGTTCAGGCACACCTGCCCCTGTTTTGGCAGAAATTTGTACAATTGGTACATCTCCCCCATATTCTTCCACCAATACTTTTTGATCAGAAAGTTGTCTTTTAATCTTTTCTACAGTGGCTTTAATATCAAGTCCTGATAAATCAACCTTATTAACAGCCACAATCATAGGGGTAAGTGCTTTTTGGATATGTTTAATAGCTTCTATTGTTTGTGGCATTATTCCATCATCTGCTGCCACCACAAGCACTGAAATATCAGCAGCTTCCGCTCCTCTGGATCTCATTTTTTCAAAAGCAGCATGCCCTGGGGTATCAATAAAAGTAATTAGTTTCCCTTCAGCTTCCACCTGATAAGCACCAATAGCCTGGGTAATTCCACCGTGTTCTCCAGCTGCTACTCTGGTTTTGCGGATATAATCGAGCAGGGTAGTTTTTCCATGATCAACATGGCCTAAAATTGTTACTACTGGTGGTCTTAATTGTTCTGACATATTTTTCTCCTTTAAAAATAATTCCTCTGCCAGTTTACACTGTCAGAGTCTTGTAACTACTTTCGTAGTTATAAAAAACCGCCTGATTTGAGGCGGCCCTTCGAAGATTAAGAATGTGAATTAAAAGTTAAACTTTATTCATTATTCTGATTTTTCTTCTTTAGGCTTAGCCTGATCGGCTTCTTCAATATCGTTTTCAGCTTGAGCAGCAGCGGGAGCTGCTTCTTCTGCAGTTGGTTCTGGTTCTGTTGCATTATCCAAAGACTCTTCTTCTACAGCTTTATCAATTTCTTCTTCCACAGCCTCAACTACCTCTTCACGATTTTCAGCTTTTTCTTCTTCACTAGGCTCTGCTGCTTTTTCAGCTTTTAACTTTTCTACTTCAGCTTCTCTTTGCTCTCTTAAATCTTCCAGACCTTCAATATCAATTTTCCAGCCTGTGAGTCTTGCAGCCAATCTTACATTTTGACCACCTTTTCCAATTGCCAATGATAATTGAGTATTTGGAACTTTTACTTTAGCTAATTTTTCACCTTCATTTTCTTCGATTCTGACTGTTACTTCTTTAGCAGGTGACAAAGCTGAAGCAATATATTTAACAGGATCTTCTGAATAGGAAATAATATCAATTCGTTCTTCTCCAAGCTCATTCATAACAGCCTGAACCCGAACTCCTTTTTGACCAACTAAAGAACCAACTGGATCAACACCTTCTTGGGTAGAAACAGCTGAAATCTTGGTTCTGGAACCAGCTTCACGGGCTACATCTTTAATAACTACAGAACCTGTTTGTACTTCTGGTACTTCTAAAGCAAATAGGCCTTTAACTAAATTAACATCAGATCTGCTCAAAACAACTTCTGGTCCATGTCTGCCTTCTCTGATTTCCTTAATCAGGAATTTCATTCTCTGACCTTGGTGATAATATTCATCTCTGGTTTGTTCAGAAATTGGGAAAATACCTTCAGCTCTGCCTAAATCAACAAAATAAGTGTTTCCTTCTTGTCTTTGAATAGTTCCGGAAATAATTGTGCCTACTTTTTTCTCATATTCATCAGAAATAGCATCTTTTTCTGCTTCATGTAGTCTTTGTAAAATTACCTGTTTAGCTGTTTGAGCAGCAATTCTGGCAAAACCAGGAGGGGTAATGTTTTCTGAACCTTTCATAATGGAAATTTCACCGCTTGCAGGATCAATTTCAGCTGTAAAATCCTCAAAATCTTCTGGAATTTCTGTGCCTTCTAAGGATAATTCTTTCCTATAAGCTGCTAAAGCAGCTTGTTGAATAGCTTCAATTACCACGTTAACATCCACCCCTTTTTCAGAGGCTAATTGATTTAATGCTGCTGCAAATTCTGTTCTAGCTTGTATTGCCATATTTTCTAAAAAAGGCGGGACCAGGCCCACCTTCATAAGTCCTTATCTATTAACACAGTCATTTTAGTCTTTCTGCTTTATTAAGTCAAGAATGAGGCTAGGGTTAATAGAGTATAAAAAAGAAGAATATGTTATGGCATAATTATGTTATGCCCAAATCACCACAGCAACCCTGGCAGCTTACGAAAGAAGAGGTTTTTGAAAGTTTCCAAACCAGTGAAGATGGATTAAGTCCGGAAGAAGTAACCAAAGGACATAAACAATGGGGACTCAATACAATAAGAAACCATTCTTTAAATCCATTACAGATTTTACTCCGCCAACTAACCAGTAACCCTTTAATTATTATATTAACTGCCACCACTATCATTGCCCTACTTTTGGGTGAAAAGGTAAGTTCTTATTATATTTTTGGCATTATTTTAGCCAGCATTATATTGGGCTTTTGGAATGAATATTTTGCTGCCCGTGCCATTGTTAAACTTCTAAAAAAAGTTTCCCTTAGTGCCTTAGTCATTAGAAAAGGGGAAAAAATGGATATACCAAATGATCAAATTACAGTGGGTGATATTGTTTTACTTGCACCTGGTAGTATTGTACCCGCTGATTTAAGGCTAATTTTCACTGCAAACTTAGAAATAGATGAATCAACACTTACTGGTGAAAGTATCCCTGTTGAAAAGCAGGAAAATCCACTTGCATCCAATCACTTAAACCAAACTAACATGACTAATATTGCCTTCATGGGAACAACAGTACGGGCTGGATCAAGCAGAGGGGTGGTTATTGCAGTTGGTAAAAATAGTGAATTTGGCAAAATAGCCACAGATACATCTTATGTTAAACCAGAAACCTCATTTCAAAAAGGCCTGGCCAAATATGGAGGATTATTAACCTGGATAATGATTATCACTTCTCTTACCAGCTTTACTGCCAATGTAATATTAGGGAAAAATTTATTGGATGCAGTTCTCTTTTCCCTGGCTATTGCTGTTGGTTTGACTCCTGAATTATTGCCGGTATTAGTCACTGTTGCACTCGCCCATGGTGCTGATAAACTCGCCAAAAAAGAGGTTTTAGTTAAACAATTAATTGCCATTGAAAATCTGGGTAATATCGACATACTTTGTACTGATAAAACAGGTACTCTTACTGAAGGAAAAATTACTGTAGCAGACTATCTTAATGTTAAAGGCATGAAGGATGAGAATGTTTTACGTCTTGGATTAATTTGTAATACTGCCTTAGTACACCATAAAATTATAGGCACACCATATGACACTGCCCTTTGGGAATATGTACAAACTAATCATGCTAAATTAGTTATTAAAGCAAACAAAGTATTTGAAGAACCTTTTGATTATTCAAAAAGGCTCATGTTTACAGTTATTGAAGAAGGTGGAACCAGAACTTTAATTGCCAAAGGAGCTCCTGAAGTAATTTTTAATTTAGTTGGTTCACATCAAACTTTACAAAAAAAATATGAAAATTTAAGCTCTTTAGGATATAACGTTATCGCCATTGCCTCTAAAAAAATAAATAACAAAAAAGAATATAGTTTTGATGATGTAGATCATCTTGATTTTGAGGGATTTATTACTTTTTCTGACCCTGCTAAAACTAGCGCTAAAGAAGCACTGGATCAACTTCAGAACTTAAATGTTCAAATTATAATTCTGACTGGGGACAATGAATTAGTATCTGCCAAAATCTGTAAAGACATTGGTCTGGATGTGGGTAAAATAATCCAGGGTGAAGCAATTGACACTCTAAGCGAGGCAGAATTCAAAAATCTTACCAGTAAAACAACTGTTTTTTGTCGGGTTACTCCTGAGCAAAAACTAAAAATTATTCAAACATTACAAAAAATGGGACATTCTGTGGGTTTTATGGGAGATGGAATAAATGATGTTTTAGCACTTCATAGTGCTGATGTGGGGATTTGTGTAAATTCTGCAATTGACGTAGCCAAAGATACTGCCCAGGTAGTCTTGCTCTGCAAAGACTTAAAAACTGTCCTTAATGGAATTGCTGAAGGCAGAAAAGTCTTTAGTAATACTATGAAATATATTCTTACTTATACAGGTTCTAATTTTGGAGAAATGATCTCACTAGCGGGGGCTTCATTTTTTATGCCCTTTTTACCAATTACTCCTTCCCAGCTATTACTGCAGGATACTTTATATGATATCTCTCAGATGACGATTACTTCAGATAATGTTGATCCTGAATCAGTTATTAAACCAAAACATTGGGATTTAGGTTTTATTAAAAACTACATGATCTTTTTTGGGGTATTAAGTGCTTTATTTGTGGGAATTACTTTCTTATTTTTAGGAACTGTTCTTCATGCTACCCCTCAACACTTTCAAACTGGTATTTTTCTGGAATTTATGATTTCAGAAATGATTGTGGTGTTTGTTATTAGAACTAATAGAGTACCTTTTTATAAAAGTAAACCAGGTGGCTGGCTACTTGGAACATGCTTTTTGATTACGGTTTTTAGTATATACCTACCTTATTCACCCCTTGCCTCATCCTTAGGTTTTGCTCCCCTACACCCTATCTTCTTCCTTTTCCTGTTTTGCCTCTCTTTGGCTTATATTGTAATTACTGAAGCAGGAAAGAAAATATTATTAAAAAGATTAAATATTTAGTTAAAACCAATTCTTTTTGGGTTTTAGTTTAAGAAGCTTCTCATATAAATCTTTTTCTTCTGTTGTTAGCTTTTTTGGAACTTCTAACTTTACCCTGACAAAATGATCTCCTCGACCACTTCCCCTTAAATTAGGCATTCCCTGGCCTTTAATTCTAATTAAAGCTCCGGGTTCTGTGCCAGCTGGAACCTTTAATTTAACCTTACCCCAAACAGTTTTTACCTCCACTACATCCCCCAAAACTAGTTGTGGAATGTTTAATAAAATGTCAGAAAAAATGTCTGAGCCTTCTCTTAAAAAGTCCGGATGACGACGTAATCTAAAAATAATATCCACATCCTCAAACCTCATTCTAGTTCCATTATCTACTCCAGGTGGAATCTTAATGGTTAGCTCTCTTTTATGACCATTCTCAGCCGGAATTTGAACATGTTTAGTACCTCCATTGACAGCATCTTCAAAATCAATTTCCAATTGATATGTAGGATTTTGTCTTTGTGCTCTTCCACTAAATCCTCCCATATTTCCCATACCAAAGATTTGTTCAAAAAGAGAAAAGGGATCTTCAAATCCACCAAAATCCTGACCTTGTGATGATCTATTTCCTGATGAAAAATCATAATAAAACCCACCAAAAGGATTACCCTGAGCACCACCCCCAAATCCCCCAGGACCTCCACCTGCACCAGGTTCAAAAGCAGCCGAGCCAAACTGATCATATGTACTTTTTTTCTGTGGATCAGATAATACCTGATAGGCTTCTGAAATTTCTTTAAATCTGGCTTCTGCTCCTGCAGTTTTATCCACATCAGGGTGATGGGCTCTGGCCAACTTTCGATAAGCAGATTTAATCTCTGCCTCACTCGCATTCTTTTTTAAGCCTAATACTTCATAAAAATCTCTTTTGGTAGCCATGTTATTTTTTTGCTTTCAGAACAATATGTTCTTTGCCGTGCGCCACAATTGTACAGTTTCCAAAAACATTTTGAAACAACTTTTCTATCACATTTTTAAGATGATGAGGCACCACAAACCATAATATTCCATTCTCTTTCAAATGTTTAAAGGACTGAGTGGTAACTTCTTCCAGAAAATCATTGCCCATCTGAGCTGGAGGATTAGAAAAAATTTGATGATAGGTTCGATTATCTACTTCACTAAAAAGATCGCTTAAATAGCCTTCTGCATTTCTTAGTTTATTAATCTCAATATTTTGTTTTGTTAATTTTGCTGACCTTACATGATCATCAAGTAAATGAACATGCCCATGTGGATTAAGTAAAGCACAAGTAATACCTAAAATACCGGTACCACTTCCTAAATCTGCCAATAAACTTCCATCCTCAATCTCTAAATTATCAATTAGTAATCTTGTTCCATCGTCTAAACCTGCTTTTGAAAAAACTCCAGGCTGAGTCTGAAACTGAATGTCAAAGCCTTTTAAATTTATAGTATTTAGTTTATTCATAATTAAAAAGCCCCGGTTTCCCGAGGCTAAACCAACCTTTCACTGAGAAATTTGGTTAACTTTTTGTACTGCCATCATCTACCACTTCTCCTTCAACAGCCTCAGCTTTACCATCTTCTTCTTTTGGTCCAATTTCTTCTTCAGGCTTAATCTCCGGTTCTGGTTGACCTTCAGCGCCTGGCTGTTGATATTGAGACTGACCAAATTTAGATAAGGCCTCTGATAAAGATTCTGATTTAGCCTTGATTTCATCTTTATCACCTTTTGCTACTGCTTCTTCCAATTCTTTAATTTTTCCTTCTAAATCTTCTTTAGTTTCAACAGGCATTTTATCCCCGGCATCTTTAATAGATCTTTGAGTTGTATAAATTAAAGTATCAGCCTGATTTTTAACCTCAATTTCTTCTTTTTTCTTTTTATCTTCTTCTGCATGAGCTTCAGCTTCTTTAGCCATACGCTCTGCATCTTCTTTAGAAAGTCCTGTTGAACCAGTAATGGTTATTTTTTGCTCTTTTCCGGTGGCTTTATCTTTGGCAGAAACATTCAAGATACCATTGGCATCAATATCAAAAGTAACTTCTACTTGTGGTACACCCCTAGGTGCTGGTGGAATACCATCAAGCACAAACCTACCCAATGTTTTATTATCTGCTGCCATTTCTCGCTCCCCCTGTAATACATTGATTTCCACCTGAGTTTGATTATCAGCTGCAGTTGAAAATACTTCTGTTTTTGAAGTTGGAATGGTTGAATTTCTATTTATTAACGGAGTTCTAACTCCACCCAAAGTTTCAATTCCTAAAGTTAGTGGGGTCACATCCAAAAGCAACACATCTTTAACTTCTCCACCCAAAACCCCTCCCTGAATAGCAGCTCCCACAGCGACTACTTCATCCGGATTAATACCTTTGTGAGGTTCTTTTCCGAAAAAGTCCTGCACTGCCTTTTGGACCAACGGCATCCTAGTCATTCCTCCGACCAAGATTACTTCATCCACAGATTTTGCATCCACTTTGGCATCTTTCAGAGCATTTTTAACAGCATCAAAGCTCTTATCAACCAACTCTTTTACTAAATCTTCCAGTTTTGCTCTGGATAATTTCATTTCCAAATGTTTTGGACCAGAAGCATCTGCTGTTACAAAAGGAATAGAAATTTCTGCTTCAGTTGAAGAAGAAAGTTCAATTTTGGCTTTTTCAGCTGCATCTCGGAGTCTTTGTAATGCCTGTCTGTCTGATTTTAGATCAATTCCCTGCTCTTTTTTGAACTCATCTGCCATATGATCAATAATTTTTTGATCAAAATCGTCTCCTCCTAAATGAGTATCGCCATTAGTTGATTTAACTTCAAAAACCCCATCACCAAGTTCTAAAATAGAAACATCAAAAGTTCCTCCACCAAGATCATAAACTGCAATAGTGTGAGCGTTTTGTTTATCCAAACCATATGCCAGCGCTGCAGCAGTTGGTTCGTTAATAATTCTTTGAACATTTAAACCAGCAATTTCTCCTGCCTGTTTAGTAGCCTGTCTTTGAGCATCATCAAAATATGCTGGTACTGTAATTACTGCCTCAGTAACTTTTTCCCCTAAATAACTTTCAGCATCTGCTTTAATTTTTTGTAAGATCTGAGCAGAAATTTCTTGAGGAGTATATTCATGACCTTCAACATCAACAACAGCCATGCCGTTTTTACCGGATTTAATATTGTATGGAAGCCATTTAATATCCCGTTGAACCTCAGCATCATCAAATTTTCTTCCCATCAAACGTTTGACGGAAAAGATAGTTTCTTTAGGATTTACGATTGATTGTCGTTTTGCTACTCTCCCTACGTTATTTTTAATAGGATTGACCACTGAAGGAATAGTATTTTCTCCCTCGGCAGAGTGGATGACTTTAGGTTTACCACCTTCCATCACCGCAACGCAGCTGTTTGTTGTTCCAAGATCTATACCTATTATTTTTGCCATATTAGTTTTCTTTCTTTCCGACCACCACTTTGGCTGGTCTGATAACTTTTCCATTCATATTATAACCGTTTTGTACAATTTCTAAAACTTTATTCTCTTCTCCTTCTTTTGTTTCGACTGCTTCAGCTAACCTTGGATCATATTCATCCATGATCTGAATATTAATTGTTTGCAATCCTTCTTCTTCCAATACTTTTTTAAATTCTTTAACTGCCAGCTCCACTCCTTTATACCAACCTGATGCTTTATCACCCTCACTGGCCCCACCTAAAGCAGTATCCAAATGATCTAGCGTTGGTAAAATTCTCATTACCAAATCACCACTTGCCCATTTGGTTAATTCTGATCTTCCATCCTGAATTCTCTTTTCCAAATTTTGATAATCAGCCACAGCACGCTTTAGCTGATCTTCCAGGCTTTGTACTTTTAATCCTAACTCTTCTAATTGTGTTTGTTTTTTAGCCATTTTATTTATAAATTACCTAATCTGACCTGCTTCTGTTAAAACTTCTCCAATATAGCGCAGATAAGGCATAACTACCGGAAAATTGAGCCTGTTTGGTCCAATTACTCCTATAATTCCTAAATCCTTTCTTCCTGTTTCAAAATTTAGAAAAGCAAAGCTGGTAGGAATCAAATGTTCATACTCAGTCTCTTCTCCAAAAATAATATGCAAAGGTTGTTCACCTTGTGCCATACTAAAAACTTTTTCTAAAATTGCCTGCTCATCCAACATTGATAAAACAAATCTTGTTACATCAATATCAAAAAACTCCGGCAAATCTAAAATACTAGCTGCACCGGTGTAATAAATATCATCACCATTAATGGCAATTGCTAAAGTGTCACATTTTTTAGCCAAAGCCTTAGTGGCAACATGCACCATTCGGTTGAATTGTGCCCGGGCATCCATCATTTGTTGCCTGATGCTTACCTCATCTACCACAGATAATTGTTTCTCTTTCATTATTTCATTAATGTAGAGACGAAAACCCATGGCTGTTGGGACCCTCCCTGCACTGACATGTGGTTGTTTTAAGAACCCTTTTTCAGTTAAATTTACCATCTCATTTCTGATGGTAGCAGGGGATACTCCAAGCGATGATCCCTTTTCAATTAAATCAGAAGAAACTGGTTCGCCGTTCTTAACATAAGCTTCTATGATTGCTTTTAATAGTTGTTGCTGACGATCAGATAATTCTGACATAAATTCATTTTTATAGGCCGAAGGTGTTTACCCATCGATCTATTAGCACTAATATATCAAGACTGCTAAATTTTGTCAATAGTTTTGATGAATCCATCATTTAACAGCTGTGATTCTTCCCGAAACTACCTGCTCTCCTACCTGATAGCTAAAGACATCTTCTTCTTTTTTGCCGTAGACTGCTTCCCCCAACGGAGATTTACGTGTAATAATTTGCACTTTTTCCAAAGCCACAGTTAATGGCGCAAAAATAGCATCATCAATTACCTCTCCTGAATCAAATTTAACAGTAAATTGCGCCCCTTCTTCAACTCGAGTTTTTTCTGTACTTAATTTCAAAAACTCTTTAAATTGTTCAAGACCCTTAACAACATTTTCCTGAATAATTATCTCTCTTTCAACATTCTCCCGAATTGCTTCATGTCCCGACTCAGAACTGTTTGGAGAACGATCATGCCTTAAAGCATCCAAACGCTTCCCAGCCTCAACAAGTTTCTCTTCTACATTATTTAAATATTTTTCTTTATTTATGACTTTCATAGTTAGCGAAGTACAAGTCTTATAAAGCCTTCTGCATATTTATAGCCTGCTTGTTTACCCAACTCGCCCAGCCTACTTTTCAACCAGTCTTTGGTTTGTTTTGGATCATCAATTTGGCTTTTATGTTTTAAAACTGCCTTAGATTTTATATTAAAAAAATTTGTCACATCAACAAAAAAGTTAGGGTTATTGAAGCTAACTAAATATAGTTCTATTACTTTATGAGGCTCCAATCCTTCTTCAATATGTTCTGGAAAAGATGCTAAATCACGGGCAAGAGGATAAACTGCATCAATCGTGGCAATTCCAGCTTTTCTGTGATCATTATGATTAATGAAAGCGATACCTTCTCTAATATCGTATACCCAGGTAGGATCATGAGTAAAAACTATATCTGGTTTTAGCTTTCTAATAAACTTAACAATTTCTTCTTTTAAATGTAAGTCTGCTTCCAGCTCTCCATCAGCATGATCAAGAAAAAAGGTTTCCTTTACTCCAACAACTTTTGCTGCTGCCAGCTGTTCTTTTTTCCTTATTCTTGCCAATCTTTGAGAATCAATTTTATGACCTCTACTACCCCTAGCCCCATTAGTACAAATTAAATAATAAGCAGTAGCTCCTTCAGAAACATACTTAGCAACAGTAGCTGCGCTGCCAAAGTCTGCATCATCTGGATGTCCCGCTACTACTAAAATAATCTTCCCTTTCATCAAGTATATTTTAACTTATCTTTGGGTATTCAACATTAGCTTTTAAGAATACTTAAAAATGCCTCTTGGGGAATCTCAACTCTACCAATCATCTTCATTTTCTTTTTACCTTTTTTCTGCTTATCAAGTAACTTATCTTTTCTGGTTCTGTCTCCTCCATAAAGTTTTTCTATCACATCTTTCCTAAAAGGTGACACTGTCTCTCTAGCAATTATATTTCCTCCAATCACTGCCTGAATGGCAATGGCAAAATTTTGTTTTGGCAAGACTTCTTTTAACTTTTCTGCCAAACGTCTCCCTATATATTCTGCTTTTGATCTCACCACAATCATTGATAATGCATCCACTTTTTCCCCTCCCACTAAAATATCTACCCTCACTCCATCGCAATCCCGAAATTCTATAAAATCCCAATCAAGAGAAGCAAAACCGCTTGACACAGACTTTAACTTATCATAAAAATCTGTAATCATTTCTGATAAAGGCATCTCATATATTAATTCTACCTGAGTACCAAAATAAGTCTGGTTTTGGTATAACCCACGTTTTTCAGACATTAATTCCATTATTTTCCCCAGGTATGTTTGTGGTGTAAAAATCCTTACCTTTACCCATGGTTCCTGTAGATTAACCAGGTTTATCCCTTGTGGTAAATCAGCTGGATTGGTAATAGGACTTCCATCAAGCAAATACTCAACAGAAGGGGTAGTTGCCAAAAGATCCATATTAAATTCTTCAGACAATCTTTGCTGAACAACTTCTGCATGAAGTAATCCTAAAAATCCACACCTAAAACCTGCACCCAAAGCTTGGGAATGCTCTATTTCATAAGAAAAAGCCGGATCAGTTAACTTAAATTTGCTTAAAACAGTTTTTAAATCATGAAATTCTGCTTGTTCAATTGGATAAAGCCCCACATAAACCATTGGTTTAACTTGCTTATAACCTGGAAGCAATGAAACATCGGTTCCAATTTCAGCAATTGTATCTCCCACCTTAACTAAATCTGGTTGCTTAATACCTGTGGCAATATAACCAATTTCTCCTGACTCTAAATTTTCTACGGGAGTTAAAGCAGGACCAAAAAAACCTTTTTCTAAAATTTCTCCCTCTGCTTCTGTTGCCACAAACCTTATTTTTTTATTAGTTTCAGGTACTTTTCCCTCCACCACTTTAACTTGAGCAATAACTCCTTTAAAAGAATCAAAAAAGGAATCAAAAATTAAAGCTTTTAAGGGCTTATCTACTTCTACTTTTGGAGCAGGAATTTTTCCTACTATTACCTCCAAGAGTTCTGCCACACCCTCCCCTGTTTTTCCTGATACATGTAAGATATCTTCCTTATCAAAACCAAAAGTATCTATTAGTTGTTTTTCTACACCTTCAACATCTGCTTGTGGTAAATCAACTTTATTTACCACTGGTATTAAAATTAAATTCTGTTCCATTGCAGCCAAACCGTGAGATAAAGTTTGAGCTTGAATCCCCTGAGTTGCATCAACTAAAAGTATCGCTCCTTCCACAGCTGCTAAAGCTCGTGAAACTTCATAGGAAAAATCCACATGACCTGGGGTATCAATAAGGTTAAGGGTATATAGCTTAGCATTTAAGGTATAGTTCATTCTTACAGGAGCTAACTTTATTGTTATTCCCCGTTCACGCTCCAAAGCCAGTGAATCTAAAAGCTGCGGCTGCATTTTTCCGCCAGTAACAGTCCCTGTTATTTCTAACAGCCTGTCTGCAAGAGTTGATTTACCATGATCAACATGAGCAATGATGGAAAAATTTCTGATGTTCATTTTATATTCCTTTTTTCCATCACAAGATCTCCGAACGAAGCGAGGAGTAGACTTATAATCGAAAAATTCCTAATGTTCATAAGGTGAATTGTACTTGAGTTGAGCCTCAAAGAGAAGTGGTGGTGTCCGGAGGATTTGGTAAAGTATCATTCTTTGCACTTCCCATCCATTTCATCTGATAAACCTTTTTAAGTAAAGCTCCAAAAGTTTCCAGCTCCTTAACTTTCAAAATCCAAACCAAAAACACATAAGTAGACAAACCAAAGAAAGATGCAATAGAAGTTAAAACAATTAAATTTATAGTCTTAGTAGTATCAAAAATTAGAGAATCAAGACCTTTTAGAGGAATATAAATAACCAGGGCAGAAATTGTTGCTGCAAATAACATCTTAACAGCAGGTATAAATAAATCTTTTTGGTTAAATCCCCCAGTACGATAACCTAGAGCATATACCAAAAAGATTAAAGAAACATTGGCAGAAATTGCATAAGATAAACCCAAACTCCAAACATCCAGGTTTAGATTTTTTACAAAAACATAGCTTAAAACAACATTGATAACCACTGCCACAACAGATACCACTACCGGAGTTCTGGTATCCTTTAAAGCATAAAAACCTCTAATCAACAAAAGATTCATTGATTGAGCAGTTAATCCAACTGCCAACCAGGCTAAAGTTGTTCCAGTTAAGACTGTTGAACTCCAGTCAAATTGCGAAGCTCCAAAAACCAACCTTACTGCAGGAATTCGCAAGACTATCAACATAGCAGCTGCAGGTAAAGATAAAAACATAATCTGATGCAGGGTGGTGAGCAGTGTTGTCTTAAATGAATCATCTTCCCCTGTAGTTTTTTCTCTGGATAAAACAGGCAAAGCTGCCTGAGCTAAAGTTGCCCCAAAAAGTCCAATTGGGACTGCTTGTAAGTGCTGGGCAAAAGTTAAATAGGTTACTGAAGAAGTAGAAATAAGGGAGGCCAAAATAACTCCCACAGTTTCATTCAGCTGTTCTGCTGCAATACCAAGTGTCCTGATACTCATCATCCTTAACACCTCTTTAATTCCTTCATTAAAAACGTCTAACTTAAAACGGTATCTAAAACCTAAACTTGAAACTAAGGACATTTGAGTAAAGATATGTAAAATAGCTCCAATGATTACACCAAAAGCTGGTCCAAAAATACCAAAAAAAGGTGATAGAAAAACTATTCCAATAATAATTCCAATCGTATAGGACACAGCAGCCAAAGCCGGAATAATAAATCGTTGGTAAGCCTGACAAATACCTACAAAAAAAGCCCCGATTACTAGTAAGAGTTGACCAATTATAATAACTCTAGTTAATCCTGTGGCTAATTCTTTCTGACTTTCAGAAAAACCCGGAACTATTAGGCTTGTCACAGGACCAGCAAATATAAAAAAGACTGCTGTCACAATTGCGAAAAGAATTAGTACAACATTTAAAATATCTGAAGCAAATTCAAAAGCTTCTTTTTCCGATTTTTTATGTAAATAATCAGTAAAGACAGGAATAAAAGCCACAGAAACAGCTCCAAAAATAAATAATTGAAATAAAAGATCCGGCAATCTAAAAGCAGCAAAATATACAGCTGTTTGATCAGGAGAAAATGTATGCGCCAACAACCTATCCCTGATTAAACCCAACACCTTGGAAGCACCAATTGTAACCATTAAAACAAAAGCGCCAGACAAAATAGAGTTCTGTCTGGTATTAAGAAGTGAGAATAAATTCTTAACCATAGTTGAAATTGTAGCAGAGTAGCTTGCGAAAGCGCTATACCTGTGATACCATACCAAGCACAATGCCAATTATAAGCATTGCTTGCGACTTCGTCTTAAGCAAAGCTTGAAATTAGCATTTCAAAGGAAAAAATAAAATGCCAATTATTAAATCAGCTATTAAAAAGGTTAGAAAAGATAAAGTCAGAACAGCTCGCAATAAAAAGCGGGCACAAAGCGTGAAGACAGCCGTTAAAACTACCAGAAGAAGCCCGGTGGCAAAAAACTTAACTGCTGCTTTCTCAGCGTTAGATAAAGCAGCCAAAGTAAAATTAATTCACAAAAACAAAGCTTCAAGATTAAAATCAAGATTATCTAAACTACTCGCTTCCAAATAAAAGTCGGCTCCTAGACCTACGCAGAAGTTTATACTAAACTAGTAATATGTCTGCCTCAAAGATACCAAGCCTGTTTAATATAAATCTTTTAGTTCATCATGGTGAGAAAGAAAAACTTTATTCTAAATTAATTAAATGGGCCCTTTCATCAGGAAAATTTATTGTCATTTTTGTGGAGATAATCACAATCAGTGCTTTTGTATACCGCTATAAATTAGATGGTGACTTATCTGACTTACAGGATCAAATAAACAATCAAAAAATACCTTATATCAAAAGTCTTAAAGCAGATGAATTGCTTATTAAAAATACTCAGTTTCAAATTAATAGTATTTCAAAATTAAAAAGTGAAAAAGCTGATTTTATTTCACCGCTAAATAATCTTTCCAAAATTATTCCTCAAAGCATTAAGTTAACTAATATATCTTTTGACCGCAGTCAAACATATCCCAAAACAACCATTTCCTTAACAGGACAATCCCCCTCAAATATGGAACTTTCTATCTTTATTAAAGAGCTCCAAAAAAATCCGAATTTTTCTGATATTAATTTAACTAATATCTCTTTTGAAAACCAAACAACGTTCACTATTACAGGCACTCTGGCTAGTACAAAAGGCAGGACAAACTAACAATGGCAACATCTAAATATTCCAGATATTACGTTTATATTAAGCCTGTAATTACCAATAAGTATGTCAGATCTTTTGCTCCTTATATTTTTAGCTTAGCATCTTTAATAATATTTATTATTTTTGCCATCAGACCAACAATAGTGACAATTATTGAATTACAAAAAAGTATTCAAGATAACCAAGCAGTTTTAGTCAGCTTACAAAAAAAGTCAGAAGATCTAACTACAGGTAAAAGAAACATTGAAAATTTAGATCCAGATTTATTAGTTAAGATTAATAACAGACTTCCAAAAGACCCGGGTATCACAAATCTGATTAACAATTTACAAACATCAGCTGCAAATATAGCATCAGTATCTGCATTGCAAGTTCAACCTGTTACAATCTATACAAATGCTACAGACCCAAATTCAAAACAAAGTATCGATGAAATTGCCTTTTCCCTTAATACACAAGGATCATACACCCAACTGCTGTCGATCTTAGAAAACCTTAATAAGACATCCAGATTTATTAATTTAACAAACGCAGTAATTAATAAATCAGCCGAAGGCGGAACTTCACTTTCAATTACTGGAAAAGGTTATTATTTAAAACAATAAATATGTCAGGAAAATATTTTTTATATATCGTAATTGCTACATTTATAACTGCCCTAATTTGGCTTACAACAGAAGTTATTCATTCCCAAAGAAAAAACCAAATTTCACCTGAAGTTCAAAGCTTAACAGAGCCAATAAATCCTAATTTTGATATAAAAGTAATCAATGACCTTTAAACTCTATTTCACAAAAGTAAATAACGGTATTATTAAGATTCCTACTCTTTTAGGGATGGGAGTTTTACTTATTGGTTTGGTAGGTGGAGTATTTTTGGTAACCCAAAATCAAACTCTAAAATCTAAAGCTGCAGTCTCTTCTGAACCTAAGAATGTCAATGTTGTTAACATAAACAGCACTTCAGTCTCTATTTATTGGCAAACTGATGAACAAACTACCGGATTTATCAAAGCCGGAATTGCTCAACAAGAAAGAAAACTTTTTTTAGATGATAGGGATCTCGCTTCACCAGCACCTCATAAGCTCCATTTTGTAACTCTAACTAACTTACAACCTGAAACAACTTATTATTATCAAATTTATTCGGGAGCTATTACATATCCAAAAGAAGCATTAAATTTTAAAACTATTGCTGAAGCACAAAGTGTTAATTGGCCACCTTTAGTAGGAACGATTATCAATGAAAATAATTCTGTTTTAGATGAAGCAATAATTATCTTAAATTTACCTGAAGCACAAAAACTAGCAACAATTACCAAAACAGGAGGTAATTTTATTTTGCCATTATCAGGAATTAGATTACAAAACTCAACAACACAATCTTCCACTCAAGCTAAACTGGACATTCTAGGGATAGCTTCAACAGCAGAAGCCACTGTTCTGATTCCACCACAAGAAACATCCCTACCCCCTATTAAACTTGGAACCAGTGTTGATTTAACACAAATCAATAAAACAACTCCACAAATAACTCCAAAAACATCTTCTTTATCAGCTGAAATGGTTAAATTTGATACAAACAGTGATGGTGTTATTAATTTCACTGACTTAAGTCTTATTCTACAAAACTTTGGATCACTTTCTGATAAAACAAAAAACCCAAAAGCAGATCTAAATAATGATAAAGTTATTGATCAAAAAGATGCAAACTTACTTTTACCTTACCTTAAATAATTCACAAACTTTTGTGTAAGAGTTACAATAGCAATATTCTCCGGCAAATTACCTGACTTGATAGAAAAATCAGTTTTAATGATCATTTGATATAAGTTTTCAAAATCAATCTTTGTAAGCTTCTGCTTTTGAGCTTTAATTTTCTTTTGCATAAAGGTTGAAGCAGGCATGGGTAACATATTTCGGCGTAATAAATAATAAATCATTGCCAAAACATACATCCCCCCATAAATGTTTAACAGCTTTTGCATCTCCTCAAAAGCTTCCTGTCTTCCCTCTATTAAAGCATCTAAGTAGGAAAAAGCAGAAATTTCTTTTTCTGCCTCAAAATTCATAATTTTAGCATTTATCTCTTTAGCACTTGTTAATAATTTAGAAACAGCTTTTGGATTCGAGGCTAAAAAAAGCATAGTTGCTGTATTATCTTTCTTTACCAGCTTTTTTAAATCTAAATCATCTGGAGTATTTTCAACAATTAGAAGCTTCTCCAGGTTATTAAATAAAGACTGAGAGGTTAAACATTGTTCTATATCTTTCAAATTTCCTGATGATAGATCAAAAGAATAGATTGCATCACTTTGAAATTTTTGTTTTAGGCTTAACATCTCTGAGCGCTTATTTACCTCACCCGGACCTGCTAAAACAACAATCTTCATGGTGCTGTAGTTTTTATTTGTGCGGACTTTGTACTTGTATCTATCTGATTTATAAAATCATTTAAATGATTATGGATGGCAGTAAAATCATTACTAGGTGGAATTAAAACCCAGGCTCCATAATCACTAACAGGAGGATTAACTAATAAAGGGTTTTTTCCTTCACTGCTTAAAACTGTTGACCTTACTTCCTGTGTTCCTTTAATTAAACTTGCTAATTCTAAGTATTGTGACTCTGGAATATCAGTTTCTACACTATCACCAAACGTTTTAATCAGTCCTGTGATTTTATTAATATTTGTCAATGTTCCAAGTGATAGTACTTTTTGTTTAAAAGCCTGTAAAACCAATTGTTGTCTGCGTGACCGGGCAAAATCCGAACCCTCATTGTCTGTTCCATGCCTTGATCGCACAAATTTTAAAGCTGTTGTTCCATCTAAATGCATTAAGCCTTTTTTAAAGGAAATATGTTCATACCGACAGGGAAAATATGTTGCTACATTATCTTCAGAATAACTAATTTTACCTCCAACTTCTATTGAAGCAGCCACAATTTTAGAATCTTCAGCAATTAAAACCTGATGGCTACCTGATTGAACTCCCAGTTCTTTTGCCTGCGATTCAGATAAATCCATCATTTTTTCTGATAATCCACAATAATCATTTTCCTTTCCTTCTACTGGATAAATATAATCATCAAAACTATTTGCTACCATCACATCTATTCCATCCAGGAGATCAATTGCTTTGATAAACCCTGAAAAATCCATCCTAACAGCATAAGGAATATTAAAACCTACAATATAACCAAAATTTTCTTCTGCATATTTTAATCCGCTATTTCCATCTGATTTTTTTTCATATAATGCATTTACTTTAGACTTTGCATTTTCTAACCATAAATCCCGAGGCAAAGAAATAAGGCTTACTGTGTTAGTTTTAATATCAAAAGAAGCTATTATTATAGTATCAGTAAGATTTGCACCATCATGTGTACCCCCTGCCATACCTAAAAGTAAAACATTTACTTTCCCATTTTCTATTTGCAAAGAACTTCTCTGGCCTGTTACATAACGAAGTACAGAAGTAGTAGTGGGATTTTTCCAAAAAAAAGCCCCTACAAATAAAGCTACAACAGCCAAAAATAGTAACCTGTTTATTTTTTTCCTGTTGTTTTTCTTTTTAGAAAGTTTTTCAGCACCAACTTGATCATCATGATGAGTATTTAATTGTAATGATTTTATATCAGCCATGAAAATTACAAAAGATTGTCTGCAATTTCAACTATTTTAATAAACTCAGTAGTGTCCAAAGAAGATTTACCAATTAATAATCCTGAAATATTCTCCTGAGAAAGATATGCTTTTGCATTTTCAGACGTCACTGAACCACCATATAAAACTTCTAATTCACTTCCATGTTTATCTTTTAATAGTTTAGCCACGTTATTGGCATTTTGTGGAGTATCAGGTGTACCAGTACCAATAGCAAAAACTGGTTCATAAGCTACAAGTTTAACTCCTAAGGGAACAGGAGTATTTTCATCCTGGCAACAAACAAGTGATTCAATATTGTATTGTTTAGCTTGGGCGACTTTCTCTGCAACTGTCTCGTCTGTTTCATTAAAATGCTGTCTTCTTTCAGAGTGTCCTAAAATTGATATATCAACTACATCTTTTAAAATCCTGGCTGCTTCTTCTCCGGTATAAGCACCCTCATCAAATGAAGATAAATCCTGAGCTCCTACCGTTAAATGATATCCATTAACAATCACTGCCTTCTTTACATCTTCTATACACATAACTGTTGGACAAACTACCACTTTTAAAGCCTCATTACGAGGTATTTGAGGACCAACTTCATCAACCCAGGACAGGGCTTCAGTAATATTTTTATTTGATTTCCAATTTGCAATAATCCACATATTTTAACCCCACCATCCGTACTTTTTTAAGTTTACAATGAAACCCTCAGAAACTTCTATACCCTCTTGCTGTAATAATGCCTTTTGTAATTCTTTTGGATATTCAAGTCTTTTAATTGAAATGTACCCTTCGCGATTAATTACTCTGTGCCAAGGCAAATCATATTTATCAGAATTAAAATGTAATATTCCACCCACCATTCTAGCCCCTCTTAAGTTACCTGCTAAAGTAGAAACAGTACCATAAGTTGTAACTTTTCCTCTGGGAATTTTTTTGACAATCTGAATAACTTTTTGTTTAAAATTTGTTAATTCCGGTTTATCCAAACTAACCATTAATTAACTTTAATAGTTCTTCTTTAGCACAAAAACCGGTTTTTCTTCCAACTTCTTTGCCATCTTTTTCTATTACGAATGTTGGGATACCCATTACTCCATATTTAGAAGCAGTCTGCTGATCTTCATCCACATTAATCTTCACAACTTCTACTTTACCCCCTAATTCTTTTTCCAGTTCTTCTATAACTGGCTTCATCATATTACAGGGACCACACCATGGAGCCCAAAAATCCAGTAACTTAGTTTTCATAGACTAAAATAATATCACTCAAAACAGATTTGTAAAGACTTGATATTACTATAAGTATAAAGTAAATATATAAAGTATGACGGAGAATCAAAAAGAGTATACTTTGTGTGGAAAATGTATAAATTGGGAATTTGCTTTTCCAATCACCAAAAAACACGATGGTGAACCATGGGGATATTGTAAAAAATTATACACCAAAAATGGATCGCCAACTAACCAAACTCTAGCTACCTCAAACAGCAGTATCAGCTCTTCAAACGCCTGGCTTGAAACCAGTGAAAAATTTGGCTGTGTTTTGGGTCAGGACAGCGGTAAAAGTATTGACTGGTCGAAGTTTGCAAATTTTACAATACCAACACTGGAAGAAGCCATCGCTACTTTTTCCCAAAGTAGGAATTCGAAATAAATTACTGCCTACCATTTGACTCCAATCTTAGATGTTACTATAGGGCTTTGTCAATATTTATGGTTGATGTTAAGATACAAAAACTTATGCCCAATTCCCTTTTAGATGATCTAAATCCAATTCAGCGTCAGGCTGTTGAAAATACCGAAGGACCTACTTTAATTTTAGCAGGGGCTGGTTCCGGTAAAACTAAAGCCTTAACCCACCGTGTAGCTTATTTAATCCAGGTAAAAAAAGTTCCTCCAGAAAATATTCTTATGGTCACTTTCACCAATAAAGCCAGTGAGGAAATGAAAAAAAGAATATTAAGTCTTTTGGGCGATTATTCCAAAAGCTCTCAACCCATTATGGGAACTTTCCACTCTCTTTGTGCCAGAATTTTGCGAAAGGAAGGTAGTTATTTAGGCTTATCTCCAACTTTTACTATCTATGATGAAAATGATGCTGTAGACGCAGTCAAAGAAGCCATGGCAACTCTTAATCTATCTACTCAAAAAAGCTCTCCCTCTTCTATCCGTAACACCATCTCTGGAGCCAAAAATGAGATGATTTCTGCTTTAGAATACCCTCAATATGCCAGAGGATATTTTCAGGAAACTGTAGCTAAAATTTATTTGGAGTATCAAAAAATTCTATCCAAAAATAAGGCAGTTGATTTTGACGACTTACTACTCTTAACAGTTAACCTTTTTCAAAATTTCCCTGAGGTGTTGACTAAATATCAAATCCAATTCCGTTATATTTTAGTTGATGAGTATCAAGACACTAATGCAGTCCAATATCTTTTAACAAAACTTTTAGCCAACCGTTATAAAAATCTCTGCGTTGTGGGAGATGCTTCACAATCAATTTATGCATTCCGTGGGGCAGATTTTCGAAACATTGTTAATTTTCAAAAAGATTATCCCAATGTTAAAGTGTTTAACTTAGAACAAAACTACCGCTCTACTCAAAATATTTTAGATGCAGCATATTCTGTAATTTCCAAAAACCAAACTCATCCTATCTTAAAGTTATGGACTGATAAAAGTGGTGGTGAAAGAATTCAATTAGCAGAAACTAGAAATGAAACAGAAGAAGGATTGTTTGTTGTTTCAACTATTAAGCAACTTTTAAGCACTCCTGCTGTGAACCGTGAACCATTAACCATGAACTCTTTCGCTGTGCTTTATCGTACCAATGCCCAATCAAGAGCTTTGGAAGAAATATTTTTAAAAAGCGGTATTCCTTATGTTTTAGTCGGAGGTACGAGGTTTTATGAAAGAAAAGAAATTAAAGATATATTGGCATATTTACGTTTAGTAATTACACCTGAAGATTCTTTATCAATTAATAGAATTGAAAAAATTGGTAAAAATAGGGCAAATAAATTTTGGGGGCTAATAGATAAAATAAAACCAGACTTAGAAAAACTCACCACCCTAGAATTAATGAATCAAATCATTGAGGTTACAGGATATATCGATTATATAGATGATGGTACAGATGTTGGTTCCGCAAGAATAGAAAATGTAAAAGAATTAGGATCAGTAGCAGAAGAATTTCCTAACCTTATGCAATTTTTAGAAACTGTGACCTTAGTCCAAAGTGAATTTTCCACAGATGAAAAAAATAAAAAATCTAAACGGTTAAAAAAAGATGCCCAGGACGCTGTTACATTAACCACCCTTCATCAGGCCAAAGGCCTGGAATGGCCAGTTGTGTTTATGGTTGGAATGGAAGAAGGGTTATTCCCCCATTCTCGCTGCCTCCTTGATCCAGCTGAAATGGAGGAAGAAAGAAGACTCTGCTATGTAGGTATCACTCGCGCCAAAAATCACCTTTATATGACCTATACCAGACAGCGATTGTTTTTTGGAACCAGAAGTTCTAATCTGGTATCAAGATTTATCCTTGATCTGCCGGAAGACTTAGTTCTTTCAAATACCAATTACCAGGATCGGGATCAATTTTTAAATGCAGCTGATGAAGATATTTCAACTCTTGCAGATGATGATAAATGGCTGAACGAATAATTTATACTATTTTTGGGGCTTTTTTAGTCATAGCAGCAATTGCTATTAATAATCACATACCTGTAACCCGTGCCGATAACACAGCACCTTTAGCAATCAATGATGAAGCTTCTCAGCCCATTAAGACTGATTCTCAATTTCAGGACAAAATAGTAGAAACATCCAAAATTATTCCCTATAAAACTACTTACAAGGATGACCCTGAAACTGAGGCAGGTGAAGAGACAGTTCTAGAAGAAGGTGTTGATGGTAAAAAAACTTCTATTACTAAAATTACCTATCACCAAGGTACAGAATATGACCGAGAAGTCATTGCTACAGAAACTACCGAACCCACAGATAAAATAATTTCCCGGGGAACAAAAATAGTATGGAGAACTGTACAAACAACTGATGGTGAAATTAGATACTGGAAAAAAATGAGGGTTTGGGCAACTCATTATGATTCTCACTGTCCTGGTTGTAATGAATGGACTTCAATTGGAATGAAACAAGGCAAAGGAGTGATTGCAGTTGATCCAAAAGTTATTAAATATAGAACTAAACTTTATGTACCTGGTTATGGTATGGCTGTTGCAGGTGATACAGGCGGAGCAATAAAGGGAAATATTATTGATTTGGGATTTGAAGATGCCAGAACAGCTGGATGGAGTGCAAGGTTTGCAGATATTTACCTTATAGACTAATTTGCCCCCTTGTCAAAAAGTACTATAGTTTGTTACTATCCCAATTATGCCAGCTGCAAAAGTATCAAAGAAAAAAGTAGTCAAAAAGACTCCGGTTAAAAGTGAGATCAATGACTCTGAAATCTATGCCTCCTCCGCTAAAGGCTTCTCTCTTAACTCTCTTCTAAAGCCAGAGCAACTAAGAAAAAATAAACTCATCTATTTGGCAATTGTCATCATTATTATTGCCCTAATTGCATCATATAAAAAAGGCCTTTTTATTGCTGCTACAGTTAATGGTGCCCCAATTACAAATCTTGAAGTATTAAAAAGAGAAGACGAACAATTCCATCAAACAACTGTTGAAAAACTTATCGAAGAAAAGCTTATCCTTGGTGAAGCGCAGAAAAAAGGAGTTAAAGTTACTGAAGCAGAAATAGATGCTAAAATTGCAGATATTGAAAAACAAGTTGGTGGAGCTGCTGCTTTAGATTCTCTTTTAACTCAACAAGGCCAAACAAGAACTGGTATAAGAACACAAATTAAAATTTCCCTATCCTTAGAAAAAATGTATCAAAATGAAGCTTCTGTTTCAGCAGAAGAAATAACAAAGTTCATTGAAGAAAATAAAGAGCAATTACAATCATCAACTCCAGCAGAAATGACCAAAGAAGCAACTGACTACCTTAGATCACAAAAACTAAATCAGGTTTTCAGCCAGAAGTTTCAGGAAATTAAAAAAGCAGCAAACATCCAAATCTTCTAAGTCTTAGAGTGAGTTTTAAAGAGATTTAATTATTGTCTCAATATCAGAAGAAAAATCATCTTTACCTGTGCCAGTTATTCCTTGTCCATTAACCCGATTTGTAACATCAAAGCTTAAGCCATTTTTATTAATACACCAGCGATTTTTAAGCCAGTTAGCTGTTTCTGTTTTGGATCTAATTACAGTATTATTACCAATCTTTACTGTCTCACCTGCACAACTTAAAGCTGAATTAGACACAATAATAGTAATTGGTTTAATAGCCCGATCACACGAATAATTTCTTAAATCATTACTATTATAAGGATCCAGCTCTAAGTTTTGAGAATCACTACAAGTTAAAATCCCCCATTTTTGAGGGTATTGAAAAGTAAAGTTTATACCTTGATATGTTTTTGTATTGGTTGATCCTTGATTAGTTTGATTATTAGTTACAGGTAATGAATTATTTTGTGCTGTAGAAGTTGGTGTAGGGCTAGTGTTACTGGTAATAACCCCTAGTCTTGCTAAGGGATTAGTATTCTTACTACCACTTACTATTTGTTTTGAATTCTTTAATAAATAGAAAACTCCACTAAGAATCACTGCAACTATAATTACTGAGACCACTGCTATAATAATTGTTTTCTTTGTTATTTCCATTTCAAATTTATCGTCTGTATAATATCATCTTCTTATCTATCTGACAAATAATTCAGCTATACATATATAATACAATTATGGATTTAAAAGAAATCAGTAACGAGCAAAAAGACGAGTATAATAAATGCGTCACTCACATCGTGCAATCATGGGAATGGGGGGAGTTCCGTCAAAACCTCGGCACTAAATTAAAACGTTTTGGTTTATATGAAAATGGTCAACTAAAAGTTGCCTTTCATCTTTCTTTTCATAAGATTCCATTTACTAATTATTTGGTAGGTTATTTAGCCAAAGGGCCTGTACCTGATAAAAACTTAGGCGAAGCCTTAATAAAAATTGGAAAAGAAGAAAACTGTGCATTTATTAAAATTGAGCCTAATATCGAAAGCGGAATGAATAAAATATCAGTTGATAAAAGATTTAAAAAATCTCCTAAACCTCATTTTACAAAGTATAACTATGTCATTGATTTAACACAGGATGAGCAACAAATACTAAGCAAAATGCATCAAAAGTTTAGGTATAACATTAAAATTGCTGAAAAACACGGGGTTTTTGTTGAAGAAAGAACTGACGATGAAGCTTTTGAAATTTATTTAAAACTATTTTTTGAAACTTGTAGCAGACAAAATTATTTTGGACACACTCCCCAATATCATAAAGAAATTTGGGAAATATTAAAAAAAGCAGGACTGGCACGAGTAGCAATTGCTTTCTACACCCCCTCTGGTCTAAAAAAACCACTCCCCTTAAATGCTTGGATGCTAGTAAACTTTCATGACACTCTTTATTACCCTTATGGAGGATCTTCCGCAGAATATAAAAATGTGATGGCAACCAATAAAACTGCCTGGGAAGCAATTAAATTTGGCAAGAAATTAAATCTTAAATATTTTGATCTTTGGGGTGCTGCTGATCCAAATGCCCCTGAAAACGACTCCTACAAAGGCTTTACCAGGTTTAAATCAGGCACTGGAGCCAGACTTGTAGAATATATAGATACCTATGATTTAGTCTTTAATCCTCTCGTTTTTTGGACTTTTACTTTTGTGGATATTATGTTACCCTTAAAAGTCTTTTTATTAAAGCTAATCAGACCAAATTAATGTCATCACTAGATCTTATTATTTTTAGTTTATTTTTCTTTCCTTTTTGCGCGCTAGCCTTATCATGGTTAGCTGGAACAGACGCTCCTTATGTTCCTACTAAAATGAAAAATATAAATAAAGTTCTTAAATTTGCCAGGGTAAGAAAGGGTAAAAAGTTTTATGAACTGGGCTCAGGTGACGGACGTGTGGTTTATGAAGCAGCATCAATGGGTGCAGATGCGGTGGGAATTGAACAGTCTATTTTACGTGTTTGGTATTCTGCACTAAAAGCAAGAAATTTAAATTTACCAAATACAAAGTTTATTCACGGTAATGTTTTTAATAAAAATTATTCTGACGCCAATATTATCTATATTTATCTTTTGACAAAAGGTGTAAAAAAGCTAGAAGAAAAACTAACAAAAGAATTAAAGAAAAAAACTATCATAATTACTCAAACTTATCATTTTCAAAAACTAAAACCTTATAAAAAAATTGGAGATTTTAACTTTTACCGGATTTAGATTTTTTATACTTATCGAAATGTTTTTCAAACTTTTTAAGGGTATGTGTTGCTCCTTTGTGTAATGGTTGGGGCAAATTATCCAAAGTAAAAAATTCTATCTCGGATATTTTTTCCGGATCACCATTTTTAATCTTTGTTATATCTACTTTAATCAAAAACGGAATACTTAACCAATGAGTTGTAATTCCCTTATTTTCCCGGATTAATGATAGCGCTGGAAGCTGTTCTATAATTTCCCCCTCAACTCCATACTCTTCTAAAACTTCTCTTAAAACCCCTACCTCAGGATCTTCCCCAAATTCTAATCTTCCTCCCCCAAAATCCCAAGTTCCAATTTCATCCCTGCAATTTTCACTTCTTTTATGTAACACAAATAGCCCATCATCATTATGGCAATAGAAAGAAACTGAAACAGCAGTAAAATCAATACCAGGTTTTAAATCCATTAAGAAGTTAGTCTGTAAAAATAATAGTATCCTGCCACAGGATATTATTACCTGCACTTATACCATACTGACCAATACTAAAAAAGAGGAATTTATCTGGATGATTGCTATCTGCCAGAAAATAACTAATTCCATTTGACTCACTATATTTTTGTGGACATTTAGCTGGAATCTCTCCAGGACCTAAATCAGCATTTTTTGGATAAGAAATAGTATCTGCAGAATAATTTGCAAGACTGGATTTAACAGTATAAGGAGCTACAAAACAATCAGTTTTAGAAATACCACCTAGAAATTGTTTTTCAATAGCTTCTGCCAAAGTATCACTTTTATTTTTATTAAAAACTTCTACATACTGCCCTTTATCAAAGCTCGTTCCTTCTATATACACATATATTTTACTACCAGATTCCTTAACCAAAGCCTTTTGTCCATCTTGATTAACTAAATAGTTAAAAGCTACTTTTAATTTTGGAGAAATATATTGGGTAGTTCCAGGATAAGATTTAGTTGGTGTGGGAGTAGATGTAACAGAAACTGTTGGGGATAAAACTACAGATACAGTTGGTGTAACAGTTAAGATACCTTGGATAGGTGCAGGCTGTGGTGTTTTATTTGAAAAGAATATAATCCCTGCTACCGCTGCAACCAATAAAATTACCAATGCAATTATTACAGCAATTGGGGTAAAACCATTTTGTTTTGACATCTTTTAAATTGTCTGCTCTTTACCTTAAACTGTCAACTTCTCTCTTTCTAACTTAACTTGCTGATGTTACAATCCAAACCATGAAGCTTTTACATACTGGTGACTTACATATTGGTATGAGCAACTACAGTAAACTTGACCCGGAAACTGGCTTAGATTCAAGACTAATAGATTTCTTTAACACATTTGATTTGATGGTAGATACTGCTATCTCTGAAGGAGTTGATGCTTTTTTATTAGCAGGAGATGCTTATAAAACCAGAGATCCTTCTCCCACCCAACAAAAAGGTTTTGGGGAAAGGATTAAGAAATTATCCAAAGCAGGAATTCCAGTTATTTTAGTTGTGGGAAATCACGATACCCCTAATGCAGAAGGCAAGGCTAATACTTTAGATATCTATTCAGCCTTAGAAATTGATAATGTTTGGGTTTCAAGAAAGCCAGAATTTTTAAAAATCCCTACTAAATCAGGTTTGTTGCAAGTTATTACTGCCCCCTGGTTACACAAAACTGAATTTAAAGATTTAGGAGAAAAATTATTATCTTTTTATGAAAGAATTGATGAGACTTGCCCTGCTATTGTAGTTGGACACTTAGAGGTAGAGGGATCCTCTATGGGTTCTGAAAAGGGTTTGGCAATAGGATCTGATGTAACTGTCCCCTTATCACTTTTAACAGACAGAAGGCTGTCTTATGTAGCCTTGGGGCATATTCACAAACATCAAATATTAAGCAGTAATCCACCAGTAGTTTATTCTGGCTCCCCAGAGAGAATAGATTTTGGAGAAGCCAAAGAAGAAAAGGGATTTATTATGATAGATATTCCTGTTCCTAAAAAAGCTACATTTAAATTAGTTCCCAGTAATTGCCGAAAGTTTTTATCAATAAACGTTGATCTTTTGGCAACAGATATAGATCCTACTGAAACAGTTTTAAAAGAAATTAGTAAAAATATAATTGATGATGCAATTGTAAAAGTAGTTATCAATATCCCGGCTGATTTAGAAAAACAAATAGAAATGGATAAAATTAAAAAAGCACTTACAAGTGCTTTTAATATTGCAGGAATTTCCAGAAATGTAGAAAGAAAAGAAAGATTAAAATTAGATAATCAAATTGAAGTAGAAAGGCTTTCCCCACTTGAGGCCTTACAAACATATTTTAAAAGCAAACAATATTCTCCTGAAAAAATTAAATTATTAGAAAACTTAGCAGTAAAGGTATTAGAAAGTTAAATGATCCCTACTAAATTAAAATTAACCAACTTCACATCTTATGGCTCTGATGTACCAGAATTGGAATTTACCAAATTTCACCTGGCTGCTATTTCTGGTTCTAATGGAGCAGGTAAATCATCAATACTGGACTCCCTGACCTGGTGTATATGGGGTTCTTCCCGCTTGGGTGATAACAATGATGCTTTGGTTCATTCAGGTCAACAATTAATGAGTGTTGAGTTATCGTTTGCACTTGATGAAAATATTTTTACTATAAAAAGATCACGCAGTATTAAAAGCGGTGGCTCCACAACTCTTGAATTTTTATCCGGCAATCACAATTTAACAGAAGGCACTATTAAAGCAACTCAACAAAAAATAATTAACACACTTCACTTAACATATGAAACATTTACCAACTCTGCATTTCTTAGACAAGGGCATGCTGATGAATTTACTACCAAAGGTGCTTCTGAACGTAAAAGAATATTGGCAGATATTTTGGGACTTTCACATTATGATCTTTTGGAAGAAAAAACTAAATTAAAAGTTAAGGAAATCCAAACTAAATTACAACTTCTGGAGTACCAGGTGTTAGAGATTGAAGCAGAATTAACCCAAAAAGAAGAAAGATCAGAAAAGAAAAAAGTAGCTGAAGAAACCCTCTTAAAATTAGAATCTGAGATAAAAGAATTTGATGAAAAATTAAAAATGTTAAGGACACAAAAAGAAACCTTAACCCTAGCTTCTGAACAAAGAATCAAATTAGAACAAAATTATTTACAAAATAAAAAAGAACTAGATGAAATTGCTTCTCAGGGCAAAACCAGAAAAGAAAAAATTGAACAAATTACTAAACAGCTTGAATCCTTAAAAGATATTGATACTGAACTAGGAGCCTTAAAAGATTTGGAAGCAGAAAAAGCAAAACAAGAAAAAGCAAAACAAGAAAAACTGGAACTGGAAAAAAAATTATCAGAGATTCAGGGAGCTATTAATTTAAAACAACAGCAAAGCAAACAATTTAAAAAAGAGATAGAAAAATTCTCATCACAACTAATAGAAGCGAACAAAGAAGGTGCTAAATGCCCTACTTGTGGACAGGAAATAGGTAAAACTGAAAAAGACCACGTTCACCAGGAACTTTCTAACCAAATTGAAAACTTACAAAAAGAGCTAGCTAAAATAACAACTGTTACAGAAGAAAAAGAAAAGGAAGTTTTAGAATCTTCTATAAAAAGCGTGAGCTATGATGATCAAAAGTATCGGGATATAATCACTAAACTTTTAAATCTAGAAAAACTGCAGCAACAAAAAGAAATGAAGGTTAGTCTTCAGGCCACCCTTGAATCAGAACAAAAAGTTGTTGTAGAAATGCGAACACTTTATCAAAATAAAAATAAACAAGTAACTGATCAGCAAGCAGAGATAGCCAAATATCCTGATTTATCAAATCAGATAATGGAAGCAAATAAGGATATTTTAGAAACAGAAAACTTATTAAATAGTAAAAGACAGGAAGAAAAAGAAGCAAACGGAGTTTTAGGTCAGATTAATGAGCTTATCTCAAGAACTGCCCAACTGGAAAAAACTCAAAAAATAAAAACAGATGAAAAATCATTATTAAAAGCAGAAAAAGAGTCCTTTGAAGAATTAGCTCTGGCATTTGGTAAAAAAGGTATCCAAGCTATGATTATCGAAACTGCCATCCCCGAAATTGAGGATGAGGCAAACAGATTACTGGATAAATTATCAGACGGAAGAATGAAAATAAGTTTACAAACTCAAAGAGAAACAAAAACTAAAGTATCCGGTGGAGAAAAAGGAATTGTAGAAACTTTGGATATAATTATTTCTGATGAAATGGGAGAAAGACCTTATGAAGCTTACTCTGGTGGTGAACAATTTAGGGTTAATTTTGCCGTCCGTCTTGCTCTGTCAAAATTATTAACTCACAGAGCTGGGGCTAAACTTCAATTTTTAGTAATTGATGAAGGGTTTGGAACACAAGACGCCCAAGGAAGAACCAGAATAGTTGAGGCACTGGATGCTATAAAAAATGATTTTGAAAAGATTTTAGTTATTACTCATTTGGAAGAATTAAAAGAAGAATTTCCTACCAGAATTGAGGTTTCAAAAGGTACCTCAGGTTCTACTTTTAAAGTTATTGGAGCTTAATAATTATCTTTACTGCCAACCATTTTCTCTCTTTTTTCTATGAGTTTAAATTATTTAGATGGCAAAAATTTCATTATACTTCCCCTATTTCGAAATCTTATTCCTAAACCAGCAGCAACTAATTGTTGTTCTAATTTTTCATCTCCATAACACTGAAAAATCCCATTATCTTCCTCAACTCTTAAAAAACCATTGGAGTAGTATAAAGGCCTGATACCAATATTACCCTGATCAATAATATTCGCACTAACAACTCTAAGATCAACTATTGGACCCCTTACAGGCGTGACATGAGGTATTCCTGCAAAAGGACGTCTAATTATTTCACCAAAGGTTCCAAAATAAACCTCTACTTTAACACCAGGTAAACATGGTGCAACTTCCATCTTTTCCACATAACTGTTTACATAAACAGCTAAATCACCATTTGTTAATTTTAGAGTTTCTGCGTTAGCCATAAATTTATATTTAGAAGTTAATTATATTACTTACTTTCCAGCAATCAAGCAGTTTTTAAACTCTCATCCCCATCATTAAAGTCAACTTCAATGTGAGAACCATCACAATAGGGTTTATTTTTTGATTTTCCGCAACGGCATAAAGTTACTCTATTTCTAATTTCTAACTTCTCTCCATCATCTTCTTCAATTTGTACACCACCTTTAACCCACACTGGTCCACTGGTGTTTGAAGCAGCATCTTCAATTATACTTATACTTTTTTCAAACTTTGGTTCAATTGCTTTTCCTGTTTTTTTATCCCAGGCTACCAATCTACCAGAAGGACAATTAGCACACTGTTCTACTGCAAGTTTTTTAGATTTTGCATTATTGGAATTTTTTGTTAATTGCCACGTACCACCTGCCCGATCACAAAAACTGGCAGAAGCACAAAGAGATGCTGCATCAGATAAATCCAGATCAGGCCCTTCAAGCATTTCAGCTTGATTAAGATATTTTTCCTTACTGGCTGTCTCTTTTGCCTTAAATCCAATTTTTAGATGTGTTTGATCACAATATGGTTTATTTTTAGATTTGCCACAACGGCAGAGCAAATAAGTTTCTTGTTTTGGAAATTTTTCACCTTGTTTGTATTTATATGGAACACCATCTTCATCAGGGATTATTGTTTGTTTATCTAAGGGTAAAGAACCGAAGACTACATAAGGCCCATTTTTAGTAATTACCACCTTTGACTTATCCCTCATATCCCTATTTTACCAAATTTTTTTTAACTTGTCTTGTAATCTCGCCCACGATACAATAACTAAGTGCAATACCTTAAAAAAATCCTGCCTATTCTTATATTTGGAGGCGTGTTTGTTATTATTGTTTACTTTACTAAGCCTCCTCAGTCTTTAACATCAGCAAATTTTATTCAATTATTATTGTTTTTTATTCCCCTCTTTTTATTTTTAATATTTTTATTAAATATTTTTTTTAAGTTCTATATAAGAAGTTTCATTCTTAGTCTTGGGATTATTTTAATGATAATTTTTAAATCATTGGGAATGCTAAATTTTTTATCGGGAGCACTTATCATAGTTGCCACAACTTTTAGTGCTATCTCTTTTAAGAAAACACGAAGCTTACAACAGTCAAAAATTCAAAGTTTAAAGCTTAAGAAACAGCGTTAATGCTTTGACAGGCAAGTACCAAAAAGTTACAATCCTAGCATGAATAAATATTACGCAACTACACCAATATATTATGTTAATGATGTTCCACATATCGGGCATACCTATACAACAATTGCCGCAGATGTAATTACCCGTTTTTATAAACAAATAGGTTATGATGCCAGATTATTAACTGGTGCTGATGAACATGGAGCAAAAATTGAAGAAGCTGCTAAAAAACACAACCTTAAACCCCAACAATATGTAGATCAAATATCTTCAGAGTTTAAACAAATCTGGGATAAATTAAATATAAATTATTCTCGCTTTATTAGAACCACTGATGAAGATCATATAAAAATCGTTCAGGGTTTTTTGCAAAAAATGTACGAGAATGATGCAATTGATCAAAATCCCAGACTATATAAAGGATTATATTGTGTGGGTCATGAAAAATTTATGTCACCAGAAGAGTTAACAGATGGTGTATGCTCTGAACATAAAACTAAACCAATTGAATATGCAGAAGAAAATTATTATTTTAAGTTAAGCAAATTTCAGGATCAATTAGAAACATTAATCTCTTCTGATGAGATTAATGTTCGTCCCATTGCCCGAAAAAATGAAGTTTTAGGAAAAATAAAACAAGGATTGGAAGATATTTCTATCTCGCGGGCTAGCCTAGAATGGGGAATCCCTTTACCATTTGATAATAAACACACTGTTTATGTTTGGATTGATGCTCTTATAAACTATTACACGTATGGCAAAGAAAAAGGTATTTGGCCGGCTGATTTACATCTTGTCGGCAAGGATATCCTTTGGTTTCATAGTATCATCTGGCCCGCCATGCTTCTCTCTATTAATGAAGAAACTCCCAAGCAAGTTTTTGCTCATGGATTTTTTACTATTAATGGGCAAAAAATGTCTAAAACTATTGGTAATGTAATCAAGCCTGAGGAGTTAATAACTAAATATGGTGTTGATGGAACCAGATATGTCCTTTTATCAGCTTTTCCTTTTGGAGAAGACGGGGATTTTTCATGGGAGTATCTTGACCGAAGTTTTAATGCAGACTTAGCTAATGGTTTAGGTAATTTGATCGCAAGAATTGCAAAACTTGCAGAAAAAGTAAATTTCAAAGTAACAGAAACTACAGAAATATTTGATCCCCTTGTTTCGCAAAAGTTAAAAGAACTTAAATTTAGCGAGGCATTAACCTTTATTTGGCAAGATATTGCTGCACTTGATAAAAAGATTAATGAAGTACAGCCCTGGAAATTAGAGACAGCAGAACTAACAGAATTTTTATCAGAAAGCAGTATTAAAATTCGCTCTATTGCTTTAAGCCTAAAACCATTTTTACCAGAAACTGCAGAAAAAATCTTAACCCAATTCTCCGGTGAAGTTAAATCCGGGCCATCACTTTTTCCTAGAATTAGATAAGATATTTTTATGACACAAATAGAGAACATCATTATTTGGCTTTTATTTATTTGGGCTACCTATCATCTAACTCGAGATCTGCTGCAAGATATTTTGCATATACACCATCCTTTAATTGACATGGGTCACAAAAAACCAGTTCGCCAAGTTAGTTTACTAGGGAAATTCCATCGCTATTGGGCTCTACCAATAGAAGCCACAGTCTTACTATTAACAATTAAATCACTAAGTGCTAGCGAATTTGGGTTAATGGGAATATCATCTGTAAGTTTATTCATTGCTTTTTTAGCCTTTTGGCTTTGGACATGGATAAAATAAAATGATTACTGATACACACGCACATTTAGACGTTAAACAATTTAAGCCAGATTTTGATGCCGTTATCAAAAGAGCAAGAGAGGCTGGGGTAGGAATCATTATTAATATTGGTCCCAGTATTAATTCCAGCAAAGCTGCATTACAGATTACTGATAGTAAAATAAAAATGTATTCTTCCATTGGCCTGCACCCGGAATATGTACCTCTGGTTGATCCTGATAAATCTATTCCTTTAAAAATAAAGGCTTTAGAAAAAATCTATTTAGCAAATCCTCAAAAAGTGGTTGGGGTTGGAGAATGCGGATTAGATTATTTTAAACGCGACGGACAAATTACTGGTGAAGAAATAATCGCCCAAAAAGCTTTATTTCAAGCTCAGATTAATCTGGCTAAAAAACTTAATTTACCTTTGATTATCCACTGCCGCGATGCCTGGGAAGATATTTTTGATTTTGATTTCTCTGGGGTAACTGCTATATTACATAGTTTTACAGGATCAAAAGAAATTGCTCAAAAGGCTCTGGACTTAGGTTTCTACCTTTCATTTTCTTGTATTATTACTTATCCCAAAAATGAAGCATTAAGAGAAATTATCAAATCAATACCCTTGGAAAAAGTTCTGACAGAAACTGATTGCCCCTTCCTTCCCCCACAAACCCAAAGAGGTCAAAGAAATGAGCCAGCAAATGTTTCTGAGGTTGTAAAAACAATTGCTGAAATTAAAGATTTAACCTTTGATCAAGTTGCTGAAATCACCTTGAATAATGCTAAAACCTTATTCAATTTACCTTAAACTTAAAACTTATTCATGAAAACAAATTTTAACCATCATCAATTATTCCTTATAAGTATTGGAGCTTTCTCTTCTTTAGCAGCTATATTAGGAGTCATAAACTACTTAGGTGGCAACTTTTCTGCTCACAGTTGGGCTTTTTTCCCATTAGGTATATTTGTTTGGGGAGATGCAATAGTATTAGGAACATTTTTGGCTATTGCTTCTGTAACTTTATGGAAGAAAGATAATCCAATATATTCTGGCTTATTTTTTTCCATATATGCCACAATTAGGGCTTTTATAGAAGCTTTGTATGGGTTGAATGCTCAATTTTCTTCTCTAAACAGACCATGGGAAAAAGAATGGCTGGAAATAGCTAATAACCTTAACTTAAGCCCTCTTGAACTTTATATGTTTGATCAAATAATTGCCACCTGTATTGCCATTATTAGTTTATTAGTTTTCCTTAGCTTCTTTAAAAAATATATTAAGATTTAAAGAGTTTTATCGCAGGACTTAATTAATAATTCTATTTGAGCTATAATGAGGAAACCTGCCTAGGTTATGCGAATATTATTAAGTTTAATCATTAGTTTTATTTTCTTTTTTTATATTGGGGAGTTAGTTGCCACAATCAATCGAAAAATCCCTTTAATTAAGAGAATATTTCCAATCAGCCACAGTGTAATCGGACTAATTTTAACTATGGCTGGGGTATTTATTGGTTTCTTTGCAGGATCAGATTCTATTAAAACACTGACTACCTTTATTGCAATAGGTGCCGGACTTGGCTTAATTGTTCATCATATTTTATCAAAAAATTATTTTTTATTTGAAAACGCAGAACATGCTTTTGCTAAAAGGCATGAAAAAGGTATTGATAGGCTTCTTGAAATCTTCCCGGGAACCTTGACCTGGTTAGCCTTAACCTCTCCTTTATGGCTTTCTTACACATTACCCTTTGCTGTTGCCTACATTATCTTAATTGCAGATATCTATTGGCTTTTTAATGCCTGTAAGATTGCTATTTTAATTTATATTGGATACAAAAAAATGAATTATGCAAAAAAACAAAATTGGCTACAAAAGCTTGACCAGGATTTTCCTGATGAATGGAAAGAATATTATCATTTATTTGTAATTCCCACCTATAAAGAATCACTTGAAGTATTAAAGCCTGCATTTGATGCCATTATTAATTCCAATTATCCAAAAGATAAAATATTTTTAAGTATCGGGTTAGAACAAAGAGATGATCCAAAAAAGATTGCTGAAGTACAACATTATTGTGCAGTTAATAGTGATAAAATCGGTGGCTGCTTTGTCACGGTACACCCTTATGGCTTACCTGGAGAAATTGCCGGGCCCGCAACAAACCGTAATTTTATTATCATCAATGCCACCAAAGAATTTGCTAAAATTAAAATCGATCCCAGTAAGGTCATCGTTACCACTCTTGATGCAGATTTTGTAGTCCATCCTCAATTTCTGGCAGGTATGATGCATAAATACTTAGCCACTCCTGTTAAAGAGCGTTTACACAGATCTTACACAGGTGTTTTCCTTTACTATAATAATTATTGGCAAGCACCAGCCCCAATGAGACTTATTGCTACAGGAACAGCCTTCTGGCAACTCGCGGAAATGGTTGGTTCTGATAAGTATATGAATTTTTCGTCCCTTTCTATGAATCTGTCTTCTTTGCTTGATATTGGTTTATGGATTCCAGATAAGGTAAACGATGATTCTGGTTTCTACTGGAAAGCATACTTTCACTACAATGGTCACTATAAAGTTATTCCTCATTACATGCCTATTACTGCTGATGCAGTGCTAGACACAACAATTTTAAAAACTTTCCAAAATCAATATTTACAATTAAAAAGATGGGCCTATGGAGTGGAACATATGCCTTTTATTATTAAGTCTTATTTTAATCAAAAAGATATTGATTTTTGGAATAAGACAGATAAAGTATTATTTAAAATATGGGGAGACTTCAAATGGGGAACACTGGCATTATTTGTTACTTTTGCAGGTCTTCTAATACCTTTAGTTAATCCTCATTACAATGAATCAGCTGTAGCATATAACCTCCCTGTGGTTTCATCTTACATCTTAACAGGTGCTTTCTTTGGGCTTTTTGCCACCATCTTTGTTCATGAAAAAACTGTGCCACCAAGACCAAAATCCTGGAATGCCTTAGAAAAATTATGGTCATATATTCAATGGGTATTAATCCCTGTTATCATGGTTTCTATTTCTGCCCTACCAGCAATTGATGCCCAAACACGCTTAATGTTTGGAAATTATATGGAATTTAGAACAACTGTTAAAGCAAGGACTAAAGAATAAAATGTTCTCCAAATTTTGGACCACAGCTGATAAATATTTTGTTGTGTCAGTTCTAATTACTATTGTTTCCATAGTAGTTATCCTAGTTTCCTATTTTTTATTTTATAATCAATTACCAAATCAATTACCTCTCTTTTACTCACTATCCTGGGGGGGAAGTCAATTAGCTACAAAACAACAATTTTTATTATTACCTATTATTCTTGCACTAATTTGTCTGGTAAATTCTTTAATTACTTCTCAACTACACTCAGCTCAAAGCCTGTTAAGAAAGATGTTGATGTTCTCCTTAATTATTATTGACTTAATCATATTAATAACAGCCTTAAAGATAATTACAATCTTTATCTAATGGAGATTTTAATACCAACAATAGCATCTTTTATATTTACTCTCATAATTACTCCCTTTGTAATTAAGTTTGCCAAAATTAATAAGTTGGTTGATGACCCTAAAAAAAGACCACATCCCGCTCATGTTCAAACAAGGGTAATTCCCCGAGCCGGTGGACTAGCTATATATCTTGGCATAATTATTTCAAGTTTAATCTTTATACCAATTCAAAAATATTTAATCGGAATATTTGCAGGTATTACGTTACTTCTCTTAATTGGAATTGCCGATGATAAAGCCATTAAATTTAGCCCTTATTTACGTCTTTTTTTACTTTTCATCGCAGCTTGTTTTGCAGTAGGTGCTGGTATCGGCATATCATTTATTGCAAACCCCCTCGCCTTTTTCCCCTTCTTACCGCTCTCTTTAACTGCACCCATTATTCGTTTGGATGAAATAATTTATACTTTTAACTTTTTTGGAGCACATAATATTATCTTAATCGCAGATATTTTTGCCATTTTTTGGATTGTTGCTTTAACACAAATAATCAATTGGTCTAAGGGTGTTGATGGTCAGATGCCAGGGATTACTTTAGTTACAGCAATTATTTTAGGATTATTATCTTTAAAGTTCTTTTTTCAGGGTGATATAAATCAACTCAATATCGCCAAACTCTCCTTTATCACAGCAGGAGTTTCTGCAGGATTTTTAGTCTTTAATTGGTATCCCAGTAAAATTTTACCTGGCTTTTCCGGTTCTACTATTTTAGCTTTTATGTTAGCAATTTTAGCAATTCTATCAGGAGCTAAAGTTGCTACCGCCCTATTAGTTTTAGCCGTCCCTGCCATTGATTTTATATATATCTTTTTCAAGAGAATTATTAGTGGTAAATCCCCTGTGTGGGGGGATCGAAATCACCTTCATCATAAACTACTTGATTTAGGTTGGTCTCATCAAAAAATTAGCTTGTTTTATATATTAGTATCTGTTATGTTGGGAGCAGTTGCTTTACTGGTTGGGCCTGAATTAAAATTATTTGCCATTATTATTGTTGTGTTGCTTTTTGCAGGATTTATTTTATGGTTAAACTCTTTTGGGGATTATTGCGAGCCGCAAGGCCAAGACAATGGATAAAAAATGTTGCCTTATTTGCCGGGTTAGTTTTTGCCGGACAACTTGATAATACAACCTCTGTAGTTTTAATCACCAAAGCTTTCTTTTTGTTTTGTGGGTTTTCTTCCGCAGTATATTTATTAAATGATGTATTTGACATTGAAAGGGATAAACAACACCCCATTAAAAGCCAGCGGCCAATTGCATCCGGTCAAGTTCCAATACCATTAGTCATTTCAATTGTAATTGGATTAATTATCATCCTGTTGCCACTTGCTTATCTAACCTCACCATCGTTGTTTTATGCAGGACTGGCATATCTTTTATTACAACTTCTATACTCTGCTTATTTTAAATCAGTCATTCTACTGGATGTGATGGTTATTGCAGCTGGGTTTGTACTACGGGTCTACGCTGGTATTTGGGCAATTGATGCTCATTTAAATGTGTGGTTTTTATTATCTATTATTTCCTTCTCTCTCTTTTTAGCAATTGGAAAAAGAAGGTCAGAACTTACTCTTATGGCTCAAAAAGATATTGCTGCCAAACACAGGGAAACACTTCTCCATTATCCAGAGGCTTTACTGGATATTCTAACTTCCATGTTTGCCAATTCTGCTTGGTTAACTTATGCTCTTTTTGCTTTTCAGCAATCACCCGTAACCTTAAGACACAACATCCTGGGATTATTTGATATTGGATCACTGCCCATCAATGAAGCTAAATACATGATGATAACTGTACCTTTGGTTATTTATGGAGTGATGAGATATTTATATGTTATTTATGAGAAAAAAGAAGGTGAATCACCAGAAAAGGTTTTATTAACTGATACCCCGCTTTTATCAAGTGTAATTTTATGGTTAATTTTAGTGGTAATAATTATTTATTATCTGGGAAATTATTAATTAAGCCTTTGAATATACTGAGCAGAAACCCATCCTTCTAAGTTATCTTTTAATTTAACCTTAATCCAACTACCACTTTCAGAAACTATATTTAGCTCTTCTCCAGCTGATACCTGTCCTACTTCTTTAGTATTAATACTTGGCCCCTCTCTTAATCTTAAATATCCAAGTGGGGTTTGTTTAATAACTATTTTTTTTACAACAGCAACTGTGGGGGTAATAACATTATTTTCCTTCACTGCTATTAAAGCCAAATCAACGTTTATATGAAGAGACAAGTTGGCAGGAACAATTACATCAACCCTTCGGCTTAAATACCCATCATGAGAAACATCAAAACTATGTGATCCGGAAGATAAATCAGATATAGATAATGGAGATTGCCCCACTAACTTTCCATCCACTGAAATATCCGAACCTCCTGGAGTAGAGGTAATTATGATACCCTGCCCCTTATCCAAAACCAGGCTTTCTCCAGAAGATGAAGCAGTATTTGGAGAAAGACTTCTATTTATTACAGACAAAGTGCCTTTATTTAAACTAATTTTTCCCTCCCAAGAAGAATCATTACTGCTAATCTTTACTGAGTATTCCCCCACATCTAAATTATCATCCCTATAAGGAGTCTTACCCACTTCCTGACCATTAATATATACAGCTGCCTCGATTGGCACAGATACAATTTTTAATCCTCCTTTGGAGGTGACCCCCAAAATATCTGTCAGTTGTTGTTTACCAAATTGAATTATTAAAAGTATCAGGCAAATAAATACTAAAAGTAAAAAAAGTTTTCTTCTCATCATTATCAATTATATACAAAAAATACTTTAGTTGTTTGGCTAACTCAAGCTTCTTAATTTGCTTTTTAAGCTCAGTTAAAGTATAATTTACACTTCGTGTTCATCACGAAAAGTATGAATTTTCGATTAATTCGAAAACTTTTGCCTAAGAGGTTAAATGAAGGGGTCGCCCTAAATCACTTAATCTCCCAACATCAGCTTTTAAAGTATAAAAGGGGTTATAGAAAGCTACCAATATTTTTAAGACCATCAATCGCTTCTAAATTTGCGTTTATGATATTGATGGCTCTTTACTTCACCGGATATCAGCCTGTCCTGGCTATTCCACCTATTCAAAAATCAGTTGTCTTAGCAGACTTTTCTCAGGATCAAAAAATTGAACCAGGCACTCTTTCTGAACCTTTTAGTCTTCCTCATATTGGATATTTAACCACTACTTATTCATCCTGGCATCCCGGAATAGATATTGCCATAGGTTTAGGTATGCCTATTCATCCAATTTTAAAGGGAAAAGTAACTGAAGTTAAATATGGTTTTTTTGGTTATGGAAATCAGGTCACAGTTGAACATGAATTAGGCTATAAATCAACCTACAGCCACATGGGTAAAATATATGCTAAAGCAGGAGATTCTGTTACCAAGGATTCAATCTTAGGCCAGGTGGGGCTAACTGGGCGTACTACAGGACCACACACTCATTTGGAAATTATGAAGAATAATAAATATATTAACCCTGCTAATATATTACCTGCAGTTCCTGATTTTATAGCCTATTCTAAATCAGTCCACTAATTCACCTTCAATAGTAGTGACTGATCCACCACGTCCGCCATATTGTTCACGTTCCCGGTTAATCATTCTTTCCAGTAGATTCTTAAATTCCACAGGGTAATCAACATATTTTAAAACTATTTCATCTTTATTAGTTCCAGCAGTATTAATAATAATATTACCTAAATGATAAAAGAGTTTATCAATAAAGGATTGAATCACTTCAATATGAGTAATTTTATCGTAAAGAGCAGAGGTTAAAGAAACTGCAAACACACCCCGTTTAATAATCACTCTCCTGGTTGTTAAAAGATAACGGTTAGCATGATATGCATGAGTACTCTTTAAAAAGGCTACTAAACAAGAAAAGATTAAGCCTACTAAAAGTCCGTATCCTAAGTTTATCTGCAAAAAATTTGCAGAAGCTAATCCAATAATCCAAAAGATAATTCCAGGCCAAAGAATTGCCTGCATAAACACAGAACGTAAGTAAACCGAACCAAAACCAGTGGCTAAAATTAATTCTTCATCTTCAGCTAAGAATTTTTCAAAAGCCTTTTTCTCTTTTTCCGTGATTGCTTCTTGATAATGTAGCTTTGCCATTGCTTTAATAATACTATATCTACCAATAAGAAGTGAAATCGACTACTGAATTAGAGAGCTAGCTAAATTATCAAAAGAAATTGCTATTCCTCTTTGTACAGGTGGTTCATGATTGGAGGTGTTATTCATCAGTAAATCTCTTCTAACTGCATGAAGGTAATCCACAACAATTGCTAAATCACCTCTTGTTTCAATCCGTTCTAAAAGCCTCTGTCTAAACATAGCCTTATAGCCATCACTACCCCATCTTTTTTTATAAACATCAAGTTCTGCTCTGATATATCTAGCTGCCAGCGTTCTTGCACTCTCTGCATCAGTGCAGTCAAATACACATTTTGCCACAATAGCTGTTGTCGCGTTTATAAATTCTGTGTGAGGTCTTGGAGCAACTATTACTTCGTTCATTAATAATCCATTCCACCCATACCTCCTGGCATTGGAGGAGCTGGGGGGGTTGGTTCAGGCTTATCTGTAATCAAAACCTGAGTTGTCATAATCATAGTAGCGACAGAAGCTCCATTTTGTAAAACTGAACGGGTAACTTTAACAGGATCAATAATTCCAGCTTTAACCAGATCTTTGATCTTACCATCAATTACATCTATACCCTCATTATCTTTTGCTTCTAACACTTTTGCCAAAGACACACCTTCATCCAGTCCTGCATTTGCAACCAATCTTCTAAATGGTTTATCCAATGCTTTTTTAACAATCATAATACCTAATAACTCTTCGCCTTCAGCCTTAAGACCATCTAGCGCTCTACTAGCACGAATCAAAGCTATTTCTCCGCCTGGTACAATTCCTTCTTCTATTGCAGCTTTAGTAGCAGCCACGGCATCAATCACCCGCTCTTTTTTCTCTTTCATTTCAATCTCAGTTACAGCTCCAACATTAATTACTGCTACCCCACCAGTTAATTTTGCTAATCTTTCAGCCAATTTTTCTTTATCAAACTCAGAATCACTATTCTCTACCTCTTTTCTAATTTGAGCAATTCTGGCAGTAATGGCTGTTTTAGATCCTTTTCCATCAACTATCAAAGTACTATCTTTGGTTGCTGTTACCCTTCCAGCTCTTCCTAAATCACTAACTTCAACAGACTCAAATTTTCTACCAGTAGCTTCTGAGATTACTGTTCCACCAGTTAAGATAGCAATATCTTCCAACATTTGTTTTCTTCTATCACCAAATCCAGGAGCTGTTACTGCTAAAATATTAAAAACACCGCGAAGTTTATTCAGAACCAATGTTGCCAATGCTTCACCATCAATCTCATCAGCAATTAAAACCAGATTTTTAGAAACAGCCACAAACTTTTCCAAGAATGGTAAAAGCTCCTGCATGCTGGAGATCTTTTTATCAGTAATTAATACATAAGCATCTTCTATAGTTGCTTCCATCCTTTCACTATCAGACACAAAATACGCAGAAGCATAACCTTTATCAAATTCCATACCTTCTTTATAATCAACACCCATAGCCATTGTTTTACCTTCTTCAACAGTTACTACTCCATCTTTACCAACCTTACTAATTGCTTCAGAAATTAATTTACCAATCTCGTCGTTTTGAGCAGAAACAGTAGCCACTTGAGTAATTTCTTCAGTGGTGGTTAATTTTTTACTCATTTTAGCAAGCTCTAGCACCACCGCATTAGTTGCAGTTTCAATGCCACGGCGTAAAATCATTGGGTTTGCTCCGGCCTGAATATTTTTTAAGCCTTCTGCTGCAATTGCCTGAGTTAAGATTGTTGCTGTAGTTGTTCCGTCGCCTGCTACATCATTGGTTTTAGAAGCAGCTTCTTTTATAAGTTGGGCACCCATATTTTCAAAAGGATCTTCCAGCTCTATTTCTTTAGCCACAGTTACTCCATCATGGACAACATTTGGAGCTCCCCACTTTTTATCTATGGCAACATTACGTCCTTTTGGACCCAAAGTTGAAGCCACAGCTTCGGTTAGGATGTTAACACCTTTTAATAATTTTTCTCTTGCTTCTGTATCAAATTTTAATATTTTAGCCATATATTATCTCTCTCCTGCGTCAACATTCCCAGTTCCTACAGAGTATCCCCTTGGATTTTTAGTTGTTTCTGTCTGATTAGCTTCTTCTTGGGGAAATAGATTAAATGCTTGTTCTGAATATAAGCCTATTCGAGGAGGGATATCTCCTAATATAATATCTAACGCACTTCTCATAGCAAACAACATCCCTATATCTTTATCCCGTTGATCCTTTGCAGCCTGAAAAGTTCCATATAACTTTCTATCCCCAGAAAAGCTCTTTGTTTGTTTTGTTCTCAAATCAGCAATCTTATCATCTATTGCTTCTCCCATCATTCTAATTTTTTCTCTACTAAATTCTGTTTCTGCCATATTTTTATTCCTTTATTTCAAGACCTCGTTCTCCTAAAATTGGATTACTCTCGATAAAAGCCCGTGCTTTATTAAATTTTTGTCTCCCTCGATCGATTAAAAAACCAATTTGTGGATCACCACTTTGTCCTTCCAAAAGGCCTAGTATATGTCTAGCCATTCTAATCATACCTTCACATTCAGAAACCTTTTCTGTTTCTAATCCAAGGCGAGTAGAAACCTCTAGTATATTTTTACTCCCTGCTTCTTCTAACATTGAAGCCTTTTCCAACTTAACAGAAACATCTGCTAAATTAAGTTGCCATTTTAATGCTTCAATTTCAATATTAATATCTGTTTTTCCTTCTGTCATATTATCCTTCCACAATTGCTATTAAATCATCAAATTTTACTAATTTTAATTCCTTACCATTAACTTTTATTTCATCTCCACCCCATTTTTTAAAATATACTTTATCACCAACACTTACCGGAGCAGCCATAACTTTACCACCATTCATAATTAAATCTGATCCTATTGAAATAACTGTTCCCATAGCTGGTTTTTCTTGGGCTGATTCTGGCAAAATAATACCGGATAAAGTGTGGGTTTCTGCTGCTGTTGGCTCTACTAATACATAGCCCATTAAAGGTTTGATTTTTTGTGGGGCAGGGGCTTTGTCTATTTGTGTTTTAGATGTTCGTCCCATATTGGCAGCCTACTAGCTGCTTTGCTATTTTAATCATGATTTTTTTTTCTGTCAAGAGTGTATAATACCTAAATATGAAAGTACAAAAGGATATTATTTTAAGTAATTTAAATACCTCAGGAGTTGGTGGTCCTGCCAAGTATTTTTATAGTGCTAAAACACCAGAAAAGATGGTCGAAGCAATTAATTGGGCGTTATCTAAAAAGCTGCCTTATTTAATCCTGGGGAGCGGCAGTAATGTTTTAATTGCAGACGATGGTTTTCCCGGATTAGTTATAAAAAATAGTATCAAAGGTATTATCGGCTTTAGGCAAATCCTTAAAGTTGGTTCAGGTACACTGCTTTCACAATTAGTGTCTCTGTCAGTTAAACAGGATTTAACAGGAGTAGAAAAACTGGCTGGTATTCCTGGTACAGTTGGTGGAGCAATATATGGTAATGCCGGAGCTTATGGAACTGCTGCTAGTGACAACCTTACAAGAGTTATTTGCTTTGACCCGCAAAAAAAAGCAGTAGTATCCTTAACTAAAAAACAATGTAAATTTGATTATCGTGATTCTATCTTTAAAAAGAATAATTATGTTATTTTGGAAGCTCATTTTAAGCTTGCAAAAGCACAACCACATACAGTAGCCAAAGAAGTAAAAAATATTTTAAAAACAAGGGCTGGTAAAAATTTCTGGGAAGGCAAAAACCCTGGTTCGTTTTTTAAAAATATTCCCGTAGAAAATATGCCCCCTGAATCATTAAAGCTTATTCCTAAAGATAAAATTGTACACGGAAAAATAACAGCCGGATTTTTATTGGATAGCATTGGGGCAAAAGGCAAAAAGGTTGGAGATGTAAAAGTATCAAACGGTCATGCCAATTTAATTGTAAATACCGGAAACGCCAAAACTGCAGACTTTATTGAACTGGCTTCAAGCTTAATCAAAGAGGTAAAAGAAAAATTTGGAGTGACCCTTGAACCAGAGGTTCAACTTATCAATACCCCACCTCTTACCCTTCAAGATCAATAATTTTATTTTTTACTAAGTACTCTTTAACTTCTTCGCAAATAAATTTATGCCCTTCTGTATTAGGATGTATTCCATCTTCTAATAAATTCTCAAAATCTGTATTAATAAGTTTTGAATAAATTTCTATTAAGGGAACATTTTCTTTTTCGCTTACCTTTTTAATAATCTCATTATAATGTTTTATGTCTTCACTTTTATAAGAATGTGTCGTTAGCCAAGGAATAGGATTAACTCTTTTTTCATCAATTGGTAAAGTTTCCATTAAAATAACCCTTGTTGCGTGTCGTTTAGCAAAGAGTATCAACTTTCTAAGATTCATTTCAAACTCTTGTGGTGAAACTGCCAAAGTTTTTGCGTGGTTATCAAGCAAGACATCATTTTTGCCAATCGAAAAAATAATTGTATCGTCTCCCCATAGTCTTGCCTTAGTCTCACCTTCAAATCTTACTAACATACTAGTAGTAGTCTCATAGTAACGCCTAAATTATAGACAAGAGAGGCATCGCCTGTGAGCTTGTAATGTTTTGTATATATGGCTGTTTTATAAATTGGCTCTTCAATCACTTCCCTTAACCTTCTAACCCAACCACCTTTTGGGTCCCAGGCTCCGTAAGCGACGCTATCACCAAAAACTAAAATATTTGCCATGTTAGATGTTATGTAAAATTAAAACGTTTTTCATTATTAGTTAGTCTGTATTCAAGTATCGGAGGGTTTCAAAATGTCCATTCTCTTTTTGAATTTCCTCCATAAAACTATCAATTTCTTCTTGATCTAACCCGTTTGTATGTTTCTCCAAAGCCTTCCTTCTTTTATCTAGATATTTACCTACTTCAAAATATTTTGCATCAGGGTGTGTATAAAAATCAGACATTAAAAACTGACCAACACAATGAGGGGATAAACCATTTTTTAATTGTTCTGGGAAAAAAGCTGTATCTCTGGAGTATGGATAAGCAGCATCTAAAACTAGGGTTGCTGTATAACGATGATCCCTATGATTTACCCATTTAGTATCTTCTGAAAAGGTATTAATTTTTTCTTCTGGATTATGAGTAATAATAATATCTGGCTTAAACTCTCGAATATGATAGACAATTTTACCAATATTTTCTAAGGAATCCTCCAGTTCACCATCAGCAATATTAAGATTAAACATATCATCTTCACTAAGCCCTAACTCCACTCCTGCCTTTTTTTGTTCAATAAGACGAATTTTAGCAAACTGCTCTTCATTTACATCTGTTCTATCTCTCATGCCCTTGCCACCATTTGTCATCACCACAACCCTTACTTTTTTACCTTCATCAATTAACCGAGCTACAATACCACCACAAACTATCTCATTATCATCAGGATGAGCCATCACCACTAATATTTTATTCTTATCTTTAAAAATACTTTCAAAAGAATCAGTCATAATTGCGGATATTTTATCACTTATTTTTTAGTTGGAGTAGCAACTGGTTTGGTATATTTATCAATTACCTGTTTTATTTTAATATTCATCCCCTGCAGTGATTGTTCCGGATCTGTTCCCTGTAATACTTTATCTACCGCTTCTTTATAAAGAGTAATTACTTCATCATTTATTCCTGAATCTGAAGCATTAGAATTTAAATACCACCCCTTCATAGTGGGAGCTTCATTTATATATGCTCCCAAAACAGGATCATTTACCAATAATGCTGCCATATCCCGTCTTGGAAAAGCACTTCCAACTGACTGATTTTGAGTCTTTTGTTGATATAAAACTTGTAGTGATTGTGGTGTAGATAGATATTGTAAAAACTTCCAGGCTTCTGTGAATGTTGGTTTCACAGCTACAGAATAACCCCAAAAAGACCCCCAGTTAATATCTCCTCCTGGCAATTGAGGCACAGGAATAACTTTAAACTTTAAGGTTGGGTTAGCATTTTGTATCTCTGTTGCCTTTTTTGCATCAGCAAAATAAAAAGCCAACTTTCCATCAACAAACATCTGAGTTGATTGTGGGAGTGTTACATCCCAGGTTTTATTTTGGGGATCAATTACAAAACTGGTATAAAACCGTAAAACATCTCCCCCTCCTTTTGTACCAGGAGAAGTAAGGGTGGTACTAGGCTGTTGCAAGAAAAGTAATCCTAAAATTTCCGGCCAATTATCAACATTTGTAGCTGTTCCCAAAGCTGCTCCAGAAGTCTGGATCTGTCCAGTTTCATTTTTTACTGTTAATTTTCTGCCTGCATCTAAGAATTGCTGCCAGGTCTTAGGTGGAGTTACACCTGCGAATTTTAGAAGATCTTCATTATAATAAAGAGCTAAGCCATCAACCTCCATTGGAATACCATAAACTCTATTTCCTACTACCAAATTATCTTTGGCAATTGAATAAAAAGTGGAATTAAAATCATTGGTGGGAAAAATTGTTTCCGGGGCTGCAGCTAAATCTCCGGTAAACATTGGTACCCACGATGAATGAATCATAAAGATATCCGGACCCTGGCCTGCCCGAAGTTGAGTTTGAAGACGGGGTCTATAATTTAAAGGCGACTGCTTAGAATAGGTAATTTTGACATTTGGATGAATAGCTTCATAGCTGGTAATAATTGTTCTGTATGCAGTTTCCTCATCAATTAGCCCCCACCAAACTAAATTAACTGGCTGATTTTCTGGGTTTGGCTTATTTACAGAGTTAATCAAAGTACTTCCAAAACTCCAAAAAGCTATTCCTAAAATAACTGAAATAACAACAACTGCAATAATTAAATTCCTCATACATTGATTATACAATCAAATACCATTAAAATTTGTTTTAATATGAAAAAAGTTTATCACAAGCTCAGATTAACCTTTTCTCTCATCTTTGTCGCTATAGCAATCCTGCTTTTGTCATATTTTACTTTTGTGAGTTTTTATCAGGGTAAATTTTTTCCCGGGGTAAAAATTGCAAATATGGATGTGGGAGGACAAGATAGCTCTATCACTCAATATAATTTAACTTCTGAATTTAAAAAAAGAAGTACTAGTACTATAAATCTTAACTACTTAAACCAGACCTTTAATATTGATTTAAACACTGCTGTTCCTGCTTCAAATTTAGATGATACTATTGTTAAAGCTGCTTCGGCAGGTAGATCGGGAAACATCTTATTAGATTTACAGACCCAGTTAAAATTGTTAATAGTTGGTGAAAATTTTACTCCAGAATTAACATTTAAAAATAAAGCTCAGCTTTTATCATCAATCAATATTATTAACCAACAGATTAAAAAAGAAGCCATTCCTGCTCAATTGGTTTTTGCAGACACTATTAATGTTATTCCTTCTCAAGACGGATCAGAACTTGATTCTCAAAAACTTTTAAACAATATTCAAAAATATTTAATCCTTGGTACTAATGCCCCTTTAATCATCCCCACCAAAACATTACAACCAAACCTCACAACATTTAAAGCCGAGAAATACAAAAAAGCATTAGACAGAGTTAAGACTAACCCTATTAAACTTACCTTTGAAAATAATTCCTGGACAATTGATCAAGCCACCCTTTATAGCCTGTTAGATTTTGATAAAACAACAACTCAAGTCCTCTCCTGGGAAAACGGCGAACAAACTTTTTCTATAGAAGCAATCAGCTTTGGTCAAACAAAATTAACTGATAGCCAGCTTTTATTGGATCAAGATCTCCTCCATTCGTATCTAAAAAACATTGCTGAAAAAATTGACCAGCCTTTAAAAGAGGCTAAGTTTTTATATGACGAATCCACAAACAGGGTAAGAGAGTTTGAACCAGGCCAAACCGGTAAGGAGTTAAATATTGCTAAAACCACTACCTTAATTTCCAAGGCTGTATTAGATCCTACAATAACAACTATTACATTACCGGTGGAAACAACCAATCCTGTATCAACTGCTAACCAGGTTAATAATTATGGTATTAGTGATCTTTTAGGCACTGGCACTTCTAGTTTTGTAGATTCAATTCCCAACAGAGTATTTAATATTGGTTTAGCTGCTACACGTATTAATGGTATTTTAGTTCCCCCTGGGGAGGTTTTTTCTTTTGATGCTTATTTAGGGGTAGTAACTGCAGCCACCGGTTTTAAACAGGCTTATGTAATTAAAGAAGGTAAAACAGTACTGGATGATGGTGGAGGGGTCTGTCAGGTTTCAACTACCCTTTTCAGAGCAGCACTTAATGCTGGTTTACCAATAGTGGAAAGAACAGCTCATGCTTACAGGGTTGGTTTTTATGAACAGGGTGGTTCTCCACCTGGAATGGATGCTACTGTTTATCCGCCTTATGTTGATCTTAAATTTAAAAATGATACCGGAGGATATATTTTAATTCAAAATTACATGGTCGGTACCACCCTTACTTATAAAATTTATGGCACTTCTGATGGCCGGGTAACTACTGTTGGTAAACCAGTCATAATAAGCCAAACAGCTCCACCACCAGAACTCCGAAAAGATGATCCAACTCTGGCAAAAGGTACAGAAAGAGAGGCCGAACATGCCATTTGGGGTATGAATATACAATTTGCCAGAACAGTAACCAGAAACGGTGAAACCTTAATTAACGAAGTAATCAGATCCAATTTCCGCCCCTGGCAAAAAGTTACCCTGGTTGGAACCAAAGAATAAGGTATGATAAATTAAATCATACGAGATTTTTCAAGACGCTTGCGTCGCAAAGAATCTTACCTTAAAAATAACAATAACATGAGATTCTTTATCGCTTTAGAAATTGTTGAATCTTGCCTAAAATCTTTAACCCTTGTTCAAAAAGATTTACAAGAAATTATTCCTAATATAAAACTTACAAACAATAATAAGCTTCATTTAACGATTGCCTTTATTGGGGAAGCTGAAGATTCTAAAATTTCTGAATTTACTACAATCATCCAAAATGCTGTTTCTGGCATTCCTCCATTTTCTATTATCCCCGCTTATATTGATGCTTTTCCAGAATTACACCACCCTCATACTTTTTGGGTAGGAGTTAAAGGTGATATTGATAAGTTATTTGTTTTAAGAGAAAGAATTAAAGATGGATTAACCAGGTTAGGATTTGACACTGATGAAAGAAGATATATTCCACATATTGCTGTTGGTAAAGTAAGCACTCCTTATATTTTATCTGCACACCAGGAAGAGTTACTACAAAAGATGTCTATTAATGAAGATTTTGAAAGTATCAATATAAAATCAATTAAATTATTTGAATCAATCCCGGAAGAAGGTTTTCATACCCACAATACTTTAGCGGAAATACCTCTACTTTAATCTATATACCCCTTTACCTTCAGTTCTGCCACCCATTCTTCACGTTCTGAACTTTTACATGCTCTGCAATATTCTTTCTCACAAAAACTTAATTCTTTATTGCGCAGCATTCTTTCTATTTTATCTTTAAAAAAATCTTCTAAATTTTGTACCATAGCAAAGTCTAACTCTTCATAAAAATCATTATTATTTGGTTCACCCCAAATCCGGGCCACAAACCTGGCTTTATCAAATCCTGACTCAATCAAATCATCAGCAGTAAGAAGAAAATACATTTTGGGCATTAAATCCATATCTAAATAACTCTTACCTTTTTCACAATTCTCAAAGTATTTATAATCTGCTACCTCTGGTACCCCATCACTTCCCATTTCTATAGCATCCGGACCTCCCCATAATTTTATAGCCTTTTCTGATTGAATTAACCTCGACCAAAAAGGCTTAATTTTTTTCATCTGTTTAGTTGGAACAACTGGTTTAATCTTTCCATCCATTTTAATTAAGTAATCCCTAAATACATTCTTAGCTAAGGCTATAACTTCTGGTGTTAAAAATGCCGGTAAAGCACCAAAAAAAGAATTTGAACCTCTTAAATACACCTCATTTTCTACATCACTTCTGGCAGCATCAATCAAATTAAGTAAACTATCAGGTGATTCCTTATAGCTTTGTGCCATATGCAGCTTTTTTATTGCCAAATCAAGTAAAGTCCCTATTGCTTGGTTAACATTACCTTCTGCTAATTGATATTTCTTTTGTAAATGATGATTCACATAATACCTAAATATACAGGAATCAAAATCATGAAAATCTCCTAAAGAAAAACAATGAGTCCGCGGTATATTATCAAAAGCCATGTATTAAAATTAGCGTGTTTTTAGATGGTTGTGCAATAGGGAAAATTATAAAAAATCAGATAAAAATATCTTTTAATAATCTGTTAAAATTGCATCAATGAAAAATAAACAAATTATTCTGGGAATAGAGACAAGTTGTGATGAAACAGCTTGTGCTATCATGCAAAAAGATGGAGATAGAGTAACTATTTTATCCAATATTGTGGCTTCCTCAGCTGAATTACAAGCTAAATATGGTGGTGTAATTCCTGAACAAGCAGCAAGAGAGCAGCTTTTAAGCATCATTCCAGTGGTCGAAGAAGCACTGTCCAAGGCATTTATAAGTCACAAACCATACACCATCAACAATACCCCGCCAATCGACGCTATAGCTGTTACAGAAGGACCAGGACTAATAGGATCACTCTTAGTCGGAGTTGAAACAGCTAAGACACTGAGTTTAATTTGGAATAAACCCTTAATTCCTGTAAATCATCTACGGGGACATTTTTATGCTAATTGGATAGATATCAGAGAGTCAGCAAGTCAGAGGGTCAGCAAATCAGCAACAGCTGATACTCTGATACTCCGACACCCTGATGTTCCGACATTTCCTTGTCTTGGCTTATTAGTTTCAGGAGGACACACTGATTTAATCCTCTTTACAGACCACGGAAAATATAAATATTTAGGAGGAACCCGTGATGATGCTGCAGGAGAGTGTTTTGATAAATGTGCCAGACTACTTGGGCTGCCTTATCCAGGAGGACCCAACTTATCCAAACTAGCAGAAGAAGGTAATCCCAAAGCATATAATTTACCCAGACCAATGCTGGATTCTAAGGATCTGGATTTTTCTTTCTCTGGTTTAAAAACTGCAGTCAATAATCAGATAAATCAGCTAAGATCAGCGGACCAGCAAGTCAGCAAAAGTGGCTCCGCCGATACTCTGATACTCCGATCTTCTGATATGCTGGCTAACTTAGCTGCTTCAATTGAAGATGCTATTACAGATATTCTTGTTGAAAAGACTGTCACAGCAGTCCAATTGTACAATATTGATCAAATTATTGTTGCTGGAGGAGTAGCAGCTAATAAAACACTCTCCTCTAAGCTCACCCAAAGCCTGTCCGAAATTATTCCACATGCCAAGGTTTTTATCCCCCCTCCCTCACTTTGTACTGACAATGCTGCCAGTATTGCCACCGCTGCTTTCTTTAACCCTTCCCCTATTAATCCATTACACCTTCAGGCAAACCCTAACATCTCTCTTGACAATAACTCTTCACATCAATAAAATCTTTCAATTGGCCTAATTGGCTTATCTTATGAGGGGCGAAAAAGAACATCAATTACATCCCAATACTAAAGTCTGGATAGGTGACCCCATTAACCCAGTTCCTCCTGGTACTTATAATCGCTTTTACACAAGCAAAGAGCCTGGTCGCAAACAAATTATTACTTTTAAAAAAATAGATCAAACCCAAGAAGAATATCAAAGTGACCTTACACCAATGAGTATAGAATATACTGCCTCAAAACCTCGACAAACTGACACAACAGTTAATCTTGGTACCTATAACCCATGGGGTTGGGAAGAATTGTCTACCATCAGAAGAATTCACTACGACCAGCCCTTTCCCCAAATTTTAGGACAACCCCCTTTTACACCAAAAGAAGGTATAAGTATTATTACAAATCAAAAATTAAGAGAGGTTGGTAGTGCCGGATTTTTTATTGAAAATTGTGGCAACAGACATGAGTTTCTTACGGAAAATATTATTGCTGTTTTTAGCAACCATGTTAAACAGACTGTCACCATCCAATTAAAGAATGGCGCAGAACCACCCTGCAAAGCAACTTATTCACTAAATAAAATTGGCAATTGTGGTGCATTACCAAAAAAGGACCAAAAAGTAATATAATTACCCCACATGGATAAGAATAATCAGCAGCAACTGGAAAAAGAACTCTATAACTCGTGGGAAAAATCAGGCCTTTTTAAGGCAGACCCATTGTCTTCTAAAAAACCTTATTCCCTCCTTATGCCGCCTCCAAACTTAACCGGAGAATTACACTTGGGTCATGCCATGCAACACTCTATCCTAGATGCAATCGCCCGTTTTAAGAGGATGCAGGGCTTTGATGTTTTACTTATGCCAGGGGTGGATCATGCTGGTATCCAATTTGAAGGAGCTTTAAATAAACTACTCAGTAAAGAGGGACTTACCAAAAATAAGTTAGGAAGAGAAGAATGGATGAAAAGAGCACTGGAGTTTAAAGATGAAGTCTATCAGTCTTTTCATAAAGACTGGACTGTTTTTGGAATTTCTGCTGATTGGTCAAGAGAAGTTTTTACCATGGATGAAAAAAGGTCTGACGCTGTTTTTGCAGAGTTTAAAAAATATTATGATGATGGCTTGGTTTATAAAGGGGCCTACATTGTTCAGTGGTGTCCAAAGTGTGGCACTGCCATCGAAGATGTAGAAATGGAATATGAAGAAAAAAAAGAAAAATTATATTTTGTTAAATACAAAATAGAAAATTCTGATGACTTTATTACTATTGCCACTACCAGACCAGAAACCATCTATGCTGATACTGGGATTGCTATGTATCCCAACCACCCGGAGTTTAAGAAATTTGTTGGAGCTTTTGCCATCAATCCTTTAAACAGTAATAAAATTCCGATCTTTGAAGATAAAAGAGTGGATAAAGATTTTGGCACCGGCGCTTTAAAAATCACCCCAGGTCATGATCCAAAAGATTATGAAATTGGCAAAGATCACAACTTACCAATTTTACATGTTGTTGATAAGACTGGCCGAATGACTGAGTTAGCCCAAGATTTAGCTGGGTTAAAGATTGATGAAGCAGAAGAAAAAGCAGCTGCAAAATTACAGGAATCAGGAGCTTTAATTAAGACAGAAGACCTTATCCATTCTGTTCCAGTTTGCGAAAGATGTAAAACAACAGTAGAACCATTAATCTCTGAAGAGTGGTTTATTAAAATGAAGCCCTTGGCAGACAAGGCTTTAAAAAGAATTGGAGAGGTAAATTTCTTACCAAAAAATTACAAAAAGATTTTAACTGATTGGATTAAAGACTTACATGATTGGTGTATTTCACGCGATCTTTGGTGGGGCCACCGCATCCCAATTTGGTACCACGGAGATGATATAAAAGTTTCCCAAGACCCACCAGGTGAAGGGTGGGTGCAGGAAGAAAAGATATTTGATACCTGGTTCTCCTCAGGTCTTTGGCCTTTATCAACATTGGGCTGGCCTAATAACACAGAAGAGATGAAAAAATACTTCCCATGGGACTTTGAAATTACCGCTCCGGAAATAAAATACCTTTGGATTGCCCGCATGATCATGATTTCACTCTACCTTGCGGAACAAATTCCTTTTAAAAATATGTTCTTCCACGGGATGCTAAGAGACTTACAGGGAAAGAAATTTTCCAAATCCTTGGGTAATGGTATTAATCCCAATGACTTAAGGGAAAGCTGGGGAACAGATAGTGTCAGGATGGCGTTATATTCTTATTCTGCACCAGGTCGTGATGGTAAAACATCCCGACAACTAATGGATGAAAGATGTAAAAACTTCCGTAACTTTGGGACAAAAATAAAAAATATTTATAGATTTATTTATGAATTAAAACCTTCTTCTGTCATCCTGAGTGAAACGAAGGATCTAGATTCTTCTGGTCCAGCGGACCATCAGAATGACAAATTACATCCAGATGATAAAAAGATTTTGGAAGAGCTAAATAAAACCATTAAGGATGTCACTAAAAATCTGGAATCATTTCAGTTGCATTTGGCAACTGAAATTTTATATGAATTTATTTGGCACAAGTTTGCAGATGTTTATATAGAAAAAAGCAAAGACAGAAGAGTTGAAGCCCAACCAGTTTTAGAACATGTGTTAGCAGAAACATTAAAACTCTTACACCCATTTATGCCCTTTACTACAGAAGAGCTCTGGCAAAAGATAAATAAAGATAAAAAATCAATTATGGAAAGCTCTTGGCCAAAAGTTTGTGCCTAAAATTACCGCACAATTCACTCAAATTAACCGAAAAAGTATTGGAAATTACTCAGCAGATTCTTCTTTTTCCTGACCTTCAGCAGGTTTTTCTTCACCTTCAGGGGTTTCTGCACCTTCTTCACCTTCAGGCTTTTCTTCACCTTCAGCGCCTTCAGCAGCAGCTTCAGTTGCTGCAGCCTGTTCTTCTGCTTGTTCTTCCAGTAGCTCTTGCATCTCTGCTGTTACTGCATTATCTAATTTAACTACTACAGCTTCTGGTTCAGCTAAGATAGTGACACCAGTAGGCACTGGTAAGTCAGCAACAGTGATAGCATCATCAATTGCTTTAAGTGAGCTAATATCAACTTCAATATTTTCTGGTAAATCATCTGGCAAAGCCTCTACTTCAACTTCCATCATTGGTTGAATTACAACAGCTTCTCCACTATGTACTATTTCTGGTTCTTCCCCAATTAATTCTATTGGAACATTAACAGTAGTTTTTTCTTTTAAGTTGACCTGGTAAAAATCAATATTAAGGACTTCGCTTCTGACTGGATCTAATTGTACCTGGCGAATTAATACAGGCCTGGTTTTATCATCATCAACTGCGTTAGCAGCAAGCTTGCTTATTTTTAAATCAATTAACCCTGTTTCCCCTGCTTCTTTATAAACCTTAATAAAATCAGCAGCCTTAACTGAAACATGTTCTGTTTCCAGGCTTTTACCAAAAACGTGTCCAGGAATAATCCCAGACTTTCGAAGTTTATTAACTTTTTTACCAAAGATTTCTCTTTCAGTTGCTTTTAATGAAATTCTTGCCATAACTTGAGTACTTTATCACAACTAGCCTCAAAGTTCAATGCTGTTGGATTATTTGTGTAAAATTACTTCGTATGTCTTGTTTTGGGAGATCTGATCAGCCACCAAAACCTCACCTAAACCATTTTTGTATTTACTCTCTGCTTTAATATTTTCTGGAAATGTTAATTTAAAATTAAACGGAATGGCTTGCTGTCCTGCTTGTTTAACAATATTTAATTGATATTTCAAATTATTTTGCTCAAATTTAACTGCTAATAAATCTTGATATTCTAAAACTAATTGCTTTTGCTCTCCAACTCCCAGCTCTAACAATATTGAATATCCGGACTTTCCATAATCACTAAAAGGACTTATATCTTTTATAATTTTTCCTCCCCATGTTGACTTCAACATCTTAGTGCCTCCAGCTAAATATACTTTTAAGCGTGTTTTGTAAGGGCTGGTCAGTTTTTCTGTTGCTGAATAATTGACGGTTAATTTATGTGAAACCAAACCATTTTTATCTAAACTGCTCTCTAAGTTAGCAGACCTTTCTATTGAAGTTGATGACTGACCCTGACTATTATTGGTTTCTGAAAGAGATAAAAATTCCTGTCTTTCCCCTATTTTTTCTTTTGTTTGTACTGGCATCGACCCAGTCCAGCCATTTGAGGAAAGATAAGAAAAAGCATTTGGGTCGGTTAAATATAAAGTTAAGTGTTTTTGACTTAATGATTCTTCTGAATTTTTAGCTAAAACCACCCAATTCTGTTTTGATAAATAGAAGATTCTTTCTACTAATACTCTTAAAATATCCACACTTACTTGATTACCTTCTCTGGTTAATGGAACCTTTTGATAAATATTAGTGCTGGTTACTTCCTCTCCTTTATTTCCAATATTTAACGGTCCCACAGCCGCTAATAGTTTGGAAACGGATTCTAAATCCAAAGCAACTAATCCGGAAACTGGTATACCAGACTCCCTGCCATAAAACCAAACAATATTTTTAGCACTTGTTGGAGAATCTAAATCAAATGAGGCATCCTTTAATCTCCAGTTGGATTCTCCTAAATCATTCTTTAGTTCTATTGGTGGATCTATTTTTCCTTCATATGAACTATCCAGATTTTCTACCAAGTCCCCTTTTATTTCTTTTAATTTACCATTATTAAAAGTAACCACAACATAAGATCTGATTTGACCTCCACCTGGTCTTAAAACTCTGTTGTCCTGTAAAACAATCAAATAGCTTTTTTCACCCTCTTTAGTAATAACTGCAGGTAATAAATCTACCAGGGTTTTTCCTAAATTTATGGTTTGACGGTATAAAGTAATCTTTTCATCCAGGGTTTTTAACTCCTGTTGAAAAATTGTAGGTATTTTATTTACATAACTTACATCATTTAAGCTAGCTGATACCTGCCCTATTTCATTATCTGCTTCATAAACCTCTGCTTTTGCACTATTAATTAAACTTGTGCTATCCCCTTCCTTTTCTCCTGAGATTACAGCAAATCCCCCAGCCATATATCTTACCCCCAAAACAGTATGTAAATTAGCACTAACTGCTTTAAATGCAAGTCCCAAACTTTGTTCAATCGCCTCATATGGCGTCTTTAATATTCCTACATTCTTTATGAAAGAAAGGCTATCAAATGAGTCTTTTAAGTAAGTTATGTCCCCTGTTGCCTGATCTGCCTCTCTTACTGCTTCATTAAAATTACCCAAAGATGTTTGTTTGATACTATTTTCTAGGTGTACTTTAATCTCATAAGCAGATACTCCTACTCTTAATATGGGAAACACAAGCGCAAAAAAGATTACCACTAACCCAACAATGGAAATAGTCTTTTGTTTAATACTATTAGTGTTAACTTTAGGAATGATAATTCCCTTTTTGAGTTTTTTTTCATGAATAGGCTCACTCTTTTGTTGTGTATCCTCATCTTCTAATTTTGAAAATTGCCAGGGAACTGATGACTTCTTCTCTTCAACTACCTCTTTTGGGATCTCATCAGCATTCTCTTTAAAATATGCCATAGTCTCTTTTAATGCCTTAATAATTGAAGTATGTGGTTTCCACGACAATTCTTTAATCGTCTTATTAAGATTTGGTGTTGGCCAAGGCGGTAATTCTGTGGGTGTAAATCCTTTTTCTTCATACCAAACCGGATCCATCAGTAGTTGCTTTATCTCAGAAACTTTGACTGGCTCTATCATAGCGCCATCATATATTTTTTGAGCGGTAGAGCCATGCATAATAGCTTTAACAATCAGGTCAACAGCATCAGAGATGTATAAAGCACGGGTAGTAAATTCCAGCGGAGTTTGTTCCTGGTTTAATTTTCCAGTTGCTGCAGATTTAATTAATCTTGTGATGGGGTCTGTATCCCTAAAGTTCATTCGTGGACCAAAAACCGCAGACAGTCGAACGATTCTGGCATTAATTTTACTGTCGCGGGCTATCTCTGCCAATTTTTTCTCAGCAAGTTTTAAGTTATCAGACTCATCCTTTGAATCGTAAAGGTTAATAGAGGAGACTAAAATTATTTTAGGTGTATTAGTAGAACAAATATCCAAAAAGTTTTTAAGAGTTGCTCCAAATCTATCCTTTGAAATATCTTCGGTTATTGTAAATACCGCATAATCAAGTCGTGGAAATACCAGATCAGACACATTAGATAAGGATTGACTGATCAATTGAAAGCCTTTATCCTTATTGGCTTCGATAAGATTATTTCTTCTGCCTGTACTAAAATCATCCGCCCCAACCACCTGAATGCCTTTTCCCAGTAAACATTCAACTAAGCTTGACCCAATAAAGCCGGCAGCACCCACGACAAAAGCCACTGGTTTATTTCGTGAAAGGTTATTCATAGTAATTTCAATGCTATTAATGACTCCTCTCACGTAATCGTACCCTTTTCAACACGTCTATTTCAAGAGAGATCAAACGTATAGAAGAAGATCACGGGAAATAAAATTTAGTTAAAAAACTTTTTGATTATCTAGGGTAATATTTACAATTAAATCTGCTTCATGATTGAGGTCACGTGGTATGTATTTATACTCTATTTTACCTAAATTTGACTCTAGTTGCTTAACCTGATTACACAGCACCCTAATCCGCTCATTCTTAATTTTCCAATTTCCACTTAGCTGCTCAACTACCAGCTTGGAATCTGCCCGGACTTCTATCTCCGCTGACTTTAGATCCTTGTAATCTAGTACCATTAACTCCAGCGCCTTTATCACAGCAGCATACTCTGCTTCGTTATTAGTAGCTACTCCTAAGAATGCCCCTTTTTCTGCCAGCACCTCTCCACCTTCTGACTTAACAATAAAAGCAGCAGCAGCAGGACCTGGGTTACCTCTTGAGCCGCCATCGGTATATATAATGTATTTCATCTTTGAAAGTATATCACGTATTTATCAGAGGACTAAATATTATTCTCTTCAATTTGATTTTGTTCTCTAAGCAGTGGTAATACAATTAATAACTGTAAAATTAAAATTAGATACTCAGATACTACAGTTACCCAGGAAGCAGCAATAAAAGAAAATTGAGGAATCCACACTAAATTTAGTATCACATTTACTAATAAGCCAACTGCATAAACAGCAGCTAACGGTTTATATTTACCAAAAATAATCAGCACCATCATCAATAATGAGGTCACAAAAAAAGCGGGTAAACCAAGTGAAAGGATGTTTAAGGCAACAGATGAACCACCAAAATCACTGCCTGTAATTAGCTTAATAATTAAGGGAGAAAAAATCCAGGTGAGCACCAAGGCTATAATTGAAATAGACAATAAAACAATCGAGGAAAATAATACCTTTCTCACAAAAAGGCCAACCCTAGTTCTTTGATCAGCAATTAGAATGGGGTAAAAGCTATTCATAATAAAGGTGGGGACAACGAGCATACTCTGAAAGATTTGATAGGCTAAATTATATGTACCTACTACAGCCATAGAATAATGTGAGGATAAAATAAAAGTATCTACTCTAAAATAAACCGTATTTAATCCCAAGGTCAGCATCATGGGCCACGCACTTTTGAGAGTATTAATTATAAAGTTAGATTGAGAAAAATTAAAGGAAAATTTATAAAAACTAGATACTAAGCTATAAGAAGTAATAGCGGTAACCAGGGTAGAAAATAAAGTTCCCAGTGCCAGTAAATAAAGGGGAGTATGAATAGTACAAAGAAAAGCCACTACCACAACATTAAAAAAAGCCCCTAAAGAAGTAGCTGCCATAGAATATTCATATTTCAGCTGATTTTGAAAAATTAGATTAAATGAAGATAGCAAGCTATTAAAGGTAATCGTCAGTGAACCAATTAAAACCAATAGCTTAAAATTATTATCTGCAAATGGTAAAAAAAAGGTCCCTATGTTTGCAAGAAGAATAAGAGCAAATGACATTATAAGCCTTGCATTAAATAATGAATTTAATTCTTCTTTATTAATACTTAATCGGGGAAGAAAGAAAGCGTTTAAACCCAGATCTGTTGCTAAATAAAAGAATCCTAAATAAGTCAAAGCCAGGGTAAAAGCACCTGTTCCGGTTTGACCAAAGGTTCGGCTAACCAAACCAAGAATTATAAAAGTAGAAAGGGAAGTGGCAACTTTACTGATAATTTGCCAGATAGTTTGTGATGAAACTTTGCGGAAATCGCTAATTAAAACTTTGGGTGAGTCTTGTAATAAATTAATCACTAAATTAGTCTACAGCAGATGAAGAATCTACTCAAGCTCTTCTTTTTTAGTGGCTGATTTTTCTGCCTTAACTGCTTTAATAATTAAGTGCCTGTCTCTTCCTTCGCCAATACTCTCTGATTCAACCCCTTCTGTTTCAGAAGCAATCATATGAACTACTCTTCTTTGCCAGGATGGCATTGGTTCAAGCTCCATATCTTCCTGGCTTTCAAGAACTTCATTCATCCAGTTTCTGGCTCTTCGCTCTAAATCTGCTTCTTTGTTTTGTCTCCAACCAGCAACATCAATGCTGACTCTTTTATATGGTTCTTTATCTGAAGCTTGTTTGCCAACGATTTGATTCACAATGAGTTGTAAGGCATCTAAGGTTTCTCCACCGAAACCAATCAGTCTGCCAGGATCTGAGGCTTCAATTGTAACTTTAACTTCTTCCGGGCCTTCGTTTACTTCAAAGCTGCCTTCAAGTCCAAGCATTCCTAATATATTTTCTAAAATTTCTGAAACTTTTGCTTCCATAGGAGGTAAGTATATAAGAAGATTCAGGATCAGTCAATCGGGAAATAGAGAAGGTTAATATAACCCATGCTCATGGAAACACTTAACATAAAGCTTGTCCTGACCATTAACATGTGCTGTCCACCAATTACTTAAAAAATTAATAATCTCAAAAGGTAAATTTCCGTCTTTTTCCTTAAAATCAATAATAAACTGATCTACTTTTTCTTTGTATAGATTATGTGATTTAATATGCGCTTCAGTATGCTCATAATTAAATTCCTTAAAATACTTTTCTTCAGTTGAAAAATGGTAAACAGAATAATCCAGCAGTTCTTTAATAATCTCAGATATCTTTTCTGTATTGGTTGGAGCGTTTGTCGAGTCGTCTAATCTATTTATAATTTCAAAAAGCTTCTGATGTTGTTCATCAATTTCTTTAATACCAACACTAAAATCTTTATCCCAGATTATCATGAGTTTAAATTAGTTTTACTTTTAATATACTTAATCCAATCTTTTAAACCACCCCAACCAGAGATTTTATATTGTTGAATAATCCCCAGAACAGTAAAGGTATTCCAGTATAAAGCCAGCCCAATCGGAAAAGAGAAGGCAAAATAACCTACCATTAAAGGCATCATGAACATCATTTGTGATTGCATCATAGCCATAGAATCTTCTGTACTTTCTTTTTCTTTCTTTTCTTTTGGAGAATCAGAAGGGTATTCCTTAATTGGCTTCTCAGGTGCCATCATTTTAGACTGAATAAGCTGCAAAGCCCCTGTAACAACAGGTATCAAAAGGAGAAGAATTCCATATTGACCAAAATCTGAAGGTTTAGTTGCTAAATTCAAGCCAAAAAAATCCAAATTTGGAGGTGTTAAAAAATGCCAGTCCTTAACATATAATGCCTTGTTAATATTTTCTAAACCAGAAGTATTAAAAAAAGCCAGAATCGTTTGATAAAGAGCAATAATAATTGGGATCTGAATAAGAGCGGGAATACAACCACCAGCCGGGTTAATTCCATGCTCTTTATAAAGAGCCATCTGAGCTGAAGCCAACGCTTGTTTATCTCCTTTATGCTTAGTTTTTAAAAAATCAAGGTGTGGTTTTAATTCTGCCATTTTTCTGGCTGATTTAAGCTGAGTCTGCATAAAAGGCCATACCAATAAACGAATTAGGACAGTCAAAAGGATAATGGATAAACCTAAGGCTCCTGGTAAATGTATAAATTCAGCACCTTTAAGAATAGCTACTAATAAATTTAGGATGGGAGCAAAAAGCACTGTATTAAAAATGTCACCAATTATCTGCATGTTATTATTCTTTTCCCTCCCTTTAGAAGCCCTTTTATTAAACCATACTTTATAATCGCTTGCCTAGTGTACAAAGAGCATGTTGGTGTTTGTCTGCAAGCACCACCTGGAGCCAAAAAAGAAAACAAGCCAGTATCAAAAGACAGAAACTTACGATAAAAATCAATCAGTAATAAAATAATGGTCTTCATAATTTCTAATTTTCTAAGTACTCTAATTAACCTAAATAAGTTCCAATTACTAAGTTTAGAAATTAGGTCAATTAGAAATTAGGTCAATTCTCTTCAGTTCTTTTTTCAAAAACTCTGTCAATTCCTCTGAACTTTGCTTCAAAATCTCTGCCTTAGGCATTAAAATTAAATTAGTCTTTTCTTTTAAGAGAGGGTACAAGCTTTCCATAGCCTTTGATGTTAACCTTCTGGCTCTGTTTCTATCAACTGCTAATTTGAAATATTCTTTTTTTAAGGCAATGCCAACTTTTGGTTGAACAACATCTCCTTGTCTAAAAAAAATCTTATAGAAAGAATTCTCTGTCTTTTGTCCTTTAATAACAAAACTGAATGAGATTTTTAAATTTAGTCTTTTGTCGCGAGATAGCATTAGACAGAAAGCTTTACTCTACCTTTAGCTCTTCTTCTTTTTAAAACTTTTTGACCATCATTATCTGCCATCCGGGAAAGGAATCCATGTTTTCTGGCTCTTTTAACTTTTTTAGGTTGATATGTGCGCTTTGGCATATAGGGTAGTTTACTAATTTTTGCTTCACTTTGCAAGCTAACAGAAGGAGGAGGAGATTAATGGACCCAGTAATTAAAACTATTTCTTAAATTTCAATCTCAGAAACAATTTTTCCGCTCATATCAGGATACCTGTTTGGATATGTTGCCAGTCTTATTTTTTCTTTTGTTGTAGGTTTTATTTTACCCGCTTTAATCACGTCGTCTGGGTAGTAAGGTAAAAGGCCAATCTCTTTAAATAAATTATCTAAAGGCTCCCAAATCCATGTTGATTCTTTCCAACTCAAGGCATCCAAATCTCTTAAAATGACTATAAAAACAATTGCGGTAACTGATAATAATATTGTCGCCGCAATATTTATAAGACTTCCATCATTCATATTAAATACATAAATAATATCAACCAAAAGCAGCGAAAGAACACTAAGCCATTCTACCGGCATCATCCTTTCATTCACCAGTGATTCTACTTGCTTTCTTTTTTTTAGAGAGTCTGATAAGGCGTTAATCATATTCCCATAAAGAATCTTTTGAGCTTCGTTTTTACAATCAAGTTGAACAATGAAATCAAACAGCCTCATAAAAGATTTACTTGAATATTTATAGTCCCAGAGATAATAATCTATCTGGTCAATTAAGTAATCATCAATTAAAGACTGAGCCTGCTGTTCCACCTCCTCGCCCCATAGACTTAAAGATTTATAGATAAAAAGCGTATTACCTTCCTCATCATTAATAGCTTCGTTTATTTTTCTAATCTTTCCATGAGCATTGGCAATAGCAAACGCTACAAAAATACCAAACATAAAAGTGGAAAGAGACATTAAATTACTAGTTGAGGTATTCGCACCAGAACCTTTATAAACTATTGCAGCAGCAATAAATACAATCCCTAAAACAATAATGATAACCTTCCCCTTAGTTCTACTTAAAATATTCATTTAATAAATAATGACATTTAATTTCATAAATTTCAATTTTTAAATGAAAACAAAGTTGATATAGTGCGTCACTGTTTAGGTATCTTTTCTGTGGATAACTTTTTCATTATGATAGCCCCATCAAGTTTGGGTCTTGCCTCAACCTACCCTTTACACCTTATGGAAAAACAATGGTCTAAAACTCTAAAGATTTTAAAAAACCAAGTCACTTTGGCAAACTATAAAACATGGTTTTCTAAAACAGCGCTCGAGAGCGTGGATGAAGAAAATATTGTTATCAATGTCCCCTCAGGATTTATTAAGCAACAGCTTTCCACTAAATATATTGACGACCTGGCCAAAGCAGTGGAGGAGTCCTTTGGTAAAAGCCTACACATTGAATTAAGGGTTGATTCCTCATTAGACACAAAAGGAGGGATAAGCTCAGAACCAGACCTGGAGCTAGATTTTGAAGTCAGAGCGCCCGATGTATCACAAACCGGCCTAAATCCTAAATATTCAATTGAAAACTTTATGGTTGGCTTATCTAATAATCTAGCTTATGCAGCAGCACAAGCAGTAATTAATAATCCTGGAACTTCATACAACCCTTTATTTATCTATGGTGGAACAGGAGTAGGGAAGACTCATTTAATGCATGCTGTGGGAAATGCCTTAATTCAAAAGAACCCACACCTAAAAATTATCTATTGTTCCTCAGAAAAGTTCATGAATGACTTTATCCAAAGTATTCAAACTAAAAGAACAGGTGATTTTAGGGCTAAATACCGTAATTGTGGATTACTTTTAATTGATGACGTGCAGTTTATTTCTGGCAGAGATTCTACCCAGGAAGAATTCTTCCATACATTTAATGAGCTTCAAGCCAAAAATGCTCAAATAATTTTAACTTCAGACAGACCACCTAATGAAATCCAAAAATTAGAAGGAAGGCTGGCCTCCCGTTTTCAGGGAGGTTTAATGGTGGATATTCAACTTCCAGATTTTGATACCAGAATAGCAATTATTAAAGCCAGGTGTCGGGAAAAAGGAGATATTGTTCCGGAAGAATGCATTATCTTAATTGCTGAGCTTGTGGAAACAAATGCCAGAGAGTTAGAAGGAAAACTAATGCAGATAATTCAGATTGCTAAGCTTAGCAACCAAGAATTAAACCCCGCCTTTATCAGAAATTATCTGGGCAAACCTCAACCCTCAAGTATTAAGCTGGACCATAAAAAGGTTTTTTCTGAAATAAATCGTTACTTTAACACCAAAATGGCAGACATCACTGGTCCCAGACGAAAAAAAGAGTTGGTTTTACCACGACAATTAGCCATGTATCTTTTATATGAGGAATGTAAGATCCCTTATGAAAGGATTGGGGATTTACTTGGAGGAAGGGATCACACAACTATCCTGCATGGTGTGGATAAAATCAGAACAGCTTCTGGCACAGACAGAGAGATACAAAGAGTTTTAATTGAGCTAAAACAAGCACTGACTGCTTAATATTTATCAACAGAGTTATCCCCAAACTAACTAAAGTTATCCACCACTTTATCCACATATATGATATACTTTTTACACACGAAGAGTAGGCGAAAGCTTCAGTGTAAACAGTAGATAAAAAGACTGAGACTGTGGCAGAAGAGGGGTTTTTCTGTTATCCCCAAGCTATTTACGCCTAAGTTATGGCTGTTAATACACATCTTAACAGACCCTAGTAATACTACTGCTGTATAAATAAAGAAAGAACTAGGACTGCTTTGTAAGTGGATAAACTAATTTAACTCGTCCACCATAAAGGACTCGTTAAATAGTTTGAACCAAAAGATTTGGTATAAATTATGGATATAAATTACATATACATTCTAATAGGAATACTCGTACTGGTAATTACTTATTTATTTGGAAGACTTCATGCAAAACAAAAACCACAAGAAATCCCAACAGATTTAATCACCCTTTATAAACAAGCAGCAGATTTACCAACCAAAGTATTACAAACCATACAAGGATCAATTAATCCTCAAAAAGGTAAAGTGGCAGAGTTACTAGCTTATGCGCAGTTGCGCTATGATTACGATCGAATTATTCCCCTCGGATCTCCAATAGATTTTGTTGGAATAAAGAATAATGAACGAATTGATTTTATTGAAGTTAAAAATGGTAACTTTGCTACCTTGACAGAAGAAGAGAAACACATTAAAAACCTAGTAGTTACTGGGCGGGTGCATTTTCGCTTGATTAAGATCTCTGATGAGGATGCCCACAAGTACATTTCTGCCCAGGAAGAGTAATTAGTATATGAAATTTACAATTTTACAGCAGGATTTAATACCAATACTTTCTTCTGTCTCTCGTTCTGCAGGTATTAGATCTCAATTACCTGTTTTAGGTAATGTTTTAATAGAAGCACAAACAGATAGAATAAAAATATCAGCTACCAACCTGGAAATAGGTGTTGTGAAATCTGTGAAAGCAGATGTGGTAGAAGAAGGAGCAGTAACTATTCCCGCAAAGATGTTGGTTGATGTAATTGCAAACCTTTCTGGTGAAAAGATTGAAATAAATGCCAGCGATGAAGCTATCGAAATAACCACCCCAACTTTTTCCTCCACTTTAAATGGTATTAGCGCCACAGAGTTTCCAAATATTCCTTTATCAGGAAAACAAGCTGCTTTATTAGATCCTAAAATATTAATTAAAGCTCTGCCTGAGATTGTTTTTTCAGCCGCGGCTGATGATGGTAGACCAGTCTTAACAGGTATTTTAACTGAGATTAACCACAAAAAATTACAGCTTGTGGCAACTGATGGTTATCGTTTGGCTCATAAAAGCGTGGAGACAGAAAGCGACTCATCTTTTAAGGCATTGGTGCCCAGACGCACATTTGAAGAAGTAGTGAGGCTTATTAGCGAGGACGAAGCAGATAGTATTCAAATTGCTGTTTCAGAGGATCAAAATCAGGTCATTTTTTCTTTTGGTAATACACAAATTTCTTCCCGATTAATCGAAGGGTCGTTTCCCGCCTGGGAAAAAATTGTTCCAACTGAGATCAAAGCAAGAATTATCACAAGTAGGAGTGAGCTGCTAAAAGCGGTTAAACTGGCTTCTGTGTTTGCCAGAGGTGAAGCTAATACTGTAAAACTACAAAATTTGAAATCAAAACTAGTGTTAACCTCAGAAACAAAAGAATTAGGTAATCAGAAAAAAGAAATTGATGCAGAAGTAGAAGGGGAAGACCTTCAGATTTCCTTTAGTACTAAATATTTACAAGATAGTTTATCTGCCTTTAATTCATCCCAGGTGATCATAGAATTATCAGGACTTCTTTCTGCTGCTATTTTTAAGCCAGTTGGAGAAGAGGGTTTGGAATATATCGTAATGCCTGTTAATTTATCTTAAACACCCCTATACTCTATGGTTCTAAAATGAACTTTATAATCCTTACCCAGAGTTTTATCATCATCAAACTTAGCGCCTGCTGGAATAGTTAAGGTATAGTCAGCACCCAGCGGTAAAGGCTTATTTGGTGTAAATCTTACAGTTTTACGGTCGTTTAGAAGCTCTGCTTTTATATCTGATTCTGGCTCAAATGTATATTTTAGTTCAGGAATATTCTGGACAGAAAGATTAAAAGTAATTTCGATTGGTGTGGTTCCCCAAATAATTGCTTTTTCCAAGGGGTTGGGAGATGTAGAAACTACTTCTGGGTTTTGAGTAGCAGGGTTATTTATTTCCTCTCTTTTTGCAGCAGGTTTACTGTAAAACCCAGACTGGAAGATTAATATTAATATTGTGCCTATGATAGCAATAACACCAATAACTTTTTGTTTTGAGCTTAAATTAGCCATTTTATTCTCCTCCTTGAGTAATTGCTTTTAGATTATACATAATGTCTTCTTTTAGGCTAAATCCATCCTTTGACCTCAGTTGTTTTCTAATAGTTAAAACATAATCAGTGTTTGGTTTCCAAAAAGCCAATCCCTGAGGTTGAATCAATAGTTTGGTATTATTCTCGGAAAAATACTTTTCTAGTTCCACTTCAGGTTGTGAATTAAATTCCAAAGTAGTAGGGTCAACGCTTTTATTAAAAGTAAAAGTAATTCGTTCGATTGGGGAAATTTTGTTTTGTCCGGTAGGATCAGGTGATGGAACAACAGAGACTAGTCCTAGTTCTTGGTCTGTAGGTGGTTTTACAACTAATGGTTTTAAAATCGCAGTTTGGGTAGGGGTTGGAGTAAGGCTAGAAATTACAGTTGGGGTAATCTGAGATTTTTTTGGGAAAAGCAATAAAGCAGCCAATCCAATAATAACAACCACAAAAGGTAGTAGTATAATTAGTACTTTTTTGTTCATTCTAATAACATTGTAGAGTTTCTTCAGGAACGATACAAGACGAGATAGATGTACCTTGACAGACTCCATTTCTGCCGATTTGAACATGGGTATGGTCATTTAAAACATAACCAGCTGGACTCCCTGTTCTATACGGTCCTGAGGGGATTACTGCTCTAAGGTGGTGAAATTGAATATAGTAATGATCAGGTGGACTGATAGTGCTTCCAACCGCAATACAGTTAAATTGATTTATTGCTTCTCCTGATGCATCTTGATAAACAAAAGAACATTCTAAGTTTCTTACTGTTCCATCGGTGTCTCTAATAGTAGGGATGGAAACAACCTGCCCTGCACTTGCCAAAATATCCATACCATAAGCTGTTGCTGGATACCGATTACAATTAGTTTCATTTATTGGAGTAGATCGACGATATGCAAGACTGCAATGCCCGCCTGGACAGGCGTAATAATTTGTATTTTGTGAGCCGCAACTGATATTTCCACCAGAGATGGGGCAGTTGGCAGTAACGCCGGGAGCAGGTGTTGGGTTTGGGCCAGTTGGAGAAGGTGTAGTTGTTGGTGTGACTGTTGGCAATTCTGCAGCTTCGCCGACAGTATAAGGAGGAAGTAGTGAATTCATTTTTTCTCCCCAATTCCAAAAAAACATTAGAATAAAAGCACATGTAATTGCAACTGTAACCTGAAGCAATAACTTACCTAGTTTCTTGATTTGACTTCCAAAAGCAGTCACCAGGGTAATAATTATTGCCACAGGTACTCCAACACCTGTAGCGGCTGCTCCTGCAGCAGCTGTAAATCCAGCTCTCGCTAATAATCCTGCACCAATTCTAGTGGCTGTTCCTGCACCTGCTTTGGCAATAACTTTTTCTGCTCCTGCTACAGCTGCTTTTCCAGCAGCCATTCTTACTCCTGCTTCAGCTCCTAATGTTTCTACGGCTTCTCCCCCTTTAAATATATTCTTGGCAAAGTTGGTTGTGCGTGAAATACCACCAAAATCAGGTATTTGAGGTAATGACGAGCTGTCTGGTTCTGAAGAGGTGGGTTCAAATATTTCCTGTGGCGGTTCTTCAGAATAAATATTTCTAATTGGCTCACCGCTTGGTCCCACTAAAACATTCTGTGAAACTTCAGGTCTTGTTTGGTTAAAAGCTGCTTCTAGTCTGACTTTTTCCTCCTGGGTGGCTGGATTATATGATTTTTTGTATTCTGGGGAAGAGCCAGGGCCTGTTTTTTCTTCAGGTTTTTCTATTTCACTTGAGGTAGGTGTCTTTTTTTCAACAGCAAGATAGCTTGTTTCTTCAAGTCGCTTTTTATGAGCTTCTCGTTTTTGGTTGGGATCTTTTATGGTCTCTTCGATGTTGTTTATATCTTTGATTTCTTTATCAGGGTATTTTGTTGAGTTAGTATTATCTTTTGCTGCTGCATATAAATGCTTTAGATCATTTTGGTCTACTCTAAGCAGGGCTTTTGAAATGATTCCTTCGTCATCATGTTTAACCAGGCGCTGAATATTTTTATATGATTCTCCATATTTAGGATTATTAATACTTGCCAGTACTTCAAAATATAATTTTAACGGACGGTTTTTATAAGTTGCATTAACATCTCTGGCAATTGCCGAATTAAAGCGTCTCCTAAAAGCTGAATCTTCTGTGCTTTTTTGGTATGTTTCTACTAAATGTATGGTGTCTTCTATTAATTTTTGATTTAAGGCAGCCATGATTAGCTAACTCCTTTTTCTTTTTCCTGGCGTTCCAATATTTCTCGGGGGTTTGTTGTGATTAAGATATGCTCCTCTTCTGAGGCGACAATAGACATGGCAATGTGTACATTTCCAGCAAAAAACAACCCCTGTCCTACTCCAGCCGTGGTTAGCAGTCTTTTTTCACCCTGAGATAAATTAAAAACAGCGCCTATTTTTTCAATAGACACAGGTGCTTGTTTTAATAATATCTGCATTGCTGAGTTGGAAATGATTTCTTTGCCCCGGTCTTGTCCTAGGAAATCCTCTACATCCTGGCTAATAGTGGTTACTCCAAGGTAATATTTCCTAGATCTTTTAACCATTTCTACTAAAAAAGAAGCAGAATCAGGGTATTTCATCATATACCAAGCCTCATCCACCACTAAAATCCTTTTTTTAATTTCTCTGCGGATTTTTGTCCAAATATAATCAAGGATTAAATACATAGCTAATGGTCTTAACTGGTCTGGTAATTCACGAACAGAAAAGACAGTAAAAGGGTTTTGAATATTAATATTTGATTGAGCAGAAAAAATACCAGCCAAAGAACCTTTGATAAACCTTTCCAATCTTATAGCTAGGCTTCCCGCCAGGCTGTCCTCCATGCCAATAAGCACTTTATATAAATCTTCCATCAACGGGGACTCAACTTTTATTTTACTGGCAGGATCTGTTTTATTAAAAACATTTGCTGTAATCCCCTTTAACTTATAAGTGGCATTTAAGGCTCTATCTAAAACTGCTACTTCGTTGGCAGTGAGGTCTCCTAAAACCAAGCGTAAAAATCCAGTTAAAGATAAAATCTTTCTTCCTAATTCATCTTCTTCGCTATTTAAAATATCTGGTAAGTCAAAAGGATTAATCTTTACAGGTGAAGTGGTGGAAAAATTTATATAATCTCCCCCTACAGCTTTGGCTAAATCTACATATTCTTTTTCCGGGTCAATAATAATTACTTCTGTGCCCAACATTAAAGAACGGAGAGATTCTAATTTTACAAAATATGATTTACCGGCACCGGCTGTTGCAAAAACTACAGAATTTGCGTTTTCCTGGCTAAACCTATCAAAAATAATTAAAGAATCGTTATGGGCATTAATGCCATAAATAACTCCATCTGGTGAGGTTAGCTCTGAGGAAACAAAAGGAAATGTGGTGGCAAGTGAGGTAGTGTCCATATTGTGGGCAAGATATAAAGGATCTTGTCCAATTGGCAGTGTGCTTTCAAACCCTTCTTTCATTTGTAAATAAAGTGGATGAGAATCAATAGAAATACTGCCTAGTGTAGATTGAACCAGCTGTGACTTATTATTTAATTCTTCAATAGAGTCTGAGGGCACATTAATATATAAACTAAACTGGAAAAATCTTTCCGATCCTTTGGCAAGTTGCTCCTGTAATGCTTTGGCATCATCCAAAGCTACTGTAACCGTAGGATTAACAATTCTCCCCCTTTCCTGATCAGTTTGAATAGTGGCTTCCATTTCAGCAATCTTTCTTTTTAAATCATCCAAAATGCCAGCTGAACTGGTAGGGTAGATAAACATTGATAAAACCATTGAGTGCTCAAATGAAATTAATGGCTCCAGCCAATTTGGTTCAACATAGCGCGGATAAGAAGATACAAAAAAGGAACGGAAATAGCGGTGGTTAATTTTTAGGAACGAAAAATCAACCTCTACTTCATAGGGGGCAACCGCATCTTCAAAAGTTAATTGTTTTTGTTTAGGGTCCGTCATCAGGTAGTTCTTCAACCACAAAAGGAGATGTAAAAGTAGAAGCATTAGATGTTAAATTAGCTGCTGTGATAGGAGATAGGTTAGTTAAAGGAGCAGCAACCGGAGTGGGTGGTTTTGGAATGACTGGTGGTGTAATTGGTGCTTGTGCAGGAGTAGGAGCAGGTGGAACTACTGTTGTTGATACTTGCTGAGTCAAATTAGCTCTAATTGGTCGCAGTTTTGGTGGTAAATTATCCTCTACTTTAGGGGTTTGAGGAATTACTTCTGGTTTATTAATTTCCAGTAAGGGGCTAGATTTAATATTGCTTTGTACAGGCAGGGCAACAGAAGCAGTAATGGGTGGATTATATATTTCATAAAAGAGTTTAATAATCTCCTCTGTAGATAGTTGTTTGGCTTTTAATCCTAAACGCTCTAATTGCCTGATTAAATGATCTCTTCGTGGTTCAAGCAATGTTGCCACCTTTTTAGTTTTTTCTTCCATGTTAGAAGGTAATAAACCTAACTCAAGAGAGGTTAATTTAATACAAACATAAAACTTTTTATCCAGCACGTTATTATCTTTAATGCTTTTTTCCACAAACCCGCGATAGCTTAAAGTCATCTTTTTTAAGTTAGGATTGGTTTGTTTTGCTAAAGCATTATCAATAGTGTGTAAATAAGATGACACATCCATGATTTTAGAATAGATAACTATTTGGATAGGAAAAGATAAAGAATTTAAAAGCCCGGCAAAAGAATCAATGATAGATATTTGTTCTGTTTCAAACAGCAGGGCAAAGTTAACTGCTGAAACAGAGATAATAATGCCGACACTGCCATCTTTTTGAAAAACTAAATCCTTATTAACATCCTGAATAGGAATAAATTGTTGGCTGGTGGTCAATTCTATTGCCCTCCCTTTTTGGCGATGATTTGCAGTGGTCCTAAGACTGAATTATCCAGTGTGAGTTGTAGGGTTTGGAAGGTAAAATTATCTTTCTCCAAAGTAATGGTGTAGACACCCAGGGGTAATGGAGTTGCTCCGGCAAATTGACCTAACTTATTCGTCTTTAATGCTCGAACAGGAATACCTTCTTTATCGTGAATAATAACAATGACATTTTCTATGAAATTTCCAGCTTCGTCACTTACCATTCCATTAATGATATTTGGGGTGGTGGTTAAGACCACCTGTGTTTCTTTGTGGGCCAGTGGTTGTACCACAGTTACTTTTGGAGGGGCAACTGGTTGAGTAACAGCCTGAATGCTTGGTACTTGTGGTATGGCTGCTGTTTGAGGTTGAGCTGTATGAGGAGTTGCTTGATTCATAGTAGATGTTTTTTTATACAATTCTTCTGTTTGCTGAATCAAGGCTTTTAAACTAGATTGAACTTGTGATGCTTCTGCTTGCTTGGTGCTGCTTGTCATTTGTTTGATTAAATTTTCTGTATCTGAAATTTTTCCCTGTAATAATTGTGCTTGTTTTGCCATTTCTACTAAATTAGTTAATTCCTGCTGACTTGGTAATTTTTCTGAGGCTGATGGTTGTGTCTGTGTCTGAATATTATCCATAGTTTTACTAATTAAATTTTCTGCCAGAGCAACTTCTTTTTCTTGTAAGGCTGTTGGGGTTGATTGTGTTTGAGTTGTTCTTGGTTGAGTAGTTGCTGCTTTATCCCATAAATTAACAGTCATTCCCATAGTTGAAAGGTATAATTGTAATCTATCCTTTAAGAAAGGATCGTTTGGTTCAACTTTTAGTTTAGGGTCATATTTTATTTTAAAAGAAGCTTTAGTTGGAGAATAAACTGCTTTAAAAAAGGCTGAGACCCAATGATCAAATGGCCGGTCGTAGATAGGAACAAAAGCAAATGCCACGCCTAATATAGTAGATACCAAAATTAAAGGGATAGCCACAATTGGCAGAGAAAAGAACATGGTGGCATATAATAAATAAGCCATTCCCAGGCCTGCACCAAGATAGGCAAACTGCTTAAGAGTCATGTCTCCAACTAAGTGGAATTCAAAAGATGTAACATTTTGTGGGATAGGGTGTGGTTCCATAGTTATAGGTATAACCCGTGAAAACTTTACTCGCAAGCATCTCAAAAGAGATCAATTTGGTTTCTTCTTAATGTATCTAGTACTTTGCTGATAGGAATTGACAAAAACAACATACTTATGTATTTTATAGGGGCGGGTCGCCGTAGGCGACAATGGGAATCTTGTGAAATTCAAGAGCTGTGCCGCAACTGTAAACCACAAGCATGTGAACTGCTTGTGGAAGCCAGGAACCATAACCGTAGTTTGATCCCGAGCAGGAAAAATATGGCTACAGAAACACAACAAGCATTCAATCTTCAAGACGAAATTTACGCCCGTCGAAATTGTTCTAATATTGCCTCATGGCGTACCAGAGTAGATGAAAACCTCAAGTATTTTACCCGTGAATACATTGTTGAAGAAAATATCACCCGCTATAGTTATGGATTAAAAAGGGGTGAAAATGGTTTGCCAAATCAGATTTACTCCATTGGGTATGAACAAGATGGAGATATCTTAGAAAGCTTTAAAAAAGGACAAGGCATAAGAGCAAGAGCAGAGTGTATTGGTTTTAAAGAAAAGATTGAGCAACCCCTGTTTGCTGGAGTAATAGATAAAGGAGATTTTGCTGTTTGGCATTCAGAACCCGGAAAAAAAGAAGATGGGTTTAAAGATCACAACTTTACTTTTGTTTTTCAGGTGTTAGAAGATAGGGTAGATGCAATTGCATACCGAAATCACCTAACTACCAGTGAAGCAACAAACTTTTTAAATCAGTTTTTAAGTATAGAAAATCAATTAAGCGAAAGTTCTTCAGATGTAGATTTGTTAAAAACACCTGTCTGGCTTAAAGGAGGGGAAAGGTTTAACTCTCACATGGACGTAATAAAGGCCTTAGATCCAAATCATAGTAATAGACAACAAGATAGTTGCCATTGGCTTTTAGATAAGCTACAGCCCCTTAGAAGGGATGTTTTAAATGCTTTAGAGAATCAGGATATTAAAGAAGCAGAAAGAAATAAGATTGCCCATGATAATTATGCTTTGGCTCTGCTTAGGGGAGAAATAACTGAGTCAAATGAATTAACTGTAGGTGATGAAGCATATGAAGAAAGGAAGAGGCGCTTAATTGCAATGGGGGCACCAAGACTTCGTGGGAGCTGTGGATTCTCAGGCAATAAAATTGGAGGAGAAATGTCAACCTGGTCAGGTGCTCAGGAAGCTTTTTTCAAATGTCCCAGATGTGAGGGAGATATTCCATCTGGCAAGGGTATTGAAGTATGTCCGCATTGTGGCCTTAAAAAAGAAGATGCTGCAGAGAAGTGTGATTAAAGCTGTGCTATACTAAATTTGAACCCGATTAGATCGGGTTTGATATAAGCTCAGCCTTAGATTATAATGTAGGCCAATTTTAGGTTTGGATTGTAATTTAGTAATAAAGGAGGGTTTATGGAAAGAGAAAAACATATGCCAGAACCAGGTGGAACAGAAACAGGTGCCAGTGGAGAAAATCAAAAAGAGCTTCTTACTGAAGCGCAAAAAGCAAGAATAGCCAGAATACATGGTCCGGAAGCGGCTGCTGCAATTAATGCCGCATTAGGAGAAGACGCGGGAGAAGAAATAGAAGGACGGAAAACTACCCGTCAAGGACAGGATATACCACCGGGCTGGACAGCGATTGAAATTATGGGTCCTCAACAATATCCAATTGAAGTTGTTTGGCCAAAAAAAAGAGAAGAAGCAGAGAAACACATTAAAGACACTTTGGCATTAGTAGAAATTTCCAAGAGTGATTTAACCCAACAGACACAAATTGATCTTCAAAATGCACAAGCAATCTTAGAAACTTTAGAGATAAAACATAAGGATCCAATTACAGGTGAACAATTGTCTGACGAACAGTTTAAAGATCAAAAAGATTGGGCTCACCGGATGCGTAATGAAATTAAAGCCAGGCTTTCTTTTCATTCTGCCTTTAATGCTTACGAGAATAAAGGAAGCATTAAAGATGTTTCTGGAGCTGCTCTAAGTTTAGCGCCGGACTGGTACGACGTTTTATTCGCGCTGCAAGAAGAGGTTGCGAGAGGTGAAGGAGAGGCCCCTCAAACATTTAATCCTTTTATTGAGGCTCTTCAATACTATGAAGATCATGGTCATGAGTTCGCCAGGGCTAATTCAGAAGCAGGAAGAGGTGGTTTTGGTAAGAAGGTTCAACAGTTTTTGGCTCTTCAAAGGGCTTGTTTAGAGCTAAAAATAGATCCTGCAGAAATACCAGTAGTAGTAGGAAATTATGAGGATTATTTAAACAAACAGAAAGCTGAAGATCGTTCTAGGGAAGATAAGTTTGAAAATCTTTCTGAAACCCAAAAATTCTCAAAATATCAGGAGGATGCAGAGAAAGAACAAGACAAAGTATTTCGGGAGTTTTTAAAGAGTAAAGGACATGAAGATTACGATGAGCTGGTAGATAGCCGTTATAAAGCAAATGAGTATGAATGGGCTTCAAACATGGCTGAAAGAATGTTCCGCTTTACTGGTAGGGGAATCATGTATGACTATTTGATAGTAAATAGGGGGAAAATTAATGAAAAAACCGTTGGGATTGATTATGATGGTCCTGAAAAACCGACTTGGGCAGGAGGAAGAGATGGTTGTGACTACCCAATGTCAAAAATTATGCGTTTTAGGGAATTTCTTAGAGCTGAAGCCGGACTTTTGAGAAGCCAAATTGAACTTCTTGAGGGGGTAGATATTTATGGGGGTGATTTTTGGACAAGAACTGTCAGATTAAACGCTCCAGCTGATTTTTTGTCTTATAAAGAATACTCGTCTTTTAAAGAAAGAACAGGAATTGATGCAACGCCTGATTATATTGACGAGAAGGGCAGGTTCTTATATCAAGATCGTGGACCCAAGGAACAAAGCGATGAAGCCCTAAGGATTAACGATAACAATCGTGGTGAAAGAGTGGGCCATCTTAACTTCAGACTTTTGAGGAGAAAAGTAGAAAAAGGTGTGGTTTCGAGTAATGATTTCAGTTTTATTCCAATGGGGGCGCAAGTTATGAGTCTTTGGGCCTCAAGGTTTGTTGATGGACCAGAGGAAGGTAGAAAAGCACTCTGCGGTTCAGCTGAATCTTTTTTGTTAAATCCAAATTTTGATACATTGGGCAAACTCTTAAATGCTTTTGAATATTCAAAAGCAGAATCTTGGGAAACAAAAAAGCATTTACTAATGAACTTTATTAAATATGCTAGACAGAAAATAGAATCGACAGGCAAACAAAGATTATCTGAAGATGAAATCTTAGCAGGGGTTAATAAACTGACTGGTTTAACTGATCCTAATGCTCCGCAATTTATTCAGATGCAGGAAAAAGAAATGGTACTGGCAGATTATTTTGATATTAAACTCTCTGGTAAAGAGAAGTTAAAGATAAAACAGCGAGCCGCAGAACAGGCAGAAAGAGAAATAAGAGCCGGGAGGCCAGAGCTTGTTCCTGGATCAGGGGACTTTAAAGTAGCTGTTGATGATCTTACAGCAAAAAAGGTACAAAGAGTGGTGGATATTATGGTTAATAATAAGATTGAGCACAGAAAAGATCTTAAGTTTGCAGGATCCTTTATATGGGAGTTTATAACAGGAACTTTAAAAAAGGCATTAGAAGAAGGATTAAAAGGTTAAAGTTTATCTCTCGTAAAATATCTGTTTATTTAGCGTTATCTACTAAGAATGACTTTATTCTACCGCCTATGGTTGGACGAGCCCAAACTGGACGTGCTCCCTGTACATAACCTGCTTGCTTCGATTCGATATCTTGTTTTTGTTTTGCTTGTTGTTCTGATCTGATACCTGTTTTTTCCATGGCTTGGTTATATCCACCTTTGCCTGCAGCAACTCCACCCATAAATCCTCCTATAGCTGCTTTCATGAATCCTTGTGGTGCTTTTACTCCAAAAGCATCTCTGACCATATCAGGAATAGCAGGTAATCCTAATAATACGCCAAAAGCTAAAACTGATTTTAAAATATCAGGATGTAATCCGCCAAACATAGGCATGTTAGCCAGGTTTAGGTTGGCACTATTCCAATTTAATAATAATCCTGCAAACAAAAATCCAGCAAAAACAGCAGGGAACACCAAAGCATTAGCAAAGAGCCCTTTTAACCAATAACTTAAAGCTCCACCTCTGCCTGGAACTGCAGACACCATAATTAAGATTGGTCCAAAAATAACCATCAACAATATTTGCAGATAAGACATAACTAATGAAAGTATTAGTTTGACAAATTGAATCATCAAGGCAATACCAAGAATTAATGGAATTAATAGTGATGCGAGTGTGGCAGTTACTCCAGCAGCTGCTGCTTGGCCAATACTATAATTAATTAAGCCGCTAAAAGCACCGACTAAAGCACCTCCTGGTCCAAATAATACTCCTGATCGGGCTCCATTAGCTGCATCCTGAAGCCTTTTTAAAAGTCCATCTACCCCAGATGGGCTTGTTGGTGCGGATGGACTAAGAGTTCCCCATACTTGTCCAAAAACATCAGAAATATTACTAACTCTGGTTCCTGCTCGCCCATACATATCAAAAGCATCAGATTTATTATAAGTGTTTATTAGTCCTGATTCGTTATCTCCAGAAGAGCAACTTCCGTCAAGGGCGACTACACTACACCCATAAAAATTTACTTCACCAGTGCTGATAAAGAGTCCTGCAACTAGCCTGGCACCCACGAAAGAAAGATCTACAATTAAAGACGCAATAAAATAACTGAATGTAACTAATATTAATCCAACCACTATTCCAGGTAAGGCTTGTTGGATACCAATAACTGTTTGAGGATTAAGTTTTTGTCTGAACATAATCATCAACCCAGCAGCCATAAAAACTAAAATAAAACCCACATAAGCAATATTTCTGGTGACTTGCCAGAGCTTTAGTACTGGTCTAATTACGTTATAACCTGAACCACCAATCTCTTGAGCATATGCAGATTTTGGAGCAATACCAATATTTTCTCCTATATTAGCCAGATATTCTATGCTGGAGGTAGGTGGAGTATATAAAGAATCTATTGTTTTACCTGCCATGGCTAATGCGCCATCATTAATGTTTCCAGGGCCAATACCAGGAACTGCTGAGGCTACGATTTTACCGTTTACAGTATTATAGGCAACTTTTTCACTGTATGTTTGTCCTCCTAATGGGTTTGTACCAAATAGCGCAACATGTCCAAAAACTAAAATATTTCTTCCAAATCTTTGAGTAGCAACTTCATCTTGATAGTTGGCAGTACTTAAAGGGCACCAATCTCCTAAACATGGACTGCTTTCTGCAGAAGCCGGAGAAATAAAAATAAATAAGTTAGCTATAAATAAAATAAATAATAAGGAGAAGACTTTTTGGAAGGCAGACATAGTTTAAGAGTACAAAATTTGCAAGGTTCTTGCAACTAGACCTATTATTATCTGGCAGGAGTAGGGGTAGGTTCAAATGGGCATATACCATTTGGATATAAGCCTTTACACATTACTTGTTTTCTACAATATAAATCAGCTGATCTTCTATCTTGTTCAAATAATTTATTACCTATATTTAAATTCTCTGTCTTCATTCGTTCTACCATACACCTTTCCCAATCAGGATTATTTGTGGTTTTAAAATCGACCATATTGTTTCCATAAAAACCAGTGGTAGTTCCCAGGGTTTCACTTAGTTCATTTAATTTTTGATTCCCAATATCTACGCCTTCCTCTTTGATTTGCCCTAAATTACAGTCTTTATCTTCCGGAATAAGCGTAATTCCCTGTGGGATTGAGACTTTACTTAAACTATTTGTTTGAAGTGTAAATTGTTGGGTATTTTTTCCGGGAGGACGTGTGCCTGATTCAGTTGTTCCTACTGATAAATTAGGGGTACAAAAATCTCTTAAACCAAGAACTCGTCCCAGTGTAGAACAAGCAAAATTTTGAATAAAAGAGAGCCAGTTTAAAAGTTCGCTGAAGAAACTTTTTGTAACCTGGACATCAGTTCCATTTACCTGTGCTGCGCTTTGAGTTGTTTCATCAATAATTATTCTTGGTAATAAAGCAACTCCGGCTACCTTGGCTGGTACAGGATCATCAGCAATGGATTCATCGTGTACATAAGTGGTGTCTCCTCTGTCTGGACGAGTTGTTCGTAATGGATTTGGCTGGCAAAGTAGACCCCGGGGGATTGTACCCTCTATATCCCAGGGAATAAATTCAGGTTGTCCCGGGGAATCAATAGTAAAGCCGAAATTCCAGACAAACATTGCACCGATGCCGCCTAACCTATCTGCTACCTCGTAAGCCTGGGCAATATATTGGGCTTGCAGCTGGCGTCTTTCGTAATCATCCGCACCTCTAAAAGTACTTCTATCCCAGCCAAATTCAGTTAACCATACAGGTTTACCTTTTCCAAGGGCATGTTGGACTCTTTTAAATCCATTATCACCTGGATTATCACTTGGTGCTATTTCAGAAGTAATATTAGCATGCCAGCCGATTGCATCAATATTATTTAATCCTCCCTTATCAATAAAGCTATTAAAAAAAGTTAAATCATTCATGTTTGATTGACCAGTACTTGTGGCATAAGCATTTGGAGCTAAGCCAGCGCTAATAATCTTTCCTGTATATCCGCCTTTTTTAAGCCCTTTAATCCCACAATTCATAAAATTAACATAGTTTTCAGGATTAACCGGCCCCAGTCCTTGTCGTGTCCATTCATCTTCCAGGTTTGGTTCATTCCATACTTCAACAGCTGAGGCACCACTTAATCTTGGGGCAAGGGCTTCCATTTGATCTCTAAATTTTGTATAACCATTATCGCTTTTAGGTTGAGCTCTGCGTTGTTCATAACAAGTTTGAGGTTCTCCACTGACAGGATCTGTGCCGCAATTGTAGGGGATATTATAAGTTTCCAGCTCTTCATCATAGGGACAATACTGATGAGTAAAATAATCAGGATCCTGTTCGGGTGGATAAGTATCTGGGTTTTTTAAAGTTTCAATACCGGCTGTATTTTTGGCAACAGAAATTAAGACCTGATAAGTTCTGCCCCCACCTGAACTGGCACTCCTTGCACTTCTTATTAAACCCTCCAGATCTTGGCTGCTTCCCAGGGAATATTGAAATTTAATCCATTGGAAACTGTACTGGGAAGGAATTAATCTGTTGATGGTTATAGCTCCTGGAAGCTGGGCACCAATAATTATACTTGTTGATATTGGTGTGGAAGGAGGGGGTATTGATGGTTGACCAGGGGAAGGTGAGGGTGTAGAAGGAGTAAAACAATCAGGTGCTGATGGGCTGCAAACAAAAATATTTTGAGTTTTGGAGCAAGTTCCCTGGCAAGTGCCTCCATCTTGTTTGGGATAGACACAAGCAGGACCCTCACTAGTACAAGCAGCTTTGATTGTTGCAGGAAAAAAGAGAAAGATACAACTTATTAAAAGTCCAAGAGTAAACAAAGGCAGATATTTCATGAATAATTACTGGCAACCATTAAAACCAATACAAAATTGTGTTACATCTACTCCTGTAAAATTTTTGATTAATAGTAGCAGTAACCAGCCAATTGCCATAAATAATATTCCTAACAATGCCCAGGTGATGGTGCCCCCAGCTGCTCCAATTGCTTTTGGGTCCCCACCAGAAGTTAAAAATTTGATGCCGGCGTAAACTAACATGATAAGTAAAACAACAAAAGCAGCCTCTGCAGCCAGGTTAATAATTCGCATAAAAAGTTCCTGTAATTGTTTGGGTCCTGCAGGTCCCGGATTATCAGCATAAACCGGGGTATAAATCATTAAGAAAAGAGAATTAAGAATTAAGACTAGGAATTTTTTCATATATTAACAGTACTAAAAAGAAGAAATCAGGTCAAGCAAGGAGGGGTAGCCAGAATTGATTAAGGAGCTGGGTTAGCAAGATTTGGAATTTTAATATCAAAGATATTTATATTAACTAAGTTTCCAGCTACAGTTACTATTACAAAAGCTAATCCTAAAATAGCTAATCCAATTAAAGCATTGGTAATTCGTCCTCTGGCAGAAGCTACTTTTTCTTTTTCTCCTCCGGAAACAATCCATTGAAAAGCCCCAAAAATTAACATTGCCAAAACACCAATTAAGGCAATCATCATAATAATTCTGATGGCATTTCCGATGATAAGACCCACACTTGTATCTGCAGGAATACCAACACCAACATTGGCTAAATCAACTACTATCGGGGTGGGGCTAACAGCTGCTAAAACTTCTTGGATCATGAATTAATGTTTGCATACAATAAAACCCTTGTCAAGTCTTGGGTTGGTTTTAAACACCCCCAACTTTAATTCCAGTAAAATTACCTAAAACAGAGACAATAACCCAGGCTAGTCCTAAAATAACCAAACCAATAACAGCATTGGTAATTCTTCCCTGAGCAGCAGCAATTTTTTCTTTTTCTCCTCCGGAGATAATCCATTGCAAAGCACCAAAGACAATCATGAAGACAAATAAAACAATTGCCACTTGGTAGATTAAAATAATACTACTTGTTAAAACAGAATTAATTCCACCAGCGCCGCCTTTATCCACCAAATCTTTAATACCAGGAGGAGGGGTAATGGTTCCTATGACGCTTGATGGGTTTGCTGCTAGTAATTGATTCATCTTCCTATAATCTTTAATGCACCAGCTCCAAAAAATTCTGGTACGAATTGTACTATTACAAATAATAATACCAATAATATAAATCCAATAATAGCATGGGTAATCATTTGCTGGGCAGAAGCCACCGCGTTTTTATCTCCAGCTGAGGTCATATATTTAATGCCTCCTATAAGTAGGTAAATAATAACAGCCACGCCAGCAATTTCAAAAATAGGCATCACTAAAAGACTAAAACCCTGACCTAAATTTTCAAAATAACCGAATCCAAATTGACTTTTTAAATTAACAGGTGTTGGTGTCATGTTATGGTGTTGAAACGGTTGTTACAGTTTGTTCGCTGTTTGGGTCTGAATTGGGTGGAAAAATTTCTTTAGCATACTGTGAAATAGTAAAAGAAAGTAAAACAATACAAAAACCAACAATCGCCCAGGTGATTCTGGACCTGGCTTTAGCGAGTTTTTCTTTTTCCCCTCCCGCAAAAATATATTGCATAATGCCCCAAACCATCCAAACAAACATTAAAACAGAAGCAATTAAGAAAACTACATCAAGTAGAGGAGTGAGGAATCCTCCTATGGTGGCGTCTCGTACAGTGGATTCACCACCAACTCCTGGAATAGGGATTGGTGTTCCTGTTAGACCTGGTATTGTTAATCCTTGTGCAAGTAGTTTAGTCATATATTAAATAGATCCAAATCCTGGGATATTTAAAATATCTACCCCGATTACTTTTAATAGTAGCACAGCAAAAATAATAAATAATAATCCAATCAAAGCAGAGGTAAATTGTTCAGAACCAGCTTTTACACCATCAGGATTGCCACCAGAGGTAATCATTCTAAAAGATCCAGCAATCATAAGAAGAAGGGCAATCCCTCCTCCAATACCACTTAGCAAACGGGATACAGCCTGAATAAAGGCGGAGGGTTCAGTAGGTACACATCCAAGAGCAGTGTTAATACCAGAGGCTCCATTAGGACAAGCCTCACCTGCGCCTCCGGGAGGATCAGCAGCGAGAGCTAAGCGAGAGGAAGAGAGAAAAATAAGTAAAAATAATGTTAATAAAAGAGTTCTTAAAAAGATGGACATTGCTTCTAGATTATCTTAATCCAAATTTGTTTGCAACCTTTCGGCAGGCTCAAAGTTTAAAGACACGTACATTATTTTTAGGGTATAATGACATTATTCCATGAGAAAAGTTTTTCTGCTTATTCCTTTATTATTGTTAGTTCTTATTTATCAGCCTTTTGTTATTCGTGCTGATGAAGTGGAGGATTTACAAAAACAGATTAATGAATTATCTGCTGCCCGCGAAAAATCTGTGGCAGCAACCAAACCTTTAGAAGGACAACTGAATGCTTTAAAAATTCAATTGGCTCAAATTCAAAATAAGTTAGTTAGTTTATCAAACAGTATTAAGCAGAAGGAAAAAGATATTAGTATCAGGACTGATAAATTAGTTGTTCAGCAATCATTGCTTTCGCAAAGAGTCAGATCTTATTATATTCGTTCTTACATGGCTTCACCCCTGACTGTAATTTTCTCCAGTGTTGGATCAGGAGACCTTTTACGTGAGCTATCTTATCGCCAGGCAGCTACCAAAGAGGACCAAAGTGTGATTTCTCAAGTTACAGCTGATATGCTGGACTTAATTACTCAAAAAGACAAGCTTGAAAAAGATAAAAAAAGTTTGGCTTCTATGCAAGTTGAAGTTGATAAGAATGCAGCCTTTATTGGGGGAGAGGTAAATAAGGCGAAGGATTATCAGTCAACTTTAAGTAAACAAATAGCTAGTTTGTCTGCCAAGCAACAGGAAATTATTAATGCCAGGTTAGGAAGTTTAAATTTACCTACCAGTTTGGGAGCTGGACCCTTAATCTGTACTGATGATAGAAATATTAATCCTGGATTCTCACCAGCTTTTGCTTTTTTTACTTTTGGTATTCCACACCGGGTGGGAATGAATCAATATGGTGCATTGGGCAGAGCTAAAGCCGGTCAGTCAGCTGAAGATATACTTCGGGCATATTTCCAAAACTTTGAATTTAGCAGTGGTCACGAAGGGGAAACCATAAAAGTAGATGGTACCAATGAATTTGGTCAAACTTTTAATAATGAGTCAATGAGTTTAGATGAATACTTAAAACACCTTTATGAAATGCCGACTAGCTGGCCAGCTGCAGCATTACAAGCGCAGGCTATTGCAGCACGTTCATATGGGTTGGCAATCCAAAAATCAAAAGGTTATGTACGTCCAAGTCAATCTGATCAGGTTGTTAAAAAAGAATTAAATTCCTCTGCCTGGATTGCAGCTGTTGAAGCCACAAAAGGTAAAATTATGAGTTCAGGGGGACAGCCAATTAAAGGTTGGTTTGCTTCTACTGCAGGAGGTTATACTTTTACCTCAGCTGATGTTTGGGGAGGGGGAACTTCTTATACTAAAAGAATGAGAGATACTACTGGTGATGTTAGTAGTTTTGCTGATTTAATGGCTAAATCTTATGATAAAGATTCTCCTTGTCTTTATGCTGCACAAGGATACAGAAAAGAGTATGGTAAATCAGCCTGGTTAAAATCTGATGAACTAGCAGATATCGTTAATGTGCTGTTACTTTCCCGAAATGATTCTTCTACTCAGGAGCATCTTTACCAGCCGGATAAAGGTAATCCAGCAGGTCAGGAGACATGGAATGCTGATAGGGTTAAACAGGAACTACGCAGTCGTAGCATTACTCCATTTAATTCTATTTCAAGCGTCTCTGTTTCAGCTGATTTTGGTTCAGGGATGACCACTAATGTCTCTATATCAGGAGATGGTGGATCACAATCTTTTGGAGGAAACGAATTTAAGAATTTCTTTAATTTAAGAGCTCCGGCAAATATTTCTATTGTTGGTCCATTATTTAATGTAGAGAAGAAATAATTATGATATTATTCCTTCATGAACTTTAAGTTGTTTCCGGCGCTTTTTGATAACCCTGAAAATATTAGATTGGGTCAACAAGAGGCTGATGAACACATTGAGATCCTTTTGCGTCAGCATTGGTTTACTACTCTGTCCTGGATGGTGATTGCTTTTTTAGGAATTATTTTTCCTTTTGTTTTTTCTGCTTTTGATGGCATTTTTACCAATGTTTTACCTCAAATTCCCAGTGATATTGTAGTGGCAATAGTAATTTTGTGGTACATGTTAATGACTGCTTATATTTTAGAAAAATATTTATATTGGTATTTTAATATTTATATAGTAACTAATATCCATATTGTTGATGTAGCTATGGCTTCGCTTCTTTCTAAAACATCAACCGAGGTAACTTTGGAGGATGTGCAAAGTGTTAAAACACATATTTTAGGTGTTTTTGGTTCTTTGTTTAACTTTGGTGATGTAATCATTAAAACTGCAGCTGATACTCAGGAAATTTTATTTGTATCTGTGCCTAATCCTGATTTTGTTGCAGAAAGAATTCAGGATTTGCGTGCCTTAGTAGAACCACAAGGAGGTCGTGATGTCTCTTGAAAGTACTATTTTTAATCCTGTGGTATCAATGGATACGGTTTGGTTTATAGTTAAGGGTGGGTTGGTAGTATTAAGCCTCTTATATTTTATCTTCAGTTTAATTGTAGTCAGACAAATAAACTTAATGACAGATACTCTAATTACTGAAGTTGCACCATACCTTCGCGCTTTTGCTATAATCCACTCAGGTATCTCATTAGGAATCATAATTTTGTTTATTGGTTTTCTATTTGGATAATCTAAGACTGCCCAGAAACAGAGGTAGTAATTATGCTAAAAACAGCCAAAATTATTGGCTTAAATTCAGACACAGATGCTGCAATTGCTTTGGTTTCTTATCAACCAGAGCAAAACTTTTATTTGTTTATTATTATTTCATCAAGCCTTGATGATGCTTTTACTCGCACCCGTCAAGCCTTAAGTGACGCAGAAAGTTCCTTTTTTGCCTCAAGCTTAAATGTTACTGACCGGGTTTTAGAAACTTTTCAGGGTATTAAAGATTCTTTAAAGGATTCTTTGGAATTAAATATTTTAATTTCTGCTACTCAGGAAGAGCCAACTGATACTTTTTTCTATTTACTAGGTCAGTGTGGAAATTTAGAAGCTTTTTTAGTTAGAGATGGTAAGAGAACAGATTTATGTGAGCTTTCTGAAGGACAGGTGATTTCAGGAATTATTAAAGAAGGGGACCGCATCATGATGTGTACTAAAACTTTGGATAAGATTTTACAGGATAATTTAACAACACTTGAGACAGTAGAAATTGAAAATTTAGAAGATGAAATAGCAAGTAAATTACCAGAAGCAGAAAACTATCCGGTGGCAGCAATTGTGGTAGAAAGAGAAAGATCTATTCCTAAAGAAGAGGGAATTATAGAGGAAAGCAGGCCAGTAGCACCAGTTCTGGCTGCAGAGAATGGCGCGAAGACTAAAGCTTTACTGCGCAGTCTGGGAAGGCGTCTTAAACGAACCTTCTCCAACTTAATACCTCGCTCCAAAAGAGGTTTTGCTGTTATTGGAGTCGTTTTATTAGTAATAGTTATTATAAGTGCAGTTAGGGGTTTTCAAAATCAAAAAAGCAGCGAAAACTCTAAGGCTATTAATGCTTACTTACAAACAGCAACTGATGAATTCAATAAAGCCCAAGCTTTAAAAGATTCAGATACTGCAGAAGCAGTAACCAGTTTAAATAATTCTAGAACTGCTTTAGAGCAATTATTTAAACTTGATCCTGGAAATACTCAGGCAAAAGACCTTAAAAATAGGCTTGACGCCAGTTTTCCTGAAATTTCTAAAACAAATGATGTGACAGATTTTCCTATCTGGTTGGATTTAAATTTAATTAAAAAAGATTTTACTGCAAGATCATTATCCTTATCCTCAGGAAACTTATTGCTTTTAGATAATAAAAATAATGCTTTGGTAAAGATTAATTTATCTTCTAAATCTCAGGAAACTTTGGCTGGAGCTGATAAGATAGGTAACGCTAGACTTGCCTCAATAAATGGTAATGTGGCTTTTGCGTTCTCACAAGACAAGGGAATACTTCGGGTTGATTCTGCTGATAAAAAAGTTACAGCTGCTGTTAAGTCTGATTCCGGATGGGGTCAAATAGCAGATTTATTTGCTTTTGGAGGGAATATCTATTTATTAGATAAAGGCAGTATTTCTTCATCTTCTGGCCAAGTTTGGAAATACTTGCCTACAGAAGCAGGGTATTCTGATAAAAGAGAGTATTTAACAAGTAAAGTTGATTTAAAAAACTCAATCAAGATGCAAATTGATTCTTCTGTTTGGATATTAAAAAATAAAGTTGAAATAATTAAATTTACTCAAGGAATAGCTGACTTTTTTTCTTATGCTAATTTAGATAAACCAATTAAAGAAGTTTCCGGTTTCTTTGTGTCTTCTGATACTGAAAACTTATATGTTTTGGATAAAGGCAATAACAGATTAGTGGTGATGGATAAAAAGGGTAATTATTTATCACAATATACTTCTCCTAAATTTGCTACATTTATTGATTTTGTGGTAGATGAAACAAAGAAGCAGGTGTTCTTACTTGATGGTAGTAAAATCTTCTCCATGGATTTAAAATGAACCTAGGGTTGTATGAGAATAGTAAACAAAAAAGGATTACACAATTATCATATTTTAGAATCTTTAGAGGCTGGAATTCAGTTAACTGGTCCTGAGGTAAAATCTATCAGAGCTGGTAGGGTAGATATGGGACAATCCCACGCCAAAATCATTAACGGGGAAGTCTCTTTAATTAATATGAACATTCCTGCTTATCAAAATGCTCCTATAAAAAATTATGATCCTATTAAATCCAGAAAGCTGTTGTTACACAGGGATCAGATTACCAGCCTAATTGGTAAGCTTTCCGGCAAAGGAGTTGCCTTGGTGCCTGTTTCCATATATGAAAAAAATAACATGATTAAAGTTGAGTTGGGATTGGGTAAATCAAAGAAGGAATTTGATAAGAGAAGAATTATTAAGGAACGGGATCAACTCAGAAAAATAGAACAGGATTTAAGGGGTAAGGTCTAGCCTTATAAATTTGATTTTTGACCTCAGATTTGGTATTATATACGCACGGGGACGTACAGATTCGACGGACCGGCACTTTAAAAACTGCAAGCCGAACAGGAAACCTTATTCGTAAAACATGGTTTCAAAAAATATGCTAAAGAAAAATTAGCATCCCAAGTGTTTACGCTTGGTGTACTTGGGCAACCAGGTTACACTCTAGCCGCATAAGGGTATTTTAAGGTAATCTCCATCTGACGGAATCCTTAAGATAAGTACAACAGTCAGGTTGCTATTATTGTGGTGTTGGTTGATCCATAATTGTTTAAGATGACTCAATCAAGTATTGGTTTTCCTGCTAATAGGTTACAACCAGTACTTAAAAATATATTAGCTAAGCTTGTAGATGTTATTAAATTAACGATTCAGACAGGGTTCAATACCCTCGTCTCCACAAAAAAATCCACCTAAGGGTGGATTTTTGGTTTCTATTTTAGTTTATAAGCACAAAGTCTTGTTTAAGTGTTTTTAAACTTGGTTTATATTAAAGTATGAACTTTTTTGATTTATTTTTTCCCAAGAAATGTTGTGGGTGTGGTAAATTTGGTTCATATTTTTGTGATTCTTGTATCAAAAATATCCTGCAACAAGATTTAGTTTGTCCAAATTGTGAAAAAAACTCTATTGGTGGTAAATCTCATCCTTTATGTCAAAAAAGATATGGTTTGGATGGTTTGTGGAGCCTAGGAATTTATCAGGCTCCATTAAAAAAAGCCATTCAAAAGTTAAAGTACAAATTTGTGTCTGATATTGCAGAAAGTTTAATAGACTTAATGATTGAATATTGGGCCAAATATACTCCGCAATTTATTGATGAAATTAAAAAAGATAGAGGAGAGGGTTGGATAATAGTTCCTGTGCCATTATATGTTAAACGCCAAAAATGGCGTGGGTTTAATCAATCAGCCCTTTTGGGGAAAATATTAGCTTCAAAAATAGGATTAGAATATACAGAAGCATTAAAAAGAACCAAACACACCAAACCTCAGGTAGGTTTACAAGGTTGGGAAAGAAAAAAGAATATCAAAAATGCTTTTTCTTTTAATTCTAAATTCTTAAATCCTAATTCAAATATTTTATTAATAGATGATGTCTGGACCACAGGTTCGACTTTAAAAGAATGTTGCTATATATTAAAGAGGAATGGAGCTAAATCAGTCTGGGCAATTACACTAGCTAGATAATAAGGGATACATACTTTAGGGAGTGTCAATATCATAACCTTTTGTTTCGATTACATGAACCATAAAAAACCCAATAAAAGAAATAGGTAAAAATATAATAGTGTAAGCAATTATTTTGTTAATAGAAAAATCGTTATATAAATAAGTTAAAATTCCTGAAAATACCAGTGCAAATAATGTAATCATGTGTAATTTTTTAAGAGTATATATAAATGAATTTTTAATAGTATTTATATCGCGTTTAAACCAGTCTTTGGTGGACATATTTAATTTTATTATAACAAGTTTGGCGGAGAGGGTGGGATTCGAACCCACGGTTCCTTGCGGAACAGAAGTTTTCAAGACTTCCGCACTCGACCGCTATGCGACCTCTCCTTATATAAATTATCTTAAATCTCCTTTGCGACAACAAGCGGACTGTGTCCGCCGAAGATCGCTATGGCGATCGAAGGCGGAGAGGGAGGGATTCGAACCCTCGGTCGTCTTACGACGACAAATCGTTAGCACCGATTCGCACTAGGCCACTATGCGACCTCTCCGAGTTTACGAGGAGAGTAGCTCAAGATCTTCTGCCGTAGGCGGAATGTCTTATGCGACCTCTCCTTGTGGCTAATTGTAACAAACATAGCATATATAATCCATGTCTGTTGTATAATAATTTTTAATGCCCGAGTTTTACCACAAACCTTCAGAAAAGAATAATGATATCAGGGACTTAGATGATGATCCCGTGAGAACTTATTTAACCTGGACAGCTCCTTCCAGACCTTTTAGAAAAAGAGACAGATCCTTTTTTACCACAATAGCAATTATTTTTGTTTTACTGATATTGATCTCCTTTTTTGCCAGAGAATATATTTTTATTGGAGTATTATTTGCTTTTGCTTTTATGGTTTATGTATTAGCTTTTGTCCCTCCAGAGGATGTGCAATATAAAATATCTACACAAGGAATCACTATTGGAGACCATTTCTATTTTTGGACAGATTTAAATAGTTTTTGGTTTTCAGAAAAAGAAGGCTATCAAATATTAAACGTATTAACTGATCTGCGTTTTCCAGGACAGCTTATTATTTTAATTCAAAAGGATCAACTTGAAGAGATTAAAAAAGTGGTTGCCAGGTATTTACCTTTTCATGAAATTGCTCCAAAAAATTTAATGGATTCCTGGGCCTCATCCTTACAAAAACATTTTCCCTTAGAAAATCCCCAAAAATAAGGACCTGCTTGTACTTCGGTAAGGAAAATTATACCTCGTGCTCGCAGAACCTTGCCTTTTACTTCGCCAAAACGTAAGTGTCCAGATATTAGCTTCTAGCGTATAGTTGTTGTAAAATTCACATATTGCGCCTGTAGCTCAGTGGATAGAGCGCATCGTTGCGGACGATGAAGTCGGGGGTTCGATCCCCTCCAGGCGCACATGGGGAGGCGTGTCCGAGTGGTTTAAGGAAACAGTTTCGAAAACTGTCGGGGCGAAAGCTCCTCGTAGGTTCGAATCCTACCGCCTCCGCTATACTATATAATTAAAAAATATGAAGAGAGAATTTTCTGCAGGGGGAATTATATTTAACAAAGAAGGACAAGTTCTTTTGACTCAACATTCAACCAATAAATCCTGGGGGTTTCCTAAAGGTCATCCAAATGAAGGAGAAGGAATGAAGCAGGCAGCGCTTCGGGAAGTTAAAGAAGAAGGAGGGGTGGAGGTAGAAATAATTAATTCTGTTGGGCAATCAAAGTATAAATATACTCTAAATGGGGAAGAAATCTTCAAAATTGTGACTATCTATTTAATGAAATATGTTTCAGGTGATATTAAAGATCATGATTGGGAAGTTTCAGATTCAGGTTGGTTTACTCCGGATGAAGCTTTGAAAAAATTAAGTTTCTCAAACGATAAGACTTTGTTTAAAAAAGCTGTGGGGATGTATGAGCAGCTCTAATTTTGTTTCCCGCGGTGGGGATAAATTAAAAGCTGCATTAGATCAATTTCAAGTTGACGTGAATGGTAAAGTTGTCCTTGATGTTGGTTCATCAACAGGTGGGTTTGTGGATTGTTTATTACAAAACGGTGCCTCAAAAGTTTATGCAGTAGATACAGCTTACGGAGAGTTTGCCTGGAAACTTCGAAATGACCCAAGGGTAGCGGTAATGGAAAGAACTAATATTCTTCATTTAGAAGAATTGCCAGAAGAGGCCGAAGGCCCTGAGCGAAGTCGAAGGGTGGATTTAATAACCATTGATGCTGGTTGGACAAAATTAGAATTGGTTTTACCTGTAGTGAAGAAATTTTTAAAAGAAGATGGAATGATTATTGCCTTACTTAAACCTCATTATGAATCTTCAAAACAAGACTTAATTAAAGGTGTTTTATCTTTAGAAAAATCTGAAGAGATTAAAGATCAAACAGTTAAAAAGATTCAGGAACTAGGGTTTAAGATTCAAGAAGAGATGGAATCACCAATTTTAGGGGGAGCAGGGAATAAAGAGTTTTTACTTCTTATTCTTCTTCTCAAAGAAAACTAGATAAATAAGCGGAAGAATACCTAAAGAATTAATAAATAATAAAGCTATAAACCAATAGAGGTGATTATTTCTACCTGCTTTCCATAAAGCAAAACCCTTTAAAATTAAATCTATTAAAGCAAGAGGAGCTAGCCAGATAAAAGGATTCCAGCCAGACATCCAGTAGAACATTGAGTTATACATTGGATAAAAATAATTTCCCATCATTTATATATCATACACCATTAATGCAAGTGGTGCTAATTTTTCTCAAATTTAAGATCAGTTAATGTGTGGAAATCAATATTTTTTTCCAGGTAAATTGATCTGATATCCTTATCTCCAATATCTTTACCTTCTAAATTTAAAAGTTTTAGTCCTTCTGCTACTTTTTCTAAACTGCTTGATTCAATTTCCAGGTATGGTTCAAGCATGGGCCAGGTATCAATTGAATATTCAATCCCATTAAGGTGAAAAATGTGGGTTTTATTTTCCTGATATAAAACCTGTTTAAAAGGTATTTTGAGTAATATTTTGGCTGTTTCTTCAAAATTAGCAACTTCCGTTTCTATTTCCTGGGTTTTTCCAACCTGTATATTTCCTTTAGGCTTAAATTTATAAGCTAAAGTAGCTTTGCCATCAATTTCTCTAAGTCTAATCCATTCCATATCTTCTGATTCCATATCAAAAACATATCTTCTGGACAAAGCTTCTGGGGACTCTTTTGCACCTAACTCTCTAAGCTTTTTAATAACTTCTTCTTTATCAAGATCTAAAACCTTAGTTTCAAATTCAGTTTGTGAATCTTTTTTCATAAACTATATTTTTGCTTCCATTTCCAGACGGGCTGGGTTAAAATTATTTTTCTGATAAAACCTGATTGCTTCAACATTCTTAGATTCAACATTAAGAACAATTCTCTCAGCACTATTGGCTTTACTCCACTCAATAAATGCTTTTAACAAAGCTGCTCCTATGCCTTTGCTTTGATATTTAGTTTCAATATACAAATTATTCACCTCTGCTCTGTAAAATGGTCGCCATGTTTCTGTTTTTAGTAATTTACCAGTCAGGTACCCCACAAGTTGTTTATTAACTTCTGCTACAAGGCAAACGCCTTTTTTGCCTCTAATACGATTGAGTAAGTATTTCATAGCATCGCTACTAAAATACCACTCCTCTATTAATGTAGGATCAAATCTTCTATCTGATTTCATTAACCCAGTACCTAATGCTTGAATGTTTTGTAGATCAGAAATTTTTGCTTTTCTAATTATGAGATTTAATTTATTCTTCATAGAGTTTTGGCGGAGAGGGAGGGATTTGAACCCTCGATACCTTACGGTATACCGCCTTTCCAAGGCGGCGCACTAGACCACTATGCGACCTCTCCAATTCTTTAAAGAGAGAAGCATAGCTTGCATTAGATAGTTACTACACCGCCTTGGCGGTGGAACTATCGCAAAAGCGAAGCTTTTATGCGACCTCTCCAAGTTTAGATATTATAGCTGTTCTTGCTAATATTGTCATTTGGGTTTTTTTGGGTTACAATTCGCCTATCAACCTGTTCCGATCCTATCGGGATACCTGATGGTCACGCATTGGACGGACGATCAGATATAACTATGGACGACCTCGACTTAATTAAACAAAAAATCAACATTGTTGATTTAATCTCAGAATATTTACCTTTAAAGAAAAGCGGTGTTAATTATAAAGCGCCATGTCCTTTTCATGCTGAAAAAAGCCCTTCTTTTGTAGTTTCTCCTGAACGGGGAATCTTTCATTGCTTTGGTTGTAATGTGGGAGGAGATATTTTTAAATTCTTAATGCTAAAAGATAGCATGGAATTTGTTGATGCCTTAGACATTTTAGCCAAAAGAGCTGGAGTAACTTTATCCAGAAAGCCTTCCAAAGATAAAGATAAAAAATCTAAGCTTTTTGATGCTAACCAAAAAGCTTCTCAATACTTTCACTATATTTTAACTGAACATAAATTAGGTGAACCAGCCTTGGCATATCTTAAAAAAAGAGGTTTAACTGATAAAACCATCAAAGAATTTAATTTGGGTTATGCTCCTAATTCCTGGGATAGTTTATTTAAGTTTATGTCCAAACGTGGATTTACTACCTCTGATTTAATTGATGCAGGCTTAGCAGTTGCTTCTAAATCAGGTGGTTATGATCGTTTTCGAGGAAGAGTAATGTTTCCTTTACTGGATGTTAAGGGTCAAATTATTGCTTTTTCAGGCAGGATTTTGGGGGTGGGGGAGCCAAAATATATTAACACCCCTCAAACAATCATTTTTGATAAAGGTAACTGTTTGTATGGATTAAATTTATCCAAAGGTGAAATTAGACAAACAAACGCAGCTATTTTAACTGAAGGTGAAATGGATACTATCATGTCCTATCAGGCAGGAGTAAAAAATGTGGTGGCTTCCAAAGGAACTGCTTTAACAGCAGGGCAGATTGATTTAATAAAAAAATATACAGATACAATCTTACTTTGTTTTGATTCTGATTCAGCAGGAGATGCAGCTTCAAGACGGGGGATAGAGATGGCAGATTTTGCTGGATTAAATATAAAAGTAATAAAGATTCCTGAAGGTAAAGATCCGGCAGAGTTATCTTTAAAAAATGTTGATTTATGGAAAAAGGCTGTAGAAGAAGCAGAACCAATTTATGATTATTATTTACAGTCTGTTGCTGGAAGATTTAATAGGAATACTGCAGAAGGAAGAAAACGTATTGCTTCTGAGATTGCGCCTCTGTGGGCAAAAATATCTGATAATGTTACCCGTGAATTTTATATTCAAAAACTATCTGCTTTAATTGCTATCCCTGAAGATATCGTTCGAAGAGAAGTTGCAAAAGCTGGTAGCAGTTATGCTCCAACTTTTGAAAATATTATTAAGCAAGACGGAGGAGGAAAAGAAGCGTTCAGATCAAGAAGAGGAAGGCTTGAAGAATATTTAATGAATTTATTGTTAAAAATTCCGGCAGACCTAACATTTGTGCCAAATTTCCCTGAAACACTTTTTACATTAGAAGCTTATCGTTCTTTATATGTCCTTCTAGTGTTATACTTAGATGCTGTTTCTTTTAAAGGCTCTGCATTTAACATCAGTGATTTTGTTAAAACCTTGCCTGAAGAGTTAATACCTATAGTAGATGGCTTGTATTTAACAGAGATTGATGATAAATTAACAAACTCAAAGGCATGGTTGAATGAAATTAATGTGGTAGTGGCAGGATTGAAGAAGGCTTTAGTTAAAGCCTCTTTAGAAAAACTATCAGATGATATCAAAAATGCTGAGAGTTTTGGTAAAATAGAACAGTTACAAGCATTAACAAAAAGGTTTAGAGATTTATCGCTAAAATTAAAGAATCTATAAGCAAAGCTTGAAAATTTGTTTATAGGCAAGGTATGAAAACAAATTTATAAAACAAAATATGGCAAAAGCAAAAACGAAAGTTGTAGATTTAGATGAAAAAAAGCTATTAAAATTAGGCCACGACCGTGGTTTTGTTACCCAGGAAGAAATTTTACAGGTATTCCCTAAACCAGAAGAAAAAGTGGAAGAGCTAGATGAATTTTATGGTAAGTTGATTGAGGCTTCAATCGATGTTTTTGAAACTACTACAGAAGAAGTGGCAGACGCTGAAAAAGGCTCAACTGACTTAGAAAAAGAATTAGAAATGTTAGCTTCAATGGATGAAGGATCAGTCACTGATCCTGTCAGACAATATTTAAGAGAAATAGGCAGGGTTTCTTTACTCACTGCAGCTCAGGAAATAGAACTCGCAAAAGCTTCAGAAAAAGGGGAAAGAAGGGCTAAAGATAAACTTATCAGTGCTAACTTAAGGTTAGTTGTTTCTATAGCTAAAAAATATGTTGGGCGGGGTATGTCATTACTCGATCTTATTGAAGAAGGAAATATGGGGCTGATGAGAGCTGTTGAAAAATATGATTGGAAAAGAGGCTTTAAATTCTCTACTTATGCTACCTGGTGGATTAGACAGGCAATCACCAGAGCCTTGGCAGACCAAGCCAGAACTATTCGTATTCCGGTTCATATGGTTGAAACAATAAACCGTTTTAACAGAGCTCAAAGAAAATTAATGCAGGATTTAGGTCGTGAACCAACCCCAGAGGAAGTTGCCAAAGAATTAGGTATTGATCCAGCAAAAGCCAGGGAGATTATTAAAGTTTCTCAGGAGCCAACTTCTTTAGCTACCAAAGTAGGGGATGAAGAAGATTCAGAATTAGGTGATTTTATTGAAGCTCCTGGCTTAAAACCTGATGAACAGGCAACTCGTGCTTTACTTAGGGCTCATCTTGATGAGGTTTTAGATTCTTTATCTCCAAGAGAAAAAAGAGTCTTACAGCTTAGATTTGGAATTGAAGATGGAAAACAAAGAACCTTGGAAGAAGTTGGTAAAGAATTTGGAGTAACTCGTGAAAGAATTAGACAGATTGAAGCTAAAGCAATTAGAAAACTCAGGCATCCAACCAGAGCAAAGAAACTTCGTGATTATTTAGAATAGCAGTGGTTTCTTGCGCTCGCTCTGCTCGCACTAAAAAACTCAGAGATTACTTGGAATAAAATTTATTCAGCCAAGATGATTCTAAGAGTGCTTCGAGGAACTCGTTCAAGTAAAGTAATTTTTACATGGGTGATGTCGTTTCCTTTAATCACTTCTTTTACCTTTTTTGATAAATCGCCAATTTTATTATATTCTGGTGTGTCAAAATTTCCCTGATCAGTGACTTTAGCAACACATGATTCACCGTTTTCTGTATTGGTAATTAAAACCATAGAATCAAGTGGTGCTCGCATAAAAGCAATGGTAAGTGCATTTTCGTTAAAGCGTTCTCCATTTGCCATTATTCTTTTAGGGTTACAACCTATGCAACCTGCTTCAGAATAAAATGTAGCATCTCCTATCCAGGATTTTTGAGTTGGGTGATATCCAGGAGGAATAAGTTCTACTGGAGGTTGTTGGACTAGTTCAATATAAGGTATGGCTTCGACAGTTTTTGTAAAAGGCAAGAAAGAAGCACCGGCAATAACAGCGGCGCTGATAAAACGACTTGCGTTGTACTTTAAATTTTTTTCTTTACCCATCAAAAAACTCCTTAATCTTAAAAAAGATCACGAAAAAATTCAGTAATATTATTAACAAGGGAAAACCTAACTGCTGACAGGCAGAGTATAGAAGAATTCCCTTCATTTCAATCGACTCTTCGATCGGATGCTTAGGGACACTCATCAACACTGTTTGGTTACAGCTACGATGCCTCCGATACTTCGGAAGATATGTGTCTTTTGCTCAAGAAGGTTGAGCGCTTGTCGCCTAGGCGACAGTTCTAGCATCAGCTAACAATTTATTTTAACCTATTTTGAGGCTATTTGGCAACCCTAAATTATTGTTTGTGCTAATTGTCATTGTGAAATCCATGCAGGGTTAATAAAAATTCCTTAGTTCTTAAAGGGATTCACATATTATTAGGTTCAGTGTATAATTACCGTGTTCTTTAATAATCCTCTGTAGCTCAATGGTAGAGCAGATCGCTGTTTTGGATGGCAGCCTCTCGTAGTAATACGGGATGGAAAATCAGGCTAATTCGGGGAACTCCTTTTTAGAAAGGACAATCCCGAGCTAAATTTCCAACCTAGTTGGATTAAATGTGTAGAGACTATATACCTGAGGTCCCAAGTGGATCATGAGATAGTCCAAGCCTTAAGGTAACTTGAGGGTTCTTGTAACGATAAGGTTGTAGGTTCGAGTCCTACCGGAGGAGCAATGTATTTATCCTAAAAAAGTTGATACGCTTTTGGGCGAGTTAGAATGTGTGATATATTTTAAGTGTGAAGGTTAAAGTTATTTCGTATTCACTAACTGGTAACAACGAAGCATTGGCTAGCAGTATAGCTAATGAATTTTCGGCTGAGCACATCAAAATTACCGAATCAAAACCTCGAACTATAATTACAATTATTCTGGATATCTTATTTAATCGGACACCACAGGTAAGCCCAAGAGCGGATATAATAGTAGATAAAGTTAAGGATAATGATCTGGTTCTATTCATCGGACCGGTTTGGATGGGGCAGATTGCGACGCCACTTCGTGCATACCTTGAGCACCTTAAGACCAAGTTCAACCAGTATGCTTTTATTTCAATAAGCGGAGGGGCTGCCGGTCCGAATCCTAAACTTGCAGATGAATTGAAAAAAAGAGTAGGGAAAAAACCTGTAGCACTCATCAATTTATATATTGCCGATCTTTTGCCGTCTGATCCAAAACCAACAATGAAAGACACGTCTGCTTACCACTTGAAAGACAGCGATGTAAAGAACTTAACTAACACAGCAGTGAAAACCTTACGAAAAACTATGATTAAGAAAGAAAATAGTTAATTAGTTCTTTAGAGTTACGATTCTCGAGCAAAAAGAGTTATTATGCCATTCTAATTTCTCCAGATTTTTAGTTTTAAAGTGATACAATAAAAATATTAGTGGACGCTTCAGCGGAGAAGATACTAGTATAATAATTGCCGCCAAAGAAAAACTTGAAATAAATTATGACGTTATACAAACACACCCAAATTGGATACCTGATGCTAGTTGTTACACTTGTCGTACTGGTGCTTTTCGCGTGGGTTTATATTACAGCCTCGGCTGAATCTGCCTCAGTTGACTCAGGCTCAAATTTTGCCATTACTGCCATAATGGCATTAATTCTGTTTATTCTTGCATCGTTTGCAACACTGACAGTATCCATTAATGAAAACTATCTTCGAATCAAATTTGGCTATGGAATTTTCACTAGGATATTTCCTCTTAAAGAAATTGCTTCGGTTCAAGCAGTAAAAAATCGTTGGTATTACGGATGGGGAGTGAAAGTGTGGTTTTGGCCGTATATGTGGATTTATGATATTTCTGGTTTTGACGCGGTTGAGATAATTATGAAAAACCGAAAAATCTACCGTATAGGAACGGATGAACCGGAAAAACTTGAGACCGCAATCAAACAAGCGGTAAATTTCTAGAGGTAAATTATGGGTAATTTTACGAAAGAAGAATTAGAAGAAGCACTTCGAGCTATCAACTCAATGATAAGCAAATGTGAGAAAGTGCAGCCAAAATTAAAGCAAGGAGCTTCGCAAGACACACTACTCATCCGCAGGATTAAGGCTCTGCAAATAGCATCATCATTAATAAAGCAATCAATGAAAGTCACACTTCTTGAATAAAATTCTGATATAGTTAATATATGACTAAGAATCCTATTATTAATGCCCTGAGTGCTTCTGCTTATATTATCCTTGTTGTTTCTGTGATGACCTTTATTACACAACCCCTAAGAAATAAACCTGATACCTTTTTTGCTCCAATTACAGCTTTATTTGTACTTACCCTTTCTGTTTCAGTAATGGCGTATCTGTTTTTTTACCAACCACTTCTATTATTTATTGAAGGAAAGAAAAAAGAAGCAGTAAACCTATTTATTAAAACTGTTGGCATCTTTGCAGTTATCACTGCTGTTATATTAATTCTGCTTTTTTCCGGTCTAATTTAAATTCAGAATTGTGTTAATTTTCTTGACCTGATTCTTGGTGTTCCACTTTTAGAATTAAATTTGGCTTAATACCAGCTATTGCTGGTAATAGGTGATTAAGAACCTGTTCAGCAGTCATTTGAAACTTATTTCCCTTTGCTGATATTTTTACCCAACCATTTTTGTCTTTATAATATTTTTCAGTAAAATTCTTAGTTCCCATAAGAATTACATAGCTTTCATTTTTGAGATTCATTGCTTAGATTTTAGCATAATTTTTCAAGGGATTTTTGTCTAAAACCACAGATTATTTTTCTGTTCACCAACAGTTGTTTAGGTACAATATTTATGATAACTTCATATAATGTTTATAACTCAACATCCACAGCGGACTTTACAACAAACCCATGAAGATGTGCCCATTGATCACTATGATAAGGGTATAAAAAATAATATCTTTCAAAAAATATGGCATGAGAAAAGATTTAAGGAAATTGATAAAGAAATCACACCTGTTTCAGATAAAGTCTTGGATATTGGTTGTCACAGTGGTCTTTTTACCAAGCGAATACAAGAGAAAACACTTTCAAAGCAGATTTATGGGATTGATATTTCCCTTAAAGCAATTGCCCATGCACGTCAAAGAATACCAGGCGGTAATTTCAAAGTAGGTAATATCCATAAACTTCCCTTTAAAGAGGATGCCTTTGGTGCTATTTTCTGTCTTGAAGTATTAGAACATGTAGAAAACCCATCTCAGGTTCTTTCTGAAATATACCGAGTCCTAAAGCCTAAAGGATATGGAGTAATTCTTATTCCTACAAACAATCTTCTTTTTAGAACGATCTGGTTTATCTGGAACAGAATCTATCCTGTATGGGATCATGCTCATGTTCAAGACTTCAGAAATGATTCTTTAGAAAGGTTGATTAAGCAAGCCAATCTTCGAATTGTTTCAGTAAGAACATTTAATTTTGGGATGCTTAAAATTATTAAATTTTCCAAATAATGAGACAAAAATTATTACAATTATTTATTCTTATAATTCTTGGATGTCTTCTAACAACAATTTTTACTTGGCCCTTTCTTCCTAATATCACATCGTTTTATTCAGATATGGGTGATTACCCTACGAATGGTTTCTTCCTTTGGTACAATCAGTTATCTCTTGCTACAGGCAGAATTTTAGATCCGAACCAATATTTTAATTCCTTCCAATTTTATCCGTGGCCGTATTCCGTAGCTTATAATGAATTTTTATTTATTCCGTCTTTAATTTTTTCACCTATTTATTGGATAAGCCACCAATTAGTTTTTTCTGTTAATTTTTATATCTTTTTAACCTTTGTTTTGTCCTTTATCTCCAGTTTTTATTGCATAAACTACTTAATTAAAAATGAACGAGTTCCTTACTTTGTAAGTAAATATGCCAGTTTTATTGGAGCTTTGGTCTATACCTTTAATCCGATGACCTTTGCTCATTTTCCCAATCATGTTAATTTAATGGGTAGATATTTTCTTCCACCCCTGTTGTTATATGGATATTTATTTTTTAAAAAGCCTGAGACTAAAACATCACTCCTTTTTTTCTTGTTCTTCACCCTCAATGCCTTAACCTCCTTTCACTTTATGTTTTTTAGTAACTTTGCTTTAGCTACATATCTTTCATTCTTCTTTTTGTTGAATTTTTACAAAAGAAATTATGCTTATTTTCTGAGCATCTTAAAGAACAGCTTATTTTTTATTTTATTTATCCCCTTATTAGCTGCTTTTTATCTTCCTTATTTTAACTTTGTGCAGAAAGAAAAGGCCGCTTATGATCTCCAGCTTTTGTGGTCTTATTCCGCTACCCTGGAAGATTATCTTTCACCGCTCTCTAATAATCTTTTATATAAAAACTTACTGCCGACAAATAGAACTGAAAAAATTCCTGGGGGAGGGTATGCTGATATAAGCGAAGAACACACACTGTTTATAAATGCTATACCTTTAGTTTTAATAATCCTGAGTCTGTTTTTCTTCATTAGATCTCTATTTGGAAGACATAAAAAAGAGAACTATAGCCGGTTGCTTTTATTTGTTAGTTTTATTCTCGTAATAGTTACTACTATCTTGGCTTTTGGGCCGGATCTTCGTTTAAATTCAAGTCAAAGTACTAATATCAAAATGCCTTTTAATTACCTTATTCAGTGGTTACCAATATTTAAAGGTACAAGAGTTCCCTCGAGATTTCAATTTATCTTTTATTTCCCTTTTTCGGTCTTAGTTGCTTATGGCTTTATGATAATTTTCAGGGCTAAAAAGCATTATGTGATACCAATTCTTATTTTAGTGACAGCCTTATTAATAGGGGAGAATTTTAATAACTTTAAGTTTAATTCTACTTCCACAGTCCTTAGGGAAAAAGCTTATATTGAACAAAACTTTGGGTTCTTAAATGGCAAAGGAACCCTACATTTTCCTACCCTTTATCTTGGTGAAACAGCTAAATATCTTAACTTCGGGACCATCACTCATGAAAAAATGATTAATGGGTATAGTGGTTATACACCACCTGACTGGGGTAGTTTTATGACAGCATATAAAACATCACTTGAGGAGGAGGATCTTAAAAAGCTTAATATTATTGGCATACAATATATCATCATTCACAAAGATATGTTGTCAAAAGAACAAGCTCAAAATTTATTGCGCAATCAAGCTATCATCCAAAAAGGAACGATTTTTGATAAAAATGGAATACAGATTATCAATTTAGATAATCTTGTCTTTGATTTTAAATTATGCAACTTTGATTATGACTTTGATTTTAAATTAGAACGCCGCACTTCTTCTGCTAATACTGGCTTTTATCATTTAAGCATAGAAAATCAAAATGACTGTTATTTAACCAGTACTCTCCAAAATCGTTATCGAAGCAAAATTGTTTACCAGGATGACATTAAAACAACGGCTTATATTAGAATGCCCATTGTCATTGCGCCATTTGAAAAAATCAATATTGATGAAGAAGACAGAAACCTTACAATAGAGCAATAAGCGAAATTGTTGTTTAAACAATTGTAAAGTTTGTAATTTAAATTACTTACAATCTAGAAATTAGTGTTTATCATAATTTTATGAAGTATTGGCTAATAGCATTGGCTTTATGCTTACTGGTGTTTAGTCCACCTTTAGTTGCTTTTGCTCAAACTAATCTGCGATCAGGTCAGACAACAAATTTATCCTCAAACGAAACAATTAATAAAGATTATTTTGCTTCAGGTAATAGTGTTTCCCTTGATGGAATAGTGAATGGAGATGCTTATTTGGTAGGGGGTGATGTGACTTTAAACGGAACAGTGAATGGTGATTTATTGATGGCTGGAGGAAACTTAAATATTAATGGTACTGTTACCGGAAATATTCGTGCAGCTGGAGGCAATATAAATATTAATGGAAAAGTTGGACGAAATATTAGTGCTGTTGGTGGCAGCATTAATGTGTTCCAAAATGCCAGTGTTACTGGGAGTATAGTTACAGCAGGAGGTAATATAAATATCTTAAGTCCTGCCAAAGATATAGTATTAGCTGGTGGTCAGGTTAATTTTGGAAGCAGTGTAAGTGGTGATATAAATGCTGCAACTGAGCAACTTACTCTTTCTCCTGGAGCTAAAATAGGTGGTAATCTTATTTATTGGAGTAATAATAAAGCTAATATTAATCCAGGAGCTTCTGTTTCTGGGACAGTTACTCAAAATATTCCTCCCAGAAATACTCAATCACAAAATCAGATAACTAGACAATCTGTAATTGGGGTTTTTGCCTTTTTTAAGCTAATTAGTTTTCTGACTGCTTTAATCATCGGTTTTCTACTAATTTACTTATTTCCTGAATTTACTGCTAATATTGCAACAAAGATTTCATCCAACTGGTTACTTAGTTTTGGAGTTGGTTTTTTGGTGCTGGCTATTACACCCATTTTAGTAATTATGCTATTTGTTACCATTGTTGGAATGCCAATTGCTGTTATTTGGATATTTTATATTCTATTTGCTCTTTGGTTAGCTAAAATATTTGTTGCTTTATCAATCGGACAATTCTTAAAAAGGTATTTAAAACAAACCTGGGGTATCTATTTATTATATTCAGTAGGACTTATTGTTTATTATCTTATTGGATTAATCCCAATAATTGGTGGAATTTTTGGTTTTATTGCTGCTCTCATAGGGTTGGGGGCAATAATATTGTCTAAGCAAAGTTATTATTTAGATCTTCGTCAAAAGAAGTTAATTTAACAATTATCAAACTGTGATAGAATCATTTATTGAAGGGAAGAAATATCATGACGGAAGAAAAGAAAAACGAGACATATACAATAAAAGGGGAAGACTTAGTTAGAAAATTTAAAGAACTGATTAAAGAGGGGAATGTTAGAAAAATTACTATAAAAGATAAAGAGGGAAAGACAGTAGTGGTTTTTCCATTAACACTTGGGGTGGTTGGTGCAGTTATAGCTCCGGTGCTAGCTGCAGTAGGTGCAATAGCAGCACTAGTAACAGAATGTACAATTTCTGTTGAGAGAGAATAATCACCATTAGGCTTAATAGAATTATTGGTATAATAATATTATGAATATGAAATTACTCAAAGATATGTTTGGGTGGGGAATAGCTCTTTGGTTTATTGGATATTTAGTAGGTATACTTCTGTTTTTCTTCGTGCCACCTTCTATGATCGGTTGGGTAATAATGCCAATTGGTGCAATTATCACTATTTTGGTTTTGCTAAAAAAGATTAAAGAAGAATCATTGAAATATTATCTCTTATTGGCAGCAGCTTGGACACTAATTGCCATTATTTTTGATTACTTTTTTCTGGTAAAAATATTTAAACCTGCAGATGGGTATTATAAACTTGATGTATATTTGTATTATACTTTGACTTTTATTTTGCCTCTGATTATAGGGTTTTATAAAACAAAAAATAGATTACACACAAACTAAGGCATCTAACTCTTCAATTTGGTATTTATTGCTCAGGTATTCATTCAAATATAAAGCAGAAAATCCACTAAAAGCTTGTACCCTTGAACTTTCTTGTTGACGATCAAAATCTTCACAATAAGTTCTAAAAAGATCATATTCACCAGCTGTGATTATGACCAATTCTATTGGATCGTTATAGTGAGTAAGCGGTCTTAAAGCTGCAACAGCTACTTGTTCAGTTAGCTTCTTATATTCGTTATACCAAAATGGATTCTCGTCTTTAATTCTTTGTGCTTCTGTTTCTATGGCATAGACAATATCTGCCTGACGATGTGGCCAAATCGAGTTAGGGCCATGATAGATATTTTGTGGATGGTTATTTCTATCGATTGTTCTAAAGCCTCCTAATTCATCAAATAATCTTCGATAAGATCTCATGATAATATCCCTGCGTAATTCTGGATCTGTAATAAAATATTCACCATCTACAACATGAGAGAGAAGTGTAATTTCATCACAAGTAACGTCACGCACTTGATAGCCTGTTGCATCAATTGCACTGGCAATGTATGTACCTGTTATAGTGGACTCATCCGTTCTATCTTCATACTTATAAGGAAATCTTTGGTTAAACTTTTCTTTTGTGAGTTTTGCGGCTTTTAATGCTTTAGCAGCAAGATCTGGGTTTTTCTCACCCAAAAATTTACCAGCTCTTAAAAGAGCAGACCAACGCAATGCTTGTTCTTCTGCTGTATAAAGAGGGTGGGTTAAATCACTTCCATCTTCTTTGGTAACAGAAAATTCACTATCACGCCAGAATTGTTTATTTAATCCTCTGTGTTCTATATTGTTTCTTTTAGGATCATACATAGCTCCAATAAAAGCAGATCCTTCAAATTCCTGGGTATTCTTTATTGCCCATTCAGTTATCATTTCAACATAATAATTAACTTCGTGGCTGGGTTTATTAAATTTTACTGCTAGCTGATTAATTGCTGTTTGTAAGTGATGGGGAAATCTTTCTTCAAGATCAAAAATTGTTAGTAATGTTCTGTCTGCTCCATCTGCACTGTCACAACAGATTCCAAAACCTGCTTCATCAATACAACCAAATCTTTCTGGAAATCCCTGGTCTTTGGTACCCATTTCGTGTGGAGGTTTTCCTCTGTAGATACCTGCTTCAGGAATATCTATTTCAGGAGTGTGAAGGAGGATAAAAGCTACGGCAGGGAAAATTTGATCTACAGGGAGAGCAGGGTTTAATTCATGAGCCCTGGTGAGGTGTAATGCGCTCATCATGGTGTCACGGCCAAACGGACGGGCAAAGGTACCACCTTCACCGCTTGCACGTAAGAAACCAAACTGAGGGTCAAATAGGTTAAATGTTTTTTCCACGATAAGAGAAAATGAATCTGACGCACTATCAATAATAGGTTGTGTAATTTCGATTGCCATATATTTTAAAAAAAACTATATAAAAACTATACTGAGTAATTATAACCTGCTTGGCAAGTGGGTAATTTTTAATGAAGAAATTTAATAGCTAACTTACTACTTATATGTTTAAAGTATTCAATCTGAATAAGGCGTTTTACGCCGCTTCCATATTTCTATCGCTCTTTTTGAGAATACGGTAGACTTTTTTATCTTTCTATTTTTATCCTAAGTGAGGTCGTTGGAATAATCTCACTACATATAACAAAACTACTGCACCGAGTACTGCAACAAAAAGGCTGTAAAAGTTAAATCCAGTTACCCCTGTTTGACCAAAGAAGTTCATTATGAATCCTCCCACCAGTGCACCCACAATTCCTAAGACAATATCGGATAATGTTCCTTGTTCCTGATTAGTTCCGGCAACCATAGATGCGATCCATCCTGCTATTGCGCCCAATACGACAAATAATATTAATCCCATTTTTCTCACCCCCTTACCTGTATTAATTTTCTAACTATATGCTGTTTGTTCCATATCTTGCGCCTCAATTGGTTTGACTAGTTGAAAGAATTCGATAATTAACCAAATCACTACCCAATAAACAGCCATTGCAACAAAAGTAGACCATTCCATGATAGATTTTCCTGCTATAGACGAGGAAATTATGCCGGAGAAGGGTAGGGCAAAGAAATCACTAGTAGTATAAACAGAGCTGGTAAATAAACTGATAGGATCAGCTCCCACGAATTTTAGTAATATCCTAAAAATTAGTAAAAGTTCAAGAATACTTAATAAATACCAGACTATGTCATAAGGGGAGAAAATTATTTTTTGAGTTACATAACCTTTTTGAGATGGATATTCTGTTGTTCTAACTTCTTCTGTTTCCACTCTAGCCTCGTCCTGTTCCATAACTTATTTCAAGCTAAATATATACCAAGTTCTTATAATTAGCTGTAATATTTATTACAAAGCCTTTAATATTTATATTAATATCATGTAAAATTACTACATGAAGTTCTTCACAAGAAGGGTAACCCTGATTATTGTGATAGCAGGTCTATTACTCACCCTGATTATTATCAATCAAGTAAAAGTAGTAAGGGTTGCTCATGAAACATTTGAAAACTACTATGCTTTTAGAGGGTGTACAGAGTTATTACAAAAAGGTGATGATTTTGGTATTTGTAAGGTAAAGACGGGTCAAACTATTAAAATTGTAAAATTTGAAAACAAATGGTATCTGGATGGTGACCTACCTTGTGGAAGTTTTTTATGTATTTAAATTATGATTATTGGAATAATTTTCTAAGTTCTTCTTTAGTTTGTTCTAAAATATTTTTTCTGTTTACAGGTAGGTTTTTTCCAGCTCTATTTATATAGAAATTAAGCATACTCATGGCAGATTGGAGGGGTGTGCCTTTTCTTCTGGTGCTGGCTTCCGCAGAATTTTTAAGGCTTTGGGCAATTTTTTTTGGATTATTCCAGGTAAAGACATTCTTTTCTAAATCTAAAGCATTGCTTATTTCTGTTACTTTTTTGGACCAGTTATCACTGACCATACCTTCACATTTCTGCTATTAATATATTATATCAGAAGCTAGAGGGGGTGAGAAAATGACTTTTTCTGTAGCGAACTTAAGTCCCATGACATCGATTCTCTTTGGGATATTAATCCTGATATTTCCAAAAATTCTTAATTATTTAATAGCACTTTATCTTATTCTTATTGGAATTATCGGGTTAGGGTTGATAAGATTTTAGAAAATCTATATAACTAAATAGCTTTAACCACCTCAGTTAATAATTTTTTAACTTTTTCTGAGTTCTCTTTCATTCTCTCTAAAATCATTTCAAAAGAAACCGGTACCTCTCCTTTTTTCCAGCAATCATAATCTGTTACCATCGCGATAGACTGGTAGGGAATTGCCAGCTCAGCAGCCAGGATAACCTCTGGAACAGTGGACATATTAATAAGATCTGCTCCCAGTAACTGAAACATTTTTGATTCAGCAATGGTGGAAAATCGAGGTCCTTCAATAGTTACAATAGTGCCTGAGGCATGATATTTTATCTTAAGTTGTTTTGCTGTTTGGGCAAGTTTTTGTCTTAATTTTTCATCAAAGGGTTGGGCCATGGCAGTATGGATCACTTTATTATGAAAAAAAGTTAAGTTGCGAAGTTTTGTAAAATCAATAAATTGATCCGGAAAAACTAATTCTCCCGGAGTAAATTCTTCTTTTAGTGAACCACAGGCAGTGGTTGCCAGGATATGAGTGCATCCAGCTTGCTTTAAAGCCCAAATATTGGCTTGATAGGGAACATTGGTTGGATTAAGGGTATGTTTTTTATTATGTCTTGGTAAAATTACTACTTTTTTATTGGATATTTTACCAATGGTTAATTTATCAGATGGCTTTCCATACGGAGTATTTATTATTTTTGTTATTGGTTTTTCTAAAATTTTGGGATCATCCAAACCACTTCCTCCAATAATACCTATAATAATTTCTTGTTGATTCATATCATCCAAATATATCCAAAACTAAAAATTTAAGCAATTATTGTAGTATACTTCTATTAGTGATTTATCAGTTTTTACATTTAATATTTGTTTTTAATTAGTAATGGATATTATCGGTTATTTAAGGCAATTTAGAATTGGACCATTTACTATTTTTGATACTTTAACAGCTTATGTGGGTATTTTTTTGGTTTCTCCTTTACTCTCTAGGCTTTTTGCTAAGTTTAATCTATCTGTTCCCAGATCCAGTTGGTTATGGCTAACTTTACCAATTGGTATAATTTTCCATCTTATTTTTCAGGTTCATTCACCATTTATGAAAATGTTGTTAGACCCAAATGGTAATTATTTATCCAAAATTGTGCTTATATTTATGCTTTTTATGGGTTTAAAGAATATTAAAAGAATAGAAAAAGTAGAGGATTAATATTTGTTAAATTATTTTGATTGTGATAAAACATAAATACTTATGAGCTGTGAAGGTGAAAAAATCTTAGGAGAACCAGAAATAAAAAAAGGGCCGGTTAATACTAGAAGAGCGATTGATCAATTTAGAAGGATGATGGCAACAGGATACTATACTAGTGAAACTGGTGAAAAAATTTATCGTCAGCCTTATCATCCTGAAGAGCCAGTACCAATGCCAGGTGACAGGTTGATTGCAACAATTATCATTAATCATGATGAGCAAACAGTAACAATTAAAAGAGTTCCTCAACTAGATCAACCTCAGGAAAAAAAGTTACAAGAATGAATTCAGTGAATTTGGTAGAAGCTATTGAATATCAAAAAGATGCTGTGGTTAGTAAGGAAATTTTAAAAACCGACTCTGGTACTATAACTTTGTTTGCTTTTGATGAAGGGCAAGGTTTAAGTGAACACAGCACACCCTTTGAAGCTTTAGTCCAAGTTGTTGATGGGGAAGCAGAGATTACTATTTCAGGAAAAGTTAATAAAGTTTCAGCAGGGGAGATTATTCATATGCCTGCAAATCACCCCCATGCTTTAAAAGCAGTAAAAAGATTCAAAATGCTTCTAACAATGCTTAAGGTTTCTGAAGTTCAATAATAAAACCGCCTGATCTTTCCCATCTGTTTTTGACCGCTAAAGGATGATTCCAGCCGTATTCAGTAAGATTTTTTCTTAAAAGACCTGCTTGATTTGCTAAATTCTCAGTATCATTTGGCATACAGCTATATTCTATAATATAAATTTCGCCTTCTTTTTGCAGGTCAACTACTGCTTCCAGCCATTTTTCATACCAGCTGTCGCCATATTTTAAAAAATCAAAACTTGATAATTTTTGAATAATGTCAGATTTATTTGGCATGTACCAAGCTCTGTGGGCATCTTCTCTTTGGGACTGAAGCAATACAGAACCTCCAGGAACTAAAACCCGAAAAGCCTCAGTCATAAATATCTGTTTTTGTTCAGGAGAAAGAAACATCCAAGAATCTTTCATCAACACTCCTGAAAAAGAGGCATCTTTAAATTCAAGCTCTTCTGCCTTACCTACTCTAGTTACTTGATGTTTGCTGATTCTAGCCACCTCCTCCGAAGGGTCTTGGGCAATACATGGATAACCATTATTAGCGAGTAGTCTTGCTTCAAAACCTGCGCCTGCCGCTACGTCAATAAAACCCAAAGATGATTTTGGTAGTCTGGAAGCCCATTCCAGTAAGAAAGGATGGAATTCTGTTTCTTCCCGGTCTTTATCTCCTATAAAATGGGCAGCTTCAAATGCTTGTACTCTTGTTTTCAAAGAAGTTTTAGTGTTTGTAGATGTTAAGCCGAGAGTGTCAGCGCCATTTGTAGGAGCTTCTAATGTATTTGCAGAGTTACCTGTAGACAGATAATCGTTCATTAGCAATTGATTATATACCTATATTATAGGATAGTAAAGAGGGAGTTATTCACGGCAGCAGTCGACTGCCTTCTTCACAACTTCCCCTAATTTATCAAAAATTGAAGTAGATGTTTTTGTATTTGCTTTCTCATCTAAAAAATTAATTTCTGTATCATTTCTTTTGACTGAATCAGTTTTAACTATATTTAAATTAATGCCCCAAAAAAGAGAGTAGAGGTTATAAGCTTTGGTAAATAAACTTTCAGCCTTCTTCTTATCACCTTTGCCAAGTTCTTTGGTTCCTACTTCCATTAACCTCATTGATGAAGCCAGTAAATGCTTAGAAATACACCAAACTTCACCTTCGTAATCTTTAATAATTTCTTTAAGCAGGTCTTTCCGCATGGATCTTACCTCATTTAAAAGATCTAAATAAGAAGATTTGCCTGTTTTTTGAGAGGTAAAGAATAAATGCTCCTCAATAGAGATTAGATTCATAATAGCAATCGATAAATCTTCATCTGAAGAAAGGTCTAACTTTTTTTCTTTAGTTACACCTTCGACCTTTTGGAGTAATTTTTTAACATCATCTGATTTACTCATACTTATTTATTAATTGCCAGATATAAAATTAAAGTTACAGTAATTAATGAAACAACAGGAAAAACAACTTTTTGATAGACAAAAAACTGTCTGCCGTATTTCTTTCTGGCTAACTTATCTAAATTAATTCCTAAAATAAAAACAAGGGAACCAATAATTGTTCCAAATAATAACTTATCCATACCATAAATTGTGTTATAGGGGTGGCCAATTATTCCTGAATAATAAAGCGGGATGATGGTTAAAGCATAAAAAGCTATCACAGAGATAATGTTAATAACTCTGATTTTTATCTTTAAACCTCTTTTGTGTAACCAATCTGCTGTCCAAAGGGCTGTTGATAAAATTAACCCTCCCACCCAGATTCCTGAAAGGGAATCATCGATACCAAAATATCTGGATAAACCAAGCCCTGCCCCAACAGCTATAGTGCAAACAGGACAGACTGCTTTAGCAGGAAGGGCAACAAAAAGATAAGTTAGGAGTAAAAAGGAAAAAGTTGAAACAGATGTAACTATCTTTTTCATAATGGTTGCCCTGACTTTGTTGATGTTGGCGTAGCTGAAGTTGAGCTTTCCGGAAAAAGGCTTTTAAAATATTCAATTACAGGTTGATCACCTGTAATACATTTATTATCCGGGGTAATAAGTAAAGGCACTCCCATTTGATCTCGCGGAATATTACATTTTACTCCTGCCTCATTGAATAACGCTTGATTGGTACGGTTTTCAGAGACTTCTCTTTTGTCCAGTTTAAGCTTACTGGTATTTGGCCAGGTGTCTAAAAAGGCTGCCACATTTTTACAATGAGGACAGGTTAGTGACCAATAATAAATTAAAGAATCAGAATTCGTATTTGAAGACTGGTTAAGGGATGGATTGGAGGATCTGGATAGTAAAAAAAAGTAACCTACCAGGATGACTACGATAACTGCGACAATTATTTGCCAGCTTTTCATGTCTACCTATATTAACATGGCATGTAAAGAGGTACAAGGTATTGCTCTATTGATAATGAATGGTTAGAATGAATGCATCTGCTGCCAAGATGGAGGTGAGTCCACATGAATCGTAATGTAACAATACTGATCGTTGTTTTAATTATTCTTTTAATGGCAGGCTATTTATTATGGTTGCGAGGCCGATTTCAAAATACAACTAACCAGGTTACTGTGACACCAACTCCTGAGGTGACAATAACTAACACACCAACTCCTACTCAGGTTGCCAGTCCTTCAGCGACAGCTACACCTAGTGGAAAACTTAGTCCAACAGTAACAAAAGCTAAAACCTCAACACCAGCAGGCACTAAAGCAAGGTAATTTTTATATGGAAGAGATTGAAAAGCTTATTATTATCGGTTCCGGACCGGCAGGTCTTTCTGCCGCCATTTATGCGGCTCGTGGTGAACTAAAGCCCTTAATTATTGCAGGTAATACTCCTGGTGGACAACCAACACTCGCAACAGACATTGATGATTATCCAGGATTTCCCGATGGCATTAATGCACCAGACTTGGCACACTTATTTTGGAAACAGGCAGAGAGGTTTAACACCAGATTTATTAATGAAGAAGTAGAATCTGTAGATTTTACCAAGTCTCCTTTTTTAATTAATACAAAAACAAAAAAGTTAAAGGCCCTGTCTGTTATTATTGCTACCGGTTCCTCACCCTTATGGTTGGGATTGCCTCAAGAAAAACAATTAATTGGTAGGGGTGTATCAGCTTGTGCTGTTTGTGATGGACCATTTTTTAAAGGTAAAAAAGTAGTTATTGTGGGTGGAGGAGATACTGCTCTAAAAGAATCTATTTATTTATCTAAAATTGCCAGTGAAGTCACTGTTATTCATCGACGTGATGAATTACGGGCACAAGAACTTTTACAACAGCAAGCTAAAGCAAAAGACAATATTAAATTTATTCTAAATGCAGGAGTAGAAGAAATACTGGGCGAACAAAAGGTTACTGGCTTAAAAATAAAAGATAATCAGACTGGTAAAACCTCGGAAATAGAGGCTGATGGTATTTTTATAGCAATTGGGCATAAACCAGCGACCGGCTTTTTAAAAGACCAGGTAGATTTAGATAAACATGGTTTTGTGGTTAAAACAAATGAAACTGAAACATCAGTAAAAGGGGTATTTGTAGCTGGAGATGTAGCTGATCCAAGGTATAGGCAAATCGTAACAGCTGTTGGATCCGGTGCCAAAGCTGCTTTGGATGTAGAACAATATCTGGACACTCTGGACTAACTTCTTTTTGAAATTACATATATAATAGGGATATGGTAAACAACACTGTTCCAGAAGTTCCAGTTATTAATAAACAAGAACCTTTGGCTGCACCACTTAAACCAGGTGCGGATCATCCTCAACTTATTAATGAAACCAGGCAGGCAGTTGCTAAGCAATTGGTAACCCCGGTACAAAATGTAACTCCTTCTAATGAGGTACAACAACAAATGGTTCAAAATGATGTGGATACTTTATTGGAAGCCGTGGGGGCACCTGCTGTTGAGGAAAATCAGGCAACTGAAAAGCCATCTGGCAAAATGGAAGAATTTACAAAAAATGTAGTGGCTTTTGTTCCGTTTGGAGAAACCGATAGGGAAGGCGACGCAGATAATGTAATTAATTTACAAAAAATTAGAGAAGAAAAAAGGGCAGCATAATTTATGGAAGTAACCGACAGCGCAACATCTATACCAGAACTATTTAATGCATTTATCCTGTTTATTGTTTTGGGATTAATTTTGGCAGCTTTGATTTTAGCTGGAATTTATTTTAGTAGGTATTTTATCGCTTGGTACCGTGATCGGAACCGGGAGAAAGATTCTCTGGATTCAGTATTAATTAAAGTGGCTGTAACCCGGGATAATGAGATTAAAATTGATGCAACAGAACAACTAATTTCTACTCTTTATTCTATTCGTAAATCAAGTGGATTTATGAATCTTACCCCACAACAACATTTTTCTTTTGAGTTAGTAGCTTTACATGAATCTATTACTTTTTATATTTCTGTACCCAAAACACTCCAGGATTTAATTGAAAAACAAGTTCATGGAGCCTATCCTGATGCCGAAATTAAAGTGATGCCGGAATATAATATTTTTTCAGAAAATGGCCAAACAGCTTACGCTATGTATACTTTAAAAAATGCTGATTATTTTCCCATCAAAACATATAAGGATTTGCCCACAGATCCTTTGTCTGCTTTAACAGCTGCTTTAGCTAAAATGCAGGCAGGGGAGGGGGCAGTGATTCAGCTGGTTATGTCTCCAGCTGGTAATGAATGGAAAGATGCAGGTAAAAAGTTTGTTAAAAAAGAAAAAGAACCAGGTAAACCAGATGCTCCTAAACCACCACCAGACGCCAGACAGCTGGAAGCTGTAGAAAGTAAAATTACTAAACCTGGGTTTAATGTAGCTATCAGGATTGTTACTTCCAGCACCAGTAAAGACAGTGCTAAAGCCCATTTATCTAATATCAAAGCTGCTTTTGAGCAGTTTTCTGGTCCCTACAATAATTTTTCCGGTGCTAAAGTAAAGTCAGAAAAAGGCTTTATGACTGATTTTGTGTATAGATATATGCCAATGTATTCTAAAACTCCGGTATTAACTGCTGATGAGATTGCTTCAATTTATCATTTCCCTAATAAACAAATTACTACGCCACATATTAATTGGTTATCAGCCAGAAGTGCTCCAGCCTCAGAAAAAATACCTATGGAAGGACTTTATTTGGGTAAATCAATTTTTAGAGGAACAGAACGACCAATTTATATTGCTGATCAGGACAGGGAAAGGCATATGTATATGATTGGTCGAACAGGTACCGGAAAAACTACACTGATGAAAACCTTAATGTTGCAAGATATTATGGCAGGTCGTGGCTTAGCTTTTATTGATCCCCACGGAGATGCAGCTGAAGAAATGTTATCTTTAATTCCACCACACCGGGCGAAGGATGTGATTTATTTTAATCCGGGGGATGTTGACCGACCTTTTGGTATGAATATGATGGAGGCAATTACAGAGGATGAAAAACATTTCATTACCACGGAAATTATTGGTCTGATGTATAAGCTGTATGATCCAAATAAAACAGGTATTATTGGACCCCGTTTTGAACACGGAATTAGAAATGCCATGTTAACTGTCATGTCTGTTCCAGGAAATACTTTTGTGGAGGTGATGCGAATAATGCAGGATCCGGAGTATGTACGTGAACTCTTACCTCATGTAACTGATCCGGTGGTGCGCCGTTACTGGACAGATCAGATTGCTCATACTGCTGACTTTCATAAATCAGAGGTGTTAGATTATACAGTTTCCAAATTTGGTCGGTTTGTGACTAACCGAATGCTTCGAAATATTATTGGGCAATCAAAGTCCTCTTTTAACTTCCGCCAGATTATGGATGAAGGAAAAATCTTAATAGTTAATTTATCAAAAGGAACAATGGGGGAGGAAAACTCTAACTTTTTGGGGTTAATTTTAGTACCAAAGATTTTAGCAGCAGCTATGTCCAGGGCTAATATTCCTGAAGCGGAAAGACGTCCTTTTTACCTTTATGTTGATGAGTTTCAAAATTTTGCCACAGAAACTTTTGCCACTATTTTATCTGAGGCCAGAAAATATAAGCTGGATTTGATTGTGGCTAACCAATTTATTGGTCAAATGCCAGAGGATATTAAAAATGCTATTTTTGGAAATGTGGGTACAGTTATTTCTTATCGGGTTGGTGTAACAGATGCTAACTTTTTGCAGCATGAATTTGCACCAGTTTTTACTGAACAAGATTTGGTTAATATTGAAGCTTGGCATGTTTATATGAAAACACAGGTTCACGGAGAACCAGTGCCACCTTTTTCTATGAAAGTCTCCATTGATTTTAATGCATGGAACGGAATGAAAAGGCCTGAAATTGCGGCTGCTATTAAAGAACTATCCAGACTTACATATGGTCGGGATGTGGCTACTGTAGAAGCTGATATTAACAGAAGGACAAGCCTTTAATATGGATTTTGGCAGGATAATGACAATTACTGCACTTGTTTGGACTTTGGAAACATTACTCTTTAATTTTGTTACAAAGGCACCTTTTCATATGTGGGGGGATATTTATATAGATAAAATAGGAATGAAATTTTACATCCCTGTTTTATCTACAATTGTGATCACTGTAATTATCACAATACTTCTTTCAATGGCTTTAAAATAAGTGTGAAGCCGGGAGGACTCGAACCTCCAACCAGATGTGTATAAGACATCTGCTCTACCATTGAGCTACGGCTTCGTGAATGTATTTTACCTCAGTAACATGTGTGAGGCAAGCAAGTGAGAATTGTATATTTAAGAAGGATTGGAGTCTGCTTTTGCACCTTCAGTCACTAGATCTTTAATATTGTATATTTTTAGGATTATTTCTGGGCTGAAACCTGATAGTTGTAATGCTCTTATCCAAGCTATATCAGAAATAATTTTACCGGCTCGAGCTGCTTGAGCTTGTATTACTTCCGGTGTGCTGGGTTCTGTTAGACCTTTTTGAAGAAGTATTGTTAGAGACTTTAGTTCATTAAGTCTGTTCCTTAATTCAGGGATATCCCCATTGTGAGGCTGTTCAGTCATAATTTTTTGTAGAGATTTAAAGTTCTTCCAGTTTAATTTTGTCTTCTGAGGTTCTGGCTGGAACATATTGTAAATATTTTTCTGTGGTGGAAACTCTTTTATGTCCTGCTAACTTGGAAATTACTGTTAAAGATAAACCAGAGGAGAGTTGGTGAGTTACCCAGGTATGTCTTAAATCATTAACTTTAGCTCCTTTAATACCTGCTAATCTAAAATATCTGTCTATTGCTGTTCTGATATTTCTAACAAGTAATGGTCTGCCTGTTTTAGTAATAAATAAAGCTTTGCTTTGAGATTTTGGTCTAATTTCTAAATATTTTCTAATTGCATCAATAGATGATTTTGTTAAGGGAATGGTTCGTTCGGATGAACCTTCTTCTGGGCGGACATAAATATTTGGATTTTCAGCATCTAATCTGACATCATCAATGGTAACTTTAGCAAGTTCACCAATTCTGATTCCACTTTGTAATAATAATTCAATAATTGCAGACATTCTAATATCTCCTCTGGCTGCATCTCTTAAGGCTCTGTATTCCATTTTAGAAAGGATTCTAGGTGGTTTAGTTTCAAAGGATGGGTGTTCTAAAGCAGAAGCGGGATCAGTTTCAATTAAGCCTTGATTCTTTAAGAATTTAAAGAAAGTTTTTGTAGAATTAGTTTTTCTGGAGATTGATTTTGGAGTATAGCTTTCCGAAGCTAGCTTTTGCATAAAAGATTGTAACATCTCAGGGGTTATTTGATTAGGAGTTGTGGCTCCTTGAGTTTCTAAGTAGGTAACTAGTTGCTCTATGTCTTTACCGTAAGCTAAAATAGTACTGGAAGAGCGGCTTTTTTCTTTTAGAAAAGCGATAAATTGTTCTCTGGCATTAATTAAAGTGTTATCCATAATTATTTTATGATCTTAAGTCTAACATATTATAGGACAAATGTAAATATATAGCTTAGAGCTTATGTTAAAGAAAATAGCCTATTTAGGGGGATTTATATTGATTAGTGTGATCTGTTACAGCTTGATAAAACAAGTGGTTGATTCACTGCAGGCTGGAGGCAGAGTGGATACAGAAACACAAAAGGTTTTAAGCTTACAAAAACAAAATTCAGAACTTAAATCAAAGATGAAACAGGTAAACAGTGTGGAGTTTATTGAGTCTCAGGCAAGGGACAGGCTAAATTTTAGCAGAGCAGGGGAAACAGTGGTTATTATTTCCCAGGATGAAATAAATAAGGTGTTAGGCACAATGATAGAGAAAAAAGAAGAGATAATTCCTAACTGGCAAGGCTGGCTGAGGTTGTTTTTTAAGTAGTTAAAAGTTATAATAGCTTCGCGGGGTAGAGCAGTGGTAGCTCGTGAGGCTCATAATCTCAAGGTCCCAGGTTCGAATCCTGGCCCCGCAACACAATTCCCAAGCTAAAACTTTCTAATTTCTCTTTAATTTGTTAAAATTACGCATACATGAATGAATGGCCGGCAGGCCACGTTCATGTAAACTGAACGTGGCAGGGTAGCTCAGCTGGTTAGAGCACGGCACTCATAACGCCGAGGTCGTGGGTTCGATCCCCACTCCTGCTACAAAATAGGCTACTAGTGGAAGGTAATAAGGCCATCTTTATCTATTGTTCCATATAAATCTCCACTAATACGGGTAATATTCTTTTTAGGTTTAATTTCTTGACTGAAAGAAAAGGATCTGATTTTTTCAGCAAATGATTGGATTTTATTATTTGACGGAACTTCCGGGAATTTTTGATTGGGAATAAATTCACCCATATGCCTTCTATTGTAGTTAACAAAAATATAAATACAAGCAATCGTTTATAGAGTTAGGGGTAATAATTGATTGTTAAGTAGCTATTTAATATAATATTTTTATCCCTGGTCCTAAGTGGGTCTTTTTTTGGGATTTTTTATGGAAAGACAGATACGAAGAGGAGATGTATATAGAGTAGTGATAAACGGCTCAAATGGAAGTGAGGCTTATCCGGTAGTAGTAGAAAACTCATTTGGTGCAGAGGATGGAGATCATGTTCAACGCTTAAAAGAAGTTGTTTTTCCTCCGGAAGTTGCACCTACAAAAGATGGCTCATATGTACCAGAAGAGAGGGTAGTAGTACTAAGAGAATTAAGTGGTATTAGATCAATGGAGGTTTGGGAAGGTGATATTGAATCTTTAGATGGACTAATAAGATTTGAAAAAGTTGAACCAGCAAATGAATAATAGTATAATATTTATATGGAATTATTGAATTCTACAATTCAATATTGGCAAAACATCAACATCTAAATCTGTTGGCGTTTACGTGCCTTTTTCCTAAAAAATAATCTAAAATTTAAATATAAAAGCACCAAGTCGCCAACAGGGCGATTTTTTTGTGTGCAAAAAAGGAGAAAATATGAAAGAAAGACAAACGTTAAATAATATACAAAGTTGTGATAAGGCTATTGGGTTGGCAGTTAACGCTGTTTTAGAAGAAGTACATAAAGTAGGTGATGGTTTTGGTTGTGTAGATTTACCATTTCCATTAAGCCATAGAGCCCGTCTTGGACTATATAGAAACCTACATGGGTCACTAAGAAATAGAGTAGTAGTTGTTTCAGAAAAAGAAGCAGCGTATATAACAATAATAGAAAAAAGAAAATGAAAAAAAGAAAAAAAATTATAGGAATATTAGGTGGAATGGGACCACAGGCATCAGCCAGAATGGTTAGTCTTTTGGTGGCAATTTCCGCCAAAAAATTCAAAGCTGTAAATTGTGAAGATTTTCCTGAAATTGTTCTTGACTCTGTTCCAATTCCGGATTTCATCTCCAGTAAAAGAAATAAAAAAATTGCCTTGGAAATACTTTCCAATAGGGTAAAAAAGTTAAATAAAATAGGTGTTAGTGTTTTGGCGATATCTTGCAACACAGCCCATCTATTACTTAATCAACTTCAAAAAGTTTCCAAAGTTCCATTTATTTCGATGGTTGATGAAATTGCCAAAGAAGTCCATAAAAGTCATATTAAGAAAGTTGGACTTTTAGCCTCACCAACAACATTTAAATCAGGATTATTTCAGCAGGCACTAGCCCGGGAAAGGTTAGTTTGGCCGGAAAGGAGAGTTTATGTGTATTATTAAACCGTCAAAAAAAGAGATGGAAATTCTGGAACAAATAATCAGGAATGTAATTGCAGAAAAAGTAACTAGACAAAATAAACTTGAATTATTAATGATAGCTAAGTCCTTAAAGGAAAAAGGAGCTGAAGGAATAATTTTGGGTTGCACGGAATTGCCTTTAATTTTTCCTAAAAGATTTAATATTCCAGTTTTTGATTCTTTAAATATTTTGGCAGAAAGATTGTTGAAATGTCATTATGAAAAAAGGAAGAAAAAGGCTAGCTATTTTGAGGGAAAATTGTTAAATTAAGGGAGAAACTATGAAAAAAAGAATTTTAACTGGTGATAGACCAACAGGGAAATTACATCTGGGCCACTTTGTGGGGTCTTTGGCAAACCGGGTTAAGTTACAGGATGAATATGAGCAATTTGTGATGATTGCAGACGTTCAGGCTTTGACTGATAATTTTGAGAACCCACAAAAAGTAAGAGATAACATTAATGAAGTTGCCCTAGATTACTTGTCAGTGGGAATTGATCCTAAAAAAACCACAATTTTTATTCAATCCATGATTCCTCAAATTGCGGAGTTGACGATTTTTTATATGAACTTGGTAACTGTTGCCCGTCTGCAGAGAAATCCGACTGTCAAAGATGAAATGAAACAAAAAGGAATGGAAGAAAATGTGCCATTAGGATTTTTAGCTTATCCTGTGTCACAAGCAGCTGACATTACCTGTGTGAATGCTGATTTAGTGCCTGTAGGGGAAGACCAATTACCTATGATTGAGCAAACCAGGGAAATTGTCAGGAGGTTTAATACTTTATATGGAAATGTTTTACATGAACCCAAAGGTTTGGTTGGCTCTTCTCCCCGGTTAGTTGGAACTGATGGTAATAATAAGATGAGTAAATCTTTAAATAATGCTATCTTTTTATCTGATTCTGCTGATGAGGTCGAAAAAAAGGTAATGAGCATGTACACAGATCCTACTAGACTTAAAGCAACTGACCCTGGACATGTTGAGGGAAACCCGGTGTTTGTTTATTTGGATGCTTTTGGAACAGACAAAGATAAAGACCAAATAACAAGTCTAAAAGAACGCTATAGGACGGGCCAAGTGGGTGATGTTGAGGTAAAAAAATACCTGGTCCAAATCCTGAATAATTTCCTGGATCCTATCAGAAAAAGAAGGTCAGAGTATGAAAAAAACCCTGAACTGGTGGAAAAAATATTAAAAGAGGGGACAGAAAAGGCTAGAGCAGAAGCTCAGCAAACCCTGGCAAAAATAAAGAAAGCTATGAAGATAGATTATTTTTCTTGATACTCTAATATTATGATTACTATTGATGATTTCTCTAAGGTTGAGTTAAAAATTGGGACTATTATTACAGCTGAAGAGGTTGAAGGTTCTGAAAAATTAATTAAATTTCAAATTGATTTAGGAGAAGAAACAAGACAGATTCTTTCAGGTGTTAAAAAATGGTATTCACCAGAAAAGCTAATAGGGAAACAGGTAGTGGTTGTAACTAATTTAGAGCCAAGAATGATGATGGGGTTGGAATCAAATGGTATGATTCTTTTTTCCGATGGCGAAAAACCAATCTTTTTAAAACCAGCTTCAAAAACTCCCTCAGGAACAAAAGTTAGGTAGGAGGCTGTTCTTATTAGACAGCCCATGGTATAATCTCTGCGTGAGAAATAGCAAAAAGAAAATTTTAGAACATCCATTACTCAAAAATAATAAAAATCTTAAAAATAATAAAGCTTGGTCGCTGGCTCGAACAGCCCTTATATACGCATTAATTGGTTTCACTGCTTTAATTGCAGTTTCATTCTTTGCAGGTGGAAACAAAAATGTAAATGAAGTTCCTTTATCTCAGGTAGTATCAGAAATTAAAGATCAAAAAGTAGAGAAACTATCACTGGAAAATGATCAAATTAGCGTTAAATTAAAAGGTACTGATAAAATTGAAACTACCAGGAAAGAAAATGGTGAATCTATTTATCAGGTTTTAAAGAATTCTGATATTGATCCAAAGAGTGTAACTATTGATATTAAAGATACTTCCTGGCAAGCAGTCTGGGTGAATATTTTAGGTTCACTTTTGCCCATTATTGCAATGATTGTCATCTTCTTTTTTATCTTTCGTCAAGCCAAAGATTCCGGACAGGGAATATTTTCATTTGGACAAAGTAGAGCCAAAGTTTTTTCTAAAGATGCTCCACAGGTAAAGTTTGCTGATGTGGCAGGAGTTGACGAGGCTAAAAAAGAGCTTGAAGAAGTAGTAGATTTTCTAAAAAGCCCACAAAAATATAAAGATATTGGAGCCAGAATCCCTAAAGGTGTGCTATTGGTAGGACCTCCGGGAACTGGTAAAACTTTAATGGCTAAAGCTTTGGCAGGGGAAGCAGCTGTACCGTTTTTCTCTATCGCTGGTTCAGAATTTATGGAAATGTTGGTGGGAGTGGGGGCAGCCAGGGTTAGGGATATGTTTGCCCAGGCTAAACAATCTTCTCCATCTATTATTTTTATTGATGAGATTGAATCAATAGGTCGCGCCCGTGGTTATGGTATTTCCGGTGGACATGATGAAAGAGAGCAGACTTTAAATCAAATATTAGTTGAAATGGATGGCTTTACTCCTAATGATCATGTTATTGTGGTTGGTTCTACGAATAGGCCTGATTTATTAGATCCAGCTTTGGTTCGCCCAGGAAGGTTTGATCGCCGGGTGGTCTTAAACATGCCTGATTTACCAGGTAGAAAAGCTATCATCGAAATTCACATGAAGGGTAAGCCATTTACTTCTGATGTTGATGTTGAAAAGCTGGCCCGAAGAACAGTTGGTTTTTCCGGAGCAGATTTGGCAAACATGTTAAATGAGGCTGCTATTTTAGCTGCCCGTGAGGGTAAAAAAGCTATTGATACTATTGAGTTAGAAGAAGCAGCTACCAAGGTTAAGATGGGTCCACAAAGGAAGAGAATGCAATCAGAAGATGATCGGAAGCTTGCTGCCTATCATGAGGCTGGACACGCCATTGTTGGTCATAATTTATCCCAAGTTGATCCAGTGCATAGAATTTCTATTATTGCCCGAGGTATGGCAGGAGGGTTTACTATGTTTCCGCCAACGGAAGACCGTTCTAATGAGCGCAAATCAAGGTTGTTGGAACAAATTGCCACAGCTTTAGGAGGTAGGGCTGCTGAAGAAATGGTGTTTAAAGATATTTCTACCGGTGCTTCATCTGATTTGGAAATGTCTACAGCAATTGCCCGTGATATGGTAACAGTATATGGAATGTCAGATTTAGGGCCTGTTAATATTAAACCACACTCTGTATTCGGTTTATGGCAAGCGTCTCCAGAAGAGGGAAGTGGAATTTCTGAAACCATGCAAACCAAGGTAGATGCAGAAATTAAAAAGTTTATTGATGATGAATATAAAGTAGCTCAGGTTATTTTGAAAAAAGAAAGATCAAAGCTTGATAAAGTAGCAAAAGCCTTATTAGAAAAAGAAACTTTGGATACAGATGAGTTTGAAAAAATCGTAGGTAAAAAAGTATCCGCGTAGATTTGATATTAATCCTATAGTTTGGTATAATTTTCATTATGATAGACTCTGAATTGAACTTTCAGACACAAATTATGCTTAGTATGACTAAAGAAGAGATATCTGTTTTAGAAACTTATGCAGCTGAACAGCAAGCATATTTAAACCAGTTGGGCAGAACTTTATCAAAGGAAGCGAAAATAGAAGAGTGTCCAGCCTCAATTGGACAATGGGTAACGTATACCCCTGAGAAAATTGCTGAATCATCCGAGTTAGCTAGGTTAGTTGATCAAACACTAAAAGATTGTTTGCAACCTAAACCAGAGCTTGTTTTACGATTAAGATATGGGATAAGCACAGAAGGAGAACGCTTAAAAGAAATATGCGAAAAAGCTGGCATTAGTTTTGAAGAAATAGCGCTACTGGCTATTTGTGGAAAGTGCTCGTTAATTCAGCTTGGGAATATTTTTGGAACTACATTAGAAAATGTTCGTCAAATGGAAGAAAGGGCAGAAAGAAGATTAAAAACTTCAATTTTAAAGAGTCCGCACTTTGATGGTTATATACCCCGGCCCTAAAGTTGTCTATTGTCCATTAAAGTGAATTAAAGTCCTAATCTTGTTCGTTATCTTATAGTGTGATATATTACGCTTGTTATGAAAGAAAACGATAACTTACCTTCAAATAAAGAGCTAGACCAATGGCTTAAGGAATATAGCGATGAGTTTGTTGAAAAGATAAAAAACAATAGGAATGGGCTTACAGAGGTAGGTGTTACTGATAAGCCTGAACAGTTAATTAAATTAGAACCTCCCAAAAGACCTTCTAGTTTAGCTGTAAAATTGTATGATTTTTGTTTGCCGGGAGCATATAGCGGTTTCGGAATAGCTTTTCTGGGATGCATGTTGGCTACTGTAGGAATAGCTTTAGACAATCAAGGAGTTTTTGATGTTAGCCGTTACTTTATTACTGGAGGTATGATTGTAGCTCCTATTTCTGCAGCGACCTTTTGTCTAATCGGAGCCGCCAAAAGAGACTCAACTAAAAGTAAATAATCAAAGCTCTTAGTTTTCTGTTAAAATTCAAGCATGAAGAAGTTTGTTCTGGTGGATGGGAATGCATTACTGCATAGGGCATATCATGCTACCCCTCCTCTAACCTCTCCTCAGGGAGAACTGGTAAACGCTGTATTTGGTTTTACCTCTATGCTTTTAAAGGCTCTGGATGATCTTAAACCAGACTTTGTGGTTGTTACCTGGGATAAGAAAGCTCCCACCTTCAGACACGCACAATTTGCAGAATATAAAGCCACCAGGGTAAAAACAGATGATACTTTGCTTTCTCAATACGACATTGTAGGTAAAGTTTTAAAATCCATGGATATTCCGCAATTCGGGCTGGAAGGATTTGAGGCTGATGATTTAATCGGAGCCTTAGCCAAACAAGCATCAAGCAAGGACTTGGAAACAATTATTTTAACAGGGGACAGGGATTTAATGCAGTTGATTTCCAAAAATGTAAAAGTTTTAATGCCTAAAAAGACTTTAAGTGATGTGGGTTTATATGGGGAGGAGGAATTCAGTTTAAGGTATGGCTTTAATCCTATTAATATGACCGATTACAAAGGTTTGGCAGGAGATTCTTCTGATAATATCCCTGGAGTACCAGGAATAGGGGAAGTCACAGCCACAAAATTAATTCAGGAATATGAGAACTTAGAGGAAATTTATAAGAATCTGGATAAAATTCCTGAGAAAACAAAAAAATTATTAGAAAAAGGTAAAGAGTCTGGTTTTATGAGTAAAAAATTGGCAACCATTGAAACAGAAGTTCCCATTAAATTTGATCCAGATAAAAGTAAAATTCATGAGTTTGATAAAAATGTTGCAAAAAAGGTTTTTGAGGAACTGGGTTTTAAAAGTTTGGTTAAAAGAATCCCTGGGATTGAGATTTCAGGAGAAATAGAAATACCCGATAGTGTGAAAAATCAGAATAAGGCAACCACTGATTTGGATTCGGAAGTTGATAAGGTTTTAAAGAAAATGTCAGCAGTTGGGGTTCTAATTGACCTTGATTTCCTAGGTAAGTTTGGCAAGCTTTTAAAAAGCAAATTACTTGATCTTGAACAAGATATTTACTCAAAAGTAGGACATCAGTTCAATCTCAACAGTCCAAAGCAGCTACAAGTAGTGCTTTTTGACGAATTAAGACTACCAGAAGGGAAAAAGACTAAAACCGGGCGTTCTACTGATGAAAGTACTCTGCGGGAATTATTTGAGATACACCCTATAATTCCTTTGATATTAGAGTATAGAACACTCTATAAATTGGTCTCAACTTATGTAGATGCATTACCAAAATATGCAGATGATTCATCAAGAATTCATTCCACCTTTCATGTAGAGGGTGCAGCAACAGGAAGACTTTCTTCATCAGACCCTAATTTACAAAATATTCCTGTTCGTGGTGAACAGGGAGGAGAAATTAGAAAGGCTTTTATTGCGCCTCCGGGCAAAATCTTACTGGCTGCAGATTATTCTCAAATTGAGCTTAGAATCATGGCACATTTATCAGAAGATCCGGCCTTAATTGCAGCTTTTAACAGTGGTGAAGATATTCATAGTGCCACTGCAGCCAAAATATTTAATATTCCTGTTGATAAGGTCACTCGCGAGCAAAGAATGGTGGGTAAAACTATGAATTTTGCCACACTTTATGGGCAAGGTGCGCATGCCTTAGCTCAACAATTAAAAATAGATTATCAATCAGCCAAAGGCTATATTGATGAATATTTTGAACAGTTTCCCAAAATTAAAATCTGGATGAGCAAAACCCTGGATGAGGCAAAAGATAAAGGATATGTGGAGACAATTAATGGTAGAAAAAGATATTTCCCAGAATTACAGGCTACAAATCATATGATGAGGGCTTTTGGAGAGAGGGCTGCTATTAATCATCCTGTTCAGGGGACTGCAGCAGATATGATAAAGCGAGCCATGATAGAAATAGAGAAAGAGTTAGGAATGAAGAATGAAGAATGTAGAATGGTATTACAAATCCATGATGAGCTTTTGTTCGAATGTGAAAAGGACAGCGTGAAAACAATAGCTTCAATGGTAAAAGAAAAAATGGAGAGCGCTTTAAAATTATCAGTTCCGGTTTTAGTTGATTTAAAAGTAGGTTCTAACTGGGGAGAAATGAAAGAACTGAATCTTTTTTAGAGAAAAACACGTATTTTTCCGTCTATTTCTGCGATATTAAAAATTTTACCTGCCATGGTAATATACTTTCTTAATTCAGTAGTTGGCTTATTTATTGTTAAAGTCTTTCTATTTACACTCTTTTTTTTACTGTAATTATCTTTTTTCATAAAATCATTCGGTTAACTCGTATGATAACTTCAAATATAAAACTTCACAGCAAGATAGATTACATATCAAAGGTTGAAATAATTACTAAAAAAATGTAAGATAGATTACGTAAAGAGGCGAAGCAAGAAATGAGGTCGTGCGATTAAGTTCATTATTTTCCCAAACTCGCCCGGTGCTTTATAAGAAGCACCAGATTATTCTCCGACCTGAAGATGTCCCCCCTGGAGTCCTTTATCTGCATAAAGGTTTTGTTAGATATTACTCTATTTCTGAATCCGGGCAAGAATTAACTCTTATTATATTTAAGCCAGGAGATTTTTTTCCTGTAATGACTGCCATAAATGACACTCCTACTTACCGTTATTTTGAAGCTATGACTGATGTTGAAATAGGTAAAGTTTCTAAGGAGGATTTTATACAGTTTTTAAGAAGTCATTCAGAAGTAGAGTTTGAAGTTTTAAACAATATTCTAACAAGACTAGATGGGCTTTTAGAAAGAGTAGATTATTTAGTATTTGGAAATGCTTATCAAAAAATTGCTTCTATTTTTGCTATTTGTGCAGAGCGCTTTGGAGTGAAAAAGGGTAATAGTGTATTAATAAAGCTGGGTCTTACTCATCGTGACATTGCTTGTCTGGTGGGTTTAACCAGAGAAACAACAAGTGTTGAAATAAAGAAATTGGAACGAGCGGATCTTATTAAAAGACAAGGAAATTTTTTTGTTATAAAAGATCTAAAGAATTTAGAAAAAGTTGCTAATTGGGAGAGTTCAATTTCTTCTACACAACTAGCTTTTTAACTTCTCTTGTAGTTGTTTCAAATCTTATGAAGTTTATTTTTTCTAAAATATAAAAAAGCAGATAAGCTAAAGGTGAAAAAAGTAGGGAAGTAATTGAGGTAAAGAATTGAAAATTAAGATAAAAGACAAAAGCAATTATAAATGGAACAAAAGGTAGATAAGGCTGAATCATGTCTGTCACTTGTTTTATTATCATTGGTTTGGCAGCCTCTGCGGCTATACTTTGTGGAGTTACCGGAGCATTTTTCTTATTTGCATCAAGCTGGTTTAAAATATTAGGATCAATACCATTTTGTTTTAAAAGATTTGGATTTTGTTTTAATAAAGTAAGTTGTTCTGATGTAAGTGTCGGAAGAGAGGGTTGAGTATTACCTTCAGATTGGGGAGCCAATTGTTGGTTTTTAATAAATTCAGTTGAAAGATTTACCACTGAATCAATCATTTTTGTAACCATTTGTTGACTAGATGTGGAAATTGATAGATAAACAATTGCTGAAGTGATAAGTACTATGATGGTAATAAGTTGTCCTGATGGTTTGATAATATAATCCGATGTATGAAAACTGGTAGGATCTTTGGTTATTTTATTTAAAAGTAGGGCAAAGACAGCACAAAAAGCTAAGAATAATCCAATACCCAAATAAGTGGCTTCAGGTGATGCAATAAAAAGCAAAACCAGAGCAGATCCTACTAAGGAAATAGGTGCAACTATTTTCCAGTCTGATGCTAAGGCAGTAAAAGTAATAAAAAAATATGCTGTAGCAGTAATAGAAACAGCAAAATAAATTAATTGTAGTAGCAAATTTAGATCAAAGGAAAATAAAAGCATAGGATCTTTGAGAATTGGTTCTGCTTGTATATAAAAAGCAGTAATACTTAAAAGAAAAGGAATAGCAAAAATTAATTTTTTAATTATTAACATTAAAAATTATTGTATGATAATTTAACCAAAAAAGGGTATAGCATCTTTCTAAATGAAATTCTGGTAAAATTTAAAGAATGAAAGTGGCGCTTGTGCATGATTATTTAAGAGAATATGGTGGGGCAGAAAGAGTGCTGGAGGTATTACATGAAATGTTTCCTGAAGCTCCAATCTATACTAGCTATTTAAATCTAGATGGTTTAGGTTCACATGCTGAAAGAATTAAAAAATGGGATATCAAAACTTCCTGGATGCAAAAACTGCCTTTTGCAAATAAATTAATTTCTCCTTTAAGGGTTTTGGCTCCTGCTACTTTTGAAAGTTTTGATTTAACAGGGTTTGACTTGGTAATTTCTTCTTCTTCTTCATATTTTGCAAATGCTGTAATTATTGCTCCAGAGACTTTGCATATCAATTATATTCACACTCCACCACGATATTTATATGGATATGCCACTTCCTATAATTATAAAAAACATTGGTGGACTAGAATTGCGGGTGAGATTGCAAATCACTTCTTAAGGTTAATGGATTTTGAAATTGCTCAAAGACCAGATATTTTGGTAGCTAATTCTAAAAATATAGCCTCAAGAATCAAAAAGTTTTACAAAAGAGATTCTACAATAATTTATCCACCTATAGATGTGAAAGCTTTCAGTCATCAGTCATCAGTCATCAGACAGTCTGATAGCCGAAAGCTGACAGCTGAAAGCTATTATCTTTCTTTGGGTAGATTAGTTAGAGGAAAGGGGACAGAAATAATTGTGGAGGCAGCAACTAAGCTTGACCTACCTTTAAAAGTAATAGGTGCCGGACCAGAATTAAATAGGTTAAAGAAACTTGCTGGGAAAAATGTAGAATTTTTAGGGTTGGTAAAAGATGAAAGTATTCCTGCACTTTTGGCAGGAGCAAAAGCTACAATTGTGGCATCAGAAGATGAAGATTTTGGAATTGTGCCTGTAGAATCAATGGCTAATGGTACTCCAGTTATTGCAGTTAGGGCAGGTGGATTTTTAGAAACAGTGGTTGAAGGAAAGACTGGGGAGTTTTTTGATAAAGCTACAACAGGATCCTTGATAGAGGTACTAAAAGATTTTGATTATAAAAAGTACAAAAGTGAGGATTGCATTAATCAGGCAGAAAAATTTTCTAAAGAAAATTTTAAGAAAGAGCTACAGGAATTAATAGATAAAAATTTAGCAGATTGACTAGATAGAAGTATTTTGTAATATTAAAACTAATGAGTATTGCGGAAAATCCTAGTAATTCTACTTCCACTAATCTTAGGATAGCTACTGACAATTTTAGAATGCATAAACCAGTTGATGCTGGTAGTTTAAACGATGATGAATTTTCTGTTTTTGTAGAAGGTATACAAGCTTCTAATATTGGGATTGTTACACTCGCAACTTCTCTGGTGCACATAATTAGACATATTCCACAAGAATTAAAATAAATAACTATGCCTGAATTACCTGAAGTTGAGACTATTAAATTAGGTCTCCAGAAAAAAATTACTGGCAAAACGCTCAAAAACATTCAAATCTTAAATTCTAAAACATTTTTCGGAGATGAAAAAAAGGTTGAAGGAGCAAAAGTTAAAAATGTTTGGAGAAAAGCCAAGATGCTTGGAGTAGATTTGGAATCAAATCTGACACTTTTATTTCATTTAAAGATGACAGGGCAGTTAATTTATGTGGATAAATCAGAAACTGACAGAATTATTGGTGGGCATCCTACTCCTGATATGAAAGGGGCTTTACCTAATAAATCCACCAGGGTAATTTTTGAATTTAGCAATGGTTCTAAATTATATTTTAATGATCAAAGAAAATTTGGTTGGGTAAAATTACTTTCTACTGATAAGGTAGGAGAACTTCTAGCTATCAAGTCACTTGGTCCTGAGCCACTGGAAAAAGACTTTAACTGGGAAATTCTTAAATCAAAACTCTTGCATCATAAATCTCAACCTATAAAAATTGCCCTTATGGATCAAACTGTTGTTTCCGGAATAGGTAACATTTATGCTTCAGAAGCCTTGTTTGATGCAAAAATTGATCCCCGAAGAAAAGTATCAACACTCTCTGATGATGAGTTTAAAAAATTGGTTAAAGGAATACAGAAATCTTTAACAGTTTCAATAGAAAAAGGTGGTTCTACCAGAGCTCACTTTGTAGATGTTGAGGGTAAGAAAGGTTATTTTTTAGACTATGCTAATGTTTATGGTAAAGAAGGAAAAAAATGTAATGGTTGTCCTGGTAAAGTAGAAAAAATTCAACAAGCTGGCAGAGGAACTTATTTTTGTCCATCTTGTCAAAGATGACAAAATCAAGGTTCTTGAGCGCAGCGAAAGGTTCTTATTTTTGCGAACGATGTCAAAAGTGAGCAAAATAAAGAAGGAAGCGCCATTGAACTTGTTCAAGGCGACCCTATCTTATTTTTTGTCCCTCCTGTCAGCAATAATTTTTCACAATCATTTGGTATAATAATTTCTGCTCAATAATTTATGGCTAAAGAAACAACATTTACCTCGGTAATTAGTAACCGAGGTTTTAGATATTTATGGATTAATCAGGTATTAATCCAGCTTGCCTATAACACATTAAATTTTTCCCTTCTGATTTGGGTTTTTAAACTTACTGATTCAAACTTAGCAGTAGCAATGCTTTTACTTTGTGTTTATTTACCAGTAGCTATTTTTGGTATTTTTGCTGGGGTATTTGTGGACTTAGCAGATAAACGGAGAATTATTTTAATAGTAGATTTTTTATTAGCTGTGTCTTTTGTAATATTTATTTTTATTAAAGGTTCTTTTCCCTTAATTTTATTAAATACTTTTTTTATTAATTCTTTAGCTCAATTCTTTATGCCTTCAGAGAGTTCATCTATTCCTCTATTAGTTTCTAAAAAGCAATTATTTATAGCAAACTCATTATTTTCTTTAACTTTATATGCTTCTTTTATGGCAGGATCATCTTTAGCTGGACCAATACTTACTCATTTAGGAATTAATGCAGCATTTTTATTTGGAGCAGGATCCCTTGGGTTTGCCTTTATTTTATCGCGTAATTTACCGACCATTAAAACTGTAAACAAAATTAACATTAAAAAATCATACTCAATAGATTACCTTATTAAATTATTAGAGCTGACCAGAAAAGAGGTAAAAAGTACAATTAACTTTATTAAAGGAAGGTTTGATATAACTGTTTCCATTGCCATTCTTGCAGGGGTGCAGGGGATAATTGGGGTATTAGCTGTATTAATGCCTTCATATTTAGAAAGAGTATTAAAAATTCATGCTACAGATGCTTCTTATTTTGTAATGCTACCATTAGGATTTGGAATGGTTATTGGAGCAATTTTAGTTGGGCGCCTTTTTAGTAATAAGCCACGAAGATTTTTAGTGATTCCAGCTATTGTTGCAAGTGGAGCAGTGTTTTTCTTAATGGGTGTAATTCCAAGTATTGCTACAGCTTTACAATCCACAGACTTACCTTCATATATTACTCATCCCAGATATTTTTTAAGAGCGCCATCATTATCATTTTTCTTTGCCTTGTTAGCGTTTCTGGCGGGACTTAGTGCGGTTTCAATTATTATTCCAACCCAAACATCATTGCAGGAAAAGAGTACAGATAGTAACCGCGGTAAAATCTTTTCAATGTTAGCTGTTTTAATGACAGGTTTTTCTGCTGTTCCTGTGGTTTTGGCTGGTGGATTTGCTGATCTTTTTGGAGCAGCACCAATTTTAGTAGTAGCTGGATTAATTACAATGGTAGTGGGTTTAATAGCTCGTAACCCAAGTTGGTTTTTTGAGGAAGGTCATTTGCCGGATCATTGGAGAGAATTTTTAGGGTTAGGTCACTGGAAAGATAAAGTATAGTATATTTCGAATAGAGCTTGATTCTTTTCTCCTACTGCATTATTCTGCGAGAACATGTTTTTAAAGAACCTTAAACTTGTAAATTTTAGAAATTTTTCCAAACTAGATTTGGATTTAGAAAAAACTTCTTTATTAATTGGAGAAAATGCTCAGGGAAAATCAAATTTTTTGGAAGCGATTTATTTTTTGGCAACAACTAAATCTCCACGGGCAGAAAAAGATGTTCAACTGATTAAAGACGGGGAGACATCTTGTTTCGTGGAAGGTGAAGTGGAAGAAGGGGGTGATATTACAAAGCTGGAAATTGGTATGCAGATTAGGGAGCAGGGAAATGGACTTGAAAAAAGAGTTAAGGTTAATGGTGTGCCCCGTAGATCTGTTGACTATATTGGTAACCTTGTAGTAGTTCACTTTTCTCCGGAAGATATTAATTTAGTAACTGGCTCACCATCTCTTCGTCGCTGGCATGTTGATCTTTGTCTGGCTCAAATCGATAAACTCTATAAAAATTCATTAACTAAATATCATGAGGCCATAGTTTCACGCAATAGAATCTTAAAAAAGATTAAAGAGGGTTTAGCAAAAACAGACCAGCTAATATTTTGGAGTCAACAAGTTTTGGATTTTGGCATAGTAGTTTCAGAAAAAAGACGACATTTTTTTGAAACTATAAATGAATTAAAAGATGATACACAGTTTAAATTTAATTATCAGGAAAGCGTCTTAACTGCAGAGAGATTACAAGAATACTTGGGAAGGGAAATAATGGCAGCATCTACCTTAATTGGTCCACACAGAGATGATTTTAGCTTTTATTTTAAAGGAAAAAATATGGCTCATTTTGGATCCCGGGGGGAACAAAGAACTGCTGTGTTAGATTTAAAATTAGCAGAACTGCAGTTTATTAAACAGTATAAAAATACCAGCCCCTTATTATTACTTGATGATGTATTTTCAGAGTTAGATACTGCTCATCGTGAATATATTATTTCTGCAGTTTCCGGGCAGCAGACAATTATATCAGCAGTAGAAAATGAACAAATCCCAGCTAGTTTTATGAAAAATCTACAAAGAATAAATGTAAAAAAGGGTACTATTTCTTTTTAACTTCTAAATGTGAGGAGATTCTGGAAAGCTGGTAGGTAATAAAAACTGCGATTATTGTTATAAGCAGGGCATAAAGTAGTTGGGAAACCAAACCAGATCCCGGAATTCTGGGGGTAATATATTGGGTAACAAAGGCTTGAATAGCTTGGTTCCAAGCTAATGCTGCGACCAACCCAAAACCTGCGGTTGATAAAGTTAGAAGCTGGGCTATCAGCTCTTCATGAAATTTTTTTTCTTCTTTTGCTTCTTTCTTCTTTTTGGTTAATTTTTTATTGTTAGCTTTTTTGACCATAGATAATTTTAGCATATTGACACCCTGATGAAGAAGTTTATTAATATAACAAGGATTTTTTATGGCAATAACAGAAACCATTCCTCACATTATTGATGCGCAACAATTTACCAGATCCTGGATGGAAGATGAGCTTTTTCCTCATGCTCAATCTCTTGCTCGAATTGGAAAATATTCACTGGGAAATGGATCATTAAAAGGGAAAAGTGTTGCTCTTATTTTTTATGAACCTAGTACCAGGACAAGATTTTCTTTTCAGGTAGCTGCTCTTAATCTCGGGGCTGATGTAGCTGTGACAGAAAATGCTGGAGAATTTTCCAGTGCTATAAAAGGGGAAACTTTAGCTGATTCAATCCGCACATATAATGCTCTTAATTTTGATGCGATAGTTCTACGCAGTCCCTATGAAGGGGGTGCGAGGGATGCGGCTGAAGTTTCAGGAGTACCAATTATTAATGCAGGGGATGGTAAAGGTCAGCATCCTACGCAGGCTCTCTTAGATCTTTACACAATGAAAGAACATTTTGGTCAAATTGATGGATTAAGAGTTGCTTTGATTGGAGATTTGAAAAATAGTCGAACTCACCGTTCTACAGCATATCTTTTGGCTCGATTTAAAAATATAACTATTGATTTTGTATCTCCACCACAATTTCAAATGAGACAAGATATGCTTGATTATCTCGACCGACATAATGTTCAATATAATATTTCCAATCGGCTTATAGATGTATCTGAAACTGCAGATGTAGTGTGTCTGACAAGATTGCAGACCGAAAGAATGAAAACTCTTAAGGTGTTACCAAAAAAAATTAGACAATTCGCTATTAGAAATCTTTTACATGGTGGTGATGTTTGTTTGAGTGATGAAGTTATGGAAAAATTACCCGATAGCTCAATAATTATGCATGTTTTACCTAGAAGCAAAGATTTTGGTGAACTACCAGAGAAGTATGATCAAGATCAGAGGGTGGTTCCTTTTAAACAGGTTGAGCATGGAGTAAGTATTAGAATGGCGCTTTTAGAAATGCTTCTTGCCTAACCTCTGTTTTTTTTGCGGGAAATATGCAATAATTGAATTCATGTTTGTTGCTAAATATTCAATTACAAATAAAATCCTTAAAAATATTGGTATAGTTGACGCCTCCAGAGAAGTAATTTTAAGTTCTCCTTTAATTCCAGCCTGGGAAGCAAAATTCAGAAAAGAAGCAATTGAGAGAACTGTTCATCACGGCACTCATTTAGAGGGTAATAAACTTACCATGGAAGAGGCAAAAGAAGTATTAGCAGGGGAGGATGTTATTGGACGGGATCGTGATATTCAGGAAATTTTAAATTATAGAAACGTTTTAAGGTTTATTGATGAGGTATCGACTCAGATTAGTGGATCTCCTGAAGGTTCTGGATATGTTGTAACTTTAGAAACTATCTTACAAATTCATAAATTAACCACTGATAAAATTTTGCCAGAGGAAAAAAGTGGCAGGCTTCGTGATAAACAGGTAGTTATAAAAAATACTCAAACTGGACAAGTTTCATATACTCCTCCTCCGGCAGCAGAAGTACCATATTTATTGGAGGATTTAATTAATTGGATTAATTCTGAAGAAGCCAAAGAAGTTCATCCTGTTCTTAAAGCAGGAATTGTTCATTATGAGTTAGCCAGAATCCATCCTTTTGCTGATGGTAATGGCAGGACTGCCAGAGCTGTCGCTACTTTAGTTATGTTTTTGGATAATTATGATATTAGAAAGTTCTTCTCTTTTGAAGAATATTTTGATGAAAATCCAATGGATTATTATTTAACCCTTCAGGCAGTTTCTAATCAATTAGTGATTGATACACATGAGCGTGATCTAACTCCCTGGCTAGATTATTTTGTTGAAGGGGTGGCTATAGAATTAAACAGAATTAAAGAAAGGGTAAAAAGAATTTCTGCTGATGCCAGAATTAAAGATGCTTTGGGGGAGCAGGTAGTATTAAATGAAAGACAAATGATTATTATGGAATTTTTACACAGACATAAACAAATGCAAAATAAAGATTTTAGAAAAATCTTTCCAGATTATTCTGATGACACAGTACTTCGCGAGATTAAATTCTTAAAACAAAAGAGCTTAGTGAAAAAGACAGGTGGTACTAAAAATGCCATGTATGTTTTAAAGTAATTTAATTTATTGAAATTGCATCTGAGGGGTTACCTGTTCCTTTGCCTTTTTTTGCATCATATAGAGCTAGATCAGCTCGTCCCCGAAGATTTTTAATATTATCACCAGGTCTTGTTCTACTTACTCCAATACTCATAGTCTGATCATATTTATATCCAGGGAATTGTTCTTTAACTGTACTTACTAATTCTGTCCACATTCTCTTAGAAGCGATTTTTGCCTGATATTCATCTGCATCTACTAGATATGCTACAAATTCATCACCAGCTCTGGCTAAAAGATCTTTTTCTTGAGATGTTCCTTGTCTTCTTTCTTTTGTATCTTCTTGTACTTCTTTAGTTCTGAAACTTTTGTGGATAATTTTTCCAATTAATCTTAGTAAATCATCTCCTCCTAAATGACCTTCGGGGTTTTGATCGTTAAAACGTTTAAAATCATCCACGTCAATAGCTATGAGGGATCCTGTTACACCATTCTCTAAGTAATGAGATACTCTTCTTTCAAAGGCATCAATCTTTAAGCAACCTTCAACCAACCCTCCTGCATCGTATAAGTCGGCAAATTCCTCAATGCTCATTTCACCACTTTGGACAGCTTTATATATTCTTGAAATTTCTGGATCTGGGCCTATTTCTGGTGTAATTCTTTTCTCAGACTCTGTATCCATGTTTTGATTTTACATAAAACCAATAATCAATTACAATCTCTGTGATGACTTTTGGTAATTTTGCAAAGTATTTACAACAACTGGAAGAAACTTCTTCCAGATTATCTTTAATTAATATTTTAGGCAGGCTTTTTGCAGAAGTTGAGTCTTCTGATATTTGTCAGGTTGTCTATTTAATTCAAGGTAGAGTAGCTCCTTTTTATGAAGCAATTGAAATTGGGATGAGTGAAAAATTGGTGGCACAAGCAATTGCCAAAGCTTATGGAGTTAGCCGGGAGGAAGTGTTGAAAAAATACAGTGAGATGGGGGATTTGGGGAAAGTGACAGAGGTGTTAAGTCATCAGTCATCAACTATCAGTAATCAGACTGTAGGAGATATTTTTGATACATTACTGGAAATTGCCAAAACTTCTGGAGCAGGAACAGTAGAAAAAAAAGTTAATCTTTTAGCAGGATTATTGCAGGAAATGGATCCAATTTCTGCCAAGCATTTAGTCAGAATTCCCATGGGATCATCAAGACTTGGGGTAGGAGATCCAACTATTTTAGATGCTTTTGCAGAATGTAAATTAGGACACAGAAAAGAAAGAAAAGAGCTAGAAGAAGCATATAACAGGACTTCTGATTTAGGAATTATCGGAGAAACCTTATGGAATAAAGGTTTGGAAGGTGTAAAGAAATTGGATGTAGAAGTAGGCAGGCCACTTCGATCAGAACTCACTGAAAGATTGCCGGACGCTAAAACAATATTGGAAAAAATGGGAGGAAGAGCTCATATTCAATATAAATATGATGGGTTTAGAGTTCAAATTCATAAAAGCGGGGATACAGTCAGATTATTTTCAAGAAACCTGGAAGAAACAACTTTAATGATGCCGGAAATTATTGAAGGAGTATTAAAACAGGTAAAAGCCAAAACAATTATTTTAGACTCAGAAGCTCTGGCTTATAACAAGACTTCAGAAGAATTTTTACCTTTTCAGGAAACTACCAAAAGAAGAAGAAAATATCAGGTGGAAGAGATGAGTAAGACCTTGCCTTTAAAAGCTTTTGTTTTTGATGTTATGTATCTAAATGGAAAATCATTGGTTGATTTACCATTGGATGAAAGAATGAAAGTTTTAGTTTCAGAAGTGAATGGGGATGAAACGTTGATTCCTGAACCAGGAGAGTTTACAGATTCTGCAGAAAAAATTCAGCAAATGTTTGATGATGCAATTACCAAAGGTTTAGAAGGCTTAATTGTTAAAAAACCAGATTCCAGATATGAGGCAGGAGCCAGGAATTTTAACTGGGTAAAATTAAAAAGACATTCAGCAGGAGAGCTAAAAGATACTATTGATTGTGTTATTTTAGGTTATATTTTTGGGAAAGGGAAAAGGTCTGGATTTGGGGCAGGGTCATTATTAGTTGGTGTTTATGATGAGAAAAAGGATATGTTTGTCACAGTTTCCAAAATTGGAACAGGTTTAACTGACATTGAGTGGAAAGAAATACATGAGAGGTCTGATAAAATTAGCGTTGATCATAAACCTGCCAGAGTTGATTCTTTAATAACTCCTACAGTTTGGATTCAACCAGAAATTGTAATTGAAGTTTTAGCAGATGAAATAACTAAAAGCCCAACCCATACAGCAGGAAAGACTGATTCTGAACCAGGCTATGCTTTAAGATTTCCCAGGTTGGTTAGATTTAGAGGAGAGGATAAGCGAGCAGAAGACTGTACCACTGTTGCAGAACTGAAAGAGATGTATAAACTACAGTACAAAAAAGATTGAGATAAAGACTGCTCGCTTGCGAAAACTTCGCCTATTCTAATGATCGTTGTCTTAGAATGGCTACGTTGTTCTTAAACACCCAGAGGATGCAACAACAGTTAAAGAGATTTCAGAAATGTACGAACAACAGTACAAAAAATAATGTTAAAATAGGGCGATGGCGTATGTGGCTGATTTGCATCTTCATTCAAGGTTTTCTAGGGCTTGTTCTCCTCAATTAAATATCCCTAATTTGAGTAAATGGGCAAAGTTTAAAGGGATAGATTTATTGGGAACTGCTGATTTTTTGCATCCTGTTTGGTTTGCAGAATTAAAAAAGGATTTAAGGGAATGGGGGAATGGTTTATATCAACATAATGGCGTGAAATTCTTATTAAGTACAGAAATTTCCTGTATTTATACAGAAGGAGGTAAATGCCGAAGAATTCATCTGGTAATTTTTTTACCCTCTTTTGAATCTGTCTCCAAACTTTCTGCAGAACTCATAAAGCGAAAAGTAAACTTAGCTTCCGATGGCAGGCCTATTACCGGATTAAGTGTTAAGCAAATTTGTGAAATTGTTTTTGGAGTAGATAAATCAGCTATTATTATTCCAGCTCATATTTGGACACCATGGTTTTCTTTATTTGGTTCAGAGTCGGGATTTGATTTTTTCAAAGAATGTTTTGGAGAATTTTCTGATTCAATTTATGCTGTAGAAACAGGTTTGTCTTCTGAACCAGAGATGAATTGGAGAGTAGCTGATTTAGATAATAAATCAATTGTCTCTTTTTCTGATGCCCATTCATTACCCAACATAGGGAGGGAAGTTACTTTGTTTAAGGGAGACTTAGGTTATAGTAATTTGCTCAGTGATTTAAAAACTCAAAATATTGTTGGGACTATAGAATTTTTTCCGGAGGAGGGAAAATACCATTGGTCAGGGCATAGGAATTGTAATGTAATTGCTTCGCCGGAAGATATCAGAAAAAACGGAGAGACTTGTCCAAAATGTGGTAAAAGATTAACCATTGGAGTGGCTGAAAGAGTAGAGAAATTAGCCAGCAGATCAGTAGCTGATCTAGATCTTGAGACAATAGATGGTGTAATTAAATCTAAAAAATATCCCAATAGACCTGGTTTTAGAATGCTGGTTGGTTTGGAAAAAATAATTGCAGAAGCTCTGGGGCAATCGGTGGGAACACAAAAGGTTAGGAATGAATATGATAAATTAGTAATGAATTTAGATCCTGAGTTAAAAATATTAACAAAAACTTCCCTTGATTTAATTAAACTATATTCAGGTGAAAAAATAGCTGAAGGAGTTGATAGGGTAAGACAAGGCAAGCTATCAATCAAACCTGGCTATGATAATACTTATGGAGTAATAAATATTTGGGATGGAACTGAAACAGAAGAAGATATAAAATAAGTATATAGTATGAAATTAATTATTGGTTTAGGTAATCCAGGGGATAAATATGAAAACACCAGACATAATTTAGGGTTTAAAGTACTGGATGAGTTAACAGAACACTTAACAGATAATTTTAAGCTGGATAAGAAGTTAAAATCAGAAGTTTTAAAGAACGGTGATGTGATTTTTATTAAGCCTCAAACTTTTATGAATAACTCCGGTATGGGGGTTAAGTTAGTTGTAGATTATTTTAAAGTTCCTTTATCTGATGTGATTTTAATTCATGATGAATTGGATTTACCTTTGGGAAAAATAAAAATCAGAATTGGGGGTGGAGGATCAGGACATCATGGAGTGGAATCTGTGATTAAAGATTTAAACTCCCCTGATTTTATTAGAGTTAGATTAGGAATTGGTAATATTCACTCATTGGGAGGGGAAAGAGCAGGTAAACATTTTGACACAAATAAATTTGTAGTAGAAGATTTTATGCCCAATGAAAAAAGCAAAGTTAAGAAAATGATCAAAGATGGTGTGAAAGCTATAGAAATGGTTATAGAAAAAGGCTTAGAAGTAGCTCAAAATCAATATAATTAGTATTGGGGTTGACACTAAATAAAACTTCAGCTACACTAGCTCCACCTTCTAATTATGGACCAAAAACCTTTTTTAACATCTCCTGTTGCTATTCTAATTGGTTCAATTGTTATTGCTGTTGCAATCTTAATTTCTGGTGGTGTTATTCCTGTGAAGCTTGAAACTAAAGGTGTAAAAGGAGTAGCAACTGTAACCCCAACTCCATCTACTCAAGCGCAGCCTACCCAAGCTCCAATCAGCTTAGCTCAAATAAAAGATTCTTTTAATAAAGCACTTATTAAATTTGGTGATTCAAATAACAAACTAGTTGCTATAGAAATATCTGATCCAAGTTGTCCTTATTGTCAGGCAGCAGCTGGTCAAAATTCAGCCTTAAATAAACAGATGGGTTCTAAATTTACATTAGTTAAGGATGGTGGGACATATGTTGCTCCTGTTGCTGAAATTGAGAAATTAGTTCAATCAGGTAAAGCTTCTTTTGCCTGGATATATTTCCCAGGTCATGGGGCAGGGGAAATGGGAACAAAAGCATTTTACTGTGCCTTTGAAAAAGGAAAATTCTGGGAAGTTCACAATCTTCTCATGAGTGAAAAAGGATATGATTTGTTAAATAATACTGTCAAAAATGATAAAACTAAATCCGGGGATATGGCAGCTTTTCTTACTCCTGTTTTTGATCCAACAGCTATGAAAGCATGTCTAGATAGTGGCAAATATGATAATCAATTACAGACAGATCAAACTATTGCTAGTGGATTAAATATTCAGGGAACTCCAAGCTTTTATCTAAACACAATCAATTATCCAGGAGCTGTTCCTTATTCTGCAATGGAAGCCACAATTAATGCTGCTTTAAAGTAGAACAGTAATTTTCTACAGCTTTTTTGAGTGCCTCATCAGCTAAGATTGAACAGTGTACTTTGATAGCAGGTAATCCACCCAAGGCTTGAATAATATCATCCTTTGAAATTTTTAAAGCTTCTTTGATAGTTTTTCCTTTTGCTAAAGTAGTTAAAACAGAAGAAGTAGCAATGGCAGCTCCACAGCCTAAAGTTTGAAATTTAATATCAGAAATAATTTCTTCACCCTTTTCATTTTTAATAATTTTAAGATACATTTTCATAATATCTCCACAAACTCTGTTACCCACCATACCTTCACCATCAGGGTTTTTAATTTTTCCCATATTTTTGGGAGACTTTAAATGTTTTAAAACTTCTTTTGTATAAGTTAAATCCATATTAAAATTCTATTCCTGTTAAATCTGGTGACATCTTCCTTAAAGTTGTAACAACCTTCTTAATTGATTTGATTGTGTATTCTATATCCTCTTTAGTTGTATCTTTTCCTAAAGAAAGTCTTAAAGATCCATGAGAATCTTCTGCAGCAATTCCCATAGCATCTAACACATGAGATGAAGATAATACTTGGCTGTTACAGGCAGAACCAGTGGAAACTGCTATCCCTAAATCTGATAAAAGCAGCATCATTGATTCTCCTTCTACATCTTTAACAATAAAAGAAGCAATGTGAGGAGCTCTTTTTTCTGGGTGACCTGTTAATTTTATTCCAGGAATTTCTGTTAACTTTGAGATTAAATTTTTTTGTAAAGTTTTCAAACGGGATGATTCTTTTGCTCTGTTTTTTATAATTAGTTCTGTTGCTTGTCCGAGTCCTACAATTAAAGGTACTGATTCTGTACCAGCTCTTAAATTATTTTCCTGAGAACCACCGTCTTGTTGTCTGATTATGGGAGTACCACTTTTAATAAATAATGCACCAATTCCCTTGGGAGCATAAATTTTATGTCCGGTAAAAGATAGCAGATCAATATTAAGTTTATTAACATCGCAATCAAAATAGGGAAGAGCTTGAGTAGCATCAGCATGGAAAAAGATCTTTGGGTATTTTGTTTTAAGTAATTTTCCAATTTCAGCAATTGGTTGGATAGATCCAACCTCATTGTTCACAAACATAATAGAAACTAAAACTGTATCTTTGGTAATCGCTTTTCCCAAATCATTTATAGAAATTAAACCAAATTCATCAACTGGTAAATAAGTTACCTTAGCCCAATTAAGTTTTTCTAAATGTTTGCATGTTTCTAAAACTGCTTTATGTTCTATTTGAGTAGTTATAATATGGGGAATTATTTTTTTGTCTTGATTTCTAACTGCTTCAATTAATCCTTTGTGGGCTAAATTAATAGATTCTGTAGCACAGCTGGTAAATGTGATTTCTGAAGGGTTGCAGTTCAAGGCCTTTGAAATCTGAGTGCGGGCATTTTTTATGCCTTCAGAGGCTTTTAAACCCCATTTATGAATCTCTGATGGATTACCAAAATAGTCAGAAAAATATGGTTGCATTTTTTTTACAACCTGTGGATCAACTGGAGTAGTGGCAGCATAATCTAAATAGATAGATTTCATTAATCAAAAATATGACAATCTTTATTATCACAATCAGGAGCCAGAGTATAAAAAACCTGCCTACCTTCTTTTTTAGAGGCAAGTACTCCAACTTCTTCCAGGAATTTTAAATGGTGGGTAACTGTTGGTTGAGCTAATTTAAAATGTTTGGCAATATCAGAAACACTCATTTGCTTTTTTTTCTGTAAAAGTGTGATAATTTCCATGCGAGTGCCACAAGAAAGACCTGCAAAACAACCACCGCAACTAGAAGTTAGCTTCATACATATAGATGGTAATCTATATGTTGATATTTGTCAATCAAATTGTGTAAAATGGTGAACATGTCAGATAAAACTAAAACCTACCAAGCAGGAGATGTAAAGATCTCTATAAAAAGACCTGAATGTATCTCTTGTTCCTCATGTGTATTCATGGCTCCTAAAACATTTGAGTTAGATGGTGAATCAATTAGTGTAGTAAAAGAGGAAGGTCCTTATGATGATGCTAAAACAATTGAAGAGGCAGCAGCCAGTTGTCCAACCACCGCTATTGTGGTTGAAAAGTAATTAACCTTTCCTGATCTCCTGTAATTTCCTCAATATCTTGTGTACCTTGTTTTTTAAACCACTCAATTGCTTCTGTAACTTTATATTCTGGCAGTGATGCTCCGGCAGTTAAACCTACATAATTAATATTCTCAAGGTTTGCTAAATTAATTTCAGAGATATCATCAACAAGATATGCTTTTGCTCCCATTTTTTCTGCTACAGTTTTTAGTTTATTGGAATTTGAACTATTTTTTGATCCCATTACTATAACTACCTGGGCACCTTTTTTAACAATTTCTTTAACACCGTTTTGTCTGCTTTGAGTGGCAGAGCAAATATCAGATAGTTTTGGTTTAATTATTTTTGGAAACTTTTTTTCTATAGATTTAACTAAGCTTTCAGTTTCATCAAAAGATAAAGTTGTTTGGGTAACTAATGCAATATCTGAATCTTTTGGAAAATTTAACAAATCAATGTCTTCTTGTTTGGTTATAGTGTAAGTTTGATTTGGAGCTTCACCTGTTGTTCCAATTGTTTCATCATGGTTTGTTTGCCCAATATAAATAATTTTATAATTATTGGCAGCATATTGTTTGACTTCCATATGAGTTTTTAAAACAAAAGGGCAGGTGGCATCAACAGCCTTCAATTGTCTGTCCTTAGCTTTCAGGCGGATAGCAGGGGAAACACCATGGGAAGAAAAAACCAGAATACTGCTTTCTGGCACCTCATCTAAATTTTCTACAAAAACAACTCCTTTTTTCTGAAAGTCATTTACAACTGTCTTGTTATGAACAATCTGGTGATAACAATAAATAGTTTGATTTGGATATTTTTTAACTAAATCATCAAGTGTATCAATTGCCCGTTTTACACCGGCACAAAAACCTCTGGGATTTGCTAAGAGTAATTTTTTAGGAAATCTAGATTTTATTTTTTTCTGCATTTTTTGCTAATATATTAATTTCTTTAAGTAATGCTGGTAATATCTGATTTTCTTTCACAGTTTTTACTACTTTCCCTTTGACAAAAATTGCACCCATTCCTTTACCAGCTGCTACTCCTACATCTGCTTCCCGGGCTTCGCCAGGTCCATTTACCACGCATCCCATAACAGCTACTTTAAGAGGAGCTTTAATCTTTTTTAATGCTTGTTCAACCTTGTTGGTTAAAGAAATTAAATCAATCTCTGTTCTGCCACAAGTGGGGCAGGAAATTAATTCCGGGCCATTTCGCCTTAACTCAAGTGCTTGTAATATTGCCCATCCGGCTTTGACTTCTTCTTTTGGGTCAGCTGTCAAAGATACTCTAATAGTAGCACCAATACCTTCGTTAATTAAAATCCCAAGTCCAACAGCATTTTTAACAGTTCCCATAAAAGCGGGACCAGCATGGGTTACTCCTAAATGAAGAGGGTAATCAACCTTTTTAGAAAGAATACGATATCCTTCAAGAAGTTGTGGAACAGAATTAAATTTAATGGAAATTAATGTATCGTAAAAATTTAGCTTTTCTAAAATTCTTACATGCCCTAAAGCAGATTCAACTGCTGCTTTAGGAGTAGGACCATATTTTTCCAGTAACTCTTTTTCAATAGAACCAACATTTACTCCAATTCTGATAGGAATATTTTTTTTCTTACAAGCTTCAACAACTGCTTTGACCTTTTCTTCAGATCCAATATTTCCCGGGTTAATTCTGACTTTATCAATGCCTTGTTTAATTACTTCAAGTGCTAATAAATAATCAAAATGAATATCAGCAACCAGGGGAATGTGAATTTGTTTTTTTATTTTTCCAATTGCTTGTGCTGCTTCCATGTCTGGAATTGCTACACGAATAATTTCGCATCCTGCTTTTTCCAGTTCCAGAATTTGTTTAACAGTAGCCTTAACATTTCTAGTATCAGTGTCACACATTGACTGAATCCGGATTGGATTGTCTCCTCCGAGTTTCAAATTTCCAACTTTTACAACTCTGGTAATTTTTTTAATCATATTTAAAATACTTGTGCGCTCTTCTTAAAAGAGACTCAATATTAATTCTCTTACTTTCTAAAATATTTGTATAATTTGGATCATGAGCAAAAATATCAATATCAATTCCATATTTTGAATCTAAAATAGCTCTGGTTTGTTCAGGATATTGAAGAAATCTATTAAGATCAAAAACCAGTTCATAGGGGAATTTGCCTTTTAATTTTGGATAAGCTTCTGGTAATTGATTAGGAATTTGTTCTAACATCACTGCAACAAGAGATAAGCGGCTGGTAAAGGGATAAAATAATTCGGGATGATTTAAAAACTCTTCTGGACTAATATCTAATCTGTCATCGCACATGGAATCAGAGCTCCAGAGTGTATGTGAGCGTCTTTCCCCTAAAACGAATCCGCAAGGCTCAAATCTCATTTGTAGATCTGTAATAGGCCCTTCTCTTCTGTGTTCTGAAAATGAAACATATCCTTCGGCAGACATTCTTGCATTAAAATCTCCTTGTATTGGATCAGAAAAAGTTGCACCATCACTTAATTCTGTTTGAAAAATCTGGCCATGCGAAGCTTTGTAAAAGGAATCTGGATTATGCATATTAGTTAGACAATTATTTATGGCGAAACCACACGCGAAACTATATCATATGTGATCATTTTTATCAAAGTAGAAAAAAGACTTTTGGTATGTTAAATTGATCTACATGGATTTTAAAAGTTATTTACAAACAGCTGCACAGGAAATTAATCAGGAAATGGATGAAATTTTTGCTGAATGGAATAAAGGAGTAGGGGAAATTAATGAAAAGTTAGTACCTTTAAACCAATCTTTTGTTGATGCTTGTAAGGGTGGAAAAAGACTTCGTGGAGCTTTAGTAAAATTGGGTTATGAATTGGCAAGAAATGTCATCCTGAGTGAAACGAAGGATCTAGATTCTTCGCTAATCACTCAGAATGACAACAATAAGGAGATTTTAAAATCTGCAGCTGCTTTTGAAATCTTTCAAACAGCGATTTTAGCCCATGATGATATTATAGATAAATCAGACTTAAGACGGGCAGTACCTACTATCTGGAAAAAGTTAGGTGGAAATCATTATGGTATTTCTCAAACAATTTGTTTAGGGGATGTTGGTTTTTTTCTTGCCTTTAGATTAATCTCTGAATCTAATTTTCCAGAAAAAGAAAAAAATCAGGCTATCTTTTCTTTTTCTAATTCCATGATCCAAACAGGATTAGGGGAGATATTGGATGTAGAAGTTTCTCAATCTGGAAAGGCTGATGAGCAAACGTATTTTAAAATATGTAAATTAAAAACAGCTTTTTATACTTTAATAGGACCAATGCAATTAGGGGCGGTGTTAGCAGGAGCAGATAAAGAATTATTAAACAGTATAGAAACTTTTGGAGAAAAATTAGGTATAGCATTTCAGATTAAAGATGATATATTAGGAATTTTTGGAGAAGAGGAGGCTTTAGGCAAATCAGTTACTTCTGATATAGAAGAAGGTAAAATTACAATTTTATTACTTTATGCTAAACAAAATGGTTCAAAAGAACAAAACAATATTTTAGAGAAGTATTATGGGGTTGGAAAAGTGGGGGATACAGAAGTGGGTTTAATAAGGGATGTATTTATTGAAACTGGTGCTTTGGATTATTCTCAAAAAAAGGCAGAAGAATTAGTAAGCGAGGCAAAAAAGATGATTTCAAAAATTACCAAAAACACTGAAAAAGCAAAACTTTTAGAAGAAATGGCAGACTTTTTGGTTAAAAGAATTAGTTAATAATCACTTAAATCCGGATACTTTTTACTGACAGCCTCTCTGAAAGCTAACTTTGCCCGGTAGACTTTTCCCTCTGCAGCTCGTTCAGAAATATTAAAAGTTTCTGCAATTCCTTTAATGGTCATATCTTTCCAATACCGAAGATATAGTAGATTTCTTTTATCATCTGGTAAAAGATCTAGACAATCATGGACACAAGATCTAATTTCATCAAGAGAAGCTTTTTCATCAGGAGTTAAATTTTTATCTTTAATATTAGCTAGATCTATTAGGGTAGGGGCAATGAGGTGGGATTCATAATGAATTTGTCCGCGGTAATAATCTGCTGCTTTATTTAAGGCAATTCTGCACATCCAGGTAAAAAATTTTGATTTATGTTCAAAAGTATGGAACCCTTTCCAGGCTGCAAATACTGTATTTGAAAAAACTTCTTCTGCTGCAATTTGATTACCACCCATTTTTCTGATTAAAAATTTCATTAAAGGCAGAGCACACTTACGATACAACTTCTCAAAAGAGTGTGGGGTTTCTGGCACTGGCATAGACTAATACTATATACAAATGAAAACTTTTTTAAAAGAGCTTAAATTTCCTTCAACAGAATACACATGTTTAAATAACATCACAGATGATGTTAGAAAAGCAGTTTCAAAAAGTAAAGTTAAAAATGGATTAGTGGTAATTAATTCAAGACATACCACAATGGGGGTATTGGTTCAGGAAATTTGTGAGCCAAATTTAGTTAAAGATTTTGTGGAATATGCTTTAAAGAATACTCCCACAGATACCCGTGCTCATAAAGCTCAAAAAGATTTTTGTTATCCTACAGGAGATTTTTGTCATCGTTGTCAGGATAATCCTTTGTGTGACGAAATAGATTTGGAGTATGATGCTGCCAGTCACATTAGGTCTATGCTTTATACTCAACCAACTGTTTCTATTCCAATCCATGATGGCAAATTAGCTTTGGGTAAGTATCAGGAAATAGGTGCTTTTGAATTTGATGGTCGAGATGGAACAGGCGTTAACCCAATCAGACAAAGAACAATCCAAGTTTGGATATATCCTTTTGAAGAAGTAGTAAAACTCTAAATTTGTTATTTGTACTTTTGGTCGCAAAAGTACCAAAACTCTGCTCACAGGAAGTCGACCTAAATTTTCTTCGTTGATTATCGGGGGAAAGTTTACCCCCTCCGGTATAACCGGACCTCCCCCTGATATCAACTTCAGAAAATTTTTAACAGTCTTTGTTCCAAGTGAGCAAAGTACAATATTTTTTTTAGAAAATTTGGTAGACTCTAGTTTGATTGTTTTCAAAAACTATTTCCCCTAAATTTTTAAATTTATTTTCATTTAAGTTTGTATATTTTTGCTTCTCCAATGCTCCGATAAAAATATATTTTATTTTATATTTTTGAATTAGCTGGTTAGTTAGATTTAAATCTTCGCTTTCATAAAGTTGTTTTACATCTTCAACTCTTTTACCAGGTTCGTCATAGCTTCCTCTCCAAAGCCACTCATGGACAGTCCATCCGATTACTGTGGGTAAACCTGTATTAGCAGAAACTCTTGCAAAATCAGAGTAGGAATCACCTTGAGCCTCTAAGATTACTGGTTGGTTGGAAATATTTTGGTTGATCCATGTAATAGCTTCATAGTCAGCAGGATATGAATTTTGTAGCCAGCTTAATCCATTTAACCCGGTGTAATTATTTAGATTATTAAAGTATGAATTAATGGCAAAATAGGGATAGATGGCAACTAAAAAGAATAAACTTACAAAGATTAGTTTCAGGATAAATGATTTAAGATTTAAGAAGAATCTTGTAATCATATAGCCTGACATAAGCCCCAGAATAATAAAAGCCTGATAACCAAACTTAAAAACTGTGTTAGCCCGATAATGAGCGGGGTAAATATCTTTGACATATAAAAATTCTGGAATGAGGATTAAAATAAAAGCAGTTACAGAAAAAGTGATAGCCAAAATATCTACAGAATTATAAATTTTAAATTTCAAATTTTTAATCAATTTTAAATGAGCAAAGTCTAAGTGTTTAAAAAGAAAAGCCAATAAAATAAATAATGGGAAGCCCCAGAGGATTAATAACATCCAGAAAGGGGAGCGGGCACAATGATCAGCTTCAAAAAGAAATGGACCTACATGACCCATATTTGTTAAAAATAAGGGTGCACATACTACACCAATTCCCGAACCAAAAGGTTTAAAAGATAACCAAAAAGGAAGTGAAAAGAGGATGGCAAAGAAAACTATCATGGTCATCTTTTTGGCAATTTGTGTAAAAAATGGAATCCCAAAAAAAGCTAGTTGAATAGTCCTTTTTCTCATAACAAGGACTATAAAAATTATCAGCAAATAAATCGGAGCATCTAGAAAGTTTGTCATTAGAAAAATCGCAATTAATAAAGAAATAAGAATTAAGCAATAAGAATTAAGCTTGTGTTGAAAAAAGATGACCATCAGTAATGCAATTAAGAGAAGAACAAAAGGGATATTTAGGACATGACCATGTAAGTCTGAGACTACGAAAGAATAGATAGGAAATTCATGTATGGTAAAAGGTATAAAGCGGGTTGCATTGGGGTACCAATACCCATTTAAATTTAACATTGCGGGTAAATTCCAAAAAGCAATTGGGTCCTCCATGATGTAGCTTTGGAAAAAGATATAAATGGTATGTAAATTACCTCCCAGAGTGACCAGGAAGGCACTTAGGAAGCCAGCTATAATGATTAATGTTTTGTTTATGGTAGGTGATTTAGAAGTCCTTAGAAAGAGGTTATACAGATTGGCACCAATAGAGAAAGATGCAGCAAGCGTAAGTCCAAATAATGAGGTCAACATTAAATTGTAACCAATTTCTGGAGGGACTGTGGATAATTTTATAAGTACTGCAGTAACAAGGTGCCCGAAATAATAATAATTTATGGATAAAGGAGTAAGCCACATATCAGAGGGAGGAAAGAAATCTGATCTTAAAAGAGAATTAATAAACCCAAAATCCATAAACTTTTCTAAACCATGGATAGAAGGTTCATGTGCTTTAATATAACTCCAAAATAAAAAGCCGGTTAAAAAGGTTGCTTCCTCCATAATAAAAATCCATAAATGCCTTTTAAAAACAGCAACGAGTTTATACCTAACTAATAAAGCTATATTAATCAGCGAGAAGATTAGAAGTGTAATAGAAATTAATAAAAAGTTAAAAGGTAAAATCTTTAGACTGGCAATAAGCCAAACAAGGTAGCTAACAAAAAGCATTCCTAATATTTTAGAAAATATATATCCTTTATCAAAAAAAGATTTAAAAATTAAAGAGGTGATAGGTAAAAAGATTAATCCCAGTACTAACAATATTAACCACCAATTTGTTTCCAAGAGCAGATCACTAATAAGCATCTTTATTTTTCCTTACTAATTATTTTAGCAATATCCTCACCTAATTTAATAGCATAATTTACACCTCTATCCCAGGGGTAAACCATATCTAGGTTTGCCAGATAAACATTTCTGAGAGGTGTTTTAAAATCAGGGATTTTTTCCTTATAATCCGGAGCAACAATTGGTTGGGCATTTGAGTGAGTAAAAAGATAACTTGTGATAATTGATGAAGAATAAGAGGAATTAATCTTTTTTAAATAGGGGTCAAATAATTTTAAAAGTTTTTTGGAAGACATCTTTAGGTAAGGGTGATTTTCTGGTAAATAACAGCCAATATATAAAATATGTTGATTGTTATAATATTTTTTCTCCATAAAGTTTGTGTGTTCGGCTAATACTAAGAAAGGAAAGGATTGATCAGTAATATTTAACCAGTAAGTTTCTTTTATAAAAAATGGTTTTTTTAGCACTAAAATTAAATTTAGGGCACTTAAATGAGGAATAGAGTTAAGCTTTTTTTGATAGGCAATTGGTAATTTAGCAACTTTATTAAAAACTTGCGTAGGTAAAGTTACAATGATTTTATCAAACTTAGTGTTAAGTGATGAGATGTTGGAAATTTCAGAATTAAAGTTAAATTTAACCCTGTGCTTTTCTGCTTCACTTTGTACTTTTTCTGCAAATGTTTGGAAACCTCCCTCAGGATATATTAAAGAAGGGGTTCTTTTTTTAATTCTGGCCCAGAACCAAGTTAAAGAAATAATATGTTTTTGTGCACCAAACTTACCTTCAAAAAGAGGATTCCAAATCATTTCTGTTGCATTTTTTCCCATAAATTTTGTGAGCCAAATAAGTGCGTAATGGTGGTTTATATATTTTGGAGAAGTAATATATTTTAAATAAAAAGTACAAACACCAACCCTGAGACGATCAATAATAGGTAGTATTGAAAATTTTATTAATGTAATTGGCGAATCAAACGCAGACATTTGATTCTTCACTAACACCGCAGTTTCTGGCCGTTTTGTAATTAGTTTTTGATTGACAGTACTTGCTAAGCTAATAGCTGATGAATCATTAGTGAAAAGGTGATGGTATGTTTTATCTAAATACCAATTCCATCCTTTTATCTTAAAACCACTAGCCAAACCTCCTACAATAGATTCTTTTTCAAAAATAGTTACTTCATGGCCATCTTGGGCCAGCTTTAATGCAGCTGTTAATCCTGTAAATCCTGCACCTAAAATTGCAATTTTCATTTAGCTATTGTACCAGCGGATTGAGATTTATGAAAATATTTGTTAATCTTGCTAGATATGAAATCAGAGACAGCGGAAAATATTCCCCAGCATATTGCCATTATTATGGATGGAAATCGTAGATGGGCGAGACAAAGAGGTTTGCCGGAAGGTAAAGGGCACGAAGCAGGAGCAGATACTCTAGAAAATATAATAGCGTCAGCAGCTCAAATGGGTGTTAAAACTTTAACAGTTTACGCATTATCTACTGAGAACATAAAAGAGAGAGCAAAGAGGGAAATGTCTGGACTTTTTCATTTGATTACCTGGGGCTTTAAAAGTAAAGTTAAGAAACTTGCAGAAAAAGGTGTTAGGGTGGATGTTTTAGGTGAGTTGGAGGGTTTGCCAAGTTCTGTTAGAAAAGTAATTGAAAATTTAAAAAAAGTTTACATTAAGAATGAATCTATCAGAGTAAATGTTGCTTTAAATTATGGAGGAAAAAAAGAAATTGTTGAAGCTATTAAAGAGTTAATTAAAGAAGGAATTGATGTTAATAAAATTAACGATGAATTAATTTCTAAACACTTATATACAACAGGACAAGCAGATCCTGATTTAGTTATTAGAACAGGGGGTTATAGTAGGCTTTCAAACTTTTTATTGTGGCAAACTGCTTATTCAGAATTATATTTTACTAAAGTTTTGTGGCCTGATTTTACACCAGAAGAATTAAAAAAAGCCGTTATTTGGTATCAAGAACAGAAAAGAAATTTTGGAAAGTAAAGTCTAAAGACTTTACTTTCATTGAACTTCTCTCCAAACCTTTACATCACTTGAAAATATATCTTTTAAAACAACTAGGTATTTTGGTTCGAAATTTATTGTTTCAGCGGGTTCGTCTCCGGCTGCAACATACTTTCTTCTGGTAAAATTAGGTGAGATAGAGTTATTTAAGGAAATTACCGCACCATTTATAGTAAGTTTTTTTCGCAGCGTGTCATTATCAGCATCTTGAAAATCTACACAATTTGTACCGTCTGATGCAGGAGGAGTAGTTCCGTCCCAAGCACTACAAAATGGTGGGTTGATATCAGCGCCAGTATTATCTTTTCCATTGGCTATTAAATAAGCATTAACTGTTTCAACGGTACGTTTTATATAAATACTCCCTTTAACTATAAATACAAGTCCTTTTTTAGCATTGGGAGTAGTAGTGCTAGTAGAAGGAAGAGATTTTATATCAGTATTTATATAAAGGTTTCCATCTACAAAAATAATTCCTGTTTCATTTACAGTTATGTCACTATTTATAGTTAAATGTCCTGTTATACGATATAGTTTTCCTGAAGCGGGAATAGGAGTGGGTGTAGCAGCAGCACCAAAAGAAAATGGGTTAGTTGAAGTTGCAATTACAGCATCAGCGCTTTCTTTATTATTAGCGTACATTCGAAAAACATAATAATCACCAGGAGCTGGGGTGGGGCTAAGGTTAAAAGCACACGGAGTAGGATTAGGAGTAATGCCATTTCTGCTGATTTGTGGGCTTGAGCCGACTGTTTGAGTGCAGTTGCTAGTGTAAACCCAGCAAGCTTGAGTAGTTAAACCTGTACAATGCTGGTAGGTATTACTTTTTAAGTTACCTGTCTCGCTCTGTTTAAAAAGTCCAATCCAATCACCAACAGTAGCTATTTCTGCATTTGCAGCTGTGGGAAAAATAATTAAAGATAGAATTAACCCAAGTAAAACTTTGTTTAGACTCATTTTGGTTTTTGTGTGCTAGATTGTGTTGCTTGAGGAGTAGCTGTTGGAAGATTTGGTAAAAAAGGAATAACTCTTAATGAAATAAATTTTTGATCTGTGTTCATATCACCTTCAGCATAAATTGTTACTAATTGGTCTTTTTTAAGATCTGATAATAAATATTTTTCTGGTTTTGAAGGTATGGCAGGATTATTTGATGCGATACTGTTTGATATTTCTGTATTTTGATCAATCGTTATAGTGTAGTTTTTTTCTTGTGGCATAGCATTGGGAACTATTCCAATTTCAGACAGGAGGGTGGAAGCAGAGCCCCTAATGATTAATTCATTCCCTTTAATAGCATTGATTTTTCCATTAATAGAGAATTCATTTGGCGAGATGTCAATTACAGACGCTTCAAGTTGGTCGCCAGTTAAAGTGCGAAGGTCTGTATTAGATATTGCGTATATAGTTTGACCAATCTGCAGATCCTTATTAGTTAATTGCTTATTTACAGAATTTGATGCTGTAGCAACAGGCGACTTAAAGAGGTAAGGTACCTTGCTTGTGATTTTACTGATAACGGTATTTTTCCCAATCAGGATTTTATAAGTAATTTTTTTAGATGTAGCTTTGTTTAATAACCCCTGGTTTGGTTGTGGTAAATTTATTTCTCGGTTTACTGTAATGATATTTCCGCTAACAGCTTCTATTTTTCCTGAAAAAGAAGTTATAGGGTTTGTTAAATATAAAATATTAGGAGAAGTGGTTTGAATAGCAGGGAGAGGAGTTTGTTTAAAAAGTAAAAAATAGCCACCCAAAAAGGCAGCGATTAAAACCATAATAATTGGTAAAATTAATATTTTCTTAGACATATTTAAAATGGTAAATTACTTCTTTAGGTTCTCGATTTCTGCTTTTAGAGCATCAATTTCTTTTTGTTGGGAATCAAGTCTATCTAATATATTTACTCCATTAACAATTAATTGTTTGGTTTCAATAATTCCAGCTTGAATTTTTCCGACTACAAGTTGGGTAAAGGCACCAATCTTATCAATAATAGAACCATTATTTTGTACATCGAAATTTCCATGGTTATCAACTATCTTTAGTTGTTCACTATTTGCCAAATACAAATCAGGATCATAAAAACCACCATCAACAAAGGTAATAATTCTACCTGATCCTGCAGGTAAAGGAGAAGTTAGGTCGTTGATAGCGAGTTGGTAATCAATTTTGTCGTTTTCTGCTTGTTTTCCAATTTCAGTTTTGAGGTGGTTGATAATTTGCTGCACACCAGTGCTATTAACCATTGACCCATCATAAGATTCCATGGCCTTGGAAATAAATTCTCCAGCCCTAGTCTGTTTCATACCAGTTCCAGGGATAGAGGAGGAAGTGATGGTATCTCCGGTGCTAATTACTCCTCCATCTAAATTAACAATGGTTATAACTCTTCCAACCAGAGCAATTGGTTTTTTATCCTCTATTTTAGATATATCTTGTGGTTGTGTATCTCCTCCAATGACCATAGCAGCTGTTGTTAAATTTGATACAATTCCGACTAATGTTGAATCATTTTTTCCTCTTGTTCTATGAAGTCTAACACTGGCTAAAGGATCAGTAGATACCAATTCTCCTATCTTTAATTTTTCTGTTTGATCAACAGGGATAACTTCAGCAAGGTCAGCGCGCGGGCCAGAGCCATTGTAATAAATTTGACCAACAGCTAGGTTATGATAGCCATTATGATAATCACCCCAGTTTGTAAGTCTGGCCCATCCGTCAGCTAATTCACCGTTTCCAAACACAAAATAACTGCCAACACCTCTATTTGAGTATTCAAAAGCTATCTGGCGGTTAGCTGTCATCCCTTGAAAAGTAGGGGAAGAATCTGTATTCACCCATTGATTCAGATGTACTCCATCAACGGAATCCGCATTATCTGCTTGATCAACACTTACCCTGTGTATATTAGCTTGTTCGTCTCCAATATCATTATTTGCGGTAATTCTCCAGCCGTTTGTACTGCCAGTCCAATAATGTCTTATATAATAATGGTAACTATCCTCATTATCTGATCTCCATAATCTTGATTCCTTATTTGTTTTACCGGTTCCTGCTAATGAAGTTGCTGTAGTAGCATTACCTGAAAAAGTTGGGGCTGTAACTGTGCCTGAAACAATTAGTCCTGCTGTTCCTCCGACTGCACCTCCGGCATCACGGTAGTCGCTGTTAATGATAACACTGTTTCCATTAGGAGGAGAAAGGTGAATATTAGAATTAGCTGACCAAACTCGTCCGTCTATGATGGAATTTCCCCAACTATTTACATAACTATTGTTTAATTTTAAACGTCCTGAGGACAAGTCTCTGCTGCCGGCTGCTCCAACCGTAATATCTCCGATAACATCTAATTTAGAGCCAGGATTTGTTATTCCAATACCTACATTGCCTGTTATTGTTACAATTCCATCTACTTGTTGATAAGGAGAAGTAACCTGAGCACTTGTAATAGTAGGGGTTAAAAATTTTCCTGAGACAAAAATAGCTCCTGCAACATCACCAATCAATTTACTTAATTTAGGAGAGATATTAAATTGTTTTTCAATGAAAGAAGAACTAATAACAACAATAGCTAAAGCTATAAGTAAAATACCTGCTTTATAAGTTAATTTGGAAATAAAACTTCGCATAATTTAATGTAGACATAATTTAGGGTAAATGTCAAACAAATTTTATTTAAAAAAAATATACTAATTTAGAAAGAAACCAGATTTATAGGATCTGGATTAGCGTCTGTTGAATCCTGAACAGCAGGGCCAGAAACAGTAATTTTATTATAGGAGCTTTTTGCCTGATCAAAATAATCCCGCATCATAGAATCATAAGTTGGGAGAGAAAATTGAGGAATTGATGCAGAACCTCCGCTTACACAATTAACATTAGTTAAAGGAGAAATGTTTCCAACATCTATAGCAGAAACTAATCCATCATTAACACGGATTGGAGAATCTGTTGGACTAACGCAAGCTGCATTGGTTTTTAGTGGGGGAGAGAAAGCAATACCAAGTAGGGGTAATATTAATAACAAGCCAAAAATTCTAACTCCTAAAGATAAGCGTTGTTTCATAAATAAGTTTGAAAGCGCAGCTGAAAACTTATTTTCAAGCTTTGCTTATACTTCATTTAAATGTAGCATAGTGAGGTAAGCCAATTCAATCAAAAAGTTGTAAATTTTAGTATTTTAGGTATAGAATAATGAAGATGAAAATTCTTGTAACAGGTGGAGCTGGTTTTATCGGATCTAACTTTGTTCACTACTGGAATAAATCTCATCCTGAAGATTTAATTGTTGTTTTAGATAAACTCACCTACGCTGGTAATTTAGAATCTTTAAAAGATTTAGAGGGTCAAGAAAATTTTAAATTTGTTAAAGGTGATATTGTGGATGCACCCTTTGTTGATAATCTATTTAGAGAGGAAAAATTTGATACTGTTGTTCATTTTGCTGCTGAATCTCATGTTGACCGCTCAATTTTAGAACCAGCAATTTTTATAAAAACCAATGTAATGGGGACACAAGTATTACTTGATGCTTCTTTAAATAATAATGTTAAAAGATTTCATCATGTTTCAACAGATGAGGTGTTTGGGGCAATTGGGGAGATGGAAACACGGAAATTTAATGAGGAAACTGCATATTCACCCCGTAGTCCATATGCTGCTTCAAAGGCCGGGTCAGATCATTTGGTTCGGGCATACAGTGTCACTTATGATTTGCCAATTACTATTACAAATTGTTCCAATAATTATGGCCCTTACCATTTCCCGGAAAAATTGATTCCTTTGGCTATTACTAATTTAATGACTGATAAAAAAATCCCTGTTTATGGTCAGGGTAAACAATCAAGGGATTGGCTTTATGTAGAAGATCACTGCCGGGCAATCGAAGCAGTTTTATTAAAGGGGAAGATAGGGGAAACTTATTGTGTTGGTGGTATGGAATCAGAAGAGTGGACAAATCTGCAGGTAGCCCAGGAAATATGTCGTATCATGGGTAAAGACCCTGAGCAATCAATTGAATTTGTCACAGACAGAAAAGGTCATGATTTTAAATATGTTGTTGATTGGAGCAAAATTAAAAATGAGTTAGGCTGGAAACCACAGCATGAATTTAAAGAATGGCTGGAAAAAACAGTTGAATGGTATAAAAATAATCAAGCTTGGTGGGAACCTCTTAAAAAGAAATAATCTTTTGTAAACTTAATCCTTACTGATTTAAATGAACATCTCCACCACTGGTTTTTAAGAATGGTGCTCTTGGGCAGCTGGGGATAGGTCCAAAAGAGGTGGAGGGACCATGACCACCATTAGAAGCAACCCCATTATATAGTCTCACATAATAAGTAACATTTGGTAAAATACTTAAAGGGTTTTTGGTGCTATCACAAGTACCGGTATATGGTGCCCGACAAAAACCATTAGGACCAGTGGTTGATGTACCGCTAACAGCCTTATTGTAATAGGATGAAAAGCTGCTGTTGGAGCTGATATCAACAAAAGTAACAGGGAAACCTGCAGGATTAGTCCAGGAGATACCAAACCCACTTCCCAGATATGAATTTGTAATACAAAATGTGGGAACAGGGGTAGTAGTTGGTGTAGGTGGTGTAGTAGGTGTTGGAATCACAATAGTAGGAGGGGGTGGAGTAGGACAAGCAGCTGGGGCTGCACAATAATGAGTACCACAGGCACCATCTGGTTGATTGCTGGCTGCACTACCACAGGCAGTAGGACAGGCAACATAGGCAGGAGGAGTAACTGCTGCACAATAGTGAGTACCACCAGCACCATCTGGTTGATTGCTGGCTGCACTACCACAGGCAGTAGGACAGGCAACATAGCCAGGATATGAAACAGTAACAGTGACTATATCGTTTCCAGAAGCATCACATCTGGCAAAGCCTGTATCAACAGGGTTCCCTGAACACATACCACTGGGATTGGGATTATATGCATTAACTGCTACAACATAAGTTCCGGTGACAGTTGGGATCCATGAAGCAGGGAAATTTAGAGGGTTTACGGCGGGGTTGTATGCAGGACTTTGTGCTAATAGACACCATCGTCCACTTCCATCAACGCCTCCAGAACAAGGAGTTGATGTCGTTGGCCCCCAGGATGTTACATTAGTACCACCGTTTGTTTTGGCAACAAATATCTGAGCACCTCTAATACCACTACCATCATCTTGTATATAGGTATTAAAGTTTAGCTGGGTATTTACCAGAGTGCTAATATTATTACCGGTAATGAAGTGAGCAGTAGGAGGTGGTTTATACCATAAATCTACAAGAACTGGATCCGGAGGACTAGCAACTACATCAAAGTTAACAGGAAGCATGTATCCATACCATCCACTAGGACGGACTGCAGTCATGGTATGGGGGTTTTGAGCTCCGCTAAAGGCTTCATATTGATAGGTGTTGGATACCCATGGTGCTAATGGATAACTACCATATTCTTCAGTGCGCTTAGTACCACTAATACTTAGCCAGTCTGCAAACCAGTATCCTCCGTCTGGGAAACTTGGTGGACCTGTCCAGCGTTTACGAATATTGCCTAGTTTATCTACCCAGTCAATTTCTCTTCCGTTCAACAGTTGATTAGTAGCAGCATTTCTCAAATAACCTCCTACATTATTTCCAGCTGAAGCAGCTCCGCCATAACTACAACAAGATTCAGACCAACCATTACAAGAACCGTATTCATTTTCTGTGCCATCGGTACACCACGCAGATCCTGATCCGCAAGCATCTCCTGGATATCCTGATGGAGCACAACCACTGCATCCAGCACTGCAGGCTAAAGCTGGTTTAGGAGCAAAAACAAGAAACTGAAAAGTAAAAAAAGCTATAAATATGATTATGATTTTTATTTTTATATTCATAGTTTTACCTAATAATAATAACTGATTTAGCTTTAAATGTTGTACCATCAATCTCTCCTGTAGCGTCAACTGTTTCACCAATTTTTACTCCGGAAATTGAAGCTTCCTGAGGTGGTTGTTTTAAATAAAGTTCTGGATTTTTCTTTAATTCAGATTCATTAATAATCCGTAAATGCACATTACTTCCGATTTCAATTTTCATTGTTTGTCCTTCACTAACTAAAGTTAAGGAATTTGCTCCCTTTTCCTTTACTGTACCTCTAAAACCCTGCCAATTATTACTCCTGGTTTTTAATCCACCAGAGCTTGTGGCAATGGCAGGTTGTTTAGCAGTAGTTGTGGCTGTTTTTTGGATATATTCTAGAAAAAGGAGGGGAGGTTTGTTTTCTCCGCATTTAACCAAATAGTAGAGACGCACTTTATCTTTTAGTGCAAATGATGAAACGTCAACTTTTACAGGCTCTGGTTTCCAGGCAACGGTATTATTTGTGCTTTGGGTGATTAAGGTATCTTCTCCACTTATTAAAGTATATTTAATTCCAGTTGGCATGGTTTCAATTTTAGATATTTCACCTTGTAGCATGTAATTCCAGGTAGTTTCCCCATAAACAGAATGTGCTCCGCTTTTAGTAGGTTTTCCGGTTTCTCCAGGTACTACAAAAGATTTAAAAGTTTTAGTTAAATTATTTTGATCACAAACCTCTGGAGCTTGTTCAATATAGAATCCTAAATTATCTTGTAGATCAGTAATTTTACCTTTTGTTAAATCAATAGTATTAAGAGAGGGAAGAGTGAGATTTTGTTTATTAAAATATAAAAACCCAGCAATTAAAATTGAAAGGATTAGTATAACTAAAGGAACTAAAATTAATGGATTTTTGAGTTTTTGAGTAATTAAATTTATATCAAAATTACCTTTTTTTCTAATACTGGTTTCTAAAATAGGGGGTTGTGAGCTTTCTTCCATATGGTGTTTATGTTTTTTTGCTAAATGAGCTTTGATTTTTTTGTGAAGACTCATACATTTGCCTTACTTCAACTATACCTATATTTAAACATAAAATGCAACTAACTTATAAAGGGGGTTTATTGAATACCTAATTTTTGACTTGCTTGAATATAATCAAAATCAGGTCCTAATATTGGTGTTAGGTTTTCTTTTGCAAAATCTAATTCATCTTTTTCAAGCGCCATATCAGGTGGAAGTTGAGTTGTTTCAGGTCTGACTGTAAATAATTTTACACCTTCCCAAGCAGCAGCTTCATCGCGTTCGCTTATCCTGGATGTTTGAGGGTGAACAAGATAACTCATGTTAGAGATTTGTGTGTCCTTAAGGGTTAGCTCTACTAACTTTATTGGAGAAAATAAACGAGAAGAAAACTCTTCATATATACTGGCAGCATGCATATTTTCGTGTAAAAGATCTACCTGTAACCACCTTTCAGTCCAAGGCTCTAATTTACCGTTTCTGTCAGGCTTACTTGGCATATCAAAAACATAAACATCAGCGCCTTTGTCTGGAAATATAACAGTGCCCATGGGTGCAAAGAAATCAGGCATGACGCTACGGGGAACGATAATATATTGATTAACTACGCGTCCCCAGCCGGGCATCAGATCAATAGACTTTTGAATTTGTTGAGCGATAAATTCACTATTTTTAGCCTCTGGGTCAATAATGATTTTAGGAGGTGTGTTTGGAGTTGATTCTGCTGGAGAGGTGTTCCATTGGTGGTAAATACGTTGAGCCATATCTTTTGCTTCTTGTGAGCTTGCACCTTTTTCATTCCTTATTTTTTCTAATTCATTTAAATCAATTTTAGCTTGGTCAAAAATCTTTCCTAAGTATGGTACAGGTAGATTGCTTACAGGAAGAATAAACCTTTCACCTTCAGGAAGTGACTTTGGGCTAAGGCGTTTATTTATTTGTAAAATTTTATCTATGGTTGTATTGTTGGCTGCTGCAATAGATTCATAGGTATCTCCTTTTTTTGCTGTATATGATTTTCCACTTTCCCAATTACTTCTGATGTTGTAAATCTCTTCAACTTTATTATTTATGTCTTGTAACATTAAAGATGTTTGTTCAACAGAAACAACTGTTTCTAAGCGCTCGTGCTGTTTTTTTAAGGGATTGTTTGAAATATTTTCAATAGATTGGTTATTAGAGAATAAAGGGCTGGCTAAAGGTTGTTCAGCTGTTGTTTGAATAGTAGGAGTATTTTCAGAAACATATTTTGTAATGGCAGAAGCGTTACTTATACCCATCCCACTACTGATTACCAATGCAGTACCAAGGGCTAAGCCTCTCCAATGATTGGCTGCCCATTTTAGTGTTCCGCGGCTGGCTTCTGTAATTTCTTTGAGCACTTCTCTTGAAGAGGGAAGGCTGTGATTGACTGATTCTTCAATATGTTCTTCAAGAGCCATTAGGGATACCTCCTTTAGTTAAAAAGTGTTTTAGTAAGGATCTCCTGGACTTTAGTTTTATTTGATTTGGCAATAGATATTCCAAATCTTTTTTAATTAACATAAGCAAGGCTTATAGAGAACTTATTATCTAGCAATATTTGCAAGGTTATCTACACCTAGATATATCTTTGCCCAATCATTAATAAGGTTATCTGTTTGGCGACTGATTTCTGCTTCTTGGGAATTAGCAGGACTGTCTTTTTTTCCTGTTGCCATTTTGACAATTTCCTGAATAAGTGCTGTTTCGTGTGATGCAATTCTGACTGTTCCAGGATAAAGTTTATATGTCTCGTTAGAAATTTGAGTATCTTGTGACTCTAACGCAATAAGTTCTTTTGGTGTAAAGAATTGAGATGAGTTAGGATTATAAATACTTCCCGAGCAAGCTATCATATTTACAAGTAGGGATAATGTGCGTTCTTTGCTTAATGGTTTATTTGGATCCATAGAAAAATACAAGGTTGTTTTTCCTTCGGATTGACTCATATAGGCACCAGGATCATTTTTATCAGAGTTAGGGTTTCGTTGTGGTTGAATAATAATTCTATCAACTCCTTGACCTAGTTTTGGTAATTTACTGGTTAGTCCTGTAACTATTTGAGCAGTAGTGTTTCCATCTATTGCTTCAGGATCAACAATAACTTGTGGTGCAGGTGCTCTTTCAACTCTTTTTGGTGCTGTATTCCAGTAACTTTCAATTCTGCTTGTTACGTCAGAGGAGGGATTGCTTTTGAGTTGAGCCAAATCAGATCCAGCCTTACTATATATTTCATCAAAAGGGGAATCAGGTTTTTTATTTGTTGGTAGCAGAAACACTTGACCTTCCCAAAGCTTGCCTGTTACTGTAGCCTTTTGCCCGGTTATATTTGACATATCTTTAATTTGATCTTGTCTGATTCCATATCTTGCGGCTAAATTGTCAAGAGTATCTCCTGGCTGAACATGATAAACAATTCCTGCATTTGTCCAGCTTGCTTTTTGGCTGGTACTTGTATCAATTTTTTGCTGGAGTGCTTGTAGCATTCCCATGGTCTGTTCTGCTGATAATTGTTCTGTTGAAGCAGGATTCCTTAAATCTATATAGGATAGCAAAGATGTACCATGTTTATCAGAAGAGCTAAAGGTATCCGATGCACCTATGGGTACATTTAACTGAACGTTTGGATTATTAGGTTTGGTTATCGCAAAATAACCGGCAAGACCAACAATTGCGACTAAAGATATTCTTGGTATATATCGGAGGCCTCGTGCAGAAGTTTCTCTGGCATCATGTAAAATACCTGCTAAAGAAATATGAGAAGGTTTGGTTTCAGTACGAGCCATAATTACCTCCTTGACTGAAAAGTAATTTTCCTGTAATGTTATTTAGCGCCAGTATCTGTGGTAGGATGCTGTTTCTAGTTTTGCTTGGTACGGATCCGTCCAAATTTTGTTTTATATTCATATAAAATTACGTAAATTCTTGTACTTTAGAATTTCTTACAAAGAACAAAAAATATTATATCATAACTATCCCATAAAGGGGTAATTTTTAGAAGCTTAAAAATAGTGATTTTGAAATAGGATTGTTTCTAGCTTATAATACTCAGATGAAATTAAATGCAAAGCAATTGAGGAGCCATCAGCCGTCAGCCATCAGCCATCAGACTCTTAAAAAAGCCAAAAAGAATGAAATTTATATTATTTTGGATAATGTATTAGATACATATAATATAGGTAGTGTTTTTAGACTAGCTGATGCAGTGAACGCCAAAAAGATTTATCTTTGCGCAGGTAGTGAGACACCTCCCAATCATAGAATCAAAAAAGCTTCTATTAATACTATGGAGATAGTGGAGTGGGAGTATTTTGAAAAAACCACTGATGCTATAAAAGATTTAAGATTTAAGAATAAGGATATAAGAATAATTGCTGTAGAACAATCAGAGAAATCTGTTCCTTATGATAAATATGATTATTCACTCCCAATTGCTTTAGTAGTAGGGCATGAGAGTGATGGTGTTTCTAAAGAAGTTTTAGATTTATGTGATGGAATAGTAGAATTGCCTATGTTAGGCGTCAATGTTTCTTTAAATGTAATGGTTTCTTTAGGAATTGTCTTGTATAAAGTTGTAGAGAAAACAGGATTATAATTAGTTGTGAATAACTTTAGCATTAGTGAGCAGATTTAACATTAAAGAATAATCAAAGCTGTTAACTTTACCGTCCCCATTAAGATCAGCGTTAGAAACAACTCCTGTTAATGATGAACTCCATTTGGATAAAATCACTGACATATCGCCTAAATCAAGTGAACTATTATTATTTAAATCACCCTTTATGACGGAACTTTTTTGGATGCTTGATGTAGAGGTGGGGTTAGAAACAGTAGCGGGTATGGATGTAGTTGTTGTAGCTGGTTGATAAGTAATAGTAGCCTGGCGGTTATCTATTTGTCCGTTGCTATTGATAAATTGGACAAATATTGTTTCAGAATAACCAGGATCGGGATTGGATTTATCAAAATTAAAATCAATAATCATTGGATCAGAAGTAAGTGATTGAGTTTGGGCACCTGATAAATCAACAGGATTTTTGGCAAGCTTAAAATTTATAGAATTTCCTGCTGCCAAAGCCAACCCTTTAACATTATCGGCCGATATACTTGCTCCCAGAACTGTAGGAACAGCTATTGTTCCGTATTGCCAGGGACATACTGAGGTTGATAAATTAAGGCCGTCAGGATTGGTGTTGCAAGTTCTGTAAGATGTAGAACCATTTTTATTAATCAAACTTTGTACTATTTTTTGTTGACTATCTGCATAATACGAGAAAGCCCCGTAAGCAATAACATTCGGATCAATTGCAGACCTGCTCCAAGAACTTGTAGCAGAAGAACAATTTACCTGACCACTTTCTATGTTACATGTACGTCCGTATGAATATCCGTTATTTGCTAGTAGAGACATTGACACATGTTCCTTGCCATCGGCGGATGTTTTATAGCTGAAGGCTTCATAACCAATAATTTTTCCTGCCGGTTGATTTGGCATAGGTATGCCTAGTTTATTCGGATCTTTAGTCCATGGGCATGCTGTTGCAGATAAATTCAGATCAGTGGCTCCTACATTGCATGATCTGGAAAAGCTGGTTCCGTCCTCACCGATTAAGGATTGCACTGCTTTTTGTTGTCCATTTGAATCATATGAAAATGCTCCGTAAGAAATTATTTTAATGTTGGATCCGTCAGGAGCGCTTGCGACAGTTTTGGTCCAGGGGAATCTGGTTCCGTCACAATTTACCTGACCATTTTCCACGATGCAAGTCCGGCCATAAGCATATCCGTTATCAGCCAGAATTGATTGAGAAACATGTTGAACATTATCGGCTGAAGTTGTGTAGCTGAAAGCACCATAAGAAATAAGGTTAGGATTTGGAGATTGGGTTGGAGTTGCTGTAACAACAGGACTTGTGCAATTTAATGTCCAGCCTGATGGTACCTCACAGGGGCTTGGGAATTCTTCACAGTTTCCGGTTAAAGGATTCATAGCTGAAGTAATTACTTGTGCACATGTTTTTGGCTCGGGAGCTGAGGTTGGTGTCGGAATAGCTGTAGCTGTAGGTGTAGAAATAAGTGTAGGGGTAGGTGTGGGTGTGGTGGTGGATATAATTCCCCAATCATCATCCTGATAATAATTAATACCCCAAACCCTGTACCAAGTATGATCCTGGATAAACAGATTATCATCTTTATCAAAGGCAAGTTCTCCTGCGCTGCCTATGGGCAATTCTATTGATTTGTCAGGGGTAGTTTTATTTAACGGATCTGAGTAATACCACAATTGCTTTAATTGTCTTTTTTGATTGTCTCCATAATATCCGTCATTTCCCACAACCAGGCGATTATGACTATCAAAAGCTAAACTGACAGGGGAGCCAGGTTTATCTACTGTGGTATATGCACATGGTCCTTTGGAAGTCAGGTCATTTGCAATAAGTACTTTTTGAGCCTTTAACATGGGGAATAAACCTGAAGCATTCTTCAGATCAGACGCCGTGAAAATAGAAATACGGTCATTACCGTGACATTCATAATTATTTTCGATCAGAAAAAGATTACCTGTTTTATCAAATTTTAATCCATAAGGTGAACATATTCCGTCAGCTAAAGGTGTGTTGCTTCCGTGATTACACAATGCGCCGGTTTTATCTGATTGTCCCAGAACCAAATCAACTAATAAGTTGTTGTTAGCGTGATTTAAAAATTCATTATAGTTGCTTATTCTGAGTACTCTGTTTTTCTCTCTGTCAGAGATATAAATGGCTTTGTTTACTTTATCTACAGTCAACCCTGTTTCCCAAAAATGAGCATTGACCGCTGTCCCGTCATCTTTCCAATATAGTTTTATATTATCAGTCAAAGGCACATCATTGCCTTTAAACGGAAGTTGATATACACGTAAATCACCTCTGTCTGTATACATCCACAACCTGTTATTTTCATCAACAGCATCACTGAATAAAATTCTTGTCGGCATGCCGCCTGTGAGTATTATATCGGGATTACTGCCGATGGATTTTTGTAAATAATCATTCCAAACTTTGATTGAGCTTTCATCTTTAATAATCAACTGGTTATTATTCACTACTAATCCGATTGATTCACCTAATCTGTTATCCTGTTTGATGCTTTTACTCATTGGGAATAAACCTCCATTTGCAAGTGGTAAACAAGTTTTAGTTCCAACTGTTCGTAGCTGGTAAGGCAGTTTATATCTGGAAACACGGCCAAAAAATTCATCGGATAAATAAATGTTGTTTGCGCTGTCAAAACCAATCGATCCTCCAGGCCACCATAAATTGAATTGAGCGGGATTATATATATCACCGCATTCACTACCGTATTGAGTATCGCCACCCTGGCCAGTATTAGTTGTTGCTCCGATGACTTTAACAATGTTGCCATTTGCGTCAATTAAAGTAGTCCGGTAGGCAGAAAGCTCATTGATCCAAAGTCTCCCTGCTGCGTATTCTCCTTCTTTGAATGGATTAAAGTTAAAACCTGTTGATTGAAATAAATATCTGCCTTCAAACCAGGGTGGACCTTGGTTGATAACAATGCTTTTTGAAGCTGCCATACCATTAGTAAACGGAGGGTGAAAAACCAGAATTCTAGCACGAAAACTATTCGGATATTCATCAGAAACATAAAGATCGCCATTTTCAGGATCTATTCTTGCCAAAGTTGGTGTACAAAATCTATTTAAAGGACCATTAGGAATACAACCGAAAGAATTAAAATCAGCCTGTCCTAGCACAAGATCAGCAGTTTGGGAATCTTTGGGAAAACGAAGGACACGGTTATTAAAAGTATCAGCCACCCAAAGGTTGTTTTGTGCATCAACTGATACTCCGCGTGATGAAACATGATCTGCTGTTCCAAAGCCAAAACTGATCCACAAAGATTTATTAGATGGTGTTCTGGTTGAAGTGCTGAAATACGGATTAATCTGATTGATTCCGTTGGAGGAAAAATCATTTTGACCCCAAACAAAATCAGCCACAGTGTCACCTTTGCCTGCTGTTTTATCCTGGCTGAAAGGCTGATTATATTTTAATATTCGGTTATTCCAATAATCGGCCACATAAAGATTTCCTTCGCTGTCAACTTCAATATTGTTTCTTTGCCAGGCTTCAGCTGTGTTAGTAGCTACAGGATAACCCATAAAACAAAGAGAAGAAGCATCGGGTTTTTTGCTAATTCCGAGATTTGCATCTTTGTTACAGGCTCCGCTTTCAAAATCAGGTTGACCAAAAACAATATCTGCATTTTTATTCCCGTCTATATTACAGCTATTTCCAGTCCCGCAATCACTATCAATAGTGCAAGACTGAGCTGGATTTTGAGAACAATATCCGATCCCGTTAAACCCTAAAATTCTGCTGTTTCCTGAATCTACCTCATAAATTTTATTCGGCGTACTGCTTTTATCTACCACTACACCTGGAGCGTGATAAATATTATGCCCTGTGGCGGCATTTCTAACAGCTTCTGTGATTTTTGTCTGTCCGAAAAGCTTAAGAAAGCTAAGCCTTTTTCCATAGAAATCCTGAGTGCTGCCTGCATTAAATGATTGAGTACCGGAAGTTGCAAAAGGAGACGTTAATTTTAATTTAATGCCGGTTAGAGTTGAAGTAAAATATTGGCCGTTAGTATAAGTTACCCCGTTTCCTTCAAAAGCCACAGGGATGGCAGAAGCACGGCTTCTGAAAATTTGTGTTTGAGTGACCAGAAAGACTGTAAGGGGGACTGAAAGAAGAATTAAAATAAAAATCCCGATTTTCCAGTAATTTTTTATGAAATCTGTTAGTTTTGTGAGCATAAAAAAAGAGTTTATGTGCTTATCAAACAGTAACACTGGGTTCACAGGCTTGTCAATTTTAATTTGACTATTCGGGTTCTTTCTGGTAAAATTCCATAAATTAGTGTTAGTTAGAAAGGAGGCTTTAGATGAGTATTGAAGGAGAATCAATCTCAGTAGATAGCTTTTCTTCAGTCGGTGCCGGTATATCTGCGCTTTCCAGCCCTGGAATCGGTATGGGTTCAGAATTTTCCTCTTTTAGTAATTTTTCTTCTTTTGAAACATCAGGCTTAAGTGGGGGATCTTTAAATCCAGGTGTAGATATTTTTAGTAGTCCTTCAATAGATATAACTCCAATTCCGTCAATTTTTAATGAGAGTTTAGCTGATATAAATTTAGATCCTACAATACCAAGTTTTGAGGTACCTCAAATTTTTCAGGAAGCTTTTACAGATAATTTTGCAGAAGATATATTAACACCACCCACATATTTAGAATCAATTTTAGAATCTTCAAGACCTTCAAGTGTTTTTGATATCCCGATAGAAACAAACATAGATACTATTTTTGAACAAACAAATTTTATGCCAGATATTGAAGAACCAATCTCTCAACCAGAAGAATTTGCGGATTTGAAAGCACCAGTGATTGAAGAAATTGTTCAATCTGAAGCTATTTTTGATTTAATAGATGAAAATATTATTCATCAACCAATTCCAGAATTAATCTCTTTGGATACGGATCAAATTAATGACGAACCAGTTTTTAAAGCAGCAGAAGAACTGGTTTCATTATCAGAACAATCTCCAGCTTTATCTGAGATAGTAACAACTTCAATAGAAACATCAGAAATACTTCAAATAAGTGATCAAGCTTATCCTGAAATAGCTCAGGCAACCATAGCTTATGAAAGCTTAATTACAGCAGGAATAGCTGAAACCCAGGCAGTTGAATTAGTTGAAAATGCTTTAATTCAAGCAGGAAATGAACCTGAAATTGTTACTCAAATGATGGTTCAAGCACAATTAAAATCAGAACAAAAAGTATCAGTTGTGGAGGAAGTTGAAGCAATCGAAAAAGCTGAAGAGAGAGTTCAAAAAGAAGCTCAGTATAAATTTGTTCTAGATGAAGATGCTTTAGCAAACAGAGATGAGGTTTTAAAATTGGCTGTAGAATCTGTTATTGAAGGTGCTGAAGGGGAGGAAATAATTGATGCGAGGATAGTAGCAGCTAATATGCTCACAGAGATAGAAAACCAGGCTGTAAAAAGCGGGATCTTAACTAAAAATATCCTTGAAGTAGTTAGTTTATTTTATCAAGGTGATGGATCTTACCGTTTATTTGTTTCTGCAATTGGAAAATTGGGATTACAATCTAGGTTGGAAATTTTAAAAAGAGGTTTGGAATTTAATAGAAAGTTTATTCCAGTTACTATAGCCGAAAATGGAAAAAGAGCAGAGGAAGAAGATGTTAAAAGAGTGGTAAATCATCAGCCAAATTCTATTCCCGGATTAAGAACTTTAGCTAGCCAGTCAGCTGTTTGACATCGAGCTTAATTTAGATTAAAATCGTTCTACTTGGAAACTAGTCCTGAGTAATTGGGATACTATTTTCAGTTTTGCTATGAAGTTGACAACAAATATTAAATATTTTGCTTCATAGCTACGTTCAGTTACATGAACGTAGCACATTAACAACCGGAAAAGTTTTTACCCTTTTTCGGTTTTTTCATGCCTTTTTAGGCTGTTGATTCCGGAAAAGTGGTGGGAAAATGATTTACCAAGTCTAGGTAAATCGAAAAACAAGAGTGCAATCCCTAATTTATTAGGGAAAATCTTTTGTCAATTCTTTGAGTGAAGCTTGTAGAAAGCTTCATTGATTTATTAGTGGAGCTGGATACAAATTCACTTTTTTTGAGAGTTTGATCCTGGCTCAGGATGAACGCTGGCGGCGTGCCTTAAGCATGCAAGTCAAGGGGATCGCAAGATAACCGGCGGACGGGTGAGTAATGCGTGGGAATATACCTCGAAGTGGGATATAGCCAGCCGAAAGGTTGGGTAATCTCCCATGTGATACGTTCAGTCAAATGAACGTATTAAAGCAGCAATGCGCTTTGAGATTAGCCCGCGTTCTATCAGCTTGTTGGTGGGGTAATGGCCTACCAAGGCGACGACGGATAGCTGGTCTGAGAGGATGGTCAGCCACAATGGGACTGAGAACGGCCCATACACCTACGGGTGGCAGCAACTGGGAATATTCGACAATGGGCGAAAGCCTGATCGAGCGACGCCGCGTGGAGGATTGAAGGCCCTCGGGTTGTAAACTCCTTTTATGTGGGAAGATTATGACGGTACCACAAGAATAAGCACCTGCTAACTACGTGCCAGAAGCCTCGGTAATACGTAGGGTGCAAGCGTTATCCGGATTTATTGGGCGTAAAGTGTTGCGTAGGCGGACCGATGCATTTTGCTTGAAAGCCCGTGGCTCAACCACGGTCTCGGGCAAAATATGATCGGTCTGGAAGATACAATAGGATGTTGGAACTAATCATGGAGCAGTGAAATGTGTTGATATGATTGGGAACGCCGAAGGAGTAGTCAGACATCTGGTGTATTCTTGACGCTTAGGCACGAAAGCTTGGGGAGCGAAGCAGATTAGAGACCTGCGTAGTCCAAGCCGTAAACGATCTCTGCTAGATATTGGTCCTTTCGGATCAGTGTCGAAGCTAACGCGTTAAGCAGAGCGCCTGGGGAGTACGAACGCAAGTTTAAAACTCAAAGGAATTGACGGGGAGGCGCACAAGCAGTGGAGCGTGTGGTTTAATTCGAGACAAAGCGAAAAACCTCACCAGGGTTTGACATGCTAGAGTTCTATTCCCAAGAAACTGGGAAAATCCGCAAGGAGACTAGCACAGATGCTGCATGGCTGTCGTCAGCTCGTGGCGTGAGCTGTACCGTTAAGTCGGATAACGAGCGCAACCCGCACCGTATGTTAAATAATTCATGCGGAACTGCCTCACTTTGTGAGGAGGAAGGCGCGGATGACGTCAAGTCAGCACGGCTCTTACACCCTGGGCTACACACACCCTACAATGGCGAAAAACAACGAGTTGCAAGCCGGTAACGGCAAGCTAATCTCTCAAATTTCGCCCCAGTTCAGATTGAGGTCTGAAACTCGACCTCATGAAGTCGGAATTGCTAGTAATCGCGAATCAGCAGGTCGCGGTGAATACGTTCTCGCCTCTTGTACACACCGCCCGTCAAGGCAGCAAAGTTGGGGGCACCCGAACTCCGCGATTGCGGAGGAAGGTGAAACCAGCGATGAAGCTTAAGTCGTAACAAGGTATCCCTAGCCGAAGCTGGGGATGGATCACCTCCTTTCTGGAGATTAGGTCAAACTGGAGGATTCCTGAAAATGCGTAAGCAACAGTTAGCCATGGTTTGATCCAAGATCACCTTCACGCTATTCTGAAGAAATTCAGGGTAAATGGTGATAGAAGTTGAGGGCTTCTATAAAAACCCTCCCCACCACTTTTTTGGAATTAATAAAAATTAACTCCCTCCGGGGAGTTTTTTTGTGGAAATTTTTAAATAGTGTAGAATAACACTATGGATAATCCTGAAAGTGAAAAGGGTAAAAACCTTAAACAGCCTACTAAGCATGAACCAACTCTAGAAAATGCCTTTGGTAATAAGGAATGGTTTAATGTTGAAAATCCTGATCCTAAAAAGTTGGAATTTAAACCTATTTCAGAAATTATTCCTGGTTTAGGTGGAATAATTAAATTTTTTGAGGGCTTACGTAGAAAAGATATTGCCAAAAAAGTTGAGGAGATAAAAAGCCCAGAAAATACACCTCTTCCGCAAAACTAATTTCAGAGGTTTACTTCAGAGGTGCGGGCGAGAATAACACTACTCTTCGCTTCACTCAGAGATGTTGTTCTCTCTCTTCCTCCTCGAAGACTCGGAGGTGCGGGCGAGAATCGAACTCGCGCAATCGAGGTTTTGCAGACCCCAGCGTTTCCACTTCGCCACCGCACCAAAAGGGAAAAAGGGATTTAGTGGGCACGGATGGAATCGAACCATCTACTTCTTCATTATCAGTGAAGCGTTCTACCAGTGAACTACGTGCCCAAAACTGAGGGTAATTGTAACATTTTATAGTATTTTTGTCTTTATATAATTTTTTTACTTTTATAATTGTGTTACGATTTAAAGATGCAAGTTGTTTCTGCTCCCTTAGTTAAAGGTAAAAAAGTTTTGCTCCGTTTGGATATTGATGTGCCTATAGAAGATAGCAGTGTGACAGATGATTTTAGATTAGTTGCTGGAATGCCTACACTAGAGCTTTGCCTGGAGAATGCTTCTAAGGTAATTATCATGGGGCATATTGGCAGGCCAGAAGGGAAGAAAGTGGAAGAATTATCAGTTGCCCCTATTTTTAATTGGCTGGTAGAACATGGTTTTAAGGATGAATTGGACAGTGGTAAATTACAACTTCTGGAAAACTTAAGGTTTGAAAAAGGGGAAGAGGAAGCTAGTGTTTATTATGCTAAAGAGCTTGCTGCTTTAGGTAATTTTTATGTTAATGAGGCTTTTGCTTCTCATCATAAGTCTGCTTCAACTACCATTTTACCCATGTTGTTACCTCGTGCTGCAGGATTACAATTTTCCAAAGAAGTTCTGTTCTTAACAGAAGCTAAGGAACACCCGATAAAACCTTTAGTGGTGATTATCGGAGGAGAAAAAGTAGAAGATAAACTACCAGCAGCTTTAGCTTTATCTAAGATTGCACATAAGGTGTTGGTGGGAGGAAAGATAGCAAAAGAACTGGCAGCCAGTAAGACAACTCTTCCGGAAAATATTATGTTAGCTGATTTAACAGAAGATGGTGAAGATCTTACACCTGAAACAGTATCTGAATGGGCTACAGTTATTTCTTCTGCAGCCTCTGTGTTGTGGAATGGACCTTTAGGATTGGTTGAGAACCCTAAAAATAACCAAACAGAAAGGATAGCTCAATTAGTTATTGAATCCGGTGCTAAAAGTATTATTGGTGGAGGAGATACAATTGCATATCTAAATTATTTATCTGACTTAACTATGTTTTCTTTTGTTTCAACAGGAGGTGGGGCAATGCTTAAGTTTTTGGAAACAGGAAAATTACCTACAATTGAAGCATTAAAATGATCATCAGTCTAAACAGGATTTAAGATAAACGTCCTGCGATGTATTATCACGAAGAAAGTTTTTCTATAATAATAGAGTCAACTTAAGAATTTTAGCGATACTTGTTAGGCTTGATCTTTCTGTGATATTCTGATTTTATATGCTGTCTAAAGAAAATAATGGTTTTACCGTTATTGTATTTATAATTATTATAGCCTTAATTTCAGTAGCTATTGTCGGTGGATCATATTTAATAAAGACTCAATATCCAAATTTAATACCAGCTATAAAGCTTTCAACACCTATTCCTCAAGTTTCACCCAGCCCTCTTCCTGTTGCTCAGCAAAAATTATCCTCTACGGTCACAGCAATTCCGACTGCTACACCAAGCAGTCCTCCTCAAGCCACTGATCTAATAACAACTTTCGCAGCTGTTTTTAAAGCAGCTGATTATAAAATTTATACTAGTGGAAAAATTGAATTTCAAACACAGCAGACAGATACAACAGGTAAGGTGGTTGGAAGCAGTACAATCCGATATGATGCTGATAGAGGTATTTTTTATACCCAGATGGGCAGTTTGGTTAGGGGTGAGGTTAACAGTATAGGTAAACAACAGATCCTGATGTTTAAGGATAATCAAGTCTATATTTTTGATTCTTCTAAAAAAGAATATATAAAGGAAGATTTAAATGGAGAAATGGGTAAGTTCTACTGGTCATTGGCAAAGGCAGGATTACCCTTGCTTGGCTTAATTGAAGATACTTCAAGTAAAACTTGGCAATTAATTGGCGATAATGAATGGCAATCAGATACTACTTATAAAACACCTTTGGATGCTAAGGGTTTGTCTGTTAAAATTAAAATTACTTTTGATAAAAATAGTGGACTTATTAATACGCTTTCTTATAGAATAAATGATACCGATACATGGCAAACAATAACTTTCGTTTATGAAAAAATTACTAATATTAATCAATATTTAGTCTTACCGACTGGTTATAAGGAAACAACAAAATAAAAAAATATTATTTATGATTAAAGTTGCTATTAATGGTTTTGGGAGAATAGGCAGGACTGTTTTTAAAATTATCCTGGAAAAATATTCTGAGCAAATTGAAATTATTGCCATAAATGATTTAACAGAAGGTAAAGTATTGGCACATCTTTTACAGCATGATTCAGCCTATGGTAGATGGGGTAAAGAGGTTTTTGCTGATGACCAAAATATCATAATTGATAACAAAAAATACCCTATAACTGCAGAAAAGATTCCTGCAAACCTCCCATGGAGTAGCTTAGGGATTGATGTGGTCTTAGAATGCACAGGCCGTTTTACCAAAGAAGAAGATTTACAACAACATATTTTAGCTGGAGCCAAAAAAGTAATTTTATCAGCTCCTTCAAAAGGGGGAAATGTTGCTACATTTTTAATGGGAGTTAATCAGGATCAATATACTGATCAGCAACTTATTAATAATGCATCATGTACCACTAATTGTGTGGCTCCGGTAGCAGCTATTATTCATGGAAAATTTGGAATTGCTAAAGCTTTAATGACTACCACCCATGCTATAACAGCTGAACAAAATTTAGTTGATGGACCACCACCAGGTGGTAAAAGTAATGATTTAAGAAGGGCAAGGGCTGCTTATTCTAATATTATTCCCACTACCACTGGTGCTGCTATTTCTACTACAGAAGTTATTCCGGAATTAAAAGGTTTGTTTGATGGGGTAGGGATTAGGGTACCAGTTATTTTAGGTTCAATTTGTGACTTTACTTTTCTTCTAAAAACCAAAACATCAGTTGATGAAATAAATCAGGCAATTAAAGAAGCTTGTGATGATTCAAGGTGGAGGGGAATTGTAACCTGGAGTGATGAACCTTTGGTTTCTTCAGATATTATAGGCAGATCAGAATCAGCCATTGTTGATTTATCACTAACACAGGTGGTTGATGGGGATTTGGTAAAGGTTTTTGCTTGGTATGATAATGAATTTGGATATTCCAATAGACTTGTAGAACAAGTTCTAAATATTTCTACTAAGTAATCTTTTTATTCTCACACTTTTTTAAAAAAGTGTGGCAAAAATCCTTTGACGGGAAGTTGACCTAAATTTTATTTATTATTCCAGTCAAAGAAGAAATAACAGAACAGGAAACTTAAGAGAGGTTTTTGAGGGTAGAAAAGGCTTTATCCACCAGGGAACTTTTCAAAATAATTGTTAGCTCTGTCATGCTGGAAATACCCTCAATAAAATTAATATCTTCCCAAGCTAACTTTTTAAGTATTGTGTAATACACTCCTGATTGGTTTAAAGCACTCTCTGGCAATATTAGAGTAATAGCAGAAAGATTATCAAATTTGGACTTTAAATGTTCTCCCTGAAAGACCCTTTCCACCTCTTTTTCCAAAGAGGAGCTAATAATAACTGTTGTTTCATAAACACCGCGTGTGAGGGTTAAAAAAGCACTCTTTTCCTGATCAACATCCTGCAATAAAATACTTTGCTTTAAAGCTAAAGTTGGTGAATTGGTGTAGGTAAATTCAACTAAATTTGAACGGACTGTAATATCCCCTATATTGATAAGTAGGGAAGAAATCTTATTTTGCTGCTTTTTTAGCTTTAAAGATAACCTTTTTAAAGCCATCACAATAGCGCCTGTTTGAATATCCTTATATAACTTTTTTTGGATAAACGGCTGAAATTCTCTTGCCAAAGAAGATAGGTTAATAATGTCTGAAGCAAGCCCTTCTTCCAGTAAGGGTTTTTGCTTGACTAATTCTTCCACAACCTCTGGAACAGTAATCATGTTAAAATCTTAACATTTTGTATAAAATTTGTCAAAAATGTTTAAAAATTTGACGCTTAAATTAAGTTATGTCATATTTGCATTAAAGAAAGGAGAGAAATATGCCTGAAAGATGTAATTTATGCAATATAGATGGTTTAATTCGATGTCAGGAACCTTTAATCCCTTTAATTCAGGGAAGATTTGAAATTAGAGGTGAAGGCAAGGAAAATTATAGTTTTAAGGATGAAAAAATTGAAAGCTGTGTCATGCGGATTAATTTATTAGCTATACAAAAGGAATTTGCAATAAAACAAATGAAAGCAGCAGGAAATCTGTTTTGGCAGGGTCGTTGTTATGGGTGTGCTAAAGAAGATTATATTTGTCAAAACCCTCAATCTTCTGAAATTGAAGGTGTGTGGAGAATAAATTTGATAACTGATGAACGTACATTAGATATAGACCGAAAATCAATGGATGAAGAATCAGTTCAGAAATGTCCTAATTTTACTAAAGCTCTTGAGTTTCCAGTACTTGTGGGAAGCTGAAACATTGAAATATTAAGAGTGTTGAATTTAGGCTGGTTATTGTTATAATTTGCCGATGAGTAAGGAAGTTAAAGTTGATATAAATTTTGCTGCAGGCACTCGTGTAATGTTTCAGGAGGATGATTGTAAATGGATAAAGGGTAGAGTATTAAGAGCTTTGTACGAAGAGGATGATATGCCTCTTAAGATGTTGGCTGATGAAGCTGTTTGGTCATTTTCAGAAAAAGAGTTAAAGTTCTTTTTTGGTTCTGAATCAGATCAAGGAAACAGACTGGTTTTCTTTAATAGACTAAATGGTAAGAATTTATGTTTAGAGAAATAAGATAACTGAGAGTGATTTGTGATTGACAAGGCGTAGCTATTTTGGTAAACTTTCAAAGTTAATACATGAGAACCAACGCACCATTAATTTAACACTCGCTTCAAGACTTCCTTGGTGCGAGGAAGCAAGACCTTTTTAGCGTTGTATCCCTCTAATTATAACTTAATATGTGAACGTAGCCAGGGCCCATGGCTCAGTTGGTAGAGCGCCTCATTTGCAATGAGGAGGTCAGGAGTTCGATCCTCCTTGGGTCCACCAAGGGGATGGTTGGATAATCTGAGGCTCAGAACATCGGAATTTCCGGTTTTCTGAGTTCCAGATAATCTGGATTTTGCACTTTGAAATGTGAATACGATTTAAACAATTACAAATTTATTTGTAATTTGGGAAGAAGGCCAAATTTTTCTCCGATTTATCGGAGAATTTACAAGCCAAAAGATACTCAACAATAATGCATACGGTGGATGCCTTGGTTGAAAGTACCGATGAAGGACGCACTAAGCCGCGATAGTCTCTGGGAAGCTGCTAAGAAGCTATGATCCAGAGGTTTCCGAATGGAATAATCCAATTGTCTTAATCGGCAATTATTCCAACATAAATTAATAGTGTTGGAAGGGGTACGCGCTGAACTGAAACATCTAAGTAAGCGCAGGAAAAGAGAACAATAGTTTATTCCCCCAGTAGTGGCGAGCGAAAAGGGAAAAGCCCAAACCACAGATCACTTCAGGTAGCAATACTTGAAACCCGTGGGGTTGTAGGACCGACAGTAGCGAGTAGAACGGATAGCTGAAATTCCTGGAAAGGAATGCCAAAGAGGGTGATAGCCCTGTAAGCGAAATCTGGACTGCCGTGGTCGGATTCCTGAGTAACCTAGGACACGTGTAATCCTGGGTGAAGCTAGCAAGACCACTTGTTAAGGCTAAATATACTTTCAGACCGATAGTGAACTAGTACCGTGAGGGAAAGGTGAAAAGAAGAGCGAAACGCTCAGTGAAATAGTACCTGAAACCGTATGTTGTCAAGCTGCGGAAGTCTTAATTTATTAGGACAACCGTGTGCCTTTTGAAGAATGAACCGGTGAGTTGTCTTATTCTCCAAGTCTAAGAACAGGAATGTTTGTAGGCGCAGTGAAAGCGAGCCCTAACTGGGCGATTTAGGAGAATATGGCAGACCCGAAACCGAGTGAGCTAACCATGTCCAGGGCGAACCTGCTGTAAAAGGCGGGGAAGGCCCGAACTTGTGACTGTATCAATAGTCTAGGATGAGGTGTGGTTAGAGGTGATATGCCTATCGAACTCGGAGATAGCTGGTTCTCCCCGAAATATATTGAGGTATAGCCCTGTGGAATCACGTTAGGGGTAGAGCACTGGATGGATCTGATGGTCGCAAGACTGTCAATCCAATCAAACTCCGAATACTAACGTGTGTAGCAGGAGTCAGTCCGATCCGGCTAAGCGGAGCGGTCCTGAGGGAAACAACCCAGACCGACAGCTAAGGTCCCTAAATGAACTTTAAGTGTTAAAGGATGTGAAATTCCTTAGACAGCCAGGAGGTTGGCTTAGAAGCAGCCATCCTTTAAAGAAAGCGTAACAGCTCGCTGGTCTACTACGGGATTTCGCGCCGACAACGAACCGGGGCTAAAAGTTCTACCGAAGCTACGGATGTCACAATCAGTTACATGATTGTGACGTGGTAGGGGAGCGTTTTATAGGCAATGAAGCTTCGTCGTGAGGCGGGGTGGAGCGTATAGAAGTGAGAATGCCGGTATGAGTAGCGAAATTAATGTGAAAAACATTAACGCCGAATGCCCAAGGTTTCCTATTCAATGTTAATCAGAATAGGGTTAATCGGTACCTTAGACGAGGCCAAATGGCGTAGTCGATGGATTACCCGTCAAAATTCGGGTATATGTGCTGTTCGTGAATACTTTACGGAAGGACAAAATGGGAATAACTTTGCCCTCTATATGGGGGTTTAAGTGACAAGGAAGTGAGGGTTGGTAAATCCGCTCTCAGTCCGACGCAAGTCGGAACATTCCGATTAGTCGCAAGACTTGTCGGAGTGCATATTCGAGTTACGAATACGTAAGAAAGTGATGTTCTGTTTTCAGGAAAAGTTTCGTAAAGGGAGCAGTATCAAGCCGTACCACAAACCGACACAGGTGGGCGAGTTGAGTATACACAGGCGATCGAGAGAACTATCCTTAAGGAACTCGGCAACAAAAGCTGGACGTAAGTTTGCAAGATGTCCTTCCCGCAGCAATGTGGGACGCAGTTAATGATCCTGAGCGACTGTTTAGCAAAAACACAGGTCCCTGCTAAAGCGAAAGCTGATGTATAGGGGCTGACACCTGCCCAGTGCCAGTAATTTAAAACTTCTCTTGACTCCAGTCGTAAGACTGGATGAGGAAGGGGTCTAAGATCTGGTGAACGGCAGCAGTAACTATAACTGTTCTATGGTAGCGAAATTCCTTGTCTGGTAGGTGCGGTAACAAACTTGCTAGAATGTACAGCAATGTACAACACTCGGGAATTCGTTGAAAATTGCTAGATTAGTATGCAAAAAACCTTAAGTAGTGAAAATCCAACTATATGCTGGAATAACTCAGTATCTAACAGTACTACGTTTAGTTTACATAAACGTAGTGACAATCTGTTAGTGGAGTCAATCAGCAGGGAAGATTTTGATATTTATATCAAAAAACCCTCAGAGACTACACGTTGGAGTACGTTCAGTTTACATGAACGTACAAGATATAGTCCGATCTCTATGGCGACGTAGAGGATTTAAAAATCATTAAATCATAAAAACAAATGTAAGATTTCTAAATTTATTTAGAATGACAGTTTTAAAATGGAGTTCAGACCCGCACGAAAGGTAGAACGACTTAGGAACTGTCTTGAGGATAGACTCGGCGAAATTGCAGTGGCTGTGAAGATGCGGCCTTCCCATACTTGGACAAAAAGACCCCGTGGAGCTTTACTGTAGCTTGGCCCTGATTTGAAAATTTATTTATGTAGAGTAGGAGGGAGCTTCGGCGACAATGAAACACCTCTTTTTTAGATTTTTAAATCTCTAGCGGTAGCCGTAATCCGGCACCGTAACAAGGTCTGGCGGGCAGTTTAACTGGGGCGGTTTCCTCCAAAAAAGTAACGGAGGAGTGCAAAGGTACACTTATCTCCAATGGCAACGGAGATTTAAGCGCAAAAGTATACAGTGTGCTTGACTGCAAGACCTACAAGTCGAGCAGGTGCGAAAGCAGGCTTTAGTGATCCCTACTTTCCTCGTGGGAGGGAGTAGGCTTATCGGATAAAAGCTACCCCGGGGATAACAGGCTAGTGATACCCAACAGTCCACAAGGACGGTATCGTTCGGCACCTTAATACATTGGGGTGCGGCAGGAGTAATTCTGTAGCTCTGTTAGAACTTAATATAAAAAGTCTTTTTGAAAAAATACTAGCTAAAATCGGTGAACTCCTAATCAGTAATGATGGACAACACCGAGGGAAGTACATTCAGTTTATTACGGTTTGGTTTACACGAACGTAGTTTACATGAACGTACCCCGTAACGACTTGATCGAAAGATCGGATTCAAGGTTTTGAAACTTGGATAAAAGGCTAGCCCCTGCAAAGCAGGGTGAAGGTATAGTCTGATCCTACAAGTAATTGTAGACAAATAATGACAGCGATGTCGGCTCATCACATCCTGGGGCTGTAGAAGGTCCCAAGGGTCTGGCTGTTCGCCAGTTAAAGTGGTACGCGAGCTGGGTTCAAACCGTCGCGAGACAGGTTGGACTCTATCCAGTATGGGCGTTTTGATTCTTGAGGGAAGTTGTCTCTAGTACGAGAGGACCGAGACGAGGGAACCTCTAGTGTGCCGGTTGTCATAAAATGGCAGCGCCGGGTAGCTACGTTCTTTCCTGATAAGTGCTGAAAGCATCTAAGCACGAAGCAGATCCTGAGATTAGGAATCTTTAAGACCCCCGGAAGACTACCGGGTTGATAGGCTCTCAGTGTAAGCATCGTAAGGTGTTTAGCTTAAGAGTACTAATGGTCATCGTTGAGTTTTTTTGGCTCAAAGCCTTTGACTAATATCGTATTCACATTCCAGAGTGCAAAGCACCTAGGTCCCGGGCGTTAGCCACAGGATTGAAGTGTAAAATATCCAATTCTACCTAACTAATCCTATAAGTTTGAGTACAAAATTTTTTCTCTTATTTTCATCTATTTATTTTGCGTCTTTGGTGGCAAAGACGCCCAAAGCCACTTTGACGGGAAGTAAGCATAGCTTGCCTTTCGCTTTGCGAAAGGTGTACCCTAAATTTTCTGAGAAAATTTTTAACGTTCTTTAAGAGCAAAGCTCGCAAGCTTCGCTTATTCCAAGTCAAAGAATATATTTATAACTGTAATCGTGTTAGAGGAATTTTTCAGCTTCAGTTACTACTTCTAAAAAAGTTTGTCTTGGATTATCCATATTAATTGGTCTGATTATTCCATCATTATCACCACAAATACCAATTCTCCCGTCGTAATATAGCCTAAATGTTTTATAATCTCTGAAATATTGATCAGTTTGTGGTGCAACTTGTCCAATAACCCGAATTATATGACCATCTTTAATAAACGAATCTGGGTGCTGTGATGGAAGATATCCTAAATCCTGTATTCGTTCTGTGATTAATCTTTGGTTTGCTGAACCTGTATTTAGTCTTCTAAGTGCATCAGAATTAAATTCATTAACTGTTAATTGCATAACTTTTAAGGGTAAATTATTTACTCTAGCAAAAGCAGACATTTCTGGTAGTTCAAGGTCATTAACTCCTTCTAAAAATATAAAATTAATATTTGCGTGAGAAGAAAAACTACTTTCTCTCAACTGATTAACTGAGGATAAAACTTCTGGTAGCCTTGCTGTATTTGTTAGCTTCTTAAACATTTCTTCATTTAGGCTTGGGATTGAAATGTTCATATGTAAAGGAGTATCAGTAAACTCTTCTATTACGTTTTGTAAAATTCTTGGTGTACTTCCGTTTGTCGTTATGCCTAGATCAAGAGATGGAAATTTTCTTTTTAAACCTTTTAATAGAGGAAGGAGAGGGGCATAAATTAAAGGCTCTCCGCCTGTTAAACGTATTTTAGAGATCGGTCTTACGGCTGCAAACTTATCAACTAGGCTTAGGAAGTCAGGGTTTTCATGGGAACTAGATTTAGAATAGTTTGTTCCTTCTTGAAAGCAATATATGCAGTCAAAAGGACACTCTTTATCAACAACTAAACGAAGGGTATATTCTGGACAAGTCTGATTGGTTCTGAGTGCTTCTTTTTTAATAGACATATTATAAGAGAAATAGAATGCCTTTTCTAGGCATGTTGTTAATGTTAATTCTTGATTCTTAGATCAAAATTTGTTATTATAAACGTCCGGTGATTTGAGCGAGGCGGAACGACCTGATCCCTTCCCGAACTCAGCAGTCAAACGCTTCAGCGCCGACGATACTAGGGTCGAAAGGCCCCGGGACAATATGTCATTGCCGGGTTTATCAAAAGATCTCCTGAAAGGGAGATTTTTTGTTTTTTGTAGCAATGTGTGTAATCTTGGAAATAATAATTTGACCACTCTTTTGAACTTGTAGTAACCTTAATATATGAAGGGGATAAAGGGTTTTAGTGCACAAGCGCGAAGCAGAGGCTTCACTCTGATTGAACTTCTAGTGGTGATAGCTGTTCTTGCTATACTTGCAACGATTGGAGTAGCTGTTTTTAGCGGTGTTACTAATGCTGCCAGGGATACCAAAAGAAAAACAGACTTAAACAATATTTCTAAAGCTTATGAAATTAAATATTCTAATTTAGGTTCCTATCAAACTTTAACTAACACTGATTTTTCATCAGGAAATATCCCTAAAATGCCTGAAGGAGGAGATTATCCTTGTTTAATTGGTCCATCCAGTAATTGTATTACTCAGGCAATAGACAGATTTGCTATTTGTGTTGGACTTGGTTCTCAGGGAGGACAACCATGTTATGCCAGCTCTTCTACTTGCCAATGTATTTCTTCTATTCAAAACTCTACTTTTTTAGGAGGAGGTGGCGGAGGGGGAGGCGGTGGTTCTAGCCCTTCCTGTGACCCTTATGGGGTATTAACTTCAGGGTTAGCTGGTTATTGGAAGATGGATGATAATGTTTCAGGAGATCAAACATTAATTGATTCATCAAGCAATAGATATGATGGACTAGCTAGAGTAGCTACTAACGGTACAGGTATGGATTGTACAATTACTGGGAAGAATAGGGGTGGGTGTAGTTTTGATGGGGTGGATGATTATATAGCGGTTTCAAGTTTCCCGGCAAGTGATGGAATTGTTGGGGAAACAGGGACTGTGGCAGGATGGATAAAAATTCCAAGTAGTCAAGTATCTAAGGGTATAGTTAGCTTTACTGGAAGTAAGCCAATATTTTATTTTAACGGATCTGGAGGGTTACAAGCCTACAATGCGGATTCAGATATATATTCATGCAGTATCCCCATATCATCAATCCCTTTGAATACTTATAATCATATTGCTTGGGTTTGGGATAATAACAATATTAAATCGTATTTAAATGGTTCCGAACAATGTGCTGGTACTTGGGAAACTACTTTTAATAGGGTGGTAGGAACACTTTATATTGGTTCTTATGGTGGAAGTGTAAATGTAATGAGTGGATTTTTAGATGATCTTAGAGTATATAATCGAGCACTTTCTTCTTCAGAAATTAGTGCCCTTTATAATAGTGGTACTGGATGTGCACTTTAAGTTTACCCTTAACATTATTAAATTTTGTTTTAATAATTGGTTGCTTGTTTTTTGTTTTATTGCTACTATTTTTAAAGAAATGAAAATTAATTATAAAAGTTTAGCTAGGTTTGTAGGCTACTATCTTTTAATTATTTTTATAGTAAATCTTTTGTTTGTTATTTTTTTATCTCGTGATTTGGGGATAATATTGACGGTTTTTAAAAATTTACCTGAGTCATTATTTATTTCTATTCCATGTACTTTTTTTCCTGTAGACATGATTCACAGAAATGCAGGATTTAATTGCCCTGTGGATTATGGACTCATCTTGTTATATTTATATCTTGCTCTTTTATCTTTAGGTTTGGTATTTAGTAAAAAACTAAAATTTCCTCATTGGGTAATTGCATTTATTTTTATTAATTTCTTAATTTTAATCATTTTAACACTAAAAGATTACATGTATTGGATTATTTAAGAATGAAAAGACTTAAAGCCATAAAGAACAAAAAAGTAGCAGGGTTTACTTTGGTAGAACTACTGATGGTTATAGCTGTGATTATTATCCTAACAGGTATAGGGTTAATAATTTACACAAATGTTCAACGTTCAACTAGAGATGCAAAAAGAAAGGGTGATGTTAAAGCCATTGCTACTGCTATGGAAACTCAGTTTACTACTAAGGGAGACTATTTGACCCCACTTTCTGGTGAGAGTTTTGCTAGTGGTGTAGTACCAGCTCCTGCTGAAGGGGGAAATTATCTTATTTCTTATGGAGAAGCTAACAAGGGTTTTCAGGTTTGTGCAGCTTTAGAAAATCATCCAGTTGGTACTGCTTGCGATACCAGCGTATCAACATGCTTCTGTGTTGTTTCATTACAAGAAACATATATTGCTGTTGCCCCAACACCTACTGCATCTCCTACAATAACACCTACTTCTAGTCCAACTTCAACTCCAACTGGAACACCTACAGCTTCGCCGACATCCTCTCCAACTCCTTCACCAACAAGCACTCCTTCTAGCGTAACAAAATTTGCAGGTTCTGCAGCGAATACAACTGGGTATGGAATTACTATTTGGGCAAATGTTGGGAATATTTTTACTGAAGATGGTGTACCTGCTGTTGCTGGTATTGGTTCTCATGGTATTGTGTACACTAATTATTTAGATGCCACCAATTTTGGCTTCAATATTCCTGCTGGGGCAACTATTACTGGTATTACAGTGGAAATTAAAAAAGAATCGCATTACACCACAACTCCAATAGTGATTAATGATGATAAAGTATTAATCCTTAAAGGAGGGGTGATGGGAACTGTAAATAAAGCCGAAGCAGCCAATTGGTCTACATCTGGACTTGCGTATAGTACATATGGAGGAGTTAGCGATTTGTGGGGAATATCTTGGACACCAGCAGATATTAATAGTTCTACATTCGGTGTTCGTTTAACTGCCAAAGCAACATTAGCTTTTGCCTGGGTAGATGCAGTCAGAATTACTGTTTATTACACAAACTAATCCTTGTTTTTTATTTCAGTCTTGAGAATTTAACTGAAAACTGCTACAATCTTTCCACCTTTAAAGAAAGCCAGGTATAAATGTTTGTCAAAAAATTCTAAAAAAATCACCACTCAACAATCAACTTCTAATTCTTCTGTGATGGATCAATTAATGTCCTCCTATGATAATCGTAAACTGCAATTTAACCGTGGAGAACAAGTTATTGGTGAAGTTATTAATATTACTGATTCTGAAATTATCCTTGATTTAAAGGCTAAAGCAGAAGGAATTTTAAGCAAAAAAGATTTAACATTAGAAAAACAACAAAATCTTAAACATGGAGATAAATTAGATGTATATGTCGTTTCCCCGGAAAATGAATCAGGTCAAATTATTGTTAGCATGTTTAAACAAGAGATAATTTCCAACAGGGGTAGGGGTGGCAAAAAGGTTGATATGTCCAAATGGCAAAAATTTATTCAGGCAAAAGAAACCGGAAATTCTTATACCGGTGAGATTTCTGAAATTAACAGAGGTGGTTTAATTGTTTCAATTGATGGAATCAGAGGTTTTATCCCAAGTTCTCAGGTCAGCCTTAAAAGTCTAAATAACCAAACTAACTTAAGTGATTTAGTGGGTAAAGAATTACGATTATCTGTGATAGAAGTTGATCCTAATAATAATAAGTTGGTTTTCTCATCCCGCCCAATCTTAAAAGATGAAGAGAAAAAGGAATTAGCATCATTTCAAACTGGACAGGAAATAACAGGAAAAATTTTAGCTGTTACACCATTTGGATTATTTATAGATGTAGATGGAGTTGAAGGTATTATTTACCCACAGGAAACTACTTGGGAAGCACCAGCAGAAGGGGTGGAAATTGATCTTAGTAAAGAATTTAAGCCAGGTGGAGAAGTATCTGCTAAGGTTACAGGCATAGATGATAATTTAGGCAGATTAAATTTATCCTTAAGACAGATGACTAAAGATCCTTTTACCGAAATGACAGAAAAATATCAGGTTGATGATGTTGTTACAGGAGTTGTAAGTAATATTAGTCAAAATGGAGTGGATGTTAAATTAGATGGTGATGTTCCTGGCTTTTTACCAGCAGATAAGATGGAAGGACAATCCTATCAAATGGGACAAAAAACAAACTTTTTGGTTGATTCAGTAGATTCTAAAAATAGAAGAATTAATCTGGCTCCTTTTTTAACTTCCACAGTAGGACTCCTGTATAAATAATCATAAACATTAAAGAGAGGGTAGAGATAGCATTTCCAGCTGATCTTACAGGTGTATTAGTAAATTTAAATTCTACTCTATGTAATCCTATTGGAACAGAAATTCTCATAAAACTAAAGTATTGTGTTGTTTCAATTGGAGTTTCCATATTATCAATATAGGCTTTCCAGCCAGGAAAGTAGTGTGTATTTAATGTAAATATTACAGGTTCACTTGATTTGGTAATAAAATCTTTATAGTGATTTAAAAAAGCTTTTTCTTCTATTTGAGCTTGTTCCGTATCAATAGTCCACTTTTTAACATTTCCCTGTGGAATTAATTCTGCTGTTTTTGGTTCATATCCTTCTTCTAGAATTGCGTATTTTGCTGCTTCGCTTTTTTGCCAATCAGATGTTTCAAACTTAAAGTAATCAGTTGGGAGGAATGTTGCTGGTTTAAGGTATGGTTTATAGAAAATAAAAACTCCAAAAAGCGCCAGAAAAATTACGAGTGATTGTTGCCATGTTTTTGTAAATACCTGTAGCAATAAGCTGCCTAAAATAGCACTGGCTACTGGAATAATCATTAAATACCTCCAGGGATATTGAATAAAAGCAATGGTTTGAATATTTTCCCAAAAAGATAAGGAGGCTTCATGAATAAAAAAGAAGCTGTATAAACAAGTTAATAACCAAAAGATTAAATGAGAAGTATTTTTTTGATTTTTCTTATAAAGAAGATAGTAAATTGTGAGTGTTAAAGCTAAAAAGATAATAATCCATTGGATAATTCCCACCTGAAAAGACATTCCATCCAGGGGCCCTGCAGTAGATATTCCATAATCCCAAAAAGTAGAAAATAATTGCTGTAGATAAACAAAGTGGGGATGAAAATCATAATAAGAAGAGGTTAATAATGAACTTTTGACTAAGTTTAGTTCAAAAAGAGAAGGGAGTAGATAAAAGGCTGATAAACCAAGTCCCAATAATCCTGCAACTAAAAACGGCAAAAACCCTTTTAGCTTTATTTCTTTATTAAAAAGAAGGAGGAAAAAGTAACCAATTAAAACAGGTACCATTATTACCACGGTGGGCAGGTGGGTCAGGATAAGACCAGCCACACAAAGGGCCAGGGGAATGCCATAATAAGTTTTTGCAGTAACAAGAATTCTGTCAGTTGCCCACAAAACGCCGATACAAAAAGAAATAGCCAGGCATTCAGGATAAGATGCCCTGACAAAAAAATCAGAAATAGTATAGGGGGTAAAAGCATAAATTAATGCCGAGAGAGACGCTGGAAGTGTTCCAAAACGACGTGTATATAGAAACATAAATAAGGCACCAAGCCACCAGGAACCAACAATTAAAATTTTAATTGAATCATAAATGGAAAAAGAGATTAAATTAATAAAATAAATCAAATAATAATATCCAACCTGATAAAAATTGAAAAAAGGTCCGCTGAAATTATTGTTGCTCCAATCCACCCATCTGACAGGGAATTGTCCTGTCTTTAAAGCCTCAATAAATATTTTAGAACGGAAAGCATGGGAAATAAGGTCATGTCCAGAAGGTAAACCTGGTTTAAAAACTACCAATGCGAGAGATAAAATAGCCAGTAAAACAGAGAGTAATGTAAAAATAAATAAAATCTTATTTAATAAAATATTTTTAGAATCAAATTTTTGAGCTTGAATTTGTTTTAGTTCCTGCTTACGGGCTTCTTGTTTTAGAATTTTTAGTTTTGTTTTTCTTCCCATTGGTTAAGTATATAATAAGAACACATTAGTGAAATTACTTATTTCAAAATGATTCTATGGCTGATAAGTTGAAATAGTTTGATTATATTGTTACTTCTGTCAAATTTAGCTAAGATATCTTAGATGAAAAATATGCTTCGTAAATTTCCTCATTTACCCTTTATCTTAATTATCTGGTTGTTTTGTGGGGGAATTTATTTAAAAACCTTAGCTCCTTCTATTCTTTATATTGATGCAGGCACAATGATTGCGGCTGCATTTGAACCTGGCATTCCCAATCCACCAGGGTTTCCATTTTATGTGATGGTTGGTCACATGTTTACTAAAATCCCATTTGGTTCAGTACTTTTTAGGATGCAGCTTTTATCAATTGTTGCTGCTCTTGGTGTTTTAACCTGGGTTTATTTTTTGCTGGTTAAATTAATCAGTAATAATTTTTTCTTTGTAAACAAGTTTGAAAGCTCATCTTTCAAACGAAGTTTTCAAGCTTCGCTTATAAAAGAAGGCAGGGAAGATAAAAATCTATTCACAGGCTATTTTAAGAATATGCTCAAGTTAACACCTCTGATGATTCAGGCCATCAGTTTGGCTTCAACCTTAATTTTAGCTTTTTCATATCAATTTTGGTCTCAATCTCTAAATACAGAAAGCTATATCTTAACTAATTTAATGATGATATCTTTATTGGGATTAGTAATTTTGATTCCTGAATCAGGTAAAATCTCCACCAAACGTTTAATCTTAGGAGCAGTTATTTTGGGACTCTCAACCGGCACTAACCCCACAATTGTACAGGCTGTACCGGCGCTTATTATCGCAGGTACTTTTTTCTGGAAAAAAGTAGGAATTAAGAGATTTATTTTAGTGGTGGCAATTGTGCTGGGGTTAACAGCTCTGGTGTACTCTTATTTGCCCATCAGAGCCCTGCAGCACCCACTCTTAAATTGGGGAGACCCTCAAACACCAGAACTTTTCTGGGGACATTTGAAAGGGGAAGGATTAGACATTAATGATCCCAGAACAAATTCAATAAATGGGTTTACCGGTTCATCACAAATTTTTGCTAAATCAGTAGGCAGATATTTTTACCTTTTGTTTTTGCAATTCACTCCGGTATTAGTGCCCTTAATTTTAATGGGTGGCTATTATTTATTGAGAAAAAACTGGAGATTATTTTTAATGCTCATCTCAGTTCCTATAACCAACCTGATTTTTGGGGGGTTATATCTTTCTGGAAATCAGGAAAGTTGGTTTATTGCCAGCTATGTTATCTTTACTATTTTGATAGGTACAGGTCTCAGTCTATTAATAAAGATTTTAATCAGTTTAAAGCAAAAATTCCTAAATCCTAAATCTATATTTTTAGCGCTTGTTTTAATTGTGCTTATTCCTCTTATTTGGTGGCTGCCAAAACTGGATAGAAGTTCACATATTACTACTCTGGAGTATGCAGACAACTTATACTCAAATTTGCCCAGGGGGGCTGTTCTTATAGGCTCTGGTGATTTTTTTAATTCCTTAACTTTTTATCAATATGATGTTTTGGGTAAAAATGATGTTTTTCCGGTTGTTGCAAATATGTGGTATATCTTGCCTTGGTATAGGGATAATTTACGCACCCACCGTCCTGATTTAATGCCACCAGAGCTGGAAGATATGATTAAAAAAGATCGTTTGGAAGAGTATAACGAGGTAATGAATTGGTATATTAAATGGTTAATCGATCACGGACATCCTGTTTATGTGACCCCGATGGTATTTAGGGAAACAGTACTTGCTGGAACTGATGAAGGTAAATATAAACCTGATCCCAAGATTTTAAAGCCGGTGATTAGTGGTTTAGCTTATAGAATGTTAACAGCTGATGATTTATTAACTCCTTCTGATGATTCTTTTAATTATAAATTTAAAGATCCCAAGTTCTTTGAACATAAACCATTTTATTTGGAAAGAAATTACAATGCTGCCTATCATCTGTTATTACAGGAATATGGGATGAGTTATATTGCGATGGAGGATTATTTGCTTGGTATTTCACAAAGTGCGCCTTCTAAAGAAGAGCAGACAGCTGCTTTAAAGAAAGCTGAAGATTATATATTAAAAGCTTATGCTATTGCTCCTTTTTCTGTGGAGGTTACTAATAGGATGGCGATCTTTGCCGCAAACAAAGGTGACTTAATTTCTGCTATAAAATATTTTAAGGAAGCTGTGGATGCTGATCCTACTGCTTTGGAAGTTAGGTTAAATTTAGCCAAGGCTTATGAGGCTGGGGGACAAACAGAAGAGGCTAAAAAACAGCTTCAATATTTGGTTGGTTTGGGTGAAATCAATCCACAGATCAAACAGGAAGCCCAAAATGAACTGGCAAAAATAACTGGGCAAGCTTTGGCAGGTTCAATCAGTGCTGACTGGAAATCATACGAACAAAAAACTCAAAAGTTCTCTTTTAAGTATCCGGGGGATTGGAAAATAATTGAAAAAAATGGGGTAGCTACTTTATCAACACCTGATAGTGAATTTGTAATTAGTTTTTATGGGGGAACACTAACAGGCAAATCTGAGGATTGGGTAGCTAAAAGTTTGCTTAAGTTCTCTGGTAAATTAGATAAAAAAGGCTTAGCAGAAATTCCTGGATTTGATGCTACAGCAGCTTTTTGGGTGGAAGCAAACGGATCTCAGACTTTGGAATTTATATTAACTCAAAAACAAAATATCCTACACCTCAAAGTTACACCTGTAGGTGATAAAAACATGAAGCAGCTGGACACAATTTTATCTTCAATTAAATTTATTAAATAGAAGCCTTACTTGAAAATTAACAGTTAAAATAATATAGTGCTTAGTATGTTTTATGAAAAAGATTAATAAAAAAGTTATATTATTTTTTACAATACTACCAATATTTAGTTTATTAATTTTTATATCTAAAGAAGATTATTGGCGTCCAATAATTAACCTTGTTATTAACCAGCCAACACAGAGCGTACCTCAACGTGCAGGGGACTCCTTAAATTGTTTTTCTAAAAATGTAGATAAAGCATCAAGCGATAAATCCCAAAATATTGTTTTTGAGAAGTCTGAAAATCCAGCTGATTGTTTATTTGTTGGATGTGGTGGATTCTTTTAATCAGCACTTGTGTTAAGTTGAATCTTTTAGTATATTTCCTCCATAAGTATGAAAAATATTCAAACAAGTTCTGATTTTAAAAAGATTCGTCGGGTTTTGGAGTTTGTCTGGAACTCTCCGTATTCTTCTTTTTATAAAGATAAATATACCAAGGCTGGAATAAATTTAATTAAAGATATTAATAGTATGGAAGATTTTAAAAAACTTCCATTCCTTACGCGGGAAGAAATTATTAAGACTGATCCTTATGAGAGGATTTATTTTCCTAAAGAAAAAATAAAAGGTGCCCAGTTTAGTAGCAGCACTACAGGAGGTAAAGGGATTTTAATTATGCTGAAGGCAGGTTTTCCTCACCCGGCAGATAAATTGGCTGTGCAAAAAGCTCTTGATTTAAAAATCAAGACAGCAATGATTGTAGTAGTATCATCTGCTGCCTGGGCAATAAACAGACCTGCGTTTAAGGATAAAAGTATTACTCGTTATTTGGGAAGTATTCACAATCTAGAGAACGCTGCCATAGTTATTAAGGAATTAAGAATTGAAGGGTTTGCTGCTACCTCTTCTATTTTGGAGCAACTAATCCCACATCTGATAAAACAAAAAGCTTTAGATCAAATTAGGTATATTAGCGTTGGTGGAGAGCCTTGCTCACCTTTAAGGTTTGATTATTTTAAAAAGACATTTAAGAACGCTTATTTTAGATTTGCCTATAATTTAACAGAGTCCAGGGCAACGAGTTATGTTTGTGATTTCTATAATAATAAGCCACCAGAGAATATAGTTCATCCGTTAACACAATATACCTATTTTGAAGTAAATAATCCGGAAGAGGAAAGTGAATTAGTTCTTACAAGTCTTTATACTAAGACAGAGTTTCCTATTATTAGATATAAAACAGGGGATATGGCAAAAGTTTATCAAGAAGAATGTGAATGTGGAAGGAGTATGAAGATGAAGATTTATGGCAGGATTGGAATGGATAATGTTAGAGTAAAAGGTAATCTAATCTACAGAGAGCAAATAGATAAAGCTATATATCCTCTTGGTAAATACTTAAGCGCTGCTGCCTGGAAATTATTTATAACAAATTCCATTAAGGATAAATCTCTTCCTAAATTTAAGTTACAGCTTATTGTTAAAGATAATTTTAATAAAAATATTAAGTCAGATCTGGAAAAACTAGTTAGTGATAATATTCATTTTTTGTCTGGTAAAACATTTTCTCAATTGGTAGAAGAGAAAATGTTTTCTGCTTTAAAAATAGAATTTGTAGATGGCTTTCAGATTTCTCCCAAGCAGAAATCGATTTTTGTTGAAACTATTTAAATCCGAATTTTTCCAAATAACCGCTGTTCTTTAAAGAGTTGTTTATGTCAGTAGAGATAAAAGAACTTGCCTGGTATGTTTCTGCTTTAGGATTTGTTGTTTTAATGATTTGTAAAAGTGTTTCAGCCTGGTCTAAATTAGGGGCAAAAGTTACATTATTTGTTACAGCAACAAACTCATCCCAATAAATTTCTGCTTCGTCTTTCTCAATAGAATATTTATTAGCCAATATATCAATTGCTTTCTCTTTATTCAGACGTGTCCAGGCGGTAGCTTCAATTAAGGCTTTACTAAAGTTTTCAGCAGTTGTCTTATTATCGGTTAAAAAATCCTTGCTATAGATAATGCCGCCGCTTATTTGCAGGTTTTCTTTTTCAACAGAGTAGACTAAGAGTTTATATTTATTATTTTCTGAGTTATTTTTTTTCTTAAAAATTAACCAGTCACTTTTTGTAATGTTTGCAGCAGCATCTACTTTGTCTTCTGTCAGAGTGGTCATAGCTATTTGTTCTGAACTAACTTCATTTAGAACAATCTTAGCGGGATCCAAATTAAGTGCTTTTAATAATTGAATAGTTCTGGTTTTACCCAGGACTCCTCCTCCGGCAGGGTAGCTTACAGTTTTGATATTTTGAGGTTCTTTGGAAGAAACTAAGACGATAGGCGAATCATTAAATATTGTTCCGGCCCAGGAAAGGGTTGCTCCTTCAGTATTTGCTGTGAGTGGGGCAAAAGGAGTGTTTAAAATTGTATTTACCTGATTTGCGACGAGTAGTTTTGTCGGGCTTTTATCAGTAGCTTTGGTCTCCACTAAAAGATTATATTGATTAAATAGTCCAGTATTTTCAGCGATTATTAAAGGGATGCCATACATTTTATTAAAACTAATATAGGCAACGCTTATCCTAGAGGGAGCTGGCTTTGTATTTACAGGGCTTGGAGTTTTATTAAAGTTAATAAAGAAAAAGAAAGCGCTAAGGCCAAGGATAAGTAATACCACTATAGATAATAATATTTTTTTGTTATTCATGATTTATTAATTTAAATTATATTGATCTAAGAAACCTGAACTTTTTAACGAATCAGCAATACCTGTATTTATAAAGTTATTTATATCGTAATCTTTGGCTTTTGGGTTAGCTGCTGTTACTAGCTTAAGCATTTCTTTGCCTTTTTCTTGTGTGGGGCTAAATTCTAAATTTTGAATATTGGCAAAGTATAATTCAGCTTCAATTTTTATATCTTCGGGTGGTACATCAGCGTAACGTTTTTGTAAAATACTAATAAATTCTTCTTTGTTATTTTTAATCCAGTAATCTGCTTCAATTAATGCTTTGGTAAAATTTTCTACTATTTGAGGATTATTTTTTAGAAACTCATTTCTAACAATAATAGAAACAGGCATTTGCGCTTCTTTATAACTTGCAGAATCCAGCAATACTTTATACTCATCTGATAATCCTGCTTTTTCTTTAAAAATAAGCCAATCTGGTTTGGCGATATGAATTGCGTCAACTTGTTTTTCTTTTAAGGCAGTTAATTTTGTTTTTCCATCACTAAAGTTTTGGTAAATTAAATTTTCAGTATTAACCTTGATAAGGTCAAGCAGACCAATTGTTTGTACTTTTGACGGGCCACTGATTACTCCCACAGTTTTAATGTTTGCAGGAGTTTTAGTGGATACTAAAACAGTTCCCTGATCGTTATTAACATTACCTATCCATGATAACTCTGATCCCTGGGTTACAGATGTTAAGGATATATTGGGTGAACCAAGGGAAACATCTGCTTTACCGGAACTTAGAACAGAAACTGAATTAGTAATGACTTGAGTGGTTTCTACCTGAAGATTATATTTATCAAATAATCCTTTTTCAAAAGCAATGGCTACTGGTAATTGGTTAACCCGGAGTGAATAGACAAGGGTAATCTTTGGTTTGACTGTCTCAGGGGGTTTTTGAGCAGAAAGGGTATTTGTATTACTGTTTTTTATAAAAAACAAGGATCCAATTATTACAACAAATAAGAGCGGAAGAATAATCTTTAAGCCTTTTTTCATTGGTGAGGTATTTTTACATAATAAATAGAAAGTGTCAATCTTTTTCTAAAAGTTAAATTGATTTAAAAAACCAGACTCTTTAAGAGATGTAATTATTTTTGTAGATACAAATTTATTAATATCATAATCCCTGGCTTTAGGGTTTATGTTATTGATAAGTTTTAATATGTTTTCTCCTTTTTTGATATCAGGAATGGGATTTAAGCCAGCAAGTGTAGAGAGATAAACATCGGCATATACCACAGCATCATCAGAGGGCATATTTGGATAAAATTCTGAAATCAACTTTATTAACTCTTCCTTATTTTCCTTGTTTTTTATCCAGTAGTCTGCTTCAACTAATGCTTGGATAAAATTTTCAGAAGTTTTTTTATCTTCTAAAAATCCATTTCTGGCAATTACTGCAATTGGTAAAGCTGCATCCTGGTTTACGGAGGAGTCTAAAATAATTTGATAATCATCAGAAAGATTGAACTTCTTTTTGAATAAAAGCCAGTCAGTTTTGGCAACACCAACAGAATCTACTTGTTTTTCTTTTAAGGCAGTTAATTTTGTTTGTGTATCAGCTAGTTCCTGAAACTGGATATTATCTGTATTAACCTTTAAAAGTTGAAGGAGACTTAGAGAATTAACTTTATCCAGCCCGCTAAGAACACCCATGCTTTTAATTTCCTGAATATTTTTATTTGATACAACCACCCAATTATTGTTGTTGTTAACTGTTCCAATCCAAGAAATTTCAGCTCCTTCTACAGCAGCAGCCAAAGCTATATTAGGAGTAATTAATATAGCATCAGCTTTTCCGGAAACTAATACTTGAAGAGAATTTTTCGGCACTTCTTCGATATTGGTTTCTATATTATATTTTTGGAAAAAACCTTTTTTGAGTGCCACAACTATTGGAATTTGATTTGATTTAACATTAGTAGTAATGAGTGTCATCTTTGAAGGAGTGTTATTGGTTGTTACAAGTGACTGATCTTGTTGTGTAACAGAGGAAGAGGGAATCAATTTATTTTTTCCAAAAATGTAGGCCCCAACCAACAGAATTAATAATATACCAACAACGACCGCAATATTCTTTTTCACTGATTTGGATTCTTACATAAAGTAATCCATAAATCAATCATGTAAGAAATTTAAAGATTAGCAATTAGCTTTTTTATATCTTTTAGGTTATGAGCTGGAAAGTTTGCAATTCTGATCTGGCTTGATTTTAATTGCTTGTAACCTGTACCAATGATAATACCATTGGTTGCCAGTTTCTCTGCGATTTGCTGAGAGTCTGTTTGAACATTAATAACAATTACTGTTTTAGAGCGAAGATTTTTATCTTTCACAAATGGCTCAAACCTTTTATCACTATCAAAAAAATCATATAGAAGTTTAGCCTTTTTGTCTGTATGCTGTTTTATACTTTTAATCCCTATTTTTAACATTTTTGTAACAACTTTATTTAAAAGATAAAGCCCTAAAACATTTGGTGTTTCCATTGTTTGGTTGTTAAGTGCATAGTGTTGTAAGTTGGCAAAGTTATGATAACTGCCAATATTTAATCCTTTGTTTTTTAATTCCATGGCTTTTTTAAAAGCTTGAGGGCTGACAATTAATACTGCCAGCCCTGCTGGTAAGCCAAAGCCTTTTTGGACTGAGAAGAAGGATAAATCAATCATCGAGTAATCAAGGTCAATAGTGGGTATTGAGGACACAATATCAACAGCAATTAACTTTTGAGGATGCAGCTTTTTAAATCTATAAATATCATTTGGATTTAGAGCAACTCCGGTACTTGTTTCATTTTGGGTAAAGCAGATAACTTCAGTGTTAGAAGGAATCTTTACTTTTGTAAAATCAAAACCTTCTCCAAGTGGGGCTTTTAAAAAAAGTGGTTTCTTTTTTAATTCAGTTGCGGTTTCATAAAACCTTTCAGAAAAAGCTCCGTTAATAAAATGAAAGCTGTTTTTTTCTACACAATTTTCCAGTATTTTTTCCATTGCTTCTGTACTGGAAGATAAGAAGAAAATATGAAAATCTTTCGGAATATTTAAAAGAATCTTTAAATTTTCTGTTGCACTTTGATAAATATCCTGACCTTTTGGACTACGGTGAAAAAGAGATAAAATATCTTCACTTAAAGCTTTTTTTACAAAACCTTCCACCCCTGGAAAAAGTTGGGAGGGCCCTAAGGTAAAATAGATATTCTTCATAATGGTTTGAGTATCTGTTATATTAGCATTATGAAAAAGAGTAGAGAAGAGGTTATCTTTAAAAAAATTAAAAAAATATTAGAGTTTGTCTGGAACTCTCCTTATTCTTCTTTTTATAAAGATAAATATACCAAGGCTGGAATAAATTTAATTAAAGATATTAATAGCATGGAAGATTTTAAAAAACTTCCATATTTAACCAGGGAAGATTTTATCAATTCAGATCCGTTTGACAGGTTCTATTTACCAATTGATAAATTTAAACTTTATAGTATTTCAAGCGGTACTACGTCTGAAAATCGGGTGGTTATCTTAAGAGCAAATGAGTTAAACGCCCGTACTAAGAAAATGTCTCAGAAGGCAGTGGAGCTAGGGGTTAAAAGCTGCATGATTTTTCTTGTGCCGGTTATTTATTTAGATTCTCTGGAAATAAGGCATAAAAGTATTAACCGTTATTTAGCTAATCTTTATAATATGCCATCAACTGCTATGTTAATGTCAAAACTTCGGGTAGATTCGATGATAATATCACCCTCTAATCTCACCAGGTTACTTCCACATCTTGAAAAATTTTATGACTTAAAAAAGATTAAGTATATAAGTATGGGAGGGGAATATCGTTCCAGTGAAAGGCTCAGTTATTTTAAGGAAAAGTTTCCCAACGCTTATTTTAATCTTAAGTATGCTGCTACAGGAGTTGGTGGTATGGGAAGAAGCTGTAAGTACCTGGTTAAACAATCTCCACAACTTTTACATCCCAGACCACATTTATATTATGAGTTTATTAATCCAAAAGAAGAAAGTGAATTAGTAGTAACACATCTGGATAATTCACGAGAGTTGCCTTTAATCAGATATAAAACAGGGGATATGGTTAAAAGCTACATAGAAGATTGTCAGTGTGGGGAGAAAGAGGTAATAAAGGTTTTTGGAAGGATTGGAACTGATGTCATTAAAGCAGGAGGAATCTATTTTTATCCGGAACCAATTGATGATTTAATTGTTTCTCAAAAAGATATTTTAGATATTTCTAACTGGAAATTACATATATATGAAAAAGATAAAAAGAACAAATTACCCAGATTACATTTTCAGTTAATGCTGGGAAAAGGTATTAATAAAAGCAGTGCTAAAAAAAAGATAGTAAAAGCTATAAATCAAAAATTATTTTTTGAATCCATGGAAAGTCTTGAAGAATTAGTTAAGCAAAAAAGGTTTTTGCCTATAGAGGTAGAGTTTGTTCAATCCATAGAATATGTGCCCCCTAAAAATATAAATATTATTTATCACCAATAGAATGAAATTAGATTCAAAAATTAAAAAAATATTAGAGTTTGTCTGGAACTCTCCTTATTCTTCTTTTTATAAAGATAAATATACCAAGGCTGGAATAAATTTAATTAAAGATATTAATAGTATGGAAGATTTTAAAAAACTTCCATATTTAACTAAAGATGAATTGGTTAGTTCTGATCCCTTTAGCAGATTTTATTTACCCTGGAGTGAATTTGGGACAGTGAGTATTTCCAGTGGTACTACCAAAAATATAAACTCTTTATCTGTGGTATTTAGACAGCAAAATCTTGCCAGGCAAATTTATAAAGATAAAGGAGGTAAGTCGAGGGATGACTTTCATGTAACATCTATAATGAAATTATTATCTCCACATCAAGCTGCCATGCATTTACTTGATAGAAAAAGAATAAAGGATAATGCGGTTTGTGTATTAGGTGATATTAATAATCTACCGCTTTCAGCTAAAATTGCTGCCAAATTAAAAATAGATTTACTTGTAACTTCACCAACAGCCCTATATTTTTTTATACCGTTTTTAGAAAAAGAATATAGTTTAGATAATATTAAAAGAATTTCATTAATTGGGGAATTTTGTTCCAAACAAAAGGATTTGATATTTAAGAAAAAATTTAAAAACACGCGGTTTATTTATAATTATGGAATGTCAGAAGCCCAGGGAGGGGCGATTGGTTTAAGTTGTGGGTGCCTGGATACTCTTAGCACTAATTACTTCCATAAATCTTCAAATTATTATTATGAAGTTATTAATTCAAGCGGAGACAGCGAACTTTTTCTTACTAATTTATATAAAAATGGGTTTCCATTAATTAGGTACAAAACAGGTGATGCAATAGAAGTAGAGGATTATGATTGTGGGTGTGGCCAAAAAGAAAGATTTAAAATATTGGGTAGAATTAATTATGATGCTTTAAAAATACATGGAGTTTTTATTTATGCAGACTTAGTAGAAAAAGCCCTGCTTCCTTTCCAACAATATCTATCATCACCTAAATTCCAGTTACACGTCTTTGAGGATTTAGAAAAAGAAAAAATAATTCCAAGGTTAAAGTTACAGCTTATCTTAAAAAAAGGTTATCAGGGTAAGTCAGAAAAGCTAATAAAATTAATAGTAAAAGGATTTAGTGAGGAGCTGTATTTATCTGCCAGGCGCACTTTAGCCAGTTTGGTTTCCGAAGAGATATTTAAACCGTTAGAGGTGGAGTTTATCAATAGCTTTCCGATGAGTAGTAAACACAAAAAAATAGTTTCTCATTTAGATTAAACTTTCCAGGATTGAAAATGTTTTTCCAGATATGACAATAGTTTAGTCAGGGAAACACTAATAATTACTACAATTACAACTACTGCCAGAATCTCTGCTGTTTGGAAGGTTGAACCGTAAAAAGTAATTAAATATCCCAGTCCTTGATTGGAAACAAAGAATTCCCCAATAATCATTCCAATCATTGCTCGGGGAATAGCTAGTTTAAATCCGGTTAAAATATAGGGTAGGGATGCAGGAAAAATAATTGTTTTGAATATTTGACTTTCTGTTGCCCCGAATGAGCGGGCAAGAGAAACTAAATTAGGATCTAGGTTTTTAACCCCCGCGATAGTATTGATTAAGATTGGGAAAAATGCTCCCAGAAAAACCACAATAATTTTGGACCATATTCCAAGTCCGGTCCAAATAATGATCAATGGTAGCAAAGCAATGTTGGGGGTAGAGTAAAGGCTGTAGATAAGTGATGAAGTTAAAGCTTCTATCTTTTTATACCAACCAATGAGCAGTCCCAAAGATACTCCAAGAATTATTGCTATGGCAAAACCTAATGAAAATTCTTGTAAAGATATAAAAAGATGAGGAAAGATTTTACCGGATGTAAAAAGGATCCATTCTGTTTGTAAGATTTCTGTGGGTGGACTTAGAAAGATGGGATTGATTATTTTTGTCCTGGTAATAATCTCCCATATGGTTAGGAAAATAAGGGCACCAGTGAACCCAAGAAAAAAATGCTGCTGATTTTGATAAATTTTAAAAATTCTATTCATGGATTTTCCTCATCAGCACCTTCTGAAGTTAATATATCGTTCACTAATTTTTCCATGTTCTGGAATTTACGGTTGTGTTTTAAGGTTAAATCTCTTGGCCGTTTAAAATTAATTTTAATAACTTCTCTAATTGTTCCGGGACTTTTACCTAAAATTATCAATCTGTCTGCCAAAAAGATTGCTTCTTCAATTAAGTGGGTGACAAAGATAAAAGTTTTTTTCTCTTTATCAAAGATTCTTAGGATTTCAAGCTGCATTTGTTCTCTGGTCTGAGGATCAAGATGGGAGAGCGGCTCATCAAGCAGTAAAATATCTGGATTACAAATAAGTGCCCGGCCTAAGTTTACTCTTTGTTTCATTCCTCCGGAGAGCTGATGGGGGTAAAAATGGGCAAAATCAGCAAGCTTAAGGGTGGATAGTATCTTTTTAGCTCTTTTGGCAATTTCCTGAGGATCTATTTTTTGAATTTCCAGACCATAAGTAATATTCGTTAAAACATTTCTCCAGGGTAAAAGAAGTGGGTCTTGGAAAACCACAGCTGTTTGACCGTTTAAATAAAATTCTCCCTGGGTTGGTTTAAGGAGCCCGGCTAAACAGTTTAAAAGAGTGGTTTTGCCACAACCTGAAGGGCCAATAATACAAACAAATTCTGTCTTATTTATTTCAAAAGAGAGGTCTTTTAAAGCTGTAAATGAACCAGTTCTGGTAAGGTAGGAAAATGAAAGGTGCTTTACCTGGATAAGTGTATTCATTAGTTAATCCTAGTTGGTGGCAGTTTTTCCAGGGTATATTTATAACCTTCTATGGACCATCTATTAATTTCCTCCGGGTTTGCAATAGATTGTGCTTCCGGATAAGTAATAAATGTTTTCTGGTTTATGGGAAAGCTACTATTAATTACAATCTTCTTTATATATTCAGGGTGGGCATCTGATCTCCAGAAGGAAGGAGAAAAAGGGAAGTATAAAAGGTTCCAGTAACTTTTAAATGGGAAAACATAGGCATAAAAAGTACCTTCTTCTTTAAAGACATCAGGTTGAGATTCGTGGAGTTGAATTAAGCGGGAAAATTCATTGGCAGATTTATTTAATATCTTAGGAAAACCTAATAGTTGCCTGTTAATCATCAAATATCTTTTTAGGCTTTCGTTTTGTAATTCCGGGTTTAAATTTTTGGAAGACAAATCTTTATAAACAGAACTGTAAATTTTACTTAATGTAATAAGGTCTGTATCTGCCGGTGTGGCAGAATTTAAAAAGTTATTTTCAAACTTAGCTATTTTTGCATCTAAACCACCCAGAATTGGTTTATCTTTATACTCTCTGATAAAAGCATCAATGGTTGCTGACATTGGCTGGTATTCCAGGTTTCTACAAAGGTAACCGGCTGTTTCTGATTGTAAAACCCGTCGCAGGCCCAGCTCAGATAAACTTTTATTTATATTATTTGATGTATTGTCCACTTTTCTGTAAAAGTTTTGATTGCCCAATTTTAAAGATAAAGATTTTGGGTAATTTCCTTCTGCATCTATTATTAATTTAGCGTTTGAATGGTCAACATACATAGGGTTGGCAGGAGAAGAAAAATCAGGCCCCCAGCCCCAACAAGGGGAGTGGATAATATATAGCTTACGAAATGATTCAGGCTCATCCGGATGAATTGGGAACAGTATAGTAAGAGGAAGCATACTAAATTTATCTTTTGCAATTTCTGTAATTTCCGGGGTTTTAAAGAAAAAGATTTCTCTGCTGCAGTTTTGACCTGAGTTTAGACAATTAGTTCTCTTTTGTGCCTCTGATTCTAAAATTGAGCCATTTTCCATCATTTTTTTTAAATCAGCAAGCATAATTTCTGTATTGGTAGCTACTTTGAGTTGAATAACATCTGGTTCGCTAAGATAGGCTTTTTTTGCTTCCAGACCTTTGGTAAAAGAGGTTATGTCTGTTTTATAAGCTGAAGCAGTTAATGTGTAAGTTTTTAGTAAGTTTTGAGCATTTTCCAAACTAGTGTCAGTCAAAAACATTTTTTCTTTATCAAAAACATCAGAAATTGTTTTTAAAAAGGTGAGAGGGAAAATAGAAGTATTTTTTTTAGCCACAGTAAGAAGTTGAGTTTGTTCCTGCTCTAAAATAGAAATAGAATTATTAAAATCTTTAACCTCAAATTCTGGGCTGGTAAATAAAGGGTCTTCTTTAACACTAAGGTAAAATAGAGCCAGTTGTAATACTTTTCTTTCTTCACCCTCTGATACATTTTGCTGATTTTTAGCCACAACTTTTTTATTTATATAAGAGTACTCTTTTTCCCCAATTTTAATACTTTGGATTGATGCATTCCCCAAAAGGAACTTTAATTCTTCTTTGGTTAAAGGTTCTTTTTTAGTTTTTAGCTCAATTACTTTTTGCTCTTCAGATTTTATGCTTAGAAAGTTTTTTAGATTATCAAAATTACTTACGGCAAGAAATATTGTTACTATTAAGATTAGAATATAAATAAATTTTTTCATATTTCCGGAGTTTGATTATAGATTACAACGTAGCAATTTAATAGGTTGTTATTGACCTACACGTACATTACTTTTTACCCTAATATTACTTTTAATTCTAACATCAACAATAGTGCTTGTTGGGGTTGGGGTAGGAGTGGGGGTGGGGTCTGGAGCACCTTCTTCATCACCATTGGGGGCACTGGCAATAGGTAAAACAGTATTATTGGCAGTAGGATTAGAAGAACCGGAAGTTGTACTATAATTTGCAGCAATTCTACCAGTTGTGCCAACTCCACCAGCATTATTTGCAGAAGTACCACTGGAAGCGCAGTATAAAGTAGGGGCAGGACAATTAGGCCCACCATTGCCACCAGGATTACCTCCACCTCCGCCACCCCTATATGTAGCACTTCCACCACCTCCGCCTGCTCCAGCAGTGCCTGCAGTGCTTGAAATTAAACTGGAACCAAAAGTAGTGGAGGCACTATTAATTAGAATACTTCCCCCGCTTCCACCTCCACCACCACCGCCACCACCACCAGGAGCAGAATTTCCATATATTCCACCCTGATTAGCTGTGCCTACGGAACCAGCACTGCCATTGCCTCCATTAGCTTTAACATTGCCTGCAATTGTAATCGTACTTGCTCCAATTATCACAATACCTCCTCCGATGCCACTTGCTCCTCCTGCACCACCAGCACCTACTCCTCCAGAACCACCATTCCCTCCGTTCCCTCCACCGGATCCACTGAAGCCAGAAGATCCTAAATAGATGGTAGTTAAAGCAGCTGCGCCATAATTTGTATTACCTGCTGCTGCAGTACCTCCACTGGCGCCATTGCCACCTGCGCCTGTACAATTATCATAACCATCATTTCCTGCGCAAGCACCCCTGCCTCCTGCAGAGCCAGAAGTGCCAGTTCCACCAGTGCCACTATATCCACCACCTCCACCACCAGATCCACTTCCTCCTCCTCCTGCACCACCTTCATTTGTACCATTGCTGCCCAGACTTCCCGCAGTTGAGCTGCTATTTACTGTTCCTGTGAATGTTTCCTGGGTACCAACAGTAGCTGCAGCTCCTCCTGCTGTTGACCTAAAACCTAAGCTACTGGCTTCTACTGTTCCTCCAGAACTAACAGTTAAAGTGCCAGATGCCCTAAAGAAAATAATGCCTCCTTTGGTTCCGTTAAAGGCAGTTGCAGTAATAGTTCCACCTGAGTTTATAGTTACATTAGTATAATTTGGCACTCTTTGGATAACTATTTTTTGAGTTCCACCGGTACCATTATAAGTATTGGTTAAATTATGGTTTAAAGTTAGGGTATTAGTGCTGATACCTGTAATCCTGGCTGTTTCATATTTTCCTACATTAGAGTTATCACCAGAAGTTCCCTGTAAGTTAATAATTAATATTTCATCACCTACCACTAGCCCTGTGGGAGTAGTGGAAGTGGTAACCTGATTTTGGCCGGAGGTATTATTAGCAGTAGAGGCAAAACTGACTCCATCTGCCTGGGCTCTTGCTATACAGGTATTATTTGAGGCTCCATCCAGGGTAATGGGGCTGCTAACAGTACAAGCTCCATCTGCTCCTGTACCAACACTAATTCCAGTGGGAAGGCTGGTGTAAGAACTGGCATCTGTACCATCAGCATAACCGTAGTACACATAAATGGTGGCTGTTGAAGATCCAATAGCTATTGTTGGAACAGTGATCCAATATAGAGTATTCACACCGCTGGTATTACTACAAGCTGATTCCCTCCAAAAGGTTAAATTAGTGTCAGTGCTATTGCCAAACTTGATATCAGAACAATCTGCTTTTAATTTGCCAGCCTGAATTAAGGTGTAGGTATCTACAGATACCTGGACTTGATAATTGGTTTGGGCAGATCCGCCAGCTGCGTTGGTTATGGTAATACTTTGCCTGTAAGCATAATCAGTATTTAACCACCAGGCTAAAGCAGTATTGGTAGTAAAATAGGAGATTATTCCAATAATAAAAAACCCCAATAAAATAGAGCCTATTAGATCCCAGAATACAGATTTCTTTTTAATTATTGTTAACATTTTTTATGTTTTAGCAGCTTTATCATAGTAAATTTGGTTAAATATTTTCAAACATTAGATTTTAGATAAAAGAATAATCATGGGCTGCCTGTAACCGGACCAAAGTTTACAGCTCCGCCATTATATAAATCTTTAACTTGTGTAGAGGTAAGGGTATAGTTAAAAACTTTCACATCATCAATCTGGCCATTAAATAAGGCTTCTGAGCTATTGGAATTTTGTCGGGAGGCAATATAAGGGGTTAAGTTGTTAACAATACTTGTGGTTAAAGCATCAACACTAGTGGTAATCTTTTCCGCAGCTCCGTTTATATAAAGCTTAACACCGCTGGCAGCTGAAGAGCCATCATAAGTTAATGTTGCATGATACCATCTACTGTTTTGGAGATCTGTTGAACCGTTCACAGTAATTCGGTTTGAAGGCCAGCTGCTAATTAAGTAAATTTGAAGCGTTGTTCTATTTGTGAGGGTGGCATTATTCCATTCCAGATTCATTTCATAGCCGGTGAAAGGTGAGTTATTTGTTAATTTGCTAAAAATCGCATAAGTCATTTGCAATCCGGAGCGGGTAATATTTGGATAGATCCACCCAGAGATAGAAAATGGTTGTGTGCGTTCAAAAGAAAAATTAGCTTGGTTGGCAATAGATACTGTATCATCAATCCCATCAAAATTAAGACTGGAATTTCTTTTTCCGGTTCTGCCGTTGTACCAGGCTGTAACAGCAGAAGTAGTGCAGGTTCCTACAGAATCCTGTTGTCCTGTGCCAGCACCTGTGCCAATAGTAATAGTTCCAGTATTGGAATTCCCTGAAGAATCATTAGCTGTAGCTCCCTGGCACTCATTAAATTTCCAGTGCCCAATAGGTGCTCCTTTATTATAATCCCAGGCAATCTGAGCAGGGGTATGGGCATAATTATACAATCTGACGTCATCGATTTTACCATCCATTTGGGCTTTAGTTACAGGGGCAGTATTTCTTCTGCCAATATTAAGTGCTGTATTAGTATTAGGAATACTGCTGCCACCCCAGTTAGCAGAATTATCAAGCTTACCATTTACATAGATCATTTGGTTTGATCCGCTTAAAACAGCTTCAATATAGTACCACCTGCCAGCTGATAAAGTACTGAGCCCGACAACCGCCGGCATATCATTACCATTTGTAGAAGCTCCAAAAACTACTACGTTTGAGATGTCTATATATAAGAAATATTCTCTTCCTCCATTGGCAGCATCACTATCCTTAGAAACAATTGTTTGATAGGAACCAGTAGAATTTAAGTATATCCAAGCACCAACGCTAAATGTGTTGCTTGCAGGACTTAAATTATTGCTATCAGTTACATTTATAAATGATGTACCAGAGAAATTAAGCGCTTTACCATACTTGCCATTGGTCCAAACAGGAGTATTAGTCAAAGTCCCGGTTGATCCGTTTCCTGAAGTATCATAAGCACTAATTCCAGATCCTTCTTCAAGCTTCCATTCAGCAACAGGAGCAACACAGGAGGTGGTATCTCCAGGGACACAATATTCCTGATTAGCAGCTTGAGAGGCATAAGAAGAATTATTCCCAGCAGCACCTAATACCATAGATTGTCCTCTGTTATATTCAGTCTTAACCTCATCAGCAGTTAAGGCGTAGCCATAGATTTTACTTTCATCAATGGAACCGGAGAAAAAGGCACCGACAGTTTCTGTGTAACTACCAAATTTTAACACCCCGGTATTAGTTATGTTAATTCCAGTTATAGCTGTGCTAGCTTCCAATTTTCCATCAACATATAATTTGATTTGATTGGTTGTTGAATCTCTTACTCCAACAATATGATGCCAATTACCATCATTTACTGAGGTAAGAGAAGTGGCTTTATATTCAGTAGCATTGTCATAGAGATCAAAAGTTGCTTTATTAGCTACAAGATTATAGAAAAGAGTATAAAGTCTTCTGGGAGATTGAGATTCTAGATCTTTTCTTATAAGTATTTTTTCTCCTGCTCCTGAAAATGTTGTTTTCATCCAGGTTGAAATAGAAAAAGAGCCAGTGTCAAAATTTAAAGCTGCATTATTAGCAACACTAATAAAATCATTGCTTCCATCAAATATTAAAGCTTTGCCAAATTTACCAGAATTAGTCCAGCCAGAAGTAGTTGTGGCTGGAATACTCATATTAGATTCTGCTCCATCTAAAGCAGAGCCAGCTGAGCCTGAATTACAAACATCATTAGTGCCTCCAGAGCATTTATTATCTGCTCCTTCATCAAATTTCCAATATCCCAAAGCTGATCCCACAGGGGAGCCAACAGCAGGATGCCCTGCGTTCATGTCAGAGATAATTTGTTTCTGAGTACGAGCATAGTTATAAACTTTGACATCATCAAGTCCACCATTCATTTTAGGGGTTCCATCACCCTGATTCATACCAATTCTCATTGGGCTTGCAGCATCTCCAATATAAGTACCAACACCGGCAGTAGTTGTTGAGCAAGTTAAGGGGGTGCCATCATAATAAACTACCGCTGTTTTAGTGCTGGCTGTATAAACTCCTGTAATATGATGCCAATTACCTCTGTCATAGGTAAATTGGCAACGGTAATCCATACTAGTCCCAGCTCCCATGTCTACAAAGAACCAAATTGAAGATTGGGCACCATTATAAAACGGTTCGATCTGCCATTTAGTTTTTCCAAGAATCAGCCAATATGTTTCTGTAAGTGCGGCATCAAATCTTGTCCAAGCCTCAGCTGTAAAATCTCCATTTGGGAGATTATCTAAAGAAGTATCAGATCCTACATCAATATAATCATCCACACCATCAAAGGTACAGCCACCACCAAACTTACCTGATTTAGAACAATCCATGCCAGAGGTATTTGCACCGTAACTTGTGGTCCCATTATTCCCATTACCAGAGGAATCAACTACAGTTTTGGAATCACCAGAAACTTTATCATCCATATTCCAATATCCTACTGGCCCTGGGGCAAAGTTATAGAGATCAGAAACTTCTTTGGGGGACAGGGTTTTATTATAAATACGGAGGTCATCTAGGGTACTGTTTCCAGGAGATATTAATAAGTCAGTAGTGGTTGTATCAGCAGAACTATTACCATTACCGCTAATCCAGGATCCACTAGCTGGAACACCATTAATATATATAGCCATCGTATTAGCTTTACCAAAAGAATAGGTCACAGTAATATGGGTCCAGGTGTCAGCACTTATTGCTGTAGTTGATCTCCATTTATGGTTATTTGATCCTGATCCATCAGTATATGCAAAATCAGGGAATAAACCATTTTGTTCTCTAATTCCAAACGCATAATTTAACGTGGCTCCGTTTTGTTTATATAAAATAACATGATCTGACCAGGAATTATTTAAGGTAACTTTAACCCAGGTAGATATAGTAATAGAATCTGTTAGGCTAAGTGAACTAGCATGAGTTACTGCTATATTGTCATCAACTGCATCAAAAGATCCACCATTACCAAAAGTACCAATATTGCCTCCTGTTGGTCCTGTTGCATTTGGGCATGCCTTACCATTATTACCATTACCAGAAGAATCTGTTACAGAAGCAGCAGAACAATTATTAGTCCAGGAAGCTTCATTCATTTTCCAGTATCCTACTAATCCATCAGAAAGGTATTTTTGAGAAGATGCTCCAAGTACTGCAGAGGAGCCTTGGTCAGAAGAACTACCTGATTTGGAGATATAATCAGCTTTGATTTGGGCAGCAGTTTTAGCATAGTTATAGACTTTTGGCTCATCAATCATTCCATTTAAAAAAGAACTGGAAGCATTCTCAGCACCTATGGTGATTGGAGTACTGTTTGAAGGAGTAGTAGCAGGGATGGTAGTGCCTCCAAAATTAAGGGGTCTTTGGATTCCATCCAGGTAAAATTTAAGACGGTTGGCATTTCCAGATTGAGTTCCATCAAAAACCATAGTCCAAAGATGCCATTTATTAGTATCAATAATATTTCCCTGGGTGTAACCATACGAGTTGGCACCATTACCCATCATGATAAATACATCATCAGTTCCTCCATAGCTTGCTTCTGCCAGTTCCATACCCCAACGACTGGTACCAGAACTTGATTTTCCCATTACACCTGCCCAATTAGTAGCTGTATTTACTTTTACCCAGGCTGATACGGTGATAGCTGAAACATTGTCTACTTGGTTAACATCACCGCCACTGACATAGTCACCACCATCAAACTTTAAACATTTACCAGAAATACACATATCTTCTGTTTGCCAGGTAGGATCATCTGTAGAGGAGCCAGTAGTGGCCCCCAAAGTTCCATCATAATTATTAGTACTAGAATCCTGAGTAGTCTGGCCTTGTCCTTCATCAAATCCCCAATAAGCTACTGGTCCCACACTTTTTTCCTCTGATCCCAAAGAACCTACAGTATAATTAGAAGCCTGAGTAGCAAAATCAGCCAGATTAAAACCATCTGAGGCTGAAAGGTTACCATAATAATAGTAAATAGTTTGAGCTCCAGCAGGAAAAGTATCAAAGTTAACATGAATAACAGTAGAAGCTCCTCCGCACCCTGAAACAATATAATAGGGAAGTAGTTCACCATTTTGTTTGGTAAACCTTACATCACCACAATCAGTCTGGAATCTGGATGTATCTGTTGTATTAATAGTTACTGAAACATAAACATTTGTTTCAGCAGTGGTATTGTTGGTAAGAGCAATTGATTTTCTAAAAGTCCAACTATCATCCCACCAGGCAGCAGAGGCTGGATTAGTAAAGAACCACAAGAAAATCCCTGTACAAAGGGCTAAAATAGTAAGAGTGAGTATTTTTTTTGTATTTAGTATTTTGTATTTAGTATTTAGCTTCATAATTTAGTATTTAGTATTTTGCGAAACAAGATTTTAACAGACCATTTAATAATTTATGTACTAATACTGTTTGATCTGCTATTTCAGTGAACTTCTCTTTTGAAATATAACCCACGTCTCTACTAACTAAGAGCTGGTTTTGAAGTTCGGTTAGTGATCCTTTTGCCATATAGTAGAATTGCATTTTTTCTTTTTTCCCTTGTCTAGAAAATCCTTCTGCAATATTTGAACTAATAGAAATAGAGCATCTTCTCATTTGATCAGTTAAAGCAAAAACCTCTTCTTTGGGAAAAGTTTTAAGCATTTTATAAATGATCAGGACTAACTGATGTGATTCCTGCCAAGCTATTAAATCAGTAAAAGATTTTATTTTATTATTTTCCATTTTTTTATATTTGCCATATACTAAATACTAGATACCAGATACTATTCTACGGGGAACCCGTAGAAGGTCCGTAAAATACAGCTCCATTATTATATAAGTTTTTAACCTGTGTAGAAGTTAAAGCATAATTGAAAACTTTTGCTTCATCAATCTTTCCTGTAGCATAGGGATAACTGGCACTAGGGCTAAATCCTGAATCAGCTCCGAAACCTATATTAGTTCCTGAATCATATATAGTTGCAGGCACAGTACCATCATAGGTTAATGTTTCTTGTTTACCATTTAGATAAAGCTTGAGTCTATTAGCATCTCCGGTAGCAGTACCATCATATACAGCAACCAAATGGTACCAATTATTTGCAGAAAGAACTGTATTTCCATATCCGATAACATTTGCTGGATTATTATTTGTTTGAATTGCTATTGCTGCTCTTGGGCTGCCTACGCTGGTATAAGCTGTTTGCCAGCCTAATATAGTTGTAACATTGGATACAAACCTGGAAAGATAAACATCAGCAGAAAAACTGGTGGGATAAATCCAGGTAGAAATAGTTGCCATACTTTTACCACCAAGTAAATTAGTACCTGTTTGGACATAATCATCAATTCCATCAAAATTAAGTGAAGCGTTTCTTTTACCAGTTCTGCCGTTATACCAAGCTGTAACAGTAGAAGTAGTGCAAGTACCAACAGAATCTTGTTGTCCTGTGCCTGCACCAGTTCCAATGGTAATTGTGCCTGTATTAGAGTTTCCAGATAAATCATAGGCAGAAGTACCCTGGCATTCATCAAAATCCCAGGATCCTACAGGTCCACCTTTGTTATAATCCCAGGCCACTTGAGCAGGAGTGCGTTGGTAATTAAAAATTTTTGTTTCATCAACCTTGCCCTTAATAGCAAATGCAGAGCAGGCTGAACCAGACATTCTTAAGTTTCCACTTGCATCAGTATTTAAAGTTCCTACTCCTGGAGTTTGGGTCTGGTAGCTAACCTCTTTTCCATTAACGTAAATTTTTGCTGTTTTGGCTGTGCCATTCCAGACTGCCACAATATGTTGCCAGGAATTTTTGGTAAGAACATTTAGAGCGGATCGATAGGTTGCAGTAGTGGTTCCATGAGGGACAGAAAAAATTACATTCATATTGGAATTGTTTGAGGTTAAAAACCAGCCATTTGGGGTGACACAGCCGCCTGGATCATGTATCTTTTCCATTAAAGTAATAGCATCATTTCCGCTGATCGGAGCTCTATCAATCAGATATGCCCATGTCTCAGCAGTAAAATCTCCGGCAGCTAAATCATCTAAATTACTGCCTGAACCTAAATTAATAGTGTCATTACTGCCATCCAGACTTAGTGCTCCACCTATTTTTCCAGAAGTCCAAGTAGGGTCATCTGTATTAGCACTGCCAGCAATACCTAAAGTGCCAGTGTTGCCATTCCCAGAAGTATCATAAATTGATTGGCCACTTTTTTCTTCAAATTTCCATTCTCCAATAGGTCCAGCACAACTAGTGGTATCCCCAGGCACACAATATTCCTGATTAGCAGCTTGAGAGGCATAAGTAGAATTATTCCCAGCAGCTCCTAAGACTAAAGATTGCCCTCTGTTGTACTCTGTTTTAACCTCATCAGCAGTTAAGGCATATGGATATATTTTAAACTCATCAATTGCACCCTTTAAATACCACTCAGATATATTTTTTCCAATATTTAAAGCTCCGGGAGTGCCTGAATATGAAATAGTTCTTGTTCCAACTGGCGCAGAAGTAGGAACACCATTAAAATAGAGTGTAGTTCCGGCACCTGCTTTCCAGGTTCCGACTAAGTGAACCCAAGTACCTGGAGTTAATGCGGCTGTTGAGGTTACTGTATCGGCTCCACTCCCATCACCTACCTGCATCTGAACTTGTCCGCTGGAGGTAATAAGTAGTCTATACCCATAAGGATCATTGATCCATTTAGAAGCAACAGTATAGTTCGTGGAAGGTAAATCCGAAAGTTTGACCCAGGTAGAAATTGATCCACTGGTAGTATTTAAAGCTGCATTATTAGCAACACTAATAAAATCATCAGTCCCATCAAAAATTAGAGCTTTGCCAAATTTACCTGAGTTTGTCCAGCCTGAGGTGGTGGTGGCTGGAACACTCATGCCAGACTGGGCTCCATCTAAAGCAGATCCTCCTGAACCTGAATTACAAACATCATTTGTGCCTCCAGAACATTTATTATCTGCTCCTTCATCAAAATCCCAATAACCTACAGCAGATCCCACCGGAGATCCAACTGCAGGATGCCCTCCATTCATATCAGAAACAATTTGTTTTTGGGTCCTGGCATAGTTATATATTTTAACTTCATCAATATTCCCTTGATATGCAGAACTTAGATCCCACTTGCTTCCAACAAAGATAATAGAGCTGTTATCAGTTCCAGTTCCTGTTCCTGAAGAAGTAACATCTACACCATTAACATAAATTTTATAAGTGTTAGGGCCGTTATAAGTTACTGCTACATGTTGCCAGGTGCCTTTGGTTAAAACATTAGTAGTTGAATAAGCACTGCCAATTTTTAGTTGCCAAGTACCAGAAGTACCATAAATATAAAGATAATCTCCAAACTGATTTCCCATAATTAATCTGTCCCAGCCTTCAGTTATAGGATCTAAGGGGGAAATCCAAGCCTCCATGGTATAAGGATTAGTAGTATTAATACTAGCTGAGGCCATTTGGACATTATCAGTAGTTCCATTAAATTTTCCAGCTTTGCCAAATTTTCCAGAAGTCCAATGAGTTCCATCTCCATTCCAAGTGCCAGCGTTTCCTGTACCAGATGTATCATTAACAGCAGTGCCTGATCCTTCTTCAAAATTCCAATATCCTACAGGACCTGGTGCCCAGTTATATAAATCAGAAACTTCTTTGGGGGATAGGGCACGGTTGTAGACTCTGACTTCATCAATTGAGCCATCAAATTCATTACCAATAGGGTCACCATTGTTTCCAAAATCTTCTGCTCCAATGGTAAAATTACCAGCACTGTTGTAAATATTCCCTGTTAAAGCAGCACTTGTTCCCGGGGTACCGTTAACGTAAACTTGTAGATTTTTACCATCATAAACACCGACTAAGTAATACCATGTTCCTGCGGTTAAACTGACTGAGGAATAAGCTGATGCATCATAAGAAGTTCCGTTAGTGCTGACTGAAAACTGTACCTGGCCTCCATTATACATTCGCAAGGCGTAATTATAGGAAGCGGGTGTGCCACAGCAGTTATATGTTCCTTTAGAGATAATCCATTCTGTTGAGGATACACTTCTGGGATTGACCCATCCTGCTACTGTAACTTGGCTAGAGGGGTTTAATCCTGTTTGAGACGCATGGGCTATAGAGAGCATTTCATTACTATTACTTAGTGCGAAATCAGCGGCATTGCTAAATTTACCAGCTCCAGAACCTACAGTATTGTTATCAGTCACATTATTCCCATTTCCAGAAGAATCATTTCTAGTAACAGCTCCAGATCCATCAGAACTTTCTTCCATCTTCCAGTAACCTACTAAACCATCAGATAGGTATTTTTGGCTTTGTGCTCCAAGTACTGCAGAAGAGCCTTGGTCAGAAGAGCTTCCTGATTTAGAGATATAATCAGCCTTTACTTGAGCAGCAGTTTTGGCAAATGGATAAATCTTTACATCATCAATAAAACCTTTAAAATAACCACCATCAGATCTTCTACCGATAAGGAGGGAAGTATTGTAATCAGTTATAGGAGCTACTGGTTTAGAACCAAGATTCTGGCCGTTTAGATATAAGGTTGCAGTAGTATCATTATGGGTGATTACAATATGGGACCAGGTATTAGTAGGTAAGGTTGTAACGAATTCGGAGGCGGCGGGGGTAATCCATAAAATTTCTTGAGTTCCTCCGTTATTAAAAAGTTCAAGCACATATCCAGCAGAACCACCAGCGTTATCTCTTTTATCTATAATTCCCATAACTTGGTTAAGAGTAGGTAGGGAAGTAGGTTTTATCCAGACCGAAAGTGTAATATTGGCTGGAGATAAAAGACTGCTGTTGGAAGAACTGACACCGCTAGTGGAACCATCAAAAAATAAACACTTTCCAGTAACACATTGATCTTCTGTTTCCCAGGTGGCTCCTGAAATTGTCCCATCTAGGTTATTAGGGCTGGAGTCTTGGGTGGTTTGGCCTTGCCCTTCATCAAATCCCCAATAAGCTACTGGTCCCACACTTTTTTCCTCTGATCCCAAAGAACCTACAGTATAATTAGAAGCCTGAGTAGCAAAATCAGCCAGATTAAAACCATCTGAGGCTGAAAGGTTACCATAATAATAGTAAATAGTTTGAGCTCCAGCAGGAAAAGTATCAAAGTTAACATGAATAACAGTAGAAGCTCCTCCGCACCCTGAAACAATATAATAGGGAAGTAGTTCACCATTTTGTTTGGTAAACCTTACATCACCACAATCAGTCTGGAATCTGGATGTATCTGTTGTATCCAGGGTAACAGAGATATATACATTATTTTCAGAGGCAGTATGGGCAGTAATAGCAATTGATTTTCTAAAAGTCCAACTATCATCCCACCAGGCAGCAGAGGCTGGATTAGTAAAGAACCACAAGAAAATCCCTGTACAAAGGGCTAAAATAATAAGAAAGAGTACTTTCTTCTTTCTTCTAATAGAGTGAAAAAGTCTAGGTTGTTTCATTGTTGATCAAAAATAACCCAATTTAATTTAATATCAGTGCTAAGAATATGATCTAATTTAGCTACAAATCCTGTTCCAGGAACAACTTCTCCTAATATAATGGCTTGCCCACCTGTTGAGGAGCTTGGTGTTAAGAATACTTTTGATTTATCAGTAACAGCACTGGTAAAGATTGGGATTTCTAAAGTATTAGCAGGAATGAGAGCTTCACCTAACACACTAGCTGGTAAAGCTATTTTTTGAGCAGTTAATTTACCCGTTTTATCAATAATGACTTGTCCGTTAAAGAAATCTATGTTTCCTACTAAAGGTCCATTTTGGATGTATAAAGTATCTAAAGTACTCAGTGATCTACCTGTTAAGGATAAAGTCCCATCAACACTAAAATCTCCTGCTACAGTAGTATTTCCAAGGAAGGTATTACCCAAAGACTTAAAGGTATCAGAGATAGTAGCTTTATAGGCTGTTAATTTACCTGAGAAAGTAGCTTCAGAAGTAACTGATAAATCTACCAGCTGAGCAGAAGTGGTGGCGAGTAATATTGATGGAGGGGTGAGATCCAAATCGTTATTAGTTATTGGTTCATTGTTCACGGTAGAAGCAGAAGGAGTGGCTGAATTTGTTGCTGTGAACTGTGAACTAACTAACTGTGAACTGAGTGAGGCTATTTCTGCCCTTAATGATTCTAAAGCTGTTTCATGGGAAGAAAGTGCAGCTGATTGTGAAGCTACCTCTGATTGTAGTCCCAAAATATTTGTATCTTGTAATTTGTTACTTGCGATTTGCTCATCAATTACTGCTGCTACATCAAAATAATTTTTAGTGGTTGATCCATCAAGTGGGATATCTGATGCAATTACCAGGTTATCAATCTTAACTTTTGGTAAAATTACATTACCTTCAGAATCAAAAGTTAGGTTATAGCTGTTTACTTTATCTGATAATTCCTGAATAGCTTTTAGGGCAATTAATCCCATTTTGTCATACTTTAGTCCGTGTGGAGTTACACCATCAGTATTATAAATAACCAAGTCAGGCATAATTGAATTAACCTGTTCAGCAATCATACCGAAATCAGAGGCTCCCGGAGTAGGGGTAAGATCATTCCATTTAAAGTTAACTGCGTTAAGCTGTAAGACTTTTTCCAATACTGAAGGGTATGGTGTGATATCTGTTTTAAAGAGAATACTGGAAGTGGAATCTGCCAGATCCCCATTGGCATCACGATACATAGCAACTGCAGTACCTCCACCAGTAATTAATGGTCCCATTCTGATTGAACCGGTGGTTTCAAGTGATCTGGCAGGGTTTGTAGTTCCAATTCCAATATTGCCTTCAACTATTAACGAATTGGCAGGGGCTGCTATGCTTGAATAAGTTGTTCCAATACCAACAGCACCCATTATCCCGAGTTTTGAACCTGGAGCAGTAGTTCCAATACCAATATTTCCAGTGGTGTCTTTAATAATAAAAGCAGAATTATCTACACCAGCGGTTGGGCCAATAGCAAAGCCACTATTAGTATTACTATATCCGGCAGTCCAATTTACAGAAGGATTTTTAAATAAAATACCTACTCCGGCAACTGTAGCACGCTCAAATGTAAATTGGGGGGCTGCAGCGGATGTATAAATATGGACTGGACTGGTTGGAGCTGTGGTACCAAT